>CADCCQ010000029.1:0-15000 GCA_902799955.1 uncultured bacterium | reverse complement strand
ACCAGCATGCGGAGCCGCCTTCCACGTCCGAGCTTGTCGTGCGCGTGGACATGCAGGCGGACGCCAGCCTCATACGCGAGACGATCCGGCGGAACCTCGGAGGGATCCCCGGCGTGTCTACGATGGTGGGCTATCCAATCGCCCACCGCATCAGCGCGGCGCTTTCCGGCACCGAGGCGGAGCTCGCGATAAACGTGTTCGGCGAAGACCTCGCCGTTCTGCGCAACGTCGCCGCAAAGGTGAAGGACATCCTCTCGACTCTGCCCGAGGTGGCGGACGTGCGCGCGAACCGCGAGGTCATGGTGGCCACATACAGGATTGACTACAACCTTGAGGCGCTTGCCACAATGGACCTCACGTTGAAGGATGCGGGCGAACAGGTCTCGACGGCGTTCAACGGCAGGACGGTCGGGACGGTGCGACGGGGATTCAAGGTGCGCGACCTCGTCGTGCGCCTCGATTCACACGGCGCCGAACTGACACCAGAGGACGTCCGCTCGCTCGTCCTCGTCTCGCCCACGGGCAAGCGCCGTCGGCTTGAAGAGGTCGCGCACGTCTACCGCGAGGAGGCGTCCAACCTCGTCATACGAGAGCAGACGCGGCGGAAGGCGCTCATCACGTGCAATGCGTCCGCCACGTCCGACACTGGATCGCTAGTCGAGGCCATCCGCAAGGCCATCGAGCCTACGGTCAGGGCGGCGGGATGCACCGTGTCGTACGGCGGCACATACGAGGCGCGCCAGAGCGCCGGACGGCGGCTAGCGGTACTCGGCGCAGGGCTGCTCGTGGCGATATTCGTCCTTCTGACGATGGCCCTGAAGACGGGTAGGGCCGCGGCGATCGTCATGATTAACGTGCCGCTTTGCCTGATGGGCGGAATCGCCGCCGTGCATCTGACCAACCCCGTTCTTTCCGTGGCGTCGCTGATCGGCTTCGTCACGGTGATCGGGTTCGTCCTTCGGAACGGACTCCTGCTCCTCAACCGCTACCGCGAACTCGAGGAGACGGGCCTTTCGCCAAGGGAGGCGATTGTCACCGGATCGATGGAACGCATGGTGCCGATACTGATGACGTCGCTGACGACGATTCTCGGGCTCATCCCCATCGTGCTCGCCGCCGACAAGCCAGGCGGGGAGCTGCTGGCGCCGCTGGCCATCGTCCAGTTCGGCGGGCTCATCTCAGCGACTGCGCTGAACATGCTCGTATTGCCGGCCGTGGCGCTTCTCACCTCAAAAGGAAAGGACGGTGGCGACGTGAAACAAACTACAAGCATCGTGGCGACGCTGACTCTGCTGCTCGTCTGCGCGGGCTGCAGGTCGTACGAGCCAAGTCCGGTGGACTGGAAGTCCGAAACGGAGAAATGGCGCACAGCCTCCGCACAAGTCCATGTCAAGACGCTCGACGACGCCGTCACGCTCGCGCTCGTCGCAAACCCAGAAATCAACAAGCTTCGTCTCAAGTCCGCAAGGAGCGACATCGAGGTCAAGGACGTCGGCTGGTGGGAGGACCCACAGCTGAACATCGACTTCATGCGCATCGTCAACGCTGAAGCCAACCCGAACGTATTTGGCGCGTCACCAGCGTTCACGGTGCCGCTCTCCGGAGTTCCTGGTCTTGAGACAAAGGCGGCGGAGGCATACGCCGCGGCCGACGCCCTAGCGGTCAAGGCGGCGGAGCAGAGGCTTGCGGTGGACGTACGCATTGCCGCGGTCCGCTGGGCCGCCGCCCTCCGCCGTGAGGAGGCGTTGCGCGCGGAACTTGACGACAAACGCATGGAGCGCGCATACGGGAACGTCGACAGGCTCCTGGCAATAGGCGAGGAAAACGCGGCAGACGTCTTCGCCGTACGCCGCCGTCGGATCGTGCGTTCGCGCACGCTTCGCGACGCGGAGGCAGAGTCCGAAGAGGCGCGCGTTGCTTTCTGCCGAATGCTTGGCGTAATGCCGACGGTCAAGGTCGACATGCCCTCCGACGCCTGGGACGAGGCAGACGAGCCCAACACATCCGTTCCCCTGCCCGAGGAGCTTGCGGGACATCTCGCCGTGAAGGCCGCGCTCGCGCGTGTCGACGGCAACGAGGCGGCACTGCACGCCGAGATTCGCCGCCAGTATCCAAGCCTGACGGTAGGCCCGGCCTACGGCCGCGAGGACGGACTCAACCGCATCGGTTTTGTCGCTGGCCTTACGCTCCCCATCTGGAACAGGAACCGCAAGGCAATCTCCCGCGCCGAGACAGAGCGCGACATTGCGCGGCTTGATGCCATCGAGGCATGGAGGGAACTCGTATCCGGCTCCGTCGAGACGGCCCAGCTCGTCTTGCACCTCGCGTCCAGTGGCAGGCAGACGTATTCCTCCGCCGGCGAACAAACCCCCGAGGTCGTGGACAGGCTTCACGAGAAAGGAGAAATGTCCGACATTGCCTTTCTCGACGTTCGCGACGAAATCCTGGAATCAAAGCTTGAAAAGATCGTATGGCGTGAAAAGCTCCTTGTGGCGAGACACAAGCTGAAGTACTACTCAATTGTCAAGTGAATCAAACAAAAGAGGAAATTGCACCATGAAAATCGAGCCCATTCTGTCAATCCTGGCTTCGGCCGTACTCATTGCTGGATGTCCGCGCGGCGGGAATGACAATGACCATGAACATTCCCGCCCACATCAGCATGAGGGGAATTGCGGCCACGACCACCACCATCATGAACACGGCCATGACAACGCGCAGGGACACGGGCACAACCATCTCCCAGGCGTGGAGGTAAAGGCCAGCCCAAGTTCACAGAAGCTCATCGGACTGAAAACCATCCGGGTCGCCAAGCGCCGCATCAACTCCACGGTGACATTGCCAGGACAGTTCGAGCTTGCGCCAAACGCGCGCACTGCCGCCGCGGCTCCCGTTTCGGGCCGCGTTGCGATCAAGGTGCAGCCGCTGCAGAAGGTGTCGGCGGGAAGCGTCCTCTTCACCGTCACCTCGCCTGACCTTGTCTCAAGGGCAACTGAGATCGCAGCGATGGAGAAGAGGCTTGCGGACTACGAGGCGACGGGCGCGAAGAACGCCGCCCTCAGGTCCGACATTGCCGTTCGCAGAAGCACACGTGCGGCGCTCGTCGGCGACGCTGAGGAGAAGGACGGAGTCGTGACTGTCAAGGCAGATCGCGACGGCGTCATCGAATCCATCGAACTTCCAGGCGGTTCGTTCGCGGAGTCTGGAGGGAAGGTCCTGACTCTTGTCGACACCACTGCCCTTCGCTTCGTCTCCAGGGTGACGCCTGCGGACCTCGCGAAGCTCCGCGACGGATTGCCGGTGAAAGTCCAGAATCGCACGGGGACGCTCAAGATTGGGCTTGGCGAAAAGTCCGAGGACGCTGTGTTCGCAGTCTTCGCCAATCCGGATCCCGCATGGCGGCCAGGCATCCCCGTGACAGCAGAGTGCGTCACGGACACATCAGGGAAGGAGGTGCTTGCAGTTCCCTCCGAGGCCATCGTGCAGGTCGGAGTAAAGCAGATTGTGTTTGTGCGAGACGAGGACGAATCAGACGGCTTCATCGCCTTCGAGGTCACGACCGGCACGCGAGGAGTCGGATGGACGGAGATCACGAACTTCCCCGACGACGATGTCGAGGTTGTCTTCCGCGGACAGTACGAACTCAAGCTGGCCATGCCGTCAGACGGGGCAAAGAAGGCCGGCCACTACCATACAGACGGTGAATTTCACGAGACGGACGACTAAAGCCAAGTGACAGTCGCAAAATACGCAAAGCAACATATAGGGACAAAGGAAAGGAAAACAACATGAACATCAGACTGACTACGGCACTCTTGCTGGGTGCGCTTTTCATCGCCGCGCCGGGTTGCCGCTCGATACGCAGCGAGCACATCAAACCGGCGCACATGCACCATCGCCCCGGGAGCAACACTCGGAAGACGATCCATAGCCACCGCGCCCCCGCGAAAGACGGGGGCGCGACGGAGGCAAAGACGAGTCCGTCCGAGTCAGGTCACTTGCCGCAGATGGACTTGAAGTAGGGCAGCACTTCGTCAGTCCAGATCTTGTAGCCCGCAGCGTTCGGGTGGAGCCTGTCGGGCATGATCCACTTCGTGTCGCCCTTCTCGTCCAGGAACTTCGAGTTGAAGTCGACCCAGATCACCCTTCTGCCGTCGGCGCAGTTCTTGATGATGGCGTTGACCTTCTCGTTCGCTATGCGACGCGCGTTGGCCGGTCCTTCGCCACGGGGGAATATCGGCAGGAGCAGCGTCTTGGCGTCGGGCTGCTTCTGGGCGATGACCTCTAGCACGCGGCGGACGCCGTTCGCGATGTCCTCGACGGATTCGCGGTTGTTCGTGCCGATCATAAGCATGACGCACTTCGCCTTGTAGCCGTCAAGCTCTCCGTTGAGCCCGCGCCATACGAGGTGCTGCGTGCGGTCTCCGCCGTAGCCGATGTCGAGGATGGAATACGTCTTCGAGAGCTCGGCGAGCTGCTTCTTGCCGGCGCCTTCCCAGTTGTGGGTGATGGAGTCGCCGAAGAACACGATGTCGATCTCGCCCTTGGAGTCGGCGATCTGGTTGCGCTTCTGGAGGAGGCGGTTGGCCCACCAGTCGCCGCGCTTCGCGTTCTTGGGGGTCAGGCCGGCTATGCGCGTCGTTGGCACGACGGTGGCCGGCTTGGAGGCCATCTCCTTCTGGAACGCTGTCTTGGCCGTGGAGAACCTGTTCTTCGGCGCCGGGCCCTTGCGGTCGGCGAGCGCCCAGTCGATGTAGGGCTTGACCTCCTTGTACCAGATCTCGTAGCCAGATGCGCCTGGATGGAGGCGGTCCTTCATCACCCACTGGATGTCCCCGTTCTCGTCGAGGAACTTGTCGGAGAAGTCGCACCAGAACACCGTCTTGCCGTCGCAGAGCTTCATGATCTCCGCGTTCACGACGTCATTGCGCATGCGCCGGGAGTCGCGCTCGCTGTCGCCGCGCGGGAAGATAGCAGTCAGCACGACGACGGCGTCGGGCTGCTTTTCGCGGATCTTAGCAAGTATCTTGCGTATGCCGAGGAAGGTGTCGATCGGCGGCTCCTTGTCGAAGCTCTTGTGCCCGGTGTTGTTCGTGCCGATCATCAGGAGGACGCACTTCGCCTTGTAGCCGTCGAGCTCCCCGTGGTCGAGGCGCCACAGCACATGCTCCGTGCGGTCGCCGCTGAAGCCGAGGTTGAGCATCTTCATGTCGCCTTCGGAGAAGTACTTCTTCAGCTGCTCCTTGCCCTTGCCCTCCCAGAAGTGCGTGATGGAGTCTCCAATGAACACCACCTTGGCCCCGCCGGCGGCGATCTCCTTCATCTTCTGGTCGTGGCGCCTCAGCTGCCAGCAGTCTCGTTTGCCGTTCCAGGCGGTTGGCGTAACGGCGGCGATGTCGCCAAATGCGGTTCCCGCGGCGAGCATCGCCGCGACAGCGAATAATCTGTTTGTCTTCATGATATTAAGATTATACCACATCCGCAGGTAATGTGGTTGAATTATTTTCCCTTCACAGGCTCGAGTATCCAGCGTTTGTTGTACCAGAACCACTGCTCGGGATGCTGCCGGATGCGCTCGTCGAGAAGCCTCATCGCCTCGCGAGTGAGGCGCGCTGCCTCCTCGCGCCTGTCCTCCGCGTCAGGGTCGGGGCGCAGCGTAGCGACATGGTCGAACACGTGCCTGCCGCCTTCCCTGCGCATTACCGCGACGACGATCGGGGAGCCGCACTTCACGGCAAACATCGCGCCGGCGTGGGAGACGTTCGCCTTCCCGCCGAGGAAGTCGACTTCCACGTCGGGGTCCTTGACGCGCAGGTCGGGTAGTATCGCGAACGCCCGCCCCGACTCTAGCTTCGCCTTTATCTCGACAAGGGTCTTCGCGCTGCCGCGCTCGACGACCTCGATGTCGCAGTACTGGCGCTTCATCCAGGCGTCGATCTTCGGGTTGCGCTGCTTAGCGGCGATGGCGAAGAGCGGAAGGCCGTACTTCGCCATCGACCACGCGGCCATGTACCAGTTGCCGGAGTGCGGGACCATGATGACGACGCCTTTCCCCTCGTCGACATACGACTGGAGACGATCCTTGTACATCGCGCCGTCGACGACATGCGAGTCCATCCACTTCCGCGTCAGCCTCGGCGCGCGCATCATCTCGACTCCCGTCTGGAGGATGTTGGCGAAGCTCCTTCGCGCGATCCACCGCAGCTCGCGCTCAGGCTTCTCGGGGAACACGCCGCGAAGCCTCTCCATCGTCCGCTTCCTCTTCACCCCCAGGACGTCCACCGCGACGAACGCGAAGAACGACGCGATCGCCATGGCGACGCGGTACGGGATCAGATTCACCAGGGCGCAGAAGAAACGCAGCGCCCCGTATTCGAAGTTGACTGCGACTGGACCTTTTGTGGCCATTACGCCGTCACTTCCCGAGTCTCTCCGCCCTGGAGCGGGCCTTGGCCTGCGCGTCGGCAATCGCCTCGCACACGGCACGTGAGGTGATCGTCGCCGCCGTGATCGGAATTATCTCGCCGCCGTCCTTGTTGACCTTGAGCGCCGTTCCGTCACGCTTGGAGAACTGGTCCCTGAAGCCGGGCTCGTTGAGCTTCATGCCTAGCCCGGGCGTCTCGGAGGCCTTGAGGGTCTTGTAGGAGACGACCGTCTTCGCGTCAGCCTCGAACCCGACCATGAGCCGCACGGGGCCGCCATACCCCTTCTTGCCCTCGCCTTCGATCGCGTACCCTGCGACGGCGCCCTTCTCGTCGCGGCCGACGAACTCGCCGTCCGCGACTTTCTCGACTTTGCCCTTCGCGACCGACGAAGGCATCACGGCACTTGCGGCGTCAAGCGCCTTGCGCTCGCCTGTCACCCTGATGGGCTCCTCGGTCTTCGCGTTCAGGAATGCGAGTATAGCCGCGCAAACGGCGGATATCGCCGTGAGGCTTACGAGAAGCGAAAGAGTCTTCCTCATATCATGTTCCCCCTTTGTCCGCCGATGCGGCCAGTCGTCAGAACTCCACCTTCACGCCGACGCCGCCGTAGAAGTTCCAGGAGTGGTCGCAGCCCTTGCCCCAGGAGGCGTTGCGCTCGCGAGCGCCGTCGCGGATGTTGGAGTCGAACCAGAAGTCGCTGTAGGCGAGGAAAGCGGTGAGCTTCAAGTGGTCGCAGACCTTCCATGTCAGCTCGCCCTTGATCGTGGTGTCCATCAGCCCGCCGTGGTCAAGGGCGTTCCCGTTGTTGGTGAAGTCGTAGCCGCGCACCCTCTGTGTGTTGCCAAAGCCCTGTCCGACGGACGGGCGGAACGCGAGCACCGGCTCGTCGTCGTCCTCGCTCTCGCTTTCCTCGGTGCGCCCGATCAGCGGAATCGTGTGTCCGACCTCGAGGTTGACGTACGTGCCGTTGTCGGCCATGATGTCGCGCTCGATCCAGAGCTTGGGCTCGAACCAGAGGTCTTCAAGCGAAAGCTCGAGATTTAGGTACTGCGTGTCGTACATTCCGAGGCTGTGGCGCTGGAAGTACTCGTAGATGTAGTAGAAGTCCACGGAGAGCTTGCCAAGCGACTCGCCGAGGTCGAACTTGTGTGCAAGACCGGCCGTCGCGTCGATCAGCATGTACTTCCCTGCACGGTTGCCGTAGCCCTCGCCCCATGCGCGCTTGCCGTTGCCCTTGGTGACGTCGAATACCATCTCGCCGCCGACGTAGACCCAGTCGAAGAGCGTGAGGTAGCCGACGGGCTTGAGAACCGGGTCCTTACCGTCGATTACGCCGTAGTTCATGTACCTCGAATCAAGGTTGAGGCCGAGTTCGACGGAGACGATGTCCTCCACCTTGAACTCGCCCTTCTCAGCCTCCGTGGGCTCCTCGGCCGCCGTGGCGAACGTTATGCAGCCGCACGCCGCGGCTACGCTGACGATGGTCTTCATGTTCATGTGCATACCTCCTTGAGTTGACGAATGTTATACGACAATTCCACTTCGTGCGCGGCGAACGCGCTTCTCAGCCCTTGATGGCCTTGATGAGTTTCGGGATGACGACGTTGAGGTCGCCGACGATGCCGTAGTGGGCGACCTTGAATATCGGCGCGTCCTTGTCCGTGTTGATCGCGATGATCTTGGCGGAGTCCTGCATGCCGGCGAGGTGCTGGACAGCACCCGAGACGCCGCAGCTGATCATGAGGGCGGGACGCACCGTGACGCCGGTCTGGCCGATCTGGCGCTCGTGCTCGCAGTAGCCGAGATCGACTGCCGCGCGGCTTCCGCCGACCGCGCCGCCCAGCACGGCCGCAAGGTCGTGGAGCAGCTTGAAGTTCTCCTTCGAGCCGACGCCGGCGCCGCCGCATACGATGATGCGAGAGCCCTTCAGGTTGACGGAGGACACCCTGCGGACGATCTCGACGACCTCGACCGGTATCTCGACGCCTTCCAGGTGCGCTGGATGTCGGACGACCTCCATTGTCCGTTCCCCGTTCACCTGTTCCCTGTTCCACGGCTTCATTACGCCCTCGCGCACCGTCGCCATCTGCGGCCAGTTGCGCGCGTTGACAATCGTGGCGATGATGTTGCCGCCGAACGCGGGACGAATCTGATGCAGGACGTTTGTGAAGGTCTCCTTCGTCTTCTTGTCCTCGTAGTCGCCGATCTGCAGATCCGTGCAGTCGGCGGTGAGCCCGCAGCGGAGCGCGGAGGCGACGGACGGCGCGAGGTCGCGGCCCATGTGCGTCGCGCCGAAGATCACGATCTGCGGATTGACCTCCTTGACGAGCTCGACCATCGCGTGGCGGTACGCCTTGTTGCGGAAGACCTTGAGAGCAGGGTCGTCGACGATGTGGACGACGTCCGCGCCGCCTTCGAAGAGCGGCTTCGCGAGGCCCTCAACGTCGCTTCCCATGAGGACCGCGCCGACCTTGACGCCAAGCTTGGCGGCGAGCTCGCGCGCCTTGCCGAGGAGTTCGAACGGCACGTCTGAGAGCTTGCCCTCCTCCTGCTCCGCGTATACCCAGACTTCGCCTTTTGTTCTGTCTACATTTGCCATATTCGTTGTCTCCAAATAATATAAGTGTTTGGGGTGTTTGAGTGTTTGGATTTTAATTATCTGCCTTGACTCAGACAAACACAACTCAAGCAATCATGCACTACCCGATAGTGTGGTCCTTTACGAGCTCGGCGACAAGGCCGGCGATTCCCTCGTCGGTCGGCGCCACCTCCTTGAACTCGCCGCCCGCGAGAACCACCGACTCAATCTTGTTGACGCTGGTCGGAGAGCCTGCGAAGCCGCAGCGGTCGTCCTCGCATCCGATGGCCGCGCAGTCGAGCACCTTCGGCTCCGCGTTCTTGTACTTCATAACGCGGCGCATCTCGTACGGCCTCAGCTCGCCGAACTTCTCCGTCACGGTGAAGAGCGCGGGGAGCGTGGCGCGGCACGTCTCGACGCCGGTGCCGATGTCGCGCGTCGCGATGGCGACGTCGCCTTCGAGCTCCAGCTTCTCGAGGTAGGTCACGACCGCGCAGTCGAGCTTCTCGCCGATCTGCGGGCCCGTCTGGGCAGTGTCGCCGTCGATCGCCTGGCGACCGCAGAAGACGAGATCCGGATTGAAGGACTTGACGGCCTGCGAGAGGATGTAGCTGGTCGCGAGGGTGTCGGAGCCCGCCGCCTTGCGGTCGGTCACGAGAACTGCCTCGTCAGCGCCGCACGCGAGCGCCTCGCGGAGAATCGCCTTTGCGGCCGGCAGCCCCATCGTGACTGCTGTCACCTTGCCGCCGTAGCGCTCCTTGACGGAGAGCGCCGCCTCGAGGGCGTTCCTGTCCTCAGGGTTGAAGATCGCCGGCAGCGCGGCGCGGTTTATCGTCCCGTCGGCCTTCATGGCGTCACCGGTCACCTTCTTTGTGTCCGGGACCTGCTTTATGCAGACGACGCAGTTGTAGCCGCCTTCGCGGATTTTGGTTGTCTCTTTCATAGTCATGTCCTTGCAGCTGTAATGTCAGATGGCGCGTGCAGCGCCGGCCTGCGCGCATGCGCAGCCCTCTGAAGCTCCGTCCGGAAACGTCCGGGCGTCATTCCCTTCCTCTTCTTGTACGTGGCGACGAGATACGACGGGGAGGAGAACCCGCACTCGTTCGCGATCTGGGATATCGGCTCGTTGGACGTCGCGAGCAGTCGCTCCACGCGGTCGAGCCTCGCCGCGAGGAGGGCGGCGAGCACCGACCCCCTCTCGCAGATCTGGAAAGACCGCTCCAGACGCCTGCGCCCGACGCCGATGGCGTCCGCCAGCTCGGTGACCGAGACAAGGCCGCCGTCGGCGGCCGCTATTGCCTCGAACGCCCTGTTGACGACGGCGCGGAATCTGTCAAGTGGATCAACCAAGACCCGCAACCGTTGCGTCGAGCGACGCTGCGTCGGAGACGTTGAATGTCTCCAGCGCGGCGTCGATCTTCTTGACGAGGCCCGAAAGCACCTTGCCCGGGCCGAACTCGACGAAGCGTCCGCATCCCAGGCCCTTCGCGGCCTCGACGTCCGCCGCCCAATTCGTCGTTCCCGTAACCTGCTCCAGCATGAGGGCCTTGATCTCGCCGGGGTCGCTTGAATGCGGCCTGCCGGTTATGTTGGAGAGGACCGGGAACTTCGGCGAACGGAACTCGATTCCGTCGAGGACGGGCGCGAGTTTCTCGCGCGCCGGCGCCATGAACGGGGAGTGGAACGCGCCAGCAGTGGCCAGCGGAATCGCGCGTTTCACGCCAAGCTCCTTCGCGACGCCAGCCGCGGCCGCTATCGCGTCCTTGGAACCAGAGAGCACCTGCTGCGCGGACGAGTTGACGTTTGCGACCGTGCAGCCGGTCTTTTCGCACAGCGCCTTGAGCTGGTCGGGCGTCGCGCCGACGATTGCGATCATGCCGGACGGCGCCGCTTCGCACGCCTCCTGCATGAAGCGGCCCCTCGCCTCGAGCACCTTCAGCGTCGAGTCGAAGTCAAGCACCCCGGCCGCGCAAAGCGCGCTCCATTCTCCCAGCGAAAGGCCGGCTGCGCAGGAGAACTGCGTCGGGCGGCGCTTCTGGAACGCCGTATAGGCGGCGTAGCTTGTCACGAATATGGCTGGCTGGCAGACGCTTGACTTCACCAGTTCCTCGGCGGGCCCCTCGAAGCACAGCTTCTTCAGGCCGAATCCAAGGACGCCGTCGGCCCTGTCGAAGAGGGCCTCGACCTCGGCGTCCGCCTCGGCGAAGTCCCGGCCCATGCCGGGGACCTGCGCCCCCTGCCCGGCAAACACACAGCAATCAGACATCTTCCGTCCCTCTTCAGAAATTGGCGTTGAAGAGGACCATCACGGGCACCTCGCCGCCATCGATGACGTTCAGAACGCCGATCTGCACGCCGCTGTACTTCGCAGCGCCGTTGTAGACGCCGATCTGGCATCCCTTACCGGTCTCGGCCGCGACGTTCACGACGCCGATCTGGCACCCCTTGAAGCGAGTGGCGTAGTTGACGGCGCCAATCGCCCAGCCGGTGTACTCATTTGGCGTCGAGTTGGCGACGCCGATCATGAGTCCGCTGGAAACGCCCTTGTTGTAGTTGTAGCCGCCGATCTGCATTCCCGTGAACATCCCGTTGTAGTTCATGACTCCGCCGATCTGAAGTCCGGCGAAGTCGCCGCGCACGTAGTTGACGAGGCCGCCGATCTGAAGGCCCCTCTCCACGCCGGACACGACGTTGGCCAGGGCACCGATCTGAAGGCCGTAGACGTCGCTCTCCTCCCAGTCGAACGCCTGGATCTGAAGACCCTTCATCCCGGCCTTGTTGTAGCAGGAAAGGCCGATGTCAAGGCCAGTCACGTCATAGCTCTCGGAGAAGAACACGCCCAGGCGCAGTCCATTGACGTTCCACGTCGGCGACGGTACCTGCAGCACTGACCAGAAGCAGAACTGGAACGGCGTGGTGTAGTGCTCTTCGCCGCTGAAGAGATCCTTTGCCGACGCAGCGCCGACTGCGGTCGCCGCGAACAGTGCCAACATGCATTTTCTCATCTTGTATGTCCTCCTTGTGTTGTCCGGCGAGGCCCTCCCCGCCAACTTCTTAATATTTTCTCACATTTGCGCGCAAATTTCAACCCCAAAGTCACATTGAATTACATTGGGGCGCCGCCGAAAACAGCGACCGCCGCAATCACCACGTGACTGCGGCGGCTGCCGTTGCGCAGGCTGTAGGCCCCTGGGTGGCTTCCAGCCCGCCGTACGCCGATCAGGCGCCGAGCTGCATGCGGCAGAAGCGCTTGACCGTTATCGGCGCGCCGCCGCAGGCCTTCGACACGCCCGCGAGGTACTTCTCGACGGTGATCTCGCCGTCGGCGACGTAGTCCTGCTTCATGAGGCAGATCTGCGTGCAGTACTTGGCGGCCATGCCCTTCTTGATGCCGACGAGCGCCTGCTCCGGCGGAAGCTTGCCCTTCTGCTCCTTGAGCGCGTTGAGCTTGATCTCGAGCTCGGCGTCGATCTCGGGCTGCGGCACGTCCTCCGGGTTGACGTACTTCGGGGAGTTCGCGGCGATCTGCAGGCAGATCATGTGCGCGGCCTCCGCGAGCTCGGCGGACGCGGCGCACTTCTCGCACGGCGTCGAGAGCTCGACGAGCACGCCGATCTTCCCGCCCATGTGGATGTAGCCGGAGAGCACGCCCGAGCCTTCGAGCTGGTAGCGCTCGCTGCGGCGGATCTTGACGTTCTCGCCCGTCTTGGTGAGAAGCATCTTGTAGTCGTCGCCGAGCGTCTCCTCGATGTTCTTGCCCTCGAGCGCGACCTTCGCCGCGTCGTCGACGAACTTCACGAACGCGTCCGTCTTCGCGACGAAGTCGGTCTCGCAGTTGACCTCCGCGAGCGCCATTGTCTTCTTGTCGGCGGCCTCGGCGAGGGCGATGATGCCCTGCTTGGACTCCTTGTCGACGCGCTTGGCGGCGACGGCAAGACCCTTCTCGCGAAGGTACTTGACGGCCTCCTCCATGTTCCCGTCGGTTGCTGCGAGAGCCTCCTTGCACGCGCCCATTCCGGCTGCTGTCGCCTCGCGGAGCTCCTTGATCTGCTGAATAGTAATTGCCATGATAGTTTAGAGTTTAGAGTTTAGAGTTGTGGGTTGTGAGTTAGAAGCCTTACTCCGCGGGGGCGGCCTCGGGGGCCGGCGTCTCGGCTGCGGCAGGAGCCTCGGGAGCGGGAGCCGCCTCGGGGGCGGGTTCCTGCACAGGGGCCTCGGGCGCGGGCGCGGACGGCGCGGACGCCGCGACTGCGGCGGCGGCCTCCACGACGGCGGCCTGGCGCTTCGCCTCGAGGTCGGCCTTCGCCTTGGCCTCGGCGGCCTCCTTCGCGGCCCTGGCGGCGGCCTTCACGTTCACCGCGACAGAGCTCTTCTTCGAGGACGAGCGCTTCGCGCCGTCCTTCTGCGCGGCGGACTTCGCCTTGCGCTCGGCCCTCGCCGCCTTCTCGGCCTCGTCGCGCTTCGCGCGGTCCGCCTCGCGGCGGCGGTTCTCCTCGGCGGCCTTGGCGCTGTACTCCTCGCCAGCGGTCTTGATGACCTTCGCGAGCGCGTCCAGGATGAGGCTGACGCCCCTGACGGAGTCGTCGTTGCCGGGGATGACGTAGTCGATCGGCTCGGGGTTCGCGTTGGTGTCGACGATGGCGACGACCGGGATTCCGAGGCGCACCGCCTCCTTCACCGCGTTCGCCTCACGCACGACGTCGACGACCACGACGGCACCGGGCTGCTCGGACATGTCGGCGATGCCGGTGAGGTTCTTCTCGAGCTTGGAGAGCTCGCGGCGGAGCATCGACGCCTCCTGCTTGTGCTCGGAAAGCTCGCCGCCGTTGGACTTGGCGGTCGCCTGGAGCTGGCGCATGCGCTTGATGGACGAGCGGATCGTCTTCGCGTTGGTGAGCGTGCCGCCAAGCCAGCGCTCGGTGATGTAGAACGCGCCGACCGAGGACGCCGTCTCCTTGACGAGCTCGGACACCTGCTTCTTGGTGGCGACGAAGAGTATTCCCTTGCCGGCGAGCACGGTGTCGCGCAGGAACTGCGCGGCCTCGTCGAGCATGGCCACCGTCTGGGTGAGGTCGATTATGTGGATTCCGTTGCGCTTGTCGAAGATATACCCCTTCATCTTGGGGTTCCAGCGCTTCGTCTGATGGCCGAAGTGGAGTCCGGCGTCAAACATGTCCTTGAGCGTAACGCCCGTGAGGGCGGATACAGGCATTTCCATCTGCATTTCCTTCTTCAATCCATTTTATGAATTAATCCGCTTTGTCCGGGTGTGGATCAAACCCAAATCATTCGCTTCCCTCTACCCTACTTTGGATAAAGTGGCGAGTATTTTACCAAATTTCGACGAGGAACGCAATAGCAAAAATCAGAAAATTTTTCTTTGCGTGTCAGCGCCGATTCTCTTACCGGCTGAACGCGAGCCAGTCGATATGGCAGAGTTCCGTGCCGCCGCCTTTCGCGACGATCCAGAGATCAAGCGTGCCGGGTGCGTTTTGCAGCTTGGCGGAGAACTTCCTGAAATGTCCGGAGTTTCCACGCTTCACGTTGACGGATCCGAGGAGGCGTCCGTCGGGTTTCCCCTCGCGGAACTCGAGCGTGCCGCCGGCCCTGCCCCAGAGCGAGAGCGCGAGCGTGGCGTTTTCGGGCACGTTGCGGATGTTCGGATACCGCACGGCGTTGCCGTCGCCCATGCGCAGCTCGAAGCCGCCGACGGGACACTCCCCAACTTTCGCGCCGCGTACCGCGAAGAAGTCCTCCGCCTCGATCTCCCCGCGCGACGCGTCGTACTGTCCCACGCCGACCTCGTCGATCCTGACGGGCGCGATGTCGCCGTTGTCGCGGTAGTGGACGTATCCCATCACGGCGTCGCGGAAGTACCGCGTCCGGCCGGGCTGGCTGTAGTCATTCGCGACGTAGTACCACTGTCCGTTGAACTGGAAGAAGTTCCCGTGACGGTCGTAGCGGAGTTCGATCCTGTCGCGCCTGAACTTCGGCGCG
>CADCCQ010000028.1 GCA_902799955.1 uncultured bacterium | reverse complement strand
GTGACGGCGGTCTTGGCCGTCGGCTTGAGGCCGACGATCTCGACTTCGTCGCCAACCTTGACGACGCCGCGCTCGACGCGGCCGGTGACGACCGTGCCGCGGCCCTCGATGGAGAAGATGTCCTCGATGGGCATGAGGAACGGCTTGTCAAGCTCGCGCTGGGGCTCGGGGATGTAGCTGTCGAGAGCGTCCATGAGCTCGTCGATGCACTTGCAGGCGGGATCGTCAGCCGACGCGGCCTGCGTGGCCGGATAGGCCGCGCCGCGGATCACGGGGGCGTTGTCGCCGTCGTAGTCGTACTTGGAGAGGAGCTCGCGGACCTCCATCTCGACGAGGTCGAGCATCTCGGGGTCGTCGACGAGGTCGCACTTGTTGAGGAACACGACGATCTTCGGAACGCCGACCTGGCGGGCGAGAAGCACGTGCTCGCGCGTCTGGGGCATCGGGCCGTCGACGGCGGACACGACGAGGATCGCGCCGTCCATCTGGGCCGCGCCGGTGATCATGTTCTTGACGTAGTCAGCATGTCCAGGGCAGTCGACGTGCGCATAGTGGCGGTTCGCCGTGGCGTACTCGACGTGGGAGGACGCGATCGTGAGAATCTTGGTCGCGTCACGACGGCCGGCAGACTCGGAAGCCTTGGCGACCTGGTCGTACTTGATCTCCTGGCAGAGGCCCTTGAGGGACTGCACATGGGTTATGGCGGCCGTGAGAGTGGTCTTGCCGTGGTCGACGTGGCCGATGGTGCCGACGTTCACGTGCGGCTTTCCGCCGCGATCGAATGTTTCCTTAGCCATTTTTATGACTCCTGTGAGTTGTTTTTTTCCTTCTTTGCAGCCCCGCTTCCTTCCTGGAGCCACCTAGCGGAATCGAACCGCCGACCTCATCCTTACCAAGGATGTGCTCTACCTACTGAGCTAAAGTGGCCTCGTTCTGGAAACAAGACTTCATATAGTTTATCAAAAAATACCCTACTTTTGCAAGGGGGAAAATTGAAAAATTTACAAATGGCCCAATCGGCGCAGATGGACGAAATGCGGATAACCGGCCATAATCAGCCTTCTTCATACGCAAATCCTAGGTCATGCAACGTCAGCTCTGACAGCATCTCCGCCGTGAGGGGCGCCACGGTCGACAGTCTGACCGCCTGCCGCTGGATCGCGCGCTCGAACAGATTGCGCACAAAGCGCCCGTTTCCGAAGTTCCTGTCCTTCTCCCGCACCGCCCGTTCCATTATCTGCACGATCGACGCCCTGACGTCGTCGTCGCACACGTACTCGCTCCTCTCGGCCGTCTTCATGAATATGCCGGCCAGCTCCTCCGCCGTGTAGTCCGGGAACTCCACATACCTGCTGAACCGCGACCTCAGCCCGGGGTTCGAGTCGATGAACTTCTTCATCTCGCCCGTGTAGCCCGCAAGAACGACAACGAGGCGCTCCCTGTCGTCCTCCATCCTCTTTAATAACGTAGCGATCGCCTCCCCGCCATAGTCGTTGCCCCCGGACTGGACAAGCGTGTACGCCTCGTCTACGAAGAGAACGCCGTCAAGAGCGGAGTCAATCACCTTGTTCGTCTTGACCGCCGTCTGCCCGACGTACTCGCCGACTAGCCCGGACCTGTCCGTCTCGACAAGATGCCCCTTCTTCACCACCCCAAGCTCGCGGAAGATGTCCGCCAGTATCCTCGCGACAGTCGTCTTGCCCGTTCCGGGGTTTCCGGTGAATACGCAGTGGTACGAGACCGGCGCCTCCCGCAGCCCGGCCTCTTTGCGCTTCCGCTGTATCTCGATGAACTTCGCCAGGGTCTTGACCTCCTGCTTCACCGGCTCGAGGCCGACTAGGCCGTCCAGCGCCGCCATGGCGTCCGCAAGCCCGCGCCCGCTATCCACCTCCCGCTCGGTCTTCTGCCGGTTCCCGTCCCCCGGGAGCCCCGCGCCCGGCTGCATCCCGTTACCCCCGCCGCTTATCCTGACGTTGCCCCCGCCGCACGACTCCCCCATCTTCAGTATGTCCGCAAGCGCCGCGCTTTCGGCGGCGGTAACGACTCCGTCCGCCTTCGCGATGAACGAGGCCCACCTGTACATGTGCGTCGCGAACCTCTGCACAAGTTCGTGCTCCCCGTTTACGTAGCCGAACACCACCGCGAACCTGAACTCGCCCTCATGGCCCTCGATGCTGATTTCCAGCTTTGTGTCGCCTGGCATGTCGCCTACGACCTTCAGCAGATCTCCGCTCCGCTCGGCGTCCTGGAACAGACTCAAGTCGAAGTCGCGGTCCAGAAGCAACGCCACCACCATCGCAAGGCCCATGCCCGGAAGGCCGACCAGCCGTCTTTCGTCATACCCCAGCCTGCGGAAACACGCCCACAGGTCGCAGAGGACGATGGCCGCCAACCTCGCGTTGATGGTGAAGGTGCCCTCCGAAACGTCAACCGCGTCCATCCCCGGCAAATCCAGCAGTTGCTTCCTATACCTGGCGCTTCTGTTCAGTTCGCGGAGAAAACCTGAGAGCGCCCTCGCGGCATCCGCCATCTGCTGTATGCACCTGTCGCGCGGCCCCGGCCCGGCGCTCCTTCTGCGCACGGAGTATCCATAAGAGTATCCAAAGCTGTTGTCCTTTCGACTTTCCAGGGCTTTGACTAAGAGACCCACGGCGCCGATCCCGCAGACGACAACCAACAGCATTCCGATCCTGGGCGCCCCGACGCACAGGAGAATCACGCCGACAAGGCCCATTACGCCCAAGACGGCGATTTCATGCATCATGGAGTCGTTTTCCCCTTCTGAATCATCGCCGGACATCCTCGTCCCTCCTTTCGCCCGTGCCGGACCGGAGCCAGCGGAGGATCGCGTCGACGGAGGACGCCACGATCTCCATGCCGCGCTCTGTAAGTCGCTCGCGCTCGAGCCTGTCGCCCGCGGCGAGCTCGCCTATCGTGTCGATGCTGACGAGCCGCGCGAGCGGGTTCCCCGCCACCGCCGGGTCCACGTCGCGCGGCGACGCGAGGTCAAGGAACGTGACGGGGTGCGCAAGCCGGAGCTGGTCCGCATGAAGTATCGTGTGCGGCGACGCCGTGGCGGAGACCACGATGTCGCTCTCCGCCGCCGTCTCGTGACGGAGCGCATAGTCGACGACCTTGGCGCCAACCTCCTCCTCGAGGCGCCGCGCCCTCTCCGGGCTCCTGTTGCAGACCGAGATCGACGACGCCCCACGCCGCCGGGCGAACTTCGCGGCAAGCGTCCCGGTCCTCCCGCTCCCGATCACGAACACTCTCCTCCCCGCGATGCCGCACATCTTGTCGACTATCTCCATCCCCGCGCGGCAGACGGACGGCGGGACGGCCCCGATGTCCAGTTCCGTCTTCACCTTCTTCGCGCACGTCACCGCGTCGCGGAGTATCCGGTCCAGCTCCCTTCCGGCGTGGCCGGACGCCAGCGCGGCCGCGTGGGCGTCCTTCACCTGCCCGAGGATCTGGTACTCCCCGAGGATCATCGACTCCAGCCCCGCGGCGATCCTGAAAAGGTACGTCAGCGCGTCCACGCCAGAGCGCGTCTTCATGACCTTCGACACGTCAACCGACGGGAACTCCGCCGCGAAAAGCCGCTCCGCGGTTCCCTTCGCGTCGTCGCCGCCCCAGTAGAACACCTCGCAGCGGTTGCACGTGGAGAGGACGGCTGACTGCGCGACGCCCTCCGCCGCAAGCGCCTCGCGGAAGCGCAGCGCCGCGTCCGGCGAAAACGCCACGACGTCGCGCACGTCCGCCCCCGCGTCGCGGTGGCTCACACCTGTGCAGTGGAAGTTCAGAAGAATTCCTCCATTGCGCGGCACGTCCGCTCTACGTCCTCCTCGCCATGCGCGTCCGAGACGAACATCGCCTCGAAGCGCGACGGCGCGACGTATATTCCCCTTTCGAGGAGATGCGAATACCATTCGCGGTACACGGCCTCCGCGTCGCCCGCGAACGAAATCCCGAGCAACGAGCCGATCTGCGCGACCTCGGCCCTTTCGCCCGCCGCGCGCCTGACCGCCTCCGCGATCCGCGCCCCCTTCTCGGCGAGGCGCGCGTAGATTCCAGTGTCGCGCTTCAGTATGCGGAGCGTAGCGAGTCCCGCCGCAGTGGCGAGCGGATTCCCCGCGAGCGTCCCGGCCTGGTAGACCGGACCGTCCGGCGCGACCTTGCGCATCACGTCCTCGCGCCCACCGTAGACCGCCGCCGGCATCCCGCCGCCCACGATCTTGCCGAGCGTCGTGAGGTCGGGCTTCACGGCGAACAGCCCCTGCGCGCCGCCGAGCGCGAGGCGGAATCCTGTGATGACTTCGTCGAATATGAGAAGCGCCCCGTTGCGCTCGGTGATGGAGCGGAGCGCGGCGAGGAAGCCCGGCTTCGGCAGGACCACGCCCGCGTTCGCCGCGACAGGCTCGACTATGACCGCCGCGATGCGCCCGGGATTCGCGGCGAACAGCCGCTCCACCGCCTCGGCGTCGTTGTACGGCGCGACGAGCGTGTGGCGCGCGAAGTCCGCCGGGACGCCTGCGGAGTCCGGCTCCGCCTGCGTGAGCGCGCCGGACCCCGCCCTGACCAGCATCCCGTCGGAATGCCCGTGGTAGCATCCGTCGAACTTCACGACGTCGTCGCGCCCGGTGAACCCGCGCGCGGCGCGGACCGCGCTCATCACGGCCTCTGTGCCGGAACACACCATGCGGCTCACCTCCATGGACGGGACGAGCTCGCGGACAAGCTCCGCCATCTCGACCTCTCGCTCCGTCGGCGCGCCGTAGGTGAGCCCGTCCAGCGCCGCCTCGCGGACCGCCTCGACGACCTCGGGATGGGCGTGGCCAAGGATCGCCGGGCCCCACGAGCAGACGTAGTCTATGTACTCGTTCCCGTCGGCGTCCCAGATGCGCGAGCCGGCGGCGCGGACGATGAATCGCGGCACGCGCCCAACCCTCGCGCACGCCCGCACGGGGCTGTTCACCCCGCCGGGCATGACGCGTTTCGCGCGCTCGAAAAGCTCCCTTGAACGGCTCTCCTCCACTGTCTCAGCCCTCCTCCGCTATCCACCGCGCGGCGTCGAGCGCGTGATATGTGATTATCATCTTCGCGCCCGCGCGCTTCATGCCTATGAGGTTCTCCATCACGACGCGGCGCTCGTCGATCCACCCGTTCGCGGCGGCGGCCTTGACCATCGAGTACTCCCCGCTCACGTTGTACGCGACGATGGGGAGGTCCGTCGCCCCCGATATCGACTTCAATACGTCGAGGTACGCAATCGCGGGCTTCGCTATTATCATGTCCGCCCCCTCGCGCACGTCCGCCGCGACCTCCCTCAGCGCCTCGCGCCCGTTCGCAGGGTCCATCTGGTACGTGCGGCGGTCGCCGAACTGCGGCGCGGAGTGCGCCGCGTCGCGGAACGGCCCGTAGTAGGCGGACGCGAACTTGGCGCTGTACGACATGATCGCGACGTCCTTCAGCCCCTCGGCGTCTAGCGCCGCGCGGATCGCCGCGACGCGTCCGTCCATCATGTCGCTAGGCGCCACGACGTCCGCCCCGGCCTTCGCATAGCATACCGCCGAGCGCGCGAGCAGCGGAAGCGTCTCGTCGTTCAGGATGCGCCCACCCTCGACGAGGCCGCAGTGCCCGTGCGACGTGTATTCGCAGAGGCACACGTCGGCTATCACCGCCATTCCGGGCCGCCGCGCCTTGATCGCGCGGATCGCGCGCGGCACGACTCCGTCCTCCGCATACGCGCCGCTGCCCACCTCGTCCTTCATTGCCGGCACGCCGAAGAGCAGCACCGCCTTCACGCCGGACTCCGCGACGCGGTCGACTATGCCGTCCAGTCCGCCGTCCACGGCGTACTGGAAGACGCCCGGCATTGACGGCACGGGGACGGGCTCGCCCGACCCCTCCATCACGAACAGCGGGTATATCAGCTCGTCGGCGCGGACGTGGTTCTCGCGCACCATGGCGCGGATCGCGTCCGTCGCCCTCAGTCTCCTCAAACGTTCCATTCCTTCAGTTCCTCCTCGCAGAATCTCATCCTCTCCCCCGGATCGGGGTATTCCCTCTTCAACTCCTCGCGCCTCGCGCCGAGCCTCTCCGCGGCGGCGGCGAAGCCGTCGGGTATCGCGCGCCCCGCGCGGTCGCGGGCGATCTTCGCGGCGACCGGGCACGTCCCGCCGCTCGAGACGGCGATGGTTATCGGCCCCCTGCGGCACACCGCCGGGAAGTGCACGGTGCAGTTCGCCGGGTCGTCCACCGCGTTCACCGGAATCCCCCTCTCGCGGCAGGCGCCCGCGACACGGCGGTTCAGCCCGCGGTCGTCCGTCGCGACGACGACCAGCGCGCAGCCGTCCACGTCGCCAGGGGCAAACGCGCGCAGCGCGACTTCGCACCCGGCGATGGACGCCAGCGCGGGATCGGCCTCCGGCGCGACGACGTTGACGCGCGCCCCGGCGGCGGCGAGCGAACGCGCCTTGCGGACGGCTACCGCGCCCCCGCCGACGATCAGGCATCTGCGCCCCTCAAGCTCTATGAACAGCGGAATCAGCATGGCCGCCTCACTTGTCCTCCATCAGCACCACACGGTCGATCATCAGGTTCGGCCCGGTGATCGCCTCGCACTTCAGCTCGATCTTCCCGTCGAGGAAGTCCTCGCGCATCACAGGCAGCTTCGCCCACCAGATGCCGTCCTTCGCGGACTGGTGCTTGGGGACCGTGAACGGACGCCCCTCGCAGGTGCCGCGCCCGGAGCGGTTGTTGCGGTTCGGGTCGCGGAAGCGCACCCAGAGCGTCCCGCTTACTGGCTTCACGTCCGTCAGCGTCACGACGAGCCCCTGCCCGTGCCAGAACGATCCCGTGCTGTCGCGCCACGAGCCCCAGCGCCCCTTCCCGGAGACGTTGTAGCCGCCCTGCTTCATCTCCGCGAAGTCGAGCGCCTTCTTCCAGTCGACGCTTCGTTCCGCCGCGTCCAGCTCCACCGCCGCCGCGATGTAGACGGGCGCGTCGCGGAACTGCGCCGGACGCAGCTTCGACGCCGACGCCTGCGGCGCGAACGCCTCCTTGAACTTTTCCATGTCAATCGCGGC
The DNA here is from genome assembly GCA_902799955.1 of uncultured bacterium. Taxonomy (GTDB): domain Bacteria; phylum Verrucomicrobiota; class Kiritimatiellia; order RFP12; family UBA1067; genus UBA1067. The sequence goes on along the minus strand of CADCCQ010000028.1, from coordinate 26,171 downwards.
CGCCGGGTTGAACTCCTTCGACTCCATGTACAAAAGGATGCCCTTGCGAATCGCGCCGACTTCCGGCAGCGCCTTGTCGGAAAGGTTCAAGCCGCAAACCATGAGGCGCCCTTCTCCGACCTTCAGCTCGAAGAGCATCCCCATCGGCGTCGAGTAGTGGAGGTCAGGGACCGGCATGACGATCGGATCAATGCCCTGCGGCAGATCGGCGATGCCGTGCTTCACGCCGCCCTCCACGAGGTTGTACCACTGCCAGTCTGCCCAGTCCTCCGTCGGGAATCCGCGAAGCGCGGGATGGCCGGCGCGAACATAGTAGCCCAGCGTGGAGAGTTCGGCGTTCGCGCTCCTGAAGTGCCCCGTGGACCAGTAGACAGGCTTGAAGTGCGACTTCGCGCTCTTTGCGCTCGCCCCCGTGTACAGCACCCTCCCGCCCTTCGCGAGCGTGGCGATCGCGTCGTCGAAGGAGCTGGTCTCGAGGATTGTTCCGTCACGCGGGATGCGAGCCCCCACCCCTGCACATCCTTCACGTTCTACATGGACAATTCCCCCTTCCCTGCCGAACACCCAGAACGGCCAGGAGTTCTTGCCGAAAATCAGCGTGAACTTCCGCCCGGCCATCTCCTCCGTGAGCGGCAGGGCCGCCTCGCCGACGACGCCGACCTCGCCGGGGTTGATGGTCTTGGAAAGGCGAAGTACGCCATTCATATTGTTGTTGTACGCTTGTTGTCCCGTCTGCGACCGCCCCGCCAGTATCGCATACCTGAACTCCGTGCCTTCCAGAATCGGCTTCTCCGTCAGGTTACGGACGACGAGTTTCGCCTTGTACGTCTCGCCGACTTGCCAGGTATACTTCTCGAAACGCGCCAGGTGGGGAAGTTCGTTGAAGATGTCCCTGAACGGCGCCATCCCCTCCACTGCCGGCTTCAGGTCGTAGAAGCTGTCCCGCCAGCCGATCATCGCCTCGAACTGCCCCGTGAAGTCCTGTACGCTCAGGAGCTGAAGCCCGGCGCATGACGGCGTGCGCATGAAGCTCTCCACCTCGTCCTTGTACATGAGGCGGTTGAGCTTCGCGGACACCTCGCAGAAGCGCGGCCAGAGGCGCTCGGTCCCCGACTTCACCGCCACGTCGCGGTAGTGCTCGAGGTTGTACGGACGCAGCACGCCCGTGTATTTCGCGAGCTCGTGCTTCCAGTCCACGTAGATGGGCCACTGCCCGATCTCGTGCGCCACCGTCGGGTGGCTGGTGCGCCCGTAGACATCCTCGTAGTCCCAGTCAGTCGACGGCCTGAACCGCGCGCGAACCATGCCGACTTCGGGATGGCGGTGGGTTGTCGCGTAGTCGTCGCCGGACGATAGATCGCGGGCCGTCGAGGCGAGGTACAGCCGCCGCGGGTCGAACGCCCTGCAGTCGCTCATCCACTTGCCCATCACCTTGAAGTCGTTGCCGCCCAGCTCGTTGCCGATGCCTAGCGAAATGAACGACGGCGAATTGCCGCGCATCTCGAGTATTGTGCGCAGTTCGCGCTGCACGAATCCGTCGACGGGCTTGCCAAAGCCCATCTTGTCGGCGGTCTTGTGCCAGCGGTCCGTCCAGATTCCGGCCTCGACAACGCAGAACATCCCGAGCTCGTCCGCCGCGTCGAACGCGGCCTTCGGGGGCGTCCACGAGTGGAACCGGATCGTGTTGATGCCGTCTTCGTCACGCAGCTTCCGGAACGTATCTAGCCACCACGCCTTGGTCGTGTCGGGCGCGCCCGTGAGCGGAAAGTGGCAGCAGTCGAGATTGCCGCGCATGAACCACCTGTAGCCGTTGATCCATATCGCGTGGTCGTGGGCGGAGACGCTGCGGAAGCCGAAGCGAATCGAATGAGTGAAGTCATTCGCCTCGTCGCGCAGAGTAAGCGTGTAGAGGCTGGGATGATGCTCCGACCACGCCTCAGGCTCGCGGCCGAGTTTCAGTTCTACGAGCTTGAACCCCTTGCGGTACGGGGATGGCCGCCTGGAGACAACAACAAGCGGACAACAACAAGTCTCTTGCCGTTGCGCGGCCCTCGCGCGCATCAACTGGCACGAACTTGCCTGCGAGCTCGGCAGAGGCGGCTTCAGGGCGCTTGCCGCCTCGCAACCCACCTTGCAGCACCGCCCCTCGGCCGCACTGATTCCTTGTTGTTTGGTCATCCTACTGCCTTGTTGCCCAACCACCTTGCAGCACCGCCCCTCAGCCGCCTTGATTCCTTGTTGTCTAGTTGCCTTACTGTCTTGTTGTTCAGCCGCCTTGCAGCATTGCCCCTCGGCCGCACTGATTCCTTGTTGTTTGGTCGTCCTACTGCCTTGTTGCCCAACCACCTTGCAGCATTGCCCCTCGGCCGCACTGCAACCTTGTTGTCGTACGCTTGTTGTCCATCGCGTCAGGCGCACGCTCCCCTCCTTAAGCTCCACCTCCTCTGGCACTTCCACCATCAACCGCCCGTTCGCGGGCCACGAGGCGAAAACGCGCGCCTTCCTCAGCGGGCTCTGCCGCCGCAGCGCGAACTCGCCCACGACGCCGTGCCAGACGCTCTGCATAACCGGGCCGTAGCTGTGCGCCCATTCGGAGAAATTGTAGCGGTTGGAGTTGTCGAGCGTGAGGCGTATCGTGTGCCGCCCAGGTTTCGTCAGCCGCTGCGGAATCGGGTAGACGTGCTCAGTCGCAAGCGAATCGCACGAGCCGACCGTCTCGCCGTCGATGGCAAGTTCGGAGTAAAGCATCACTCGTTCCATCACCAGCTCGAGCGGATGCCGCGCCTCTTCCTCCGTCAGCTCTATCTCGCGTTCGTAGACGGCCTTGCCGCGGTACTGCCACTCGCGGGTGAGCGCGCCCTTCGACGCGCGGTTGGTGTCTGCTTCCCAGTCTGCGGCGGTCTTATGCCGCCCGAGCTTCGCGTCGGCGAGCGTGCCGGGAAGGCGCACTACGCCTTCAATCCCCTCTCCAGAGACGCGCCACTCGCCAGCGAGGCTCTTCACCGCGTCCGCCGCCACGGCCTGCGCCGCGACGAGCGCGAGCGCGGCAATCGCCGCCATCCTGACCTTCGCTTCCAGCTGTTTCATCGCATTGTGCCTCCTTTAGGAATCCCCTCCGTCTCATGCCCCCTTCTCGCCTGCGGCGGACCTCGCCACGCGCAAAACCTCCTGCGCGATTTCGCGGGAGACTCCGGCGGCGGAGGCGATCTCGTCCTCGTCCGCGCGGGCTATCCCGCCAATCGACTTGAAGCGCCGCAGAAGCTTCGTCTTCTTCGCCTCGCCGATCCCGCGGACGCCGTCGAGGGCGGATTCGCGTATCGTCCGCTCCCGCAGGTTCCTGTGGTACGTTATGGCGAAGCGGTGCGCCTCGTCCCTCAGGCGAGTGCAGACGAAAAGCGCATCGGAGTCGCGAGGGAGCATCAGGTTCTCGCGGCCGTCGTCGAGGACGATCTCCTCCTGGCGCTCGGCGAGGCCGATCGTCGGGATGTCCACGACGCCGATCTCGGCGAACGCCTGGCGCGCGGCGCGGAGCTGCGTTATGCCTCCGTCGCAGATGAAGAGGTCGGCGCGCGGCGACTTGTCCAGAAGCGTGGAATCAGGGCCGTAGCGCCTATGCACGACCTCCGCCATCGCCCTCGGGTCGTCGGCCCCCTCGAAGCTTGATATCCTGAAGCGCCTGTAGAGGCGGCGGTCGGGGAGCCCGTCCCTGGCGACGACGAGCGAGGCGACGTTGTGCGTGCCGAAGAGGTTCGAGATGTCCGCGCACTCGACGATGCGCGGAGGCGACGGGAGGCCTATCGCCTCCGCCAGCTCCGCGAGCCCCTTCATCGCGTCCTCGCGGCGCATCTCGGGCGTCTTGCGCACGAAGTGCGCCTTGGTCATCTCCCTGACGGCCAGGAGCGTGTCGCGGAGCCTTGCGGCCGTCTCGTAGTCCCCGCGCCCCGCGGCGTCGCGCATCCTGTCGTCGAGCTCCGCGAAAACCTCCGGACGCCGCCCCTCAAGGAACGCGCACGCCTCCTCGAACCTGGCGCGGTACGCGGCCTCGTCGATGCGCCCGACGCACGGCGCGGAGCAGGTCCGGATCACGTCGGCGTGGCAGTGCTCGTGCGTCTCCGCGTCGGGGCACGCCGCGTCGCACGAGCGGATGCCGTAGCGCCTCTCGACGAAGTCCTTGGCCGTGCGCACCACGGGGCTGGACGGGAACGGCCCGAAATGCCGCACGCCGTCGTCGCGCACGATCCTGACGCATTCGAAGCGCGGCCACCTCGCGCCCTGGTCTGCCCGCAGCGCCAGGTAGCGCTTGTCGTCGCGCATCAGTATGTTGAAGTGCGGCTTGTGCCTCTTGATGAGCGCGGCCTCGGTGAGCAGGGACTCCGCCTCGTTGCGCACCGTCATGAACTCGAAGTCCCACACGGTGTCGACCATCGACCTCACCTTCGGCGGATGCCTCGCCCCGGGCCTGAAGTAGCTCGACACCCTGCGCCGGAGGTTCTTCGCCTTCCCGACGTAGATTATCGCGCCGCGCCGGTCGCGCATGATGTAGCATCCGGGGCGCGTCGGCACGGTCTTGAGCCGCTCTCTCACAAGGTCCGTCAAGGCCCCTTCACTTCCCGCTCGCGGACAGCACCTCGCAGCCGTCCTCCGTGATCACGACGAGGTCCTCGATCCTCACCCCGAGATTCCCCTCGAGGTACACGCCCGGCTCTATCGTCACGGTCATGCCGGGCTCCAGCTTCGTCTTGCTCCCCTTGGCGGCGGCGGGCTTCTCGTGGATGTCCACGCCTACGCCGTGCCCGAGGGAGTGCCCGAACGCCTTCCCGAACCCGTTCCTCTCCAGGAACGACCGCGCGACCTTGTCGAGGTCGCCCGCCGTCATGCCCGGCTTCGCCGCCGCGATCGCGCGTCTGTTCGCCTCCAGGACGAGCGCGTACACCTTCTTGTAGAGCGGCGACGGACGCTCCGGCACGATGTTGCGCGTCATGTCGGAACAGTAGCCGCCGAGCCTTACGCCCATGTCCACGAGAACCGGCTCGCGCCCGTTCCACACCGTGTCGTCAGGCACGTGGTGGCACTCTGCCGCGTTCCTGCCGACGCACACGATCGTCTCGAACGCCTCGCCCTCGCCCAGGTCGATCATCATGTGCTTGATGACGCGCGCCATGTCGCGCTCGGTCATCCCCGGCCTGAACGCAGCCATCGCCTTGGCCCATATCTCGTCGTTCAGCTTCACCGCCGCGCGGATGGCGGCGACCTCGCCCTGCGTCTTCACGGCCCGGAGGTCCGTCACGTCGCCGAGGATGTCCGTGAACCGCGCCTTCGGGAAGACCTTCTTCAGTGTCTGCAGCCTGGCGCAGGTGATCGACGACTCGTAGCCTATCTTCTCCAGCTTCATCGAGCCGAGCCTCAGCGGACGCTTCCCGTTCAGCTTCTTGATGTCATCGACCTTCAGCCACGGCGCGGTGCGCCTCACCGCCGGCGAATACCTGAAGTCAGTGTAGAAAACGACCTTCCCGCCGCCGACGAGCAGGTATGCGTTGTCGCAGTCCACCCCCGTGAGGCAGCGGATGTTCGACTGCCCGAACACGACCGCCGCGTCGAGCCCGCGGCCTTCCACCTTCGCGGCGAACGCCGCCAGCCTGTCCGCGAACGGGTTCACTCCGCTCGCGGCCCTCTTTGCCTTCCTGTTGTTGCTCATGCCTGTATGTGATGCCCTTTCCTTGCATCGTCATCCGCCCCGGCGCACATCGCGCTAAAGACGAAACAAGGAAATTGTACCACAATCCCCGCCGCCGTGCAAGTGCATTGCGACTATTCCCACTCTATCGTGGCGGGGGGCTTGGACGATATGTCGTACACGACGCGGTTGATTCCGCGCACCTCGTTGATTATGCGGCTGGAGATCGTCGCGAGCGTGTCGTAGGGGATGCGGGTCCAGTCCGCCGTCATCGCGTCGATGGAGTTCACCGACCTGATTGCGCACGTGTACTCGTATGTGCGCTGGTCGCCCATCACGCCGACCGACCGGCACGGCAGGAGCACGGCGAACGACTGCCATATCGACTTGTAGTCCGGGAGCTTGCGCATCTCCTCCTGCACGCGGACGTCCGCCTGGCGGAGAAGCCTCACCTTATCCTCCGTCACCTCACCGAGGATGCGCACGCCGAGCCCCGGGCCAGGGAAAGGCTGTCGGTCGAGGAACTCCGAGTCAAGCCCGAGGATCCTTCCGACGCTGCGCACCTCGTCCTTGAAGAGGTCGCGGAGAGGCTCCACGAGCGTGAACTTGAGGTCCGGCGGAAGCCCGCCCACGTTGTGGTGGCTCTTGATCGTCTGCGAGGGGCCATCCGGCGAGCTGGAGCTTTCGATCACGTCGGGGTAGATCGTGCCCTGCGCGAGGAACTTGCAGTCCTTGAACCTGCGCGCCTCCTCCGCGAACACGCTGACGAACTCGCGTCCGATGGCCTTGCGCTTCCCCTCAGGGTCCTCCACGCCCCTGAGCGCGGAATAGAAGCGCTGCGCCGCGCGCGCGACGTGCAGGTCGAGCCCGAGCTTCGAGCGGAACATCCCCTCGACCGTCTCTACCTCGTTGTGGCGCAGAAGCCCGTTGTCAACGAAGATGCAGTGGAGCCGCGGCCCTATCGCCTTGTCCAGCAGGACGGCGACGACGGACGAGTCGACACCGCCGGAAAGGCCCAGCACGACCTCGTCGTCGCCGATCGTCTCCCGAAGGCCGCGCACGGTGTCCGCTATCCACGTGTCCATGTTCCAGTCGGCCTTGCAGCCGCATATTTCAAAGAGGAAGTTCGCGATTATCTTGTTGCCGAACTCCGTGTGCACGACCTCCGGATGGAACTGCAGCGCGTAGAGCCTGCGCCCCTCGTCGCTTATCGCGGCGTATGGGCAGTTCTCGCTTTCTGCGGCCGCCGCGAACCCCTGCGGGATCTCGGCTACGGCGTCGCCGTGGCTCATCCACACGACCGACCTCTCCGGCAGCCCCGCGAAGAGCGCGCCTCCCTCCGTCACCGAGATCTCCGTCTTGCCGTACTCCCGCCTGTCGCTATGCCGCACCGTGCCGCCGAGCGTATGGCACATAAGCTGCATCCCGTAGCATATCCCAAGCACGGGGACTCCTAGCCTGAATATCCCGGGATCGACGCCGGGCGCGCCCTCGTCGAACACGCTGTCTGGCCCGCCGGAGAGTATTATACCCTTCGGCAGGTCCCTGCGCAGTGCCTCTGCCGTCACTGTAAACGGAAGTATTTCCGAATAGACGTGCTGCTCGCGCACGCGCCGCGCTATCAGCTGCGTGTACTGCGAGCCGTAGTTCAGTATTACGATTCTCTGCTTGGCTGGCTTTTCGTTCATTTGTTCACCTTGTTTCTGCGTGATTGTTCGCAAGTGGAATGCTGGGCATTTGCCATTCGGTTTGTGGGAATATTCATGTCGTCCATGGCGGGCTATTCCCTTACAGGCAAGACCTTCGTAAACATCGGCCGGGCGTTCGCCCAGTCCGCGACGAGGCGGCAGGCCTTCGGCGAGCCAGTGCGGGCGACGTGCTCCCTGAGAAGGGAGAGAAGCGCCGCTTCGTCCTCGCCCCCCGCCTCCACCGGGAAGAGGTCGACGGAGTCGAGGTTGCAGTTGAGGTCAAGGGTCGCCGACTCGTCGTAGACATACGCGACGCCCCCCGTCATGCCTGCCGCGAAGTTGACGCCGACCGGCCCGAGGATGACGGCGACACCCCCCGTCATATATTCGCAGCCATGGTCGCCCACGCCCTCCACGACAAGCGTCGCGCCGGAGTTGCGGATGCCGAAACGCTCGCCCGCCTGGCCGTTGATGTAGATCGCGCCCGACGTCGCGCCGTATGCAATTACATTGCCCGCGATCACATTGGCTTCTGGGTGGAATCCCGGATCTTCCGGAAATTCCGGAATTTCCGGGTTATCCGGAATCTCCGGTGGCCTTATCGTTATCACTCCGCCGGAAAGCGACTTGCCGATATAGTCGTTGGCTTCGCCGCGCAAGTTGAATGCAACGCCCTTCGCGAGAAACGCGCCAAAGGATTGGCCTGCCACACCGGTGAATTGGACGAACACAGTTCGTCCATCAGGACTGGGATTTGCAACGCACCAGCCCGAAAGCGCCGCGCCGACGGAGCGGTCGCAGTTGGCGATCGTGCGCTCAAGGCGCGTCTCACCGCGCTCGACGGCGGGTATCAGCTCGCGGGAGTCGTAGTTTTTCAGCCACGAGACTTCAGACTTCGGACTTTCGCCTTCGGTAACTGAAGTCTTAAGTCCTAAGTCAGAAGTCCTAGTCAACAACTCCCTGAAGTCAAAGCGCGAGCCTTCCTTCGCCTTCAGCAGGTCGGTGCGGCCGCGTGCCTCGGCGAGAGAATGGAGGCCGAGGGAGGCGAGTGTTTCGCGCACCTCCTCGGCTAGGAAGCGGAAGTAGGCTTGCAGATGCTCGGGCTTTCCGGCGAACTTCGCGCGAAGCTCATCCTTCTGCGTCGCGATTCCCACGGGGCAGCAGTTTAGGTTGCAGTTGCGGCACTGTACGCAGCCGAGCGAGACGAGCATCGACGTGCCGAACGCGAACTCGTCCGCGCCGAGCATCGCGGCGATCACGATGTCGCGGCCGGTGCGGAGCTGTCCGTCGACCTGGAGCTTCACGCGGTGGCGGAGGTTGTTCTTGAGGAGCGTCTGGTGCGCCTCGGCGAGGCCGACCTCCCACGGAAGCCCCGCGTGCTTCATCGATGTGAGCGGCGCGGCGCCCGTGCCGCCGTCGAAGCCGGAGATCACCACGACGTCGGCGTGCGCCTTCGCGACGCCGGCCGCGATCGTGCCGACGCCGGCCTCGGAGACGAGTTTCACCGAGACGCGTGCTTCGGGGTTGGCGCACTTGAGGTCGTAGATGAGCTGCGCGAGGTCCTCGATGGAGTAGATGTCGTGATGTGGTGGCGGCGAGATGAGCGTCGTTCCGGGCTTCGCGTGGCGCAGGCGCGCGACAAGGTCGTTCACCTTGTGCGCCGGGAGCTGCCCGCCTTCGCCCGGCTTCGCGCCCTGGGCGAGCTTAATCTGAAGGTCCTTCGCCGAGCGGAGGTACTCGATCGTCACGCCGAAACGTCCGGAGGCGACCTGCTTGATCGCGCTGTTCTTCTCAGTGCCGAACCGTTCGGGGCTCTCTCCGCCTTCGCCGGAGTTGGACATCGTGCCGAGTCCGTTGAGGGCAATCGCGATCGTCTCGTGCGCCTCCGGCGAGAGCGAGCCGAGCGACATCGCCCCGCCCACGAAGTGCTTCACGATTGAATCGACAGATTCAATTTGTACAGTAGAAGTCCGTTTAGGGAAAGGGAATAATGTCCGTGTAGAACAGGTAGAACATGTAGCACATGAAGATGGTTTTTCATGTTCTGCATGTTCTACATGGATAAAATCAAGTTGCGAGCGGAGGGTCACGCGGCTGTGCTGGTCGATGTCGTCGGTGTAGCGCTTGAAGCGGGCGTAGTCGTTGTGGCGCACGGCCTCGCGGAAGTCGATCAGGCGCTGAGGGTTCCAGAGATGCTCCTCGCCGCCTTTGCGCGCGCGGTATTCTCCGCCGGGAGGACAACTACCGGGGGAACCCGGGTTCCCCCGAACCCCTTCAATCAGATTTTCGATATCTTCCAGCTCCAGCCCGCCCACGGGCGAAACGACGCCGCTGAAGTATTCCCCCATTAGCTTCGGGCCGAGCCCGACCGCCTCGAAGATGCGGGCGCTGCGGTAGGAGCGCAGAGTCGAGATGCCCATCTTCGACATGATCTTCATTATCCCCTTGCACACAGCCGTGACGTAGTTGGACGCCGCCTTTACCGCGTCGGCCTTGCCTATCTCCGAAACCGTGGCGAGCGCGAGCCAGGGGTTGATCGCCGTTGCACCGAAACCGAGCAGGACGGCAAAGTGATGGACCTCGATAACCTCGCCGGATTCGACTATTATGCCGACTGACGGCCTGACGCCCGCCTCGGCAAGTGCCTTGTTCACCGCCGCCACTGCGAGGAGGGAAGGAATGCGGCTTTGACGTGAGACGTTAGACGCGAGACCAGTAGCCTCGTCTATCGTCTCATGTCTCACGTCCCCCCTATCAGAAAGGATGATGATCTTTGCGCCGCCTCTCACCGCCTGCAGCGCATCGGCAGCGAGCTTGTCGAGAGCGGTCTTCAACCACCCAGGTTCCCCATTCCCCGTTTCCCGTTCCCCAACGCACATCGAGAAAGTCTTTGCCGGGAAATCGGGGATGTTCCTGATGCGCGTCGTCTCGTCGTCCGTCAACACCGGGCGCGTCATCTTCACCAGCCGCGCGTGCTCTGGCGTCTCTGCGAGGATGTTTCCCTGGTTGCCGATGTAGGTCATTATCGACATCACTAGCTCTTCGCGTATCGGGTCGATCGGAGGATTCGTCACCTGCGCGAAGAGCTGGTGGAAATAGTCGAACAGGCTAAATCGCCCGGTCCGTATCCCCTGTTTCCCGTTTTCTCTCAAACATGCCAGCGCTGTGTCGTTGCCCATTGCGCCAACCGGCTCGTGGCCCGTCTCGGCCATCGGCCTGAGAATCAACTCGACGTCCTCAAGCGTCCAGCCGAAGCGTTCGCGTTGGCCGGACACAGTCCGGCCATCAGTACTCGACGGCACGATTTCGCTGAAGAGGCCCGTGACGGGAATGTGGTTTTCCTTCACCCAGCGGCGGTATGGGCGGCGGCGGGCGTAGAATGTCTTGACCTCGGCATCCTCCATGAGGCGATGGTTCACGAGGTCGAGCCAGAGGATCGAGCCGGGTTTTAGGCGGCCGTGACGTGCGACATTCTCGGGAGGGATGTCGAGGACGCCGGTTTCCGAGGCGAGGACGAAGAGCCCGTCTTTCGTGAGCGTCCAGCGCGCGGGGCGGAGCCCGTTGCGGTCAAGCGCCGCGCCGAGGCCGATGCCGTCGGTAAAGGCGACGGCGGCGGGGCCATCCCACGGCTCCATCAGCGCCGAATGGTATTCGTAGAACGCGCGCACGTCGTGTCCCATGTGGTATTTCGCGCCCCACGCCTGCGGAATGAGCATCATCATCGCGTGCGGGGCGTCGCGTCCGGCGGCGACGAGCAGCTCGAACATGTTATCGAGCGACGCGGAATCGCTCTGACCCTTGTCGATGAGCGGCAGAATCTTCTTGATGTCGATCTGGTAGGGCTCGCTCCCGCCTTGCCCTACGCCCGCCGCCTCTACGGTTTGTTGCCCTGCGTTTGCCGCCTCCAAGGCCGGGGCAGGCCGCCCAGGCAACGCTTGTTGTCGTACGCTTGTTGTCTCCGCTGAACTACCTGGAAACTTCAGCGACGGCTCGCGCGCGGCAAGCGCGTTCAAGTTGCCCTTCAGCGCGTTGATCTCGCCGTTGTGCGCGATGGCGCGGAAAGGATGCGCAAGCTCCCACGACGGGAATGTGTTGGTTGAATACCGCTGATGGACAATTGCGAACGGCGAGACGAAGTCGGGATCCGACAGGTCGGGATAGAACTTCTCGATCTGCGTCGCGAGAAGAAGCCCCTTGTAGACAATCGTGCGCGACGAGCATGAGCAGACGTAGGTCTTCGACGTGGCCTTCTCGATCTGCCGGCGAATTACGTAGAGGCGGCGCTCAAAGGAAAGGACTTCTGACTTCGGACTTCCGACTTCCGAAGTCTGAGGTCCGACGTCAGAAGTCTTAATAAACATCTGCCTTATCCGCGGCATCACGGCGCGGGCGTCTTTGCCTATGGCGGCGGGGTTGATGGGCACGTCGCGCCACGCCAACACTTCGCATCCCTCTCCGCGAACCGCCGCCTCTATCTTCCCTTCTTCCCCTTCGCCGCCGAAGATCATCGCTATGCCTAGGTCTGTGTCGGAGTTGTTTTTGACTTCAGACTTCAGACTTCCGACTTCCAGTGTTGATGTCTGAAGTCTGTTGTCCGAAGTCATCCCGGCTAAAACCTTCCGGAAGAACCCGTACGGGATCTTCATCAGCAGCCCCGCACCGTCGCCGGTCTCCGGGTCGTTGCCCGTTGCGCCGCGATGCATAAGGCGCTTCAGGACTGTCATGCCGTTGACAACAATGTCGTGGCTCGCCTCTCCCGAGAGGTTGGCAACCATTCCGACTCCGCAGGCATCGTGCTCGTATTCGCCACGGTAGAGCCCCTGGTCGTGTTGTTCGTATTTGCTTTGCTGGTTCATTGCCGTGTGCTTTCATTAAAGAGATTGTTTGATTGTCCATGTAGAACATGTAAAACATCTAAATCATCTGTATGGGTTACATGTTCTACCTGTTCTACATGGATAACCCCTTCCTCCGACAGGGTTTTACAATAGACTCTTCAAGTGGTATTGATTTCCCGCTGGCGAGGGCGCGGACGACGAGCGACGCGCCGCAGGTGCAGTCGCCCACGCAGTAGATGTTGCGGGCGGGATCCGGCACAAGCGCCGTGCGCGGCGTCTGGGAAAGGCCGAGCTGCGCGACGACGGGGTTGTCCGTCGGCACGCCCGTAAAACCCATGGCGAGGAAAACGAGATCGGCCTTGATTGTCTCCTTCGTGTTTGGCACGGCATTGAACTTCAGGGGCCGCCCCTCCGGCGAGAACTCCCACTCGACGGTTTCGACTTCAACGCCCGCAACCACATTGTCGCCAATGAATCTCAACGAATTCAGGTTCCATCGCCGCGTACATCCCTCCTTGTGGCTGGAGCTGGTGCGGAGCATATACGGCCAGAGCGGCCACGGCGTCGAGGCGTCGCGTTCGTCCGGCGGCCTGGGCATGATCTCGATCTGCGTGACGGACTTCGCGCCGTGTCGAATCGCCGTGCCCACGCAGTCGCTGCCAGTGTCGCCGCCGCCGATCACGAGCACATCCTTGCCCTTGGCGCTGATCGGCGGCGCCGCGATCTCGCCCGTCAGAAAACGATTCTGCCCTTCAAGTAGTTCAAGCGCGAGATGGACGCCGCCAAGTTCGCGCCCGGGAATCTTGAGGTCGCGGGCGGCAGGCGTGCCGATCGCGACGACCACAGCGTTGTTCTTCTCCGCAAGCCATTCGGCGGAGAGGTCTTTGCCGACTTCACACCCCGTCACGAAGCGGATGCCCTCCGCCTCCAGAATCGCACGGCGACGATCAATGAGCGATTTGTCAAGTTTGAAGCACGGAATGCCGTAGCGGAGGAGTCCACCGATGTTCGCACGCCGCTCATACACCGTCACGGCCCATCCCCTGCGCCGCAGAGTGACAGCGGCGGAAAGCCCCGCCGGACCCGCCCCGATCACGGCGACGCTTTTCCCGTTCTCCCTCTCCGGCGGACGCGGCGTCACCCATCCTCTCTCGAACGCAGTCTCTATGATGCGCTTCTCGCTCTGCCGAACCATCACCGCCTCTTCGTCGAGTCCATGGACGCACGATGCCTCGCATAGCGCAGGACAGATCCGCGAAGTGAATTCCGGGAAATCAGAATTGAACGAAAGGAGCGCGTAAGCCCGCCGCCAGTCGCCCTGCGCCACGGCACGGTTCTGGTCGGGCACGAGGTTGCCGAGCGGACACCCGTATGCATGGCAGAACGGCTGTCCGCAGTTCATGCAGCGGGAGGTCTGCTCCTTCAGCTCCTCGTCGGAGAGCATTCGCTCTACTTCGCGCCAGTCGCGCGTGCGTTCCTCCGCCGGACGGTAGATGTCGTGTATTCGTTGCATATCAAATACACGGTAGCACAACCCATGCCAAAGGGGCTTGGCAACCCTTGCCGCCCCATTCTTTACAATTTATGTAATTTCGTCCCGTCGCGACGCTACAAACTTGTAATATGCCATGGTGCTTCGGGCGTCAACCTAAAATCATCTGTTGAAAGTCTCACGCAGAGATGCAAAGAGACAAAGAGCGCAGAGAAAACTCAAAAATCTGAAGAAAGAGAAAACTATGACTGAAATAACCACGGAAGACACGGAATACACGGAAGACCAACATCAATTGAACTTGACCTGCGCAAGCAAGACGAGCGCGACGGCGGCGAGCATAAGCGCCGAGACGAGCTTAAGGTAGGCCGTGGCCTTCGCCGAACCGAGCAGGCGCGAACGGAAGAAATCGGCGGACAGGATGATCGGGAAGTAGATGAACGGCACGAGCGCGCAGAAAAGCGTACCGAGCAGTAGCACCTGCACGGCGGGCGAGAATGCAGATTCTTCCTTCGTGAAGTTCGGCAGGAAGGCGAGGAAGAAGAGAATCGTGAGAGGATTCGACATCGCCATGAACACGCCTCGTCCCACGAGCCGCCAACCCCTGGCCATCGCCGGGTTGAGCGCGTTATCGCCACGCTGCCTGAAGCCCGCATACGCCTCTTTGAACGAGCCGAACGCCAAGTAGCCGATGTAGGCGATGCCGACGAGCTGAATCGTCGTCATCACCGCCGGATGGGACGTGAAGAACGAAGCGACGCCAGCCGCCAGGAGCCAGATCCACAGCCAGCAGCCGAGCACGAGCCCGGCCATCAGCGTGGAGGCGCGGGCCTTGCCGTCGGAGATGGCCGTCGCAAGCGTGCACATCAAGTCCGGCCCCGGCTTGATGATGAGGGCTACACACCCGACTATGTAGGTCGTCAGCATGGGAATATTATATCACTTTTTGATCAGCGCAGCTTCTATCGCATCTCCGAGTTCGGACGTTGAAACCGTCTGTACGCCGCCGGGAGCGGCGATGTCAGGCGTACGCAACCCCTGCGCGAGCACATTCGCGACGGCCTGTTCAACGGCATCCGCCTCGCCGGAAAGCCCAAAGGCATGGCGCAGCAGCATGGCGGCCGACAGGATCGTCGCAACGGGATTCGCGATTCCCTTCCCGGCGATATCCGGCGCAGAGCCGTGGATCGGCTCGTAGAGTCCCGCGCCCGATGCGCCCAGCGAGGCGGACGGCAGCATCCCGATGGAGCCCGTGATCTGCGACGCCTCGTCGGAAAGGATGTCGCCGAACATGTTCTCGGTGAGGATCACGTCGAAGCGCGCCGGATCGCGCACGAGCTGCATGGCCGCATTGTCAACGTACATGTGGTCAAGTTCCACGTCCGCGTATTCCGCCGCATGAAGAGCCGTTACCGTCTCACGCCACAAACGCGACGTCTCCAGCACGTTTGCCTTGTCCACGCTCGTGACCTTCGGCGGTCGCGGGGCGGCCGCCCTGTCCTGGCGGCGTCGCGCCGCGTCGAACGCAACGCGTGCGACACGTTCGATTTCGTGCGCCGAATACGGCGTCACGTCGTAGGCGGATGTCCTGTCGGCAGATCGGCCTTTTTCGCCGAAGTAGGCACCGCCGGTCAGTTCGCGCACGATCAAGAGGTCGATTCCTCTGGCCACAATCTCGTCCTTGAGCGGACTTGCCGTCTGGAGCGCATCCCATACCTTCGCGGGACGCAGATTTGCGAAAAGCCCAAGTTCCGCGCGAAGCGTGAGAAGGGCACGCCGTTCCGGACGCTTCTCCGGCGCCAGCGCGTCCCATTTCGGACCTCCCACTGCGCCGAGCAGAACGGCGTCCGCCGCCTTGCACGCGGCGAGCGTCGCCACCGGCAGGCAGTCTCCGCACCGGTCGTAAGCCGCACCGCCGACGGGGTGCTCCGCCATTTCAAAGTCGTGCCCGAACCGCCGCGCGACCGATTCCAGGATCTTGACGGCCTCGGCGACGATCTCAGGCCCCACGCCGTCGCCCGGCAGAATCGCTATCTTTGCCTTCATTTTATTTTTCCTTTCAGATAGGCGGACAAGCCTCCGGCTGCGATCAGTTCCATCATGAACGGCGGGAAGGGCTCCGCCCGGAACCGCTGCCCTGTCGTAAGATCGGCGATCTCGCCGGCGGCAAGCTCTACCGACACGTCATCGCCGGCGGAGATGGCCTTGGCGGCGGCCGGACACTCCAGGATGGGCAATCCGATGTTGAGGGCATTTCGGTAGAAGATGCGCGCAAAGCTCTCGGCTATCACGCAGGATATTCCGCTGGCCTTGATTGCGATGGGCGCGTGTTCGCGCGAGGAGCCGCAACCGAAATTGCGTCCGGCGACAAGAATGTCGCCGTACCGGACGCGGGCGGCGAAAGCGGGGTCGATGTCCTCCATGCAGTGCGCCGCAAGCTCGTCTGGATCGGACGTGTTGAGGTGCCGTGCCGGGATGATGACGTCGGTATCGACGTTGTCTCCATACTTGTGTGCTTTCATAGTGGTTAGCCTGTGCGTAGTGGTTATGGGGTGGTGATGTGGCCTGCGATGGCCGATGCCGCCGCGACGGCCGGCGAGGCGAGATAGACTTCCGATTCGACGTGTCCCATGCGCCCCACGAAGTTGCGGTTGGTTGTCGCAACGCAGCGCTCCTTCGCCGCGAGAATGCCCATGTGTCCGCCAAGGCAGGGGCCGCACGTCGGCGGCGAGACGACGCATCCCGCCTCCGCGAATATCTTCAGGAGACCCTCGTCCAGCGCCTGAAGCCATATCTGCTGCGTGGCGGGAATCACGATGGCGCGAACGCCGTTGGCGACCTTGCGTCCCTGCATCACTTCGGCGGCGATGCGCATGTCCGATATCCGTCCGTTCGTGCAGGAACCGATCACCACCTGGTCGATGGCGACATTTCCAACGTCGCGCACGAGACGCGTGTTGGACGGCAGATGTGGAAACGCCACCGTCGGCTCCAGCTCGCCGAGGTCGATTTCCACAACGCGCGCGTACTCCGCATCCGCGTCGGCCGCGTGGATGCACGGCGGCTTCGCGCCATGTCCGCGCAGATAGGACAGCGTCTTTTCGTCAACCGGGAAGATGCCGTTTTTCGCCCCCGCCTCGATCGCCATGTTGGCGATGGTGAAGCGGTCGTCCATGGAAAGCTCCGCCACGCCTTCGCCCGTAAATTCGAGCGACTGGTAGCGCGCGCCGTCCACGCCGATCATTCCGATGAGATGCAGGATCACGTCCTTGCCGCCGACCCATTTGCGCGGCTTGCCGCGCAGGACGACCTGGGTCGCGGACGGAACGCGGAACCACGTCTCCCCCGCCGCCATGCCCGCCGCCATGTCCGTGGAGCCGACGCCGGTGGAGAATGCGCCGAGCGCGCCGTACGTGCAGGTGTGGGAATCCGCGCCGATCACGAGATCGCCGGCCGTGACCAGTCCCTTTTCCGGCAGAAGCGCGTGTTCGATTCCGCAGCCGTGCCCCACTTCGAAGTAGTGAACGATCTCCTGCGCCTTCGCGAACGTTCGCATCGCGGCGCATTGCGCGGCGGCCTTGATGTCCTTGTTGGGCGTGAAGTGGTCGGGGACGAGCGCCACCTTTTCGCGGTCGAACACGCGCGCGCGGCCGAACTTCGGGAATTCCCTGATGGCGACGGGCGCCGTGATGTCGTTGCCGAGAACGAGATCGAGCCGCGCCATGACCAGTTCGCCGGGACGTAGAGACGGCGCGCTCGGCGAGCACGCCCTACCAGTGGCGTGCGCGGCAAGGATCTTCTGCGTCATCGTCATCTTCATTTCCGTGCCTCCATCATCCGGTTTACGGCGACCAGCAGCGCCAGTATCGAGCCCTCTATCACGTCGGTGGACACGCCGCGTCCGCGATACGTCCCTCGTGCGTCGGATATCTTCACCAGCACCTCGCCAAGCGCGTCGCGCCGTTCGGTCACCGCTTCGATCCTGTAGTCCTCCAGCGTGAAGCGGTGGCGGATGATCTTTTCCACGGCCCGGAAGGCGGCATAGATGGGGCCTGTGCCCATGGCGGCATCCTGCACGCGCCGCTTGCCCCTTACAAGCGCGATCTGGGCCGTTGCGCTCATGTGGTTGCCGCTGTTCACCACGAACGAGTCGAGCTTCCACTCCTTCGCGTTCGCGCTTCGCGCGGCTACGCGGGACTCCGCCAGCGCCGCCAGGTCGCGGTCCGTGATCTGCTTCTTGCGGTCGGCCAGCGCCTTGAACGCGGCGAACACATCTGCCATGCGCCCCTCGTCCAGGTCGTATCCGAGATCCTTGAGGCGCGTCTCCAGCGCGTGCTGGCCGGAGTGCTTGCCGAGGACGAGTTCGGTCTGCTTCATCCCCACGGACGCGGGCGTCATGATCTCGTAGGTCTCGGCCTTGGACATGACGCCGTGCTGATGGATGCCGCTTTCGTGCGCGAAGGCGTTTGCTCCGATGATGGCCTTGCCGGGCGCGATGCGCACGCCCGTGATGGTCGAGAGCAGATGCGCGCTGCGGGCGATCTCTTCTGTGCGGATGCGCGTGGCGAGGCCGCCGTAGGCGTCGCGGCGGGTGCGAAGGCCCATCACGACTTCCTCCAATGCGGCATTGCCGGCGCGTTCGCCGATTCCGCAGATCGTGCATTCCACCTGGCGGGCCCCGGCGCGGATTCCGGCAAGCGAGTTGGCCACGGCAAGGCCGAGGTCGTCATGGCAGTGCGTGGACACCGTCGCGTTTCCGATGCCCTTGACGCGGTTCATGACGGTGGCGACAAGCGTGCCGAATTCGTCTGGCGTCGAATAGCCTACCGTGTCGGGTATGTTGACGACCGTGGCGCCGGCGGCGATGGCGGTCTCGAACGCCTTGCAGAGGAAGTCGATGTCCGTTCGCGACGCGTCTTCGGCCGAGAACTCCACCTCGCCGCAGAGCTTGCGCGCGTAGGACACGGCGTGCCTTATCTGCCGCAGGCAGTCGGCGCGTGAAATGCGCAGCTTGTACTTGAGGTGCAGGTCGCTCGTTGCGATGAACGTGTGGATGCGCGGCCGCGCCGCGCCGCCGATCGCCGCCGCCGAAGCCTCGATGTCCTTCTCCAGCGCCCGCGAAAGCGAGCAGACGGAAGAGGCTTTGACCGTATCCGCTATGGCCTTTACCGACTTGAAGTCTCCCGGCGATGCGGCGGCGAAACCCGCCTCCATCACATCGACGCCAAGCGTTTCGAGCTGAAGGGCCATGCGAACCTTCTCGTCGTTGTTCATCGAGTATCCGGGGGCCTGTTCGCCGTCCCGGAGCGTCGTGTCGAATATCTGTACCGTTTTCATCTGCGTGTTTCCTTTTGGGGGTTGCAAGCAAAAGAAAAACGGCCCCGCCTTTCGCGCGGAGCCGTTTGCCTTCTATCTGAACCCTAGACCTTTTCAGACGAGCAAAACCGCCCCGCGCCTCGTAAGCGCGAGCAGAAGAAGCCCGTTAAGAAGAAGGTTCGTGTTCATGTTTTCTTTTTTGCCTTGACGCACAATAGTATATCATAACGGCAGGGCGCGTGCAACAACAAACTTTGATGAGCGGAAATTCTACATGTCGCTGGGCATGCGCCAATCGGCGCGGGGGGAAAGCGATAACGTGATTTTGGGACCGTCTGGGACGCAGTTGCGTTTGTACTGCGCGGCGCGGAACCTTCTGAGGAATTTGGCCAACGTGTCATCAGCCACTTCGGACGAATATTCGCCGGCAAATGCGAGCTGTGCCAGTTCACGAAGTTTGTCGGCAGATGCGCCGTCCGCCAAATAGTGAAATAGGAAGAAATCGTGGAGTTCGTATGGCCCGAGACGTGCCTCCGAGTCATTGGCCGCGGCGCCGGGCAGAAGTTCGGGCGTGATTGGCGCGGCGGCGATTTCCGCCAACAGCGTCTTGAGTGGCTCATCCGTTTCCTTTGCGATGAGGCGCAGGGCGGTAAGTACCATCGTCTTCGGCACGGAGGCGTTGATCTGGTACATGCTCATGTGGTCGCCGTTGTAGGTGTTCCAGCCGAGCGCAATCTCAGAGAGGTCGCCCGTGCCGACGACAAGCGCGCGCTCCATGTTCGCGATGTCCATCAGAACCTGTGTGCGTTCCCTCGCCTGTGCATTTTCGTATGCGATGTCGTGCACGTCCTTGACGTGTCCGATGTCGGCAAGATGGCGGCTGCACGATTCGCAGATATCGACTACGCGAACGGTTGCGCCGACGGCTTCTGCCAATTTGACGGCCCGGTCCTGCGTGGTTTTCGTCGAGCCGAATCCGGGCATGACGACGGCGAGGAGGTTGTCGCGTTCAAGCCCCAGCCTGTCGAGCGCCGTCGCGGCGCCGAGAAGAGCGAGGGCTGAGTCTGCGCCACCCGACACGCCGACGACGAGTCTGCCGATGGCGGCGCTTGCCATCCGCCGTGCGAGCCCCGTCGCCTGGATGTCGAGAAGCTTCCGCCACCAACGGTCTTCACCATATTCGTCAAGGAATGGCGAGCGGGAGACGGCGGATGGCGTTGCTGAGGGCAGCTTGGCGGTGAGGGTGACCAGCTGTCGGCGGACGCCGGGAATGGGGGGCGAGCAATAGACGGACGACGTGCTTCTCCTCCGGTGCCGTGCGGCGGCGACATCGACGTCCGCCGCGACGATCTGCGGCGCGCCGTTGAACAACTTGCCCGCGGCGACGGTCCGTCCTTCTACGGCAATGACTGGACATCCGCCGTAAACCGCATCTGCACTCGACTCCCCCGAACCGGCGCACGCCATCGCGTAGGCGCACCCCAACCGCAGGCTTTGCTGCTCGACGAGCGACTGGCGCCTCTGCGACTTGCCGAGGAAGTCCGTGCTGGCGGAGAGGTTAAACACCACGTCGATGCCGCCTTCCGCCATCAGCGAACTCGGCGGAACGGGCGTCCAGAGATCTTCGCATATCTCAACGCCGAGCCTGAATCCTCCAACGTCAAAAATGGAAAGAGGTTCGTCGGCGGGCGCCGGCGTGAACTGCCGCCGCTCGTAGTATTCGCCGTAATTCGGCAGGGCGCGCTTGCGGACGATGCCCGCGATCTTGCCGCCGTGGACAATGGCCGCCGCGTTGTAGATGGCGGGTCCTTCCGCGACCGGCAGGCCGACGATGGAGACGAGCGGCAGGTTCGCTGTCTTCGCGGCGAAGGTCTCCGCCGCCGCAGATGCTGCGGCGAGAAGCTCGTCGCGGAAGAACATGTCGCCGCAGGTGTAGCCCGTCAGGCACAACTCGGGAAACACGATCGCGGCGACGCCATCCTTGGCGGCCTCCTTTGCGAGCCGCACAAGTTCCTTCGCGTTCGCCGCCGGATTGCCCAAATGGAGGCGCGGCGCGGCGGCTGCGATTCTGTAGAAACCTTCCATGATTCGGATTTGTCAACTGAGGGTTAAGGCCTGCGGCGGACGGTGCAAATACGAAAACCGCCGCCGCAGGCCAGGATTTTCTTTGGCTAGAAAGAAATCGTTGCGTTGACGCCGCCCCAGAGAATCTGGTGCTTGCCTTCACCCATGTAGCCCTCGTGGCGCAGGGTGTGCGAGGGCGTCCAGGTGTAGTTGATCTGCGCGCCAACGGAGAACCACTCTGTGATCGCGTAGCTGGCCGAAAGGCCGATGGTCTGGTCGGTCAGCTCCGTGCCACCGGACGAGTCCGTATAGGCATAATCGCCGAAGCCAATTTCCGCCTTCGGTGTGAGGGTCAGCTTGTCAATCGGGTTGAAGTCACGGGAAAGCCCGAATGAGAAGTAGACCGCAGAGACGTCCGTCCCAGCCGAATCTGAATAGTTCCAGTAGGCGGATGCGGTGGGCGTTGCGATGTCGTTCTTGTATGAGACGGTCGCGTAGAGTTCCTGGTCGCTGTGCCCGTTGTTGTTCGGGAAGGTGTACCAGACGTGACCGGCCTCAAGTCCCACAGGACCGATTGAGTTGGCGTAGGCAAGCGTGTAGTCAACCTCCTGCAGTCCGCACGACCGGCGGCTGGTGTTGGACGTCCCTCGCTTGTGCGTGAGATCGTAACTCTGCCAGACATTTGCCGAGACGGCACCGAGGTCACCCGCGTCGTAGCCGAGCGTGACGCTTGGCTGCCAGACGGGATTGCCGTTGCAGATCATGCCGCGCCAGACATAGTCGCTCAGCACGTCCATGGACGCCTCGATTTTCAGGCCGCCGTTGTCGGTCTTCTCCAGTTCGTTCGTCTCGGACGCGCCGACGGAGAACGCGAGCGCGGCAGAAGCAAGAAGAGAGGTTAGGTTTTTGGTTTTCATTGGAGTTTTGTCAAGGTTGAATGGTTGGGTAATGTTGCCAATGTGGAAGTGTTGCCAGTTCCAATGTTGCCAATTTCCAATTGGTATTGGTAATTGAAACTGGCAACATTGGCAATATTGGCAACATTTCTCAAGTGTTGCTGAAGAACTGGAACGAGGCGTAGGCGTCCTGCCCGTGTTCGACGAGGTCGAGGCCCTTCAGCTCGGTCTTTGGCGAGACGCGGAGGATGCCGAACTTCTTCAAGGTGAAGAAAATCGCCGCGCCCATGCTGAACGCCCAGGCGGCCGTCGCGCCCGCTCCGAGGAGCTGCACGCCCAAGAGCTTGAATCCGCCGCCGTAGAAGAGCCCCGCAAGCTCGTTGCCGTAGCCGTACGTTGTCGGCGCGGCGAAGAGTCCAACGGCGATCGTGCCCCACACGCCGTTCACGCAGTGGACCGAGACCGCGCCGACGGGATCGTCGATGTGGACACGGTCGAGCGCGAACACGGAGAGGACTACGAACACGCCGGCGACGAGTCCGATGACGATGGCGGCGTTCGCCGTCACGAGATCGCAGGGCGCAGTGATCGCGACGAGTCCCGCGAGCGAGCCGTTGAGTGCCATCGTGAGATCGGGCTTGCCCATGATGATCCACGCCGTGACGAGCGCGGCGATCGTGCCGGCGCAGGCGGCGAGGTTCGTGGTCATCGCGACGCGTCCGATGGAGCCGACGCCGGCCGTGTAGCTGCCGGGGTTGAACCCGAACCAGCCGATCCACAGAAGGAACACGCCGAGGGTACCGAGAACGAGCGAGTGCCCGGGAATCGGGTTCGCCTTGCCGTCGTGGCGGTACTTGCCGATGCGCGGCCCGAGTGCGATGGCGCCTGCGAGCGCGATCCAGCCGCCGACGGAGTGGACGACCGTGGAACCGGCGAAGTCGTGGAAACCGAGCTTCTCAAGCCAGCCCTGCGACGCCTCGCCCGCGAGACCGCCCCACATCCAGTGTCCGCTCACGGGATAGACGATCGCCGAGATGATGACCGAGTAGATGAGGTAGCTCTTGAACTCGATGCGCTCCGCGACCGCGCCGGAGACGATCGTCGCGGCCGTCGCGGCGAACATGGTCTGGAAGAAGAGGAACGTCCAGTCCCACGCGCCTTCGCCGTTGGCGAGAGTCGGCATGCCGAGTCCGCCCCAGCCGAACCAGCCCGCAGCCTTCGTGGCACCGAACATGAGCGCAGCGCCGAGGATGTAGAACGCAAGCGAGCCGGCGGCGAAGTCCATGAGGTTCTTCATCATGATGTTCGCCGCGTTCTTGGCGCGGGTGAAGCCCGTCTCAACGAGGGCAAAGCCAGCCTGCATGGTGAATACCAAAATGCCAGCGATGAGCGTCCAGACTACGTTGAGGTTGGTTTGCACTGCTGGTGCTGTGATTTCAGGTGTCATTGTTTTTCTCCAGTTACTTGACTTCAGACCTCGGACGTCAGACTTCAGTTATGGAAGTCCGAAGTCTGAAGTCAGAAGTCCTTTATCCAATCGCTGCCGGACCGCGTTCTCCGGTTCGGATGCGCACGCACTCCTCCATCGGCAGGACGAAGATCTTTCCGTCGCCGATGTCGCCCGTGCGCGCGCCTTCTATGATGGCCTCGATCGTCTTCTCGATGTAGTCGTCGTTGACGCCGATGGCAAGGCGCATCTTCTTGTGGAGCGTCACTTCCTCCACCGCGCCGCGGTAGAGATGGAGGTATCCTCCCTGCTTCCCGCATCCAAGCGCGTTGGTCACGGACATCTTATATATTTCGCGGGCGAAGAGCGCCTGCTTGACGGCATTCAGCCGCTCGGGCTGGATGTATGCTATTATCAGTTTCATCTTTCCTTTCGCGTCGCCGCGTCCATCGCGGCGACACAGAAACATTAGCACGAACCATGCCAATGCGGGAAAGACTGGAGTTGGCAGCGTTTTTCTTTACGCGGTATGTAAACTATGGTTTCTGAAGCATTACACCAAATTACCTGGCGCAATCAAAAGATGTCGACTTCGGCGACGGCGAGGCGGTCGTTGACGGGAAGCGCGTGGGTGGCCACAAAACGGAAGTAGCGCGCCTTGACTGGCTTCGCGAACTTCACCTCGCGCGTCTTGCGAGACTCCAGCACGTCGGGGAACGAACCTTCAGCGGCCTTCGTCCAGTCCTTGCCGTCGAGCGAAACCCAGAACTCGCACTTGTCGACCACACCCACGCTGCAGTGCGCGGGACGAGGCGTGTACTTGAATCCGCGCATCTCGCGCACGGCCCCGCAATCGACCGTGAAGCTCTGCGGCGGGGGAAGCGGATCGTTTTTCGTCATCGGTTCGGGATGCGAGTGCCACAGCGAATCCTTGTTGCCGTCGAGGGCGGCCTTCGCATTGCCGGGGTTCTTGCACGTCTCGCCGACTACCTTCCACGCATCGTGCGCGCCCGGCTCGATGAACTGCGAAGGCGTCTTGCCGCCGAGCGGGAAGCGCACCACGACGTCGAATGCGTCGCCCTTGGCACGCGCACATTTCACCGTCGTCTTCTTGCCGTCCAGGAGGAACGCGAACTCCTTCACCTCCGGGTCGATGAAGTGGATGAAGAGCGTGTCGTCCTTGCGCGTGGTGACGACCTTGATGCCAAGAGAGACGCCGCCGGCCCTCGTGCCGTAGATCGAGTCGCCGTTCTTCTCGAACCACTTGCCAATTCCCTCGAACACCTCCACGGCCTTCGCGGGAATCTGCCCCGAGCCGTCGGGGCCGATGTTGAGGAGAAGGTTCGCGCCCTTCGACGCGGCGCGCGCAATGAGCGCGACGCACTCCTCCGGCGGACGGAACTTGTTCTGCCCAATCTTGTATCCCCACACGCCGTACTGGATCACGTCGCACTGTTCGGACGGACGGTCGTCGAGAAGCGGCTGGTTTTTCGAGAACATCGTTCCGACGCCAGGCAGGTCGCGCTCGAAGAGCTGGATGTCCTCCTTCGGACGCGGCGCGCGGTGGTTGTTGTTCGCCACGAGCGCCTTGCGCGAGTGGATGAGGTCGAAGATGTCGTCGAACTCCCAGTCGAACGTGCCGCCGCGGTCCTTGTCGAGGTGGTCCCACTCGCCGTCGAACCAGATGTTGATGGGGTGGTAGTTGTCGAGTAGCTCGGTGATCTGTCCCATCATGTAGCGCTTGTACGAGGCGTAGTCGGGCCTCTGCTTCGCGCGCCATTCGTCGCTGCGCAGCCAGGCCCGGCCGGGCGTGTAGTCGGCGCGGTGCCAGTCGAGGAGCGAATAGTAGAGCGAGAGCTCGACGCCCTCGGCCTTGCACGCCTCGGCGAGCTCGCCGAGGATGTCGCGCTTGAACGGCGTGGACTTGATGTTGTAGTCGTCCACCTTCGACGGCCAGAGCGCGAAGCCGTCGTGGTGGCGCGCGGTGATGGTGATGTACTTCGCGCCCGATTTCCTGACGATCCGCGCCCACTCGCGCGCATCGTACTTCGAGGGGTAGAAGCCGTGCAGCATGCGCTCGTAGGCGTCGCGGTCGAGGTTCCCATGGTGCAGATACCACTCGCCCTGCGCATAGTTGGCGTAGAGACCCCAAACAATGAACACGCCGTAGCGGTGCGCGGCGAACCTCTCGCGCGCCTCGAGGTTCCACGCTTCTGGCTTGTACTCCGCCGCGAGCGAGGAAATCCCCGCCATAACCGCGGACATTGCAACTACAATCGTTTTCTTGGTCATGGCTTTGCGAGTTGGCTCTTGGCAGTTTGCCTATTCGCCGAAGACCGGCTGGAGTTCGGCCATGGAGGCCCACGGCTGCGACTTGTCCCACGGCGAAAGCGCGTTGAAGCGGATGTACCGTGCGGACTCCGTCTGCTTGAATGTGATCTCCGTGAGGTCGTCCGTGTTTGCAAGCTCGCCTTCCGCGGCCGTGCGCCAGGTCTTCGCGTCGTCGCTCAGCTCAAGGCGGTAGCGGCGGACGCGTCCATGGTCCATGTCCTGACGCGGAACGGCGAAGACGCCTTTGAGCGCGAGGGTCTTGCCGTAGTCGCCGATGACGAAGTGCGGATAGCCGGGGTTGCGCTTCTTCCACTGCGTGTGCCAGATGGTCGAGATGTCGCCGTCGAACGCGTTGTTCGCGCCTTCGCGCTCGCTGGCCTCGTCGGACGACGCGCCCGCCGCCTTGTAGCGCTTGAACTGCGTGA
>CADCCQ010000027.1 GCA_902799955.1 uncultured bacterium | reverse complement strand
GGCGAACGTGGAATCGCACGGCTACTACTACGGCGAGGCGTCGCTCTCGCACCGCAAGGAGTGGGAGAAGGCGACGGTCGCGCGCAATCTCGACATGGTACGCCGCAACCGCAACCATCCGTCCGTCGTGTTCTGGAGTCTTGGCAACGAGGCGGGACCGGGCGAGAACTTCGCCGCCGCGTCCGCCGCGATCAAGAAGATGGATCCCTCGCGCCCGATCCAGTACGAGCGCGACAACTCCGTTGCGGACGTCGATTCCAACCAGTACCCGGGCGTGGACTGGACGGTGTGGAAGGCGAACGACCACAAGGCGAAAAAGCCATTCTACATCTCCGAGTACGCGCACAACATGTGCAACGCGATGGGCAACCTCAAGGACTACCAGGACGCGATCGAGTCGTCGGACGTGATTCTCGGTGCGGCGATCTGGGACTGGGTTGACCAGGGGCTGTACAAGAATGTAAAGTGTAAAATGGAAAATGGAAAATGGGAGGAGAGACGCATCATCGCGTACGGTGGCGATTTCGGCGACAAGCCGAACGACGGGCTTTTCGTGATGAACGGCACGATACACTCCGACCGCACGCTCCAGCCCGGTTACTGGGAGGTGAAGCGCGTCTTCCAGCCGTTCGACATAAAGTTTTCGGCGGACGGACGCCAGGTGACGGTCAAGAACCTCAACTATTTCAGGAGCGGCGAAGGGTACTGTCTCCAGACGGACGGATTCAGCGCCGATCTCTCGATGCCGCCGCGCGGCGAACAGACGTTCGACCTGCCGCCCAACAACAACGCCAGGGGCGAGCCGAGGATAGGCAGGGCCGTGGGGATTGTACTCAAGGCGGACGGAGGCGTTTTGAAAAAAGACCATTTGGTCGCGTGCGAAGAGTGGACCGACAAGCGGCTTCTGGCCGACCGGGAAACGATTTCGTCGACGGGGGTCGTCAACGATCTTTCGGACGAGAAATCCGTCGCACTCGGCGGGACGAACTTCACGGTGCGGTTCTGCCGCGAGACGGGAGCGCTCGTTTCGTATGTGCGCAATGGCGAGGAACATCTGGCGGCTCCGATGACAGTCGACGCGTTCCGTGCGCCTGTCCCCAACGACGGCGGGCTGGGGCGGCGCTGGATGGAGGCGGGGCTGCACGACCTCGTTGAGACGGCGACATCGATCTCGCCCGTAGAGACGAACGCGGACGGTTCGAAGTCCGTAACGATCGTCGCGGACGTGCGCGGCAGAAACGCGAAGCCCCATTCGCCGCGCTTCATCGTCGCCCGGAAGTGGACGGTGTTCGGCGACGGACTCGTCGCGTGCCAGTCCGAGATACGTCCGCGCGGCCGCGTGATGGAGCTCGCGCGAATCGGCTACCGCTTTACACTCGCCATCGACTCGTACACGGCGATGTGGCTCGGAGCGGGTCCGCACGAGAACTACCCCGACAGGAAGAGCAGCGCGCATACGTCGCTCTGGACCCAGTGCGACTGGCAGATGGTCGAGCGCTATGCGAAGCCCCAGGACATGGGCAACCGCGAGAACACGTATTTGGCGGTAGTGTACCCGAACGCCGCGGAAAAGCCGCGTAAAAGCGCATTCATCGTCACGACCCTGGGCGAGCCGTTCTCCTTCTCGGCGATACCTTATTCGCCCATGGAGCTTGTGCGTGCGGCCCATCCCGAAGAGCTGCCGGAGATGTCGAAGGTCGAGCTCGGCATATTCGCAGCTGTTAGGGGCCTGGGCGGCGCGTCGTGCGGGCCGGGCCCTCTCGGCCGCGACATAGTCCGCAACGACAGGACCTATAGGCTCGATTTCGTCATCGGCAAAACCAGCATGAGGAACAAGCTGCCGTCGATGCCTCCGGCCGCGCTGCCGCCGGACGTGCGGACGGGCGAGGACATCGTGCCGACGGTCGTCGCATGCACTTCCGCCGAGCCGGGCGAAGGCGACGCAGACCATCTTGTGGATGGCGACCTCTCGACCATCTGGCACTCGCAGTATGGCGTCACGCTCACGAAGTACCCGCACGCGGTGACTGTCGACCTCGGGCGCGTCGCCAAGGCGAAGGGCGTGACGATCTGGCAGCGGCAGAACGGTGTGAACGGCAACGTCAAGGGCTTCCGCTTCGAAGTCTCGGAGGATGGCAAGGCATGGCGCGAAGTCGTCGCGGGCGAGCTGAAGGCGACGACTGCCGCGCAGACGTTTGCGTTTGCGGGGACTGTCCCCGTCCGCTTCTGGCGCTTCACAGGGCTCAACGAGCATCTCGGACGCGAGTTCGCCTCCCTAGCCGAGATCAGGATTGAAGAGTAAAGCTCGTCACGTTACACCAACTCCAACAGGAGAAGAAGTCAATGGGTTCCATGCATGGTTTCAGGTGTGATCCGATGGAGCGCGTACGCGTCGGCGTCTGTGGCATCGGGCAACGCGGCATAGAGGCCATCAGGCGGCTCTCGAACATCCCAGGCCTCGTCGTAACGGCAATTGCGGACATCGAGCAACGCGGGCTTGACGCCGGGAACGCCAAGCTGGAGAAGATGGGCAAGCCCAGGTCGCACGCATTCCTCGGGCCGGAGTCGTTCAGGCCCGTCGCGGACGACCCGGAGGTAGACCTCGTATACGTCACGGCACCGACGCCAATTCACTTCCGCGCCGCCGTATACGCGCTGGAAGCCGGCAGGCACTGCGCCGTCGAGCTACCATGCGCCACTACCATCGAAGAGTGCTGGCAGCTCGTCGAAACTGCGGAACGGACACGCCGACACCTGATACCGCTTGCGAAGAA
Source organism: uncultured bacterium (assembly GCA_902799955.1). Taxonomy (GTDB): domain Bacteria; phylum Verrucomicrobiota; class Kiritimatiellia; order RFP12; family UBA1067; genus UBA1067. Next base: position 84,038 of record CADCCQ010000027.1, on the reverse strand, counting down.
ACCCGATGTGCCGCCCGGCGATACCGACGGCGACATCGACATACATTGGTCGCACTGCCTGATGAACGGTCTTCCTATGGACGCCGACGTCTACGACGCCGCGACGTGGAGCTGCCTTACGGAGCTTTCGGAGAAGTCGGTCTCCGCCGGCTCGGCGCCGCTTGAGGTGCCGGACTTCACGCGCGGCCGTTGGAAGGACGCCGAATAGCCGCTCAGAACGGCGGAGCGCCCGCATTACGGGAGACGAAGAGATGCTGCCGCCCGGTGACTGGATTCAGCAGCGCAAGCGAAGCGGAATGGAGGCACAGGCGGCGGAACTTGCGCCCGCCGTACTTCACGTCGCCTACAACGGGATGCCCGGCCTCTGAGAAGTGGACGCGTATCTGGTTTTTGCGCCCGCTCTTGAGCTTCACCTCCACAAGGGTGTCCGCCCCCCTTCTGGAGAGGACGCGCCATTCCGTGCGCGCAAGCTTAGGTGCGGCCCAGCCGCCGTTGCGAGGGGCGCCCTTCCCGGGCGGCGGAACGCTCCGAACCTTGTATCCGTCGGCGTCCTCCATGAGGTAGCTTTCAAATACCCCTTCCGGGGTGTCCATCGCGCCTGCGACAAGGGCGACGTATGTCTTCTCGGTGATGTCGTTCCAGCGCTCCCTCAGGGCGAGCGCGAGGGCCTCCGTCTTCGCGAACACCATGACGCCGCTCGTGTCGCGGTCGAGGCGGTGGACGAGCCAGGCGCGCAGGCGGCTCTTCAGCTGCCCCTTGCGGAGGTAGTCCGTGAGGATGTTCTCGGCGGTCGGCTGGGCCTCGCGCGCCATGCGCCCCTGGACGCGGGTGTGCGTCGAGAGAAGCCCGGCGGGCTTGTCGATTGCGACGAGGTCGCGGTCCTCGTAGACGATCTCGAAAGGGAGGCGCCTCTTCACTTTCCCCTCACGAAAGGATGGACTTCAGCGTCGCCTTGCCGGACGCCGGCATGGCGGCCTTGAGGAGCTTCAGCAGTATTCCACGCTCCGCGGCGGAGAGCGACGAGAACGACTCGAAGCGCCCCGCTAGCTCGATGGCGGCCTTGTCGAAGCGCTCGCGCACCTTCGACGTGTCATCCTCGTCGAACGGGTATATTCCGTCGCTGACCCATCCGCCGACCAGCTCCGACGCGAGGTCGGCGCCGACCTGGGCGAAATGGTCCTTCAGGACGCCGCGCGCCTCGTCGACGTAGCGGCGGACCTCAGCGTTGAGCTCGTCCATGACGAGCAGGTTCTCGGCGGCGAGCGCGGGGAAGCGAGACGAGACGAGGTAGGCGGTGAAGCTCGCGCCGCCCGGGCGGACCAGGGCGGGCACTTCGTGGAGCTGGAAGCCGTCGGGCCCGGAGAACACGATGCGCCCGGAGCCGGCGAACTTGCGCTTCCACTCGATTATCTCGAGCTTCACCTCCACCCCTCCGGGGAACGTGAGCTTGTAGTCCGTGACCCTGCGCTGGACGATGACGGGGGTGACGGGGAGTCCGTTGAAGTAGATGCGCACGTCCGGGTAGCTCCTGAGGTAGAGCGCGAACTTCGAGGCGAGCGTCTGCACGGTCTCCGCCGCGTTCAGGAGGCTGTCGCAGCATGAGCGGATGCCAGTCACGTAGACCTCGGTGCCCGAGGCGGGGCCGGCCCCATCCACGGCGTCCAGCTCGAACACGCCTGCCGACGCTATGTCGCCGGATATCCTGTAGGAAAGCAACTCTCCGCCTATGCTGACGGTCGTGCGCCACTCGACGTTGGAGCCGAGGGCGAACGCCTTGAACCTGCCGCGGCCGTGGCGGCCGTGCAGACGGCGGTGGAAAAGACCCGTGCCGCGCCCGTCCATCTTCCAGCTTCCGCCGAGCGAGCCGAAGGTGGAGTCTATCTTCAGCACGTCTATGCCGGTGCCGTTGTCGGAGACCCGCACCGCCTCCACCGCGCCGAGCGCGTTGGTGACCAGGTCGACCTTCACCTCCCTGGCGTCGGCGTCCAGCGCGTTCCACACCAGCTCCTCGATGGCGGCTGCGGGCGTCGCCTTAGAGAGCGACGCTATGTGGTCGGCCTGCGCCTGAACGTATATCTGCTTGCCCATGTTACCTCCGATCAGAGCTTGACGTCCGGTTCGCCTGCCGGGGTCTCGACGACCTCGACGGGCGCCACGCCGGACGCAGTCACCTTGTCTATCTTCAGGCGTATCGCCTCCAGCTCGGCCTGGCACTTTGCCACGAGCTCACGCCCCTTCTCGAACGCCTTGATCATGTCGTCCAGCGGCATCTCGCCGGACTGCATCCGCCTCACGAGATCCTCCAGGGTCTTCAGGTTCTCCTCGAATTTCATCTTGCCTCCCCGTTCAGAAGAACGTCATCTGCCCCGGCAGTTCGGAGATGCGCCGCCTCGGGCGCCTCACGACCTTCGCCGGGCAGTTCACGTCAAGTTCGTTTGCCTCAAGGTTCCTGAGTATCTCGCTGGCCCTCTCCACGACCTCCTTGGGGAGGCCCGCCATCGCGCCGACGTGGATGCCGAAGCTCTTCTCCGCGACGCCTGGGACGATCCTGCGCAGGAACACGAGCCTTCGCCCCTCGTCCTTCACCTTGACGGTGAAGTTCTTCACGCCCGGCAGCGCATCGGCGAGGTCCGCTAGCTCGTGGTAGTGCGTCGCGAAGAGGGTCTTCGCCTTCGCCTCCTTCTTCCCGTGGAGATACTCCGCGACGGACCACGCGATGGATATCCCGTCGAAGGTTGACGTCCCCCTTCCGATCTCGTCCAGGACTACAAGCGACTTCGTCGTCACGTTGTTGAGGATGTTGGCGGTCTCCTGCATCTCGACGAGGAAGGTCGAGCGTCCGCGCGAGAGGTCGTCGCCAGCGCCTATGCGCGTGAACACACGGTCGATCACTCCGAGGCGCATCGACGCCGCCGGGACGAACCCGCCCATCTGGGCCATGACGGCGATTGTCGCGACCTGCCTGATATAGGTGGACTTGCCGGCCATGTTCGGCCCGGTTATGAGGATGATCTGGTCCGTCGTGCAGTTCATGTGCGCAGAGTTGGGGACGAAGGGCTCGGCGTCGGGGAGCTGCTCGATAATCGGGTGGCGGCCGTCCTCGATGTCCAGCGCGTCGGAGTCGTCGACGACGGGGCGGACGTATCCGGCGGCGAGGGCACGGTCGGCGAGGGACATCACGGCATCAAGTTCGCCTATCGCGGCGGCAGTGCGCTGTATGCCGTCAATCCTCGTCCCGACGCGGTCGAGGATCTCGCCATAGAGCCGCTGCTCTATCGCGACGGCGCGCTCCTGCGCGCCGAGGACCTTGCGCTCGTACTCCTTCAGTTCCGGGGTTGTGTAGCGCTCGCCGGTGGTAAGCGTCTGGCGGCGCTCGTACTCCTGCGGCACCTGGGAGGCGAAGCTCTTGGGGACCTCGATCACGAAGCCAAAGGTCGAGACGTGTTTTACCCTGAGCTTGGCGATCCCGGTCCTGGCCTGCTCGCGCGCCTGGAACTCAGCGAGGCGCTGGTGCCCGTCGGCGGAGAGGCCGCGAAGCTCGTCCAGCTCCGCGTCGAAGCCCGGCGCGATGAATCCGCCGTCCGCGACGAGCGCGGGCGGATCCGGCGCGATGGCGCGGTCGAGGAAGTCGACTAGGGCCTGCTCCGGGACGAGCGCGGCGGACTGCGGCGCGGCGGCGTTCAGGACCTTTATCTCCGGGACCGGCCTGAGGGAGTCGGCGAGGGCCTTGAGGTCGCGCGGGCCGGCGCGCCTGGCGCCGGCCTTCTGCACCAGCCGTTCGATGTCCCTGACGCCGGAGAGGAGCGAGCGCGACTTCAGCAGGAGCGTCCTGTCCCTGACGTACGTCTCGACGCAGTCGAGGCGGGCGTTGATGTCCGACGCGCGGGCGAGCGGCCTTGCTATCCAGCTGCGCAGCGTCCTCGCGCCCATCGGCGTCTTCGTCACGTCAAGGACGCCGAGGAGCGTCGCGCTTCGGGGGACGTCCCCGTACGGAAGGAGCTGCAGGTGGCGGATCGTACCGGCGTCGAGGGTCATTCCGTCGCCCGGCTCGACGAGACGGATGCTCCTGACGTGCCCGAGCGGGTGGCGGAGCGTGGTGCCGACGTAGTGGACGAGCGCGCCCGCGGCGGATACCGGCGCGGGCCGCCCCGCGAGGCCGAAGCCGTCGAGCGAGAGGACCGCGAACTGGCGGGAGAGGCATTCCGTCGCCGCGTCGACGGAGAACGTCCAGGCGTCCACGCGCGTCGCGCCGGGGAACGCGGCGGGGTCGAGGTCGGAGGAGACGACGAGCTCGGCCGGGCTGTAGCGCTCGAGGGCCTCGGCGAGCTTCTCCTCGTTCGGGAACTCCTCGACAAGGAACTCGCCGGTCGGCAGGTCCATGAGCGCAAGCGCAAGCCCGCTCGCCGCCGCGACGTAGTTGGTGGCCGTCTCGTCGAGGATGCCGTCCTCCGTCACGGTGCCGGGGGTGACGATGCGGGTTATCTCGCGGCGAACGAGGCCCTTCGCGAACTTCGGGTCCTCGACCTGGTCGCACAGCGCGGCGGTCATCCCCGCGCGGATGAGCTTCGCGAGGTAGGAGTCGAGCGCATGGTACGGCACGCCGCACATCGGCATGCCGTTGCGCTGCGTCAGAGTCGCGCCCAGGACGGGCGACGCCCGCTGGGCGTCCTCCGCGAACATTTCGTAGAAGTCGCCGAGGCGGAACATCAGAATCGCGCCCTCCGGTATCTCGCGCTTCATGGCGAGATACTGTCTCATCATGGGTGTGAGCTCGGCGGCCATTTCACTCCAGCTTCGACTTCTGGCGCGGATCGAACGCGTCGCGGAGGCCCTCGCCCACGAGAACGGTGAGCATCATCACAATGAACAGGGCGGCCGCCGGGAACACGATCAGCCACCACGCCGACGGGTCGCCCTGGGCCTGGTGCATCAGCTCGCCGCAGCTCGGCGTCATCGCAGGGAGGCCGAACCCGAGGAAGTCCAGCGCGGCCAGCGACCCGATCGCCCCCATCAGGAGGAACGGGAAGAGCGTGATGAGCGGAGTGAGCGCGTTTGGCAGGATATGCCCGAAGATGATCCTCGCGGCGGAGAACCCCTGGCACTTCGCGGCCTCGACGAACATCCTCGTCCTGAGGCGCAGGAACTCGGCCCTCATGTAGTAGCTGACGGAGATCCAGTTGAAGACCGCGTAGCAAACGAGCAGCACGCCGAAGCTCCGCCCGATCGTGGAGCCGATGAATATCATGACGTACAGGAACGGGACCGCGCTCCATATTTCGATGAAGCGCTGGCAGCAGATGTCCGTCTTGCCGCCGAAGTACCCCTCTATGGCGCCTATGACGAGTCCGATGAGCATTCCTGAGAACGCGAGGACGATGCCGAAGTCGAGGCCGATGCACATCCCGAGCACGACGAGCTCGAAGACGTCGCGTCCGCCGGAGTCGATTCCGAACGGATGGCTCCAGCACGGCGCGAACGGGAAGCTGACCTCCGGCGGGGGCAGCGTAATCTCCGAGACGGCCGGCGGCGCCTTGGGCTCCATGTACACGCGCGTGTACCCGTCGCGCGGCGTCACCCTGACGCCGTACTCCGGGAACGCGGCGGTCATCGCGGACGCGAAGTCCGCGCCGCCCGTCGCGGGGATCCTGCCCTTCACGTCGGCCGGGCCCTCGAAGTCGTATATCTCGCCGCCTGCGTCCACGTTGAAGCGCGCCGTCTTCACGTCGTAGACCTTCTCGATCTGCGGCTTCCTGTACCTCTCCAGCGAGGAGGGCGCCACCGGTTTCAGCGACGACGGGCGGAACAGCGACGCTATCCCGTAGACGTTGCAGAACAGGAACACGACTATGAGCGCGATCAGCGAATACCAGGCGCGTTTCATGCGCCTGAACGACCGGAACCTCTTTTTTGTCAGTGGGGAGAACATAGGCGTCTATTTCCTGGAGAAGTCAATCCTCGGGTCTATTATCATGTACAGCACGTCGGATATGAGGTTGCCGACGAGCTGGAAGCTGGCGGTGAGCGCGAGAAGCGCGAGGAACACGGAGTAGTCGCGTCCGATGAGCGCGTCCCAGGAGAGGCGTCCCATCCCCGGGATCTCGAATATCGTCTCGATGATGATTGAGCCCGCGAAGAGCAGCGTTATCATCGGGCCGATGCCTGTCGCGATCGGGACGAGCGCGTTCCTGAAGGCGTGGCACCAGATCGCCCGGCGGCGGGTGCCGCCCTTGGCGACGACCGTGCGCACGTAGTCGGCCGAGATCTGGTCGAGGAGCGAGTTCTTCATCAGCAGCGTCAGCATCGCGAATCCGCTGGAGACGTAGCAGACGATGGGCAGGAACATGTGCCAGGCCCTGTCCGCGAACCACTGCCAGAAGGTCGGCTCGACGACGAACTTGCTGGAGATGCCGCCGATCGGAAAGGCGTCCCAGAGCCCGTCCACCGTGCCGCACAGCATCATCTTGAGGGCCATGCCGAGAGCGAAGTTGGGGATCGCGTACGAGACGAACACGACGACGCTCGAGAAGGCGTCGAACGCCTGCCTGTGCCGCAGGGCCTTCGCTATGCCAAGCGGGATGCACACCATGTACGTCAGGATGAACGAGGTGAGACCGAACCATATCGAGACCGGGATGCGCGTCTTTATGAGCTGCCACGCCGTCTTGTTCGGGTAGTCGTACGACGGCAGCTTCAGGCCCATGCGGTTCACGACGAGCCAGTTCCAGTACTGCACGTGCAGCGGCATGTCGAAGCCGTACTGCTCCTCGAGCTCCTTGCGGTACTTGTCGCTGACGCTCGCGCCGTTGCCCTGCGCGGCGGCCTGGGTGACCTCGCCGCCGGAGCCGCCCATGCCGCGCATCTTCAGCAGCCTCATCTCCACCGGTCCGCCCGGCAGGAAACGCGTCAGGCAGAAGCAGACGATCGTTATACCAATAAATGTCGGCACAAGCAGCAGAACGCGCCTTGCCAGATAGGCCAGTCTATCCATCTTCCCTCCCGTCGCGCACGGCGGCGCCCCCTTTCGCTGCCCACGTCGCCTGCCTGGCGACGCCCAGCATTAGCGCGGCGTCGTCCTTCGTGAACACGCCCCGCGAAAACACCCTGTGGAAACCCTGCATGAAGTGGTCCGCCTGGACTTCCTTCATGAAGCCGATGTCGCACAGCATCCTCGACCAGTTCTTCATGAGCTGTGCCTTCTGGGCCTGCGGCGCGGGCGGCGCCTTCTCGTGCGGCGGCTCGTAGCGGCCCGTGGACGTGAACAGCTCGTACGCCGTGACCATCACCGCCTGGGAGAGGTTCAGCGACGTGTACCCCTCGTCGACGGGGATGCGTATGAGATGCGTGCACTGCGCGACCTCCTCGTTGAGGAGGCCCTTGTCCTCGCGGCCGAACACGACCGCCACCGGCCCGGTCTCCGCGAGCGAGAGTATCTCCGGCGCGGCGTCGCGCGGCGTCTTCGAGTGCTGGCGGTAGAGGCCCTCGCGCGCAGTGGTGCCCACGACCGCCACGCAGTCCGCGACGGCCTCCTCCAGCGACGGGAACTCCTCGCGCGCGTTCATCACGTCAGTCGCGTGCACCGCCATGCGCTCGCCCTCCTCCCACGAGTTCTGGAGGTTCGGCGCCGCGAGCCGGAGATGGCGTATGCCCATGTTCGCCATGGCGCGGCAGCTGGAGCCCACGTTCCCGGTGTAGAGCGTGCCGACAAGCACTACGCGTATGTTGTCCAGCGGATTCACTTCGCGTCTTCCCTCTTCGGCCCGTCGGCCATGACCCCCGAGAAGACGAGGACGTAGTCCGTCTTTTCCTTGTTCGCCAGGTAAACCGCCGACGCCACCCCGTTCGCGTGGAAAAGCCACTTGCCGTCCGACGAACTGTACATCGTGCCGCTGGGCAGCAGGTTCATGCACTGGTACGCCATCACCTCGCTGCCGTTGGGCTTGGGCAAGGTGAGCGAGACCGCCAGGCGGGACTTCATGTCGATGTTCTTCCCGGTCATGGGGTTTATGACGGTCGTGCTGCGCTCCTTCTCGAGACGGCCGTACCGCACCGTCAGGACGTTTCCGTCGTCGTCGACGAAGGCGTTCGTCTGTGTGAGGGTGAACGTGTTGCATCCGGAGAGGAAGGCGGCGAGCGCCGCCGCGAGCATTGCAGTCTTCAGTTTCATAGCGCAGCCAGCTTTCTTGCCACTATCCCGCCGACGCGCTTGGGGTCGGCCTTGCCCTTCGAGAGCTTCATCACCTGCCCGACGAAGAACCCCGCCGCGGCCTTCTTGCCGTTCTTGAAGTCCGCAACTGGCCCCGGGTTCGCCGCGATCGCCTGGTCGACGAACGCCTCCAGCGCGGATTCGTCGCTGACCGCCCCGAGGCCGCGCGCCTTCACGATCGCCTCCGGGTCGCCGCCCTTCTCGAACACCTCCGGCAGAAGCTCCTTCAGCGTCGGGCCGTTGATCGTCCCGGACGCGGAGAGCCTCACGAGAGAGGCCAGCGCGGACGGCTCCATCGCGCTCTCGCCGATCGTCTTCCCGCTCGCGTTCATCAGCGCCATCACGTCGGACATGAACAGGTTGCATAGGGTCTTGGAGAGCTTCTTGTCGAACGTCCTTCCGCCGCCCTCCGCCTTCGACTCGAACGAGGCGCACGCGCGCTCGAACCAGTCGGCGTTCTCCTTGTGCTGGGAAAGCACCTCCGCGTCGTATTCCGCGATTCCATACTGCTCGACCATCCTCGCCCTGCGCAACTCGGGCTTTTCGGGGAGAAGCCTGCGCCACTCCTCCACCGTCTCGTCGGAGAGCTCAACCGGCACGAGGTCCGGCTCCGGGAAGTAGCGGTAGTCGTGGGCATTCTCCTTCGAGCGCATGGACGCCGTCTCCAGGGCCTCGGGGTCCCAGCGGCGCGTCTCCTGCACGATGGGGATCGAATGCGCCATGCACTCCCTCTGGCGGCGCGCCTCGTACACGAGCGCGGCGTGGATCCCGCTGAATGAGTTCATGTTCTTGATCTCGACCTTCGTCCCCAGCTTCGTCTCGCCGACCGGGCGGATCGATATGTTGACGTCGGAGCGCATGTTGCCCTCTTCGAGGTTGCAGTCGCTCACTCCCGCGTAGACGAGCATCTCCTTCAGCGCCGTCAGGTAGGCTATCGCCTCGTCTGCCGACGCCATGTCGGGCTCGGACACGATCTCCATCAATGGCGTCCCGCCGCGGTTGAAGTCCACGCCGGAGGTCGTCGCGTAGTGGTTTATCTTCGCGGCGTCCTCCTCGAGGTGGATGTGGTTGATGCGTATGAGCTTGCGCGACCCGTCGGCCAGCGTGATCTCGACGCCGCCGCCGATGCATAGCGGACTGCCGTTCTCGGAGATCTGGTAGTCCTTGGCCATGTCAGGGTAGAAGTAGTTCTTGCGGTCGAACGTGGCGTGGCGGTTTACCTCGCATCCGAGCATGAGGCCGCTCATGACGGTAAGCTTGACCGCCTCTCCGTTCATCACGGGGAGTGCGCCAGGATAGCCCAGGCAAACAGGACAGACGTTGGTGTTCGGCTCGCAGCCTGTCTTCAGCAGGCACGAGCAGAACATCTTCGTCTTCGTCTTGAGCTGCACATGCGTCTCAAGTCCAATGGTATTCTCAAATTCCATATTGATGTATTATACCATACAGCGCGGGCGAATGGAAACGAAAACGAAAAAAATTTTGACACAATGAAAAGACAATGTGAATGCAACTGCCAGTGACACTGGAGGGGGGATTCACTCTGTCTTTTCGCTTACTTCCTCTCCCACTTCGCGAGATTGCGGAGGATGAAGCGGAATGTCCTCTCGCGGTCCCTCGACTTGGCGAGGCCGCACTCCCACACGACAATCAGGTTCCAGCCGAGTTCCGCCCAGTCGCGCTCGTGCTGCGCGTCGCGCCGGACGTTCCGGCGGAACTTCTCCCTCCAGAACGAACAGTTAGACTTCGGCATGGTCGCCGTAGGGCAGTGCGAAGTCTCGACAAGCTTGCGCCCGTCCCACTCCCATCCATGCCGGTGCCAGAAGCATCCCCTAACCTCGATAAGCGCGCGGCACTTCGGTATCACTATGTCGGGATGGCCGACAATCCGCCTGTCGCACACCCTGAAACGATAGCCGGCGCGCCAGAGCATCTTCCGGACGCATATCTCGGGCAAGGTGTCGCGCGAATGGATGGCGGACATCACCTTCGAGCGCTTCTCCTTGCTTATCGTGTCCATCCGTCCGCCCCCTGTTCTACGCCCTTTCCGTCAGATCCCCAGCTCGCCCTGCCGTCCCGACGGCGAGAGCCCGAGGAGCGAGAACGCCTTCCGCGTCGCGACGCGGCCCTTGGGCGTCCGCTCAAGGTACCCTTCCATGATGAGGAACGGCTCGTACGCCTCCTCGATGGTGTCCGACTCCTCGCCGACGGACACCGCGATCGTGGAGAGGCCGACCGGCCCGCCGCTGAACTTGACGCAAATCGTCTCGAGTATGCGGCGGTCCATGTCGTCGAGCCCGTTCGGGTCGATCTCCAGCAGGCCCAGCGACTCGCGCGCGACGTCGCCTGTGATGAAGTTGCCTGCCCTAACCTGGGCGTAGTCCCTGACGCGGCGCAGGAGGTTGTTGGCGATTCGCGGGGTGCCGCGCGAGCGGCGCGCGATCTCCAGCGCGCAGTCGTCGTCGATATCCACGCCGAGCTTCACCGCCGAGCGGCGCACAATCTCCGAGAGCTTGTCCGGCTCGTAGTAGTCGAGCCTGTTGACGAGGCCGAACCTCGCGCGGAGCGGGGCGGCGATGAGGCCGATGCGCGTCGTGGCGCCGACGAGGGTGAAGCGCGGGAGCTCGAGGCGGACGCTCCTGGCGTTCGGGCCCTGGTCGATCATAATGTCGATCGCGTAGTCCTCCATCGCGCTGTAAAGGTACTCCTCGACCGTCTTCGCCATGCGGTGGATCTCGTCGACAAAGACGATGTCGCCCGGCTCCAGCGTCGTCAGCAGCCCGGCGAGGTCGCCCGGCTTCGTTATGACGGGGCCGGACGTCGTCTTCACGTTCACGCCCATCGCCTCGCCGAGGATGTACGAGAGCGTAGTCTTCCCGAGGCCGGGCGGGCCGGAGAACAGCACGTGGTCGAGCGACTCGCCCCTCGCCTTCGCGGCCTCGACGGCAAGCATCAGCCTGTCGCGGATCTTGTCCTGTCCGACAAATCCGTCGAAGTCGGTCGGCCTGAGCTTGTTGTCGAACGCGCTCGATGGCTTGTTCAGCTCGTCGCTCTGTCGTTTGAGTGCCATTCAGCGTCCCCCCGGCTACGCCCCGGCGTCCTCCTTCAGAAGGTCCGCGACCGCCTGCGCGGCGTCGGCAGGCGCGACAATCCGCGTGGCGGACTTGTCCTCGGACCTGCGCTTCACCTCGACGCCGCCGTTGGCGAGCCCCTTGGCGCCGACGACGACGCGCACGGGGAAGCCGATGAGGTCGGCGTCCTTGAACTTCACGCCCGGCCTCTCGGCGCGGTCGTCGACGATGACGTCCACTCCCTGCGCCTCCAGCGCGGCCTCGAGGTCCTCCGCGACCTTCGCGACGCCCGCGTCCGCGGGGTCGAGGAGGCAGATGCAGACCTGGTAGGGCGCGACGGAGGCCGGCCACACGATGCCGTCCTTGTCGTGGCTCTGCTCGATGACCGCCTGGAGCGTGCGGCTCACGCCGACGCCGTAGCAGCCCATGATCATTATGTGCTCTTCGAGCTTGTCGTTCTTGTAGGTCGCGTTGAACGCGGCGGAGTACTTCGTGCCGAGCTTGAAGACCTGCCCGACCTCGATGCCGCGCTTGATCACCATCGGCCTGCCGCAGTGAGGGCACGCGTCCCCAGCCTTGACGGTCGTGAGGTCCGCGTAGTCGGCGTCGGCGATCTTAGCGTCGCGCGCGAGGTCGACGTTCTTCAGGTGGAAGTCGTCCTTGTTCGCGCCGACGATGCGCCCGCTGGCGCCCTTGAGCGAGACGTCGGCGACGATGCGCAGCGACGCGTCCGCCGGCCTGACCGGCCCGACGAACCCGGCGTTCGCGCCTGTCGCGGCGAGGACGGTCCCGAAGTCGGCGAGGGCGACGGCCTTCGCGCCGAGGAAGTGCTTGAGCTTCACGTCGTTCACGTCGCGGTCGCCGGGGACGCACACCATGACGGGCTTGCCGTCGGCGAGGTAGACGAGGGACTTCACGAAGGCGTCGGGCGACAGGCCCATGAACGCGGCGACTTCCTCTATCGTCTTCGCATTGGGGGTGGGAATCTCTTCAACAGCCTCCCCGTTCCCCATTCCCCATTCCCCGTTCCCCACTTTCCTCTCCGCCTTCTCGAGGTTCGCCGCGTAGCCGCAGCCCTCGCAGAACGCGATGCCGTCCTCGCCCGCGTCAGCGAGGACGTGGAACTCGTGCGTGAGGCTGTCGCCCATGTCGCCGCCGTCGGCCTGCACGGGGACGGCCTTGAGCCCGCACCTGGCGAAGATGCGCTCGTAGGCGCGGTACATCGTCCAGTAGCTCTTGTCAGCCCCCTCGGCGTCGACGTCGAAGGAATAGGCGTCCTTCATCAGGAACTCCTTGGAGCGCATGAGCCCGAACCTCGGGCGAGTCTCGTCGCGGAACTTCCACTGGATCTGGTAGATGGTGACGGGCAGCTGGCGGTACGAGCTGATCATGCCCTTCGCGAGGTCGGTGAACACCTCCTCGGCGGTCGGGCCGAGGGCGAACTCGTGCTCGCCCCTGTCGCGCAGCTTGAACATGTTGGGGCCCATCGTGTCCCAGCGCCCCGTGGTGCGCCACAGCTCGGCAGGCTGGAGGATCGGCGAGACGATCTCTTGCGCGCCCGCGCGGTCCATCTCCTCGCGGACGATCTGCTGGATCTTCTTCAGCGACCTCATGCCGAGCGGAAGGTAGGCGTAGAGCCCGCCGGCGACCTTCCTTGCAAGCCCGGCGCGGATCAACAGCTTGTGCGAATCTATCTCCGCGTCGCCGGGGTTCTCGCGGAGCGTCTGTATGAGAGTCTTAGTCCACTTCATGGCGTTTTGGATCAATGGTGGTGTTTAGAGTGCTTCTTGTGCGGACTCGGCTCGTCGAAGTCGTCCTTCGTGCGGTAGCCGTAGCCGTTGCAGTGGTGGCACTTCTTGTCCTTGAAGGTGTGCTCGCGTATGCCGGTGCCGCCGCAGTGGGAGCATATCTTCGCGCCGACTGGCATGACCGTCCCGTTGGGGAGAACCGTCCCCACGGGGCGGCGCGGCGGCGGAGGCGCAACGACCACCGGCGCCGACGGCGTCACGACTGGAGCGGGAGGCGCGACGACCACGGGCTTCGGCGGCGGCGGGACGACGACCGCCGGCTTCGGGGGCGGGGGCGGCACTACCACGACGGAATCGTTCATGCGATAGCCGTAGCCATCGCAGTGGCGGCATTTAGTATCCCTCTTGAAGGTGTGCTCACGCACGCCAGTGCCTCCGCAGTGGGAACATATCTTCGCGCCGACGGGCATCACCGTCCCGTTGGGCAGAACGGTCCTGTGCGCTACAGGATGCGGCGCTACGGGTGCCGGAACGACCACTCCCTGGGCGGACGCGACCGCCGCTGTCAACGCGGTCGCAACGACAAGTATTGTTGTATTCGTTTTCATGATGAATATTTTACCACAAACATCCAATTTCCGCTAGGGATTATTTGTCGAATCACCTGATCCTCAGGAAGAACGGGGCGGGCTTGGCGTAGATCACGATCTCGCCGTCCTCCACCGCCGCGCGTTCGACCCAATTGGGAAGCACGAACTCGAGATTGTCGGCGTTTGGCAGATTCGCCCCTCGCGTAAGGACATACCGCCCATGGCCGACGCGCTCCACGCTCTTGCCGATCTCGATGCGTACCTTGCCGGTGTAAAAGCTGTTCGCGCGTGGGAGTCGCAGATCGGCGACAACGGGATAGTGGTCGCTCGGATAGTACTGCTTCCCCGGCCTTGCGTCGTTGCGCGTCGCGAACGACTCAACCTCCGCCCCGAACGACGTGAAGATGTAGTCAATCCGCTTGCCAAGCGTCGCCACGTTCGCCGACCGCTGTGCCGCCGTGTAGTCGGCAAGCGCGCTCGCGCTGGAGACTTCGTCGTCTTTCCAGCTGAAACCGTTGAAGGTGCGCCACGAGCCGGTCGGCGTGGTCTTCGAGACGAGAAGCGCGTCTTGCATGGCAATCGACGCTTCAAACATGGAATCCTCCGTCTCCAGGGCGTTCATATCGCCGACAAGGACAACCGGGACATCCACGGCCTCGTACTTCGCAACGAGCAGCGAAAGGATAAGGCGTATCCCCGCCAGGCGCGGCCCGGCATTGAGGTCCAGATGAGTCGAGGCGAAGCAGAACACGCCTCCGCTCGTCCTGTCCTTCAAAAGCGTCCACGAGCAGATTCGCGGATAACCAGAATCCTCGATGCCGTTGCCCCACGCCGTCGAGCCGGAGACGTTCGGCGTCGCAGAAAGCCAGAACGTCCCGCTGTCTAGCAACGCGAAGCGGCTTGTGCGGAACGCGACTGGCGTCGCCTCGGGGTTGGAGCCGCCGGCACGCATCTCGCCGACGAATGTATAGTCGGACAGCTGCCCTCTTAGATACGTGTACTGGGCGTTTTTCACCTCCTGAAATCCGACGACGTCCGGCGCGATGGTCTTTACGAGATTGATGAAGTCGACCTTGCGGTTGTCCCAGTTGTTCGTGCTGTCGCTTTCTGTCGTCTGGCACCTGATGTTGTAGCTTGCCGTCCGCACCTGGAAGGTAGCGTCAAAGGCGGCGGACGCAGATAGCGCCGCCGCCGTAGCCAATGCAAATATCGCAGTGGCCTTTGTCATTTCACTGGCAGATAATCACCATGCCGTTCGCGAATACTTCGGCGTAGAGGTTGCCGTCGCCGTCAACGCCAAACCTTTTCACCCATTTCGGGCAATCGTCCGCCTTGACGAAGGACGCCATGCCCTCAATCTGGCTGCCAGAGGTGAGGATGTGTCTTCCGCCATTAGGACGCGCTCCGGAAAGCGACACCTTGACTTGCGCCTCGGTGCCGAACGTCACCGACCCGTCCGTCAAATCGAGGAAGGGGGCATTCTTGCGATCCGTGAAGTTGAACGCCAACGTCGCGCCGTCGTTGAGTCTCAGATCGCCGCCAAGCTTGACGGTGCCGGACTCCGCGACTTTCAGCGTCGCGCCGTCGTTGACCACAATCACACCTGTCCGCGCCTTGTTGCCGCCCGTATGCAGGAGAAGCGTGGAGGTGCCGTTCAGCGTGACGGGGCCCGTCCCCGGACAGGAGTTTGCCATAACCTCGACCGTCGCGGAATTGGTGACTGTCAACCCGCCGGAGAAGATTTTTTTGTCATCAGCTGCGTCATCATGCGTGTTTGCGAAGACGAACTTGCCGATGCCCTTCACCGTCACGCCAAACTTCGCCGCCGATGCGGCATCCTCCGCGCCGATCTGCGCCTCGCTCGTGATTGTGCGACCAACCGTATTGTCGTAGTAGTCGGTCGTGTCAAACGTAACGGTTGACCATGAGCCCGAACTGCTGCGCTTGTAGAGCACAAAATTGGGTGTTGTCGTGTTGCCGAGATTGTTATAATACATCGTCCAGTCTGCGTAAGAGCCGAACTCGTGAGAGCCAGAGTTCACGACACGGACATAGCCGGCCCCGCGAATAATTCCACCTGGCCCCATGATCGTCTTATTGCATGGAACGATGCAAGCGTTCTGGTTAACGCGAATCTTGTCTACAATGAACGTGCCGTTGCCGCTACTACAGGTATAATGCGTCGGATTATCCCCATCAGGCGCAGACACCACGAATTCGCCATTGACCTTGAATTCACCATTGAAAGTGCCAAGAAGTTTCTTATCGGAATCCTTAGTGCGAATCTTCGCGGCTTTCACTTCGGCCCGGCTGCCAGCTTCCATGTGGAAGTCGCCGTTGTGCTTGTAGAACGTGGCGTTGGGAAGATTGTAAACGCCATCGCTCTTCACTGTCGTTCCGCCATGTTCAGTCCTATCGCCGGAACCGGTGAAGTTGTAGGTACCGTGGATGTCGGTGGCTCTCGCAAGCCAAGTGCCAGTTGCGCCGCCGGTGAACTTGACCGCACCCGTACTCTGCACCACATCGACATTGCCAGAGAACTCGACGGCGTTCTCGAATTCGATTGTACTCGAAGAGTTGTTCGTGACACTTGACACATTGGAGAACTTCGCACCGGAAATCGTCACGGGCGCGGAACCGTTCGGAACGATAATCGTCGTCGCCGCAAAGTAACTCCCCTCGGGGTTTGTCAACGCCGCCGCGACAGGATTTCCGATTATTGCCGTTCCGCTTTCTGGGACGCTTCCCGAGAGCCAGTTCGCGCCTTCGTTAAGACTTCCCTCCGATCCGCCGATCCAAACGTGGTCGCTGACATCGGCCAAATAATAGCACCAGATTTCCTTGCCGCCGTTTTCGAGGGAGAAACGGGCGTTCAAGCCCGAAGGAAGCGTCGCTGAGGAAAGGACGTCGCTTGCGAACGCTCCGTCGCCGGAGACTGCGACGACCTTGTAAAAACCAGTGGCAAGATCAAGGACTTCGGGAACTGTAATCACGAGGTTTGCGCCCGCAATTGCGGAGGGAACGACGAGCGTCGTTCCAAGCTCAACA
The DNA here is from genome assembly GCA_902799955.1 of uncultured bacterium. Classification (GTDB taxonomy): domain Bacteria; phylum Verrucomicrobiota; class Kiritimatiellia; order RFP12; family UBA1067; genus UBA1067. The sequence goes on along the minus strand of CADCCQ010000027.1, from coordinate 67,378 downwards.
GTCGTCGTGCCGGAGTAGGCGGGCTGGGCGGAAAGCGTAATCGTTCCGCCGCCCTTGTATGTCATCCCGCCCGTGTCGCCGACGGCTCCGATTGCCGCAGGGATCGAAACGGACTTGCCGTTTGCGTTGACGACTCCGCCGTTTGCGCCGACGCGCACCGTAATCCCGCCGTCGATCAGTCCGCTGGACTCCAAATCTCCAACCGCCTTCAACTCGCCGCCGTTGAATGTCAGCGTAGCACTTCCGCTCCCTAATGTCAGGCCTTTCGTCTCAAGTACGCCATACGAATCGCCGGATGCATTTAGGTCTATCACGGCCTCGGACGCACTGTGTCCGTTGCCGGCGATGAACGTGCCGACGGCCTTGAAGGTTCCGCCGTTTATGTGAAGTTCGGAGGGATAGTTGTTCTTGGAGAACGGAACATACGTCGTGCCAATGCAGGTGAACGAGCCTCCGTTCATGTTGAACACGCCCTTCGCCACATCCTGATTGCAACCGACGTACAGGTTGTTGCTCACGGTCACGTTTCCGCCGTTCATCGTGAACTCGCCGGAAGAATCCACCTGGGAACTCACCCTGAACTGCTCGGCAACAGTCATGGAACCGCCGTTGTGGTAGAACTTGCCGGCATCGCCGCTGTTCCAGCCAATCGTGAATCTGTTTCTCACATTCCAGTCGTCGCCGTCTTTGTACAGCTCAACCGTGACGCCTTCGCCAACAGACCCACTGGTGTCATGTCCAAGGCTTATGTTCCACGGGCTGGACGCAAGCGTGGCGCCGTTCTCGAATTTCAGGACGGCCGTCTTCCCTGCCTCTGTGCCGAGCAAGACACTGTCCCAAGGGATTGTCGCACCGGCGCCGGACATGACAAGCGCTCCTTCCGTGACAACCGTCTTTTCCGTGCGGCTCTGCGAGAGCGTCAGCGTTCCAGCACCGATCTTTTCGACCGTGCCCGCCAGAGGTGCATTGATGGCCGCCGAGACGCCGTTGGACACGGCAACCACAGGAACTGTAAGCATCGCCGAACCGTCAACTGTCGCATCGGCGCGGAACGTGACGGCCGCCGCCGTGACCGCTGAATCGACCGTCGCCTTGTCGCCTGCATTCGCGAACACCGCAGCCGTCGAATCGTACCAGTCGCCCGCGACGCCGTTTTTCGACCACTTGCCGGTCGCGCGCCAGCTCGCGCCGGACGCGCCGTCGTTCCATATGTATTCGCCCGCGAGAGTGTCCGCGACGACGACCTTCGCGCCGTTGTCTGCAAGGGCCAGTCTGTAGCGGCTCACATTGGTTCCCGTAACCACCATCGCATCCACCTCGGCCTGCGTGAACGTGCCGTTGCCGTCGTTGATTTCAAACACCGACCTGCCATCGGCCGCGCCCTCAGGGGGAATCTCGACGGCGATAGGATATGCTACGAGCGCGGCCTTGGCCGCTGCTGTGAGCGAAAGGACAGTCCCTGCAACGTTCGTCGTGCCACCGGTGTAGGACGGGGTTCCGTTCAGCGTTGTCGTGCCGTTGCCCTTGAACGTCATGCCGCCTGTGCCGCCAATCGCCGCGCCGATGGTGATACTGTAACCGTTGTTGTCGATAGTACCGCCACCCGCGCCGACAGTGAACGTCAGGATGGAATTATCGGGGATGAAGTTCGCATGGTCGTTATGCGCCTTGATTGTGCCGTTGTCGATTGTTACCGTATTCGCGACTGTTCCGCCAAAAGTTATGTTACCAACGGTAAGAACGCCTCCGTCCGTAATGTTTACGGCGGAGTTTTTCGAGCTGCCATTGTAGTTTACGTTAAGATTACCGGCAATCGTCACGTCGCCGCCCTCGACATTCAATATTCCGGTCGAACCGCCTGACTGTCCAAGCGTCATGTTCTTACCGTTGCCGGAGGCTTCGCTGGTGTCGAAGACCGCGCCGGTCTTTACTGTCAATATTCCCATACTGCCGTTATTCCCGAGACGTGTATAATTACTCAGGATCTTCAACGTTCCGCCGTTCATCGTCAGTACGCCGGTCTTGCCTGAACCATTGCCCAGAATAACATAACCGAACGAGTAGGTCCCCGAATCGATCGTCAGATATCCATCCGCCTCTTCTGCGATGTTCAGAGTGCTGCTGCTCGTCAACCCGTAATCGCTCTGCGTGGCAGTGAACACGATTGGATTTGCAGCGGACGACCCCGCGTCAATGTGCAGGGGTTGACCAGAAGTGGCCGTTTTTCCTATTCGTTCTGCACCAGAAAAAGTCACCTCATGGTCCCAACTGCTGTTGTAGGAACACGAGTTGTTGTTCGGCGCTTTCATAGGCGACCGAAAATATACATCATAATCAAATCCACCCGGATTGCCACTCGTTGTTTTCCAATTGCCGCTGGAACTGGAACCTCCATTAGTGTAACGCCATGAACTTCCATCGCTCCAATAGCTTTTACCGCTACTCTGCCCATAAAAAAGGAACGACTGCGTAGTTGCCGCCGTTGCGATTTGCGACGCGCCAATTGCGATTGCAAACGCGGTGCAAATATAACTTGCAATCCTACCCGACCCCCTGCGATTTCTGATATTTAGCATTTGGTCTCCTTCTGCATGGTCACTTTGCATTCCGGCAGAAACCTTTTCCACCGTTGCAGAACATTATATCAGAAAAAAATCCCAATTGCAACCCCCAAAGTCAGAAATATCTTCACGTGAACACTCCATATTTTTCCTTGAAGTATTCACCTTTAAATTCATCGTCTGACTTCCCCTCAAATTCTGGTGGAAGGCGAAGACTTCCGTACAGAGCTTGAACATGTGGATCAAGCCCGTCCATCATCTCATGACGATGAGTCGCATGGTCAACGACATTAACGCGGCAGAAGCCGAAGCTCTGCTTCAGCCAGTCCGTGAACAGCTCAACAATGCTTTTTCCTCGCGGGCGGCATACGCTCGCGCCGCCGCGACGATGTCTTTCGGCAATGTCAATGTCTCTACAGGCATGATTTCTTCCTTTTGCCAGCCCCCTCTCGGCCTGACAGTAGATATTATATCACAGTTTTATACCTTGCCGCAAGAGGAAAAATAATAAAACTTGAGCGCACGGCATAATTTATGTGGAAACAGTGAAAGGTTCGTAGAACGGGCTGCTAGCCCGTTCACCGCAAAGGGCAGGCTGCCCGTTGTACTATTACGCCGAGCCAACCCCGTGGGGACAGACCCCGCAACACTTTGAAATTATGGAATTGTGGAATTATGCAATTATGGAATAGAGGAATTGAGGGAAATGAGGGAATAGGCCTAGCAGAGCCTTTGCGTCTGCGCAACGCGCAAACAAAATCCCTAGCTGATTTCAGGCGAACGCCACGTACACATACACCCTCTGCGAAGAGACGAGCTCCACAATCTCCGCCGAAGCGCGGTTGAGGGCGGCGGAATAGAGGTTCGCGAAGACGTGTCCGTCAAGCGGCCATTCAAGGCCCCTGGAGGTCATGCGCGTCGCGGGGTCTGGGGCGAAGACGGAGATCGGGGTGCCGACGCCGACATGGAACGCGGCGTCGCCTTCGACTGGGACGAAGCGCCCATAGTCCGTGACAACGGTCAGTCCCAGGTCGAGCGCGAGGAAGACGTTGGCGAGGGTGTGGTCTTCGCGCCTGCCGGTCGCGCCGAGGACGACTGGGTCGGACCAGCCATTTGAGACGCAGTGGCGATACGCCTTGCAGAGGTCGTTCGTCTCCTGCTCGGCGACCTTCACCACGTTGCGGAAGCGTCCACGGAGGGAGTCGCAGTCGCCGACGACAACATCGGGCTCCCTGCCGAACCGGCGGCTGTAAGCGTCCGCGGCACCGTCGCAGCAGACGACGCGCCCGGCGGACGCGAGGATGCGCCAGGGCACGCCGCCCTTGCGGGGAAACGAACCCGCGGCGAGGATCACCGTTTGAGATTGTGGAATTGTGGAATTATGGAATTGTGGAATAGCGGAATTATTCATTGGCTGGGGCGTCTCGATGGCTCTTGCGGCGACAATTCCCGTTTGAGATTGTGGAATTGTGGAATTATGGAATTGTGGAATAGCGGAATTATTCATTGGCTGGGGCGTCTCAATGTCTCTTGCGGCGACAATTCCCGTTTGCGGCTTGCGAGCAGACGGACACATCTTCAATTCGCCTTCTTCGCCGCGAGCTTGATCTCGATGGGGACGAACAGGTCTGGGTTGTTTGCGCGGCGGATGATCTTGTCCGCGTATTCGTCGCTGTACCAGCGGTCGGTGTCCGTGCGGTCGCGGCGTCCGTTGTAGCGCTGGAGGGCCTTCTGCCATCCGTCGAAGAAGCCCTTCGGGCGTTCGGAGGCGGGGCGTCCGGAAGCGCCGAACCCCTTGCGGGAAAGGTACATGATGGCGGCGCGGACGTTCTGCTCCGCCGTGCCCTCGTTGCGCTTCGTTGGCTTGACCAGCCCGACGAGCTCCTTCTCGCGCCCCCAGTCGCCCGGGACGTTCACCTGGAGCGGGTCCACCGCCCACGCGGCCTTGGAGCGCGGGCCGTTGCCGCCGGACTCCTCGATCATGTGGGACTTCACCTGCGCGGGCGTGAGGTCGGCGATCTTCGCAATCTGGTTCGTCGTGCCGCCGCACCACTTCGCCTTGTCGGCGTTGAACTCGGCGGTCATCTTGGCTATGAGAGCGTCGTGCCGCTGGTAGCGGGCGTCCTCGAAGCCCCGGAACACGGGGAGCCCCTTGCCGCCCGCGCTGGCGCGCGGCTTGCGGACGCCTGCGCGCACCGCAGGCGCGGCGCCGGGCCTGCCCTTCGCCCCCTTCGGCTGCGAGGGGAGGACCCCCGCCTGCTGCATCGGGCCGAGGATGTGGTTCCAGACGAACGCCTCGATCTCCTGTATCGTCTTCATCTCCTCGTCGGTGACGAAGCGGCGGTCTATGTACAGCTCGCCCCAGTCGTCGAAGAGCAGGTCCCCGAGGCCGTGGGTGTCGAGGTCGTACTTCACGGCGGCGCGGGACATCGGGACCTCCGCGATCCCCTTCGCCGCGAGCTCGGCGTTGTGCTTCGCCTCCCTGGCGGCGGCATTGCGCATTATGGCAAGCCCCTTCACCGCGAGCGGGACGCCCTCGACGAACGCGGCGGCGTCGAACTGCAGGTGGGCGATGCCGGCGATGTTGACGCGCGGCGACGGCGCGGACGGCAGATTCAAAGCGAAGGCCGCCCGCGTGACGGCGAGCGCCGCGAATAGCGGCGCGGCCAGCGCGGACGGCCTGAATGACCTGGTTGTCATTTACAGATCACTCTGCGGAAGGACGGACCTTGCCTTCCTTGATGCGCTTCTCGATGACCTCCTGGGCGATGTTCTTGGGAACGGCCTCGTACTGCTTGAAGATCATCGTGAACGAGCCGCGGCCCTGCGTCACGGTGCGGATCGCGTTCGAGTAGCCGAACATCTCGCCGAGCGGGACCGTCGCCTTGATGAGCTTGACTCCCGCGCGGTCGTCCATGCCCTCGACGCGTCCGCGCCGCTGGTTGATGGAGCCGTTGGCGGCGCCCATGTACTGCTCGGGGACGACGACCTCGACGTCCATCATCGGCTCGAGGAGCTGCGGCTTCGCCTGCACTGCATCGCGCAGGTGATGAACGCGAATTCGTTCGAGTCGACCTCGTGGTACGAGCCGAAGTACACCGTCGCCTTGACGTCCACGACCGGGAAGCCCGCGAGCGGGCCGGACTCGAGCGCCTTGCGCACGCCCTTCTCGACCGCCGGGATGTACTCCGTCGGGATGACGCCGCCCTTGACCTCGTTGACGAACTCGAAGCCCTTGCCGGGCTCCTGCGGCTCGAGGCGGAGGCAGACGTGGGCGTACTGGCCGCGGCCGCCGGGACGTTGAACTCGCGCTTCAGGCGGTCGACGATGACCTCGAGGTAGAGCTCGCCCATGCCGGCGATGATCGTCTCGCTCGTCTCCTGGTCGAAGGTGACGACGAACGTCGGGTCCTCCATCGCTAGCGCGTGGAGCGCCGCGCCGAGCTTCTCGTTGTCGCCGCGGCTCTTCGGCTTGACGGCGACCGAGATGACCGGCGCCGGGAAGTCGATGGACTCGAGCGTGATCGGATGGTCGGGGTCGCAGAGCGTGTCGCCCGTGCGCGTGTCGGTGAGGCCGACGCACGCGACGATGTCGCCAGCGTGGGCCTCGTCGAGAGGCTCCTGCTTCGCGGCGTGCATGCGGAAGAGGCGGGAGATGCGCTGCTCCTTGGAGATCGTGGAGTCGAGAAGCTCCGCGCCGAGCTTGAGCGTGCCCGAGTAGACGCGCACGAACGTGATCTTGCCGCCGGACTTCGGGTCGTTCATGATCTTGAACGCGAGGCCGCAGAACGGCTCGTTGTCGCTCGGCTCGCGCTTCTGCGTGGGGTCGTCGGCGGAAACCGCCGCGCCGGTGTCGAGCGGGGACGGAAGGTAGTCGCAGACCGCGTCGAGGAGAGGCTGGATGCCCTTGTCCTTGAACGCCGTGCCGCAGAACGCCGGGGTGATGGTCCTCGCGAGGCAGCCCTTGCGGATCGCCTTCTTGATCTCGTCGACCGTCAGCTCCTCGCCCGCGAAGAACTTCTCCATGAGCGCGTCGTCCTGCTCGGCGGCGCTCTCGACCATCTTCTGGCGCCACTCCTTCGCCTTCTCGACGTACTCCTCGGGGATGTCCTTCTCGATGACCGTCTTGCCGAGGCTCTTCATGTCGAAGTAGAGGGCCTTCATCTTGACGAGGTCGATGACGCCGTCGAACGTCTCCGCCGCGCCGATCGGGATGACCATCGGGACGGGGTTCGCGCCGAGCTGGCTCTTCATCTGCTCCATGACGCCGTAGAAATTCGCGCCGACGCGGTCCATCTTGTTGACGAACGCGATCTTGGGCACCTTGTACTTCTCGCTCTGGCGCCAGACCTGCTCGGACTGCGGCTGGACGCCGCCGACAGCGCAGTAGAGCGCCACCGCGCCGTCGAGGACACGCAGCGAGCGCTCCACCTCGGCCGTGAAGTCCACGTGTCCGGGGGTGTCGATCAGCGAGAGGCGGTAGTCGCCCCACTGGACGCACGTCGCGGCGGACTGGATCGTGATGCCACGCTCCTGCTCCTGAACCATGAAGTCCATCGTCGCGGCGCCGTCATGCACCTCGCCGATCTTGTAGTTCTTGCCGGAATAGTAAAGTATACGCTCGGACGTCGTCGTCTTGCCGCCGTCGATGTGGGCCATGATGCCGAAGTTCCTCACTCTTTCGAGGGGTATGTCGCGCTTTGCCATTTTTGACTTATCTCCAATTTTTCTTTCTTTTGGGTTTGAGGATATATTATACTATATTTTACCCGAAATGCGCAAGAGGGAATTTTGGGAATTTTACTTCACTCGAAAGGCGGGGGGACGATCTTGCCGTCGCGTTGTTCCTCCACCTTGTGGTCGTGGCCGACGTACTGGGCGTTCGAGCCCATGAACACGAGGAGTCGCTCCCATTCCTCCGGCGTGAGCTTCACGCCGTGGTGCCCCTTCTTCAGCATCGCGTAGAGCGGCGAGGCGTACGCGCCCGTCGTGCGCGGGGCGGTGTAGGCCGGCTCGAAGAACGACTGGTAGTGTCCGCGGCGCTTGTGCGTAACCACGTAGTCGTACGCGAAGAAGTGGACGTACGGCATCAGCGAGTTGAACGACGTCGAAAAGCCGTTCGGGTCCTTGCGCCAGTCGCCGGCGCGCAGGTCCGGCGCCTTCGGGGCGCGCCTCTCGCCGTGGCACGAGACGCACCTGGCGTCCAGGACGGGCTGCACGAGGCGCGCGAAGCTGTACGGCTTCGCCCCCTCGGGAGCGGGCTTGATGCGGCTCGGCGCGCGGCGCATCGCGGCCGGGAGGTCGGCGCCTGGCTTGCGGGCGGCGGTCGTGCGCTCCTCGTGGCAGCCGTTGCACATCAGCTTCTCGCCTGGGTGGACGTATGTGTCGCTTCGCATGTTCTGCACGGTGCACCCCTCCGCGTCGAGCGCCTGGAAATAGAGCGGGACGTCTACCGGAGCCTCGAAGAACGCGCTGCCGTCCGCCTCGACGGGGACCGTCCCCAGGCACTGGCGCGCCACCTGCTGCGTCTCCGCGCCGAGGCGCGGACGGCTGTTGAGCGGGCTGAACTTCGGCAGCACCTGCCAGATGCGCAGCGCCGAGACCTTTGCATCGGACGGGAACGGGATCTTGCTGTCGTAGACATTAACGAGGCCAATCTGCGCCGTCCTGGGAAGCGCGTCCGGCGGGATGACCGCGGGGCGCGTGCCGTCGGGGTTGGCCGGCCTCCCGACGAGCGTCTGGTGAGCGAGGATCGGCGGCCTTGTGCGCGCCATGAGCGGCATCGGGTCGAGGCACGAGATGGTGGGATGGGTGTAGAGCCGCGTCTTGTTGCCGAATACGTCCACGAGCGTTATCGCATACCGCCTGACGGAGCGCACGTTGTACTTCCCGTTGGCGAAGCCGTCATAGACGCAGATGAAGTATTTTTCGCTCAGCGGCCACGGCGTCGCGTACGCGCCGCTGGTCTGCCCGCCGCCGCGCGTCTCGCTTTCTGGGAGCGGCTGCTCAGGCGTGACGCGGCGCACCTGCGACATCCTGTCGTCGTCGCGCTTCGCGGGGTCGACCAGGATGATCGAGCCGTAGGCGCAGCCGTGGTGCGGCGCGGCGACGGCGGAGTAGAGGCGAGAACCCGGCACGGCGCGCCCGCTCATCTCCATCAGGGGGCTGGACCCGGAATGCTTCTCGCGCGTGTTGCCGTTCACCGCGCGCGGGTCGCGTCCGTCGGGCGTCGTCCGCCAGAGGTGGTGCGCCTGGCTGAAGCCGCGGTCGACGTAGTCCCAGCGAGTGTAGAGGATCATGCCGTCGTGGTCTACGCTGGGATGCCACTCGTTCGTCTCGTGGGGGCTCAGCTGCACGATGTCAGTCCCGTCGGGGAACATGGTGTGCAGCGTGAACGTCGGCACGGGGCGCCCGTGGCAGCGCCCGAACCCGCCGCGCCGCTCGGAGATGAATGCGAGGCGCCCGTTGGGCAGCCAGCAAGGGTCGAAGTCGTTGACGCAGCCCGTCGTGAGCTGGCGGAGCGACGAGCCGTCCGCGGCGCAGGTGAAGACGTGGTAGACGGTGTTGTCGTTCCACTTGCGTATCTCCGGCTTGCCGCGCGTGTAGGCGAAGGCGATGGACTTCCCGTCCCACGAGACGTCGGGCGAGAGGTATCCGCCAGGGCCGAGGGTCTGCCCTTTCCAGTCGCCGTCCTCCACAACGCGCCCGTCGAGGATGTCGCGCGCGACGGGGTGGTCGGAGAACGGATTCTCCAGCACGTAGAGCCCGTCGCCCACCGTCGCGCCGTGCATCGTGGCGTGGAAGCCGAAGTACTGGTCGCACATGTGCCAGCCGCCGTTGAACTCGTCAAGGGGCAGGGCCTCGTGCCCGACGAACACGAGGCGGTCGATCCCCTTCAGGAGCGGATTCTTGAGCGCGACGCGGCGGTTGAGGGCGTGCACGGCGGAGAATGCTGGGAAGCGCGTCTCGCGCCAGTCGCGGCGGGACGCCACCGCGCGCGCGGCGATCCCGTCAAGTTCGCGCGTCTCGGCGGAAAGGTCGACCCCGGCGGCGGAGAGGTCGGCGATGAGCGCGCGCGTGCGGCGGATCAGCACGTCGAGGGGGTCCTTGTCCCCCGGAAGGATGCAGGCGGCGGTGTCCACGCTCTGCGACGCGGTGAGCGCCGGCAGGCCGCCCCAGTTCTTGATGTCGCGTTCGATGAGTTCCCAGTCGAGACGCGCGTACTCGTGCGCGCCGCCGGCGTCCGGCCATTCACCTGCCGCGGCAGGCAACGCGAGGAACGCAGCTGCGGCGGCGCAGAGACTTATGGAGGTAGCCGTGCTCATTACGAGGTTACAAGTAGATGCTTTCATAGTTCACATTGCCGAGAAGTCCTTCCCCGGCCCGCCATTGAGAATTATACCATTTTTCTTTCCCCGCCGCAATGGGGGCAAGGCTGTCGTGCTCTTCATTGCGGGTCACTCCAATTCGGGTTTTACGGTCTTGCCGTCGCGCTGAGCCTCGGGGTCTGTGTCGTGCGCGATGTACTGGGCGTTGGAGTCCATCCACAGGACCAGCCTCTCGCGCTCCTCGTGGGTGAGCTTCACGCCGTGGTGCCCGGCGTCGAGCATCTTCCTGAGAGGCGCACCGATCGCGAGATGCCTGCCGGGCATTGTGTACGCTGGCTCGAAGAACTCCCAGTCAAGCCTTTTCCCGCTGTCGATTATCCCCTTCACGAAGTAGTTCGAGTACGGCAAAAGGCTCTTCCAGCTCGTCGAAAAGCCCCACTCGTCCTTGCGCCAGTCGCCGGCGCGCAGGTCCGGCGCCTTGGGGCTGCGCCTCTCGCCGTGGCATGAGACGCACTTCGCGTCGAGGACGGGCTGGACGAGGCGGGCGTAGTTGAACGGCGCGGAGCCGTCAGGCCCGGGCTTGATCGCGCTTGGCTCGCGGCGCATCGCGGCGGGGAGGGCCGAGGACGCCGTGCGGCGCGTGTTCTCCTTCGGCTCGTGGCACCCGGCGCACATCAGCCTCTCGCCCGGGTGCAGGTACGTGTCGCTTCTCATGTTCTGCACGGCGCAGCCGTCGGCGCGGAGCGCCTGGAAGAAGAGCGGAACGCCGACCGGCGCGGTGAAGTACGCGCTGCCGTCCTTCTCGACGGGGACGGTCCCGAGGCACTGGCGGCCGATCTGCCGCTGGTCGGGCCCTAGCCACGGATGCTGCTGCAGCGGCTGAGTCTTCGGAAACAGCTGCCACACCCTGAGCGCGGTTATCGTCTCGTTCGTCGGGAACGGAATGCGCGTGTCGTAGACGTTGACGAGGCCGATCTCGCCCGTCTTGGGCAACTGCGAATCGCGGTCCGCACCCGCCGGACTTCCCGTTTTTTCCGGCCTGCCCTCCAGCGTCTGGTGCGCCAGAACCGGCGGCCTCTCCCGCGCCTGGAGCGGCATCGGGTCGAGGCACGAGATTGTCGGGTGAGAGTAGAGGCGCGTCTTGTTGCCGAATACGTCCACGAGCGTGATGACGTAGTGGCGGATCGCCGACTCGCCGTACTTGCTGTTGGCGTTGCCGTCGTAGACGCAGATGAAGTACTTCTCGCTGAGCGGCCACGGCGTAGCGTACCCCCCGACGGTCCCCGTCTCGCTCTCGGCGAACGGATGCTCGGGCGTTATGCGCCTCACGGCGCTCATCTCGCCATCGTCCGGAACGGACGGGTCAATCATGATCAGGGAGCCCGCGGCCCAGCCGTGGTGCGGCGTCGCCACGGCGACGTACTTGCGCGAGCCGGGGATCTGCCGCACGTTCATCTCCATCTTCGGGGTGGTGTAGGCGTGGAGGCGCGTGTTGCCGTTCACCTCGCGCGGGTCGCGTCCGTCGGGATACGTCGTCCAGGCGTGGTGCGCCTGCCCGGCGCCGCGGTCGACGTAGTCCCAGCGCGTGTAGACGATCATTCCGTTGGCGTCGACGCTCGGATGCCATTCGTTGGTCTCGTGGTGCGAGAGCCGCACGATGTCAGTGCCGTCGTCGAACATCGAATGCAGGGTATACGTCGGCACGGGGCGCCCGTGACAGCGCCCGTATCCGCCGCGCCGCTCGGAAATGAAGGCTATGCGTCCGTTCGGGAGCCAGCATGGGTCGAAGTCGTTCCACGGCCCGCTCGTGAGCTTGCGGAGATTCGAGCCGTCCGTCGCGCACGTGAAGATGTGGTAGCACGTCCCCTCCTCCCACCTTTTCCTCTTGCCGCCGCGTTCGCAGCGGGTGTAGGCGAAGGCGATGGTCGAGCCGTCCCAGGAAACGTCCGGCGAGAGGTATCCGCCAGGGCCCAGGGACGTTATGTCGCGCGCGACGGGATGGTCGGAGAACGGGTTTTCCAGTATGTACAGCCCGTCGCCGATGGTGGATCCGTAGCACGTGGCGTTGAAGCCGAAGTACTGGTCGCACATGTGCCAGCCGTCGCCATGGGGGCCAACCGGCGTAGCCTCGTGCCCGACGAAGACGAGTCGCCGAATGCCCTTCAGCAGCGGATTCCGCAGGGACACTCTGCGGTTGAGGGCGTGAACAGCCGCAAACGCCGCGAAGCGAGTCTCGGCGGTGCTGTTGTTCAGCTTGGCGTAATGCGCCGCAAGCTCGTCGAGCTCCCTCTTCTCCTCGGAGAGGTCGACGCCCTCCGCCGCGAGGTCTGCGATGAGAGCGCGCGTGCGGCGGATGACGACGCCTGTCGGGTCTTTGTCGCCGGGCAGGATGCACGCGGCGGTGTTCACGCTCTGCGTCGTCGACAGCCGCGGCAGCCGCCCCCAGCCCTTTATGTCGCGCTCGATGAGATTCCAGTCCAGGACGGCGTACTCGTGCTCGCCGCCCGCGTCGGGCCATTCGCGCGCGAGCGCGAACGACGCGAGGAGGATTCCGTTCAGGAGCAGCAAGGCGGCTTTCCTCATGGTCCGTCACTCCAGCGAAGGCTTTACGATCTTCCCGTCGCGCTGGGCATCGGGATCGTGGTCGTGCGCGATGTACTGTCCGTTGGAGTCCATCCAGAGGATCAGACGCTCGCGCTCCTCGGGCGTGAGCTTCACGCCGTGGTGGCCCGCGTCGAGCATCTTCCTGAGCGGGGCGTTCATCGCAAGATAGCGGCCAGGCTCCGTATAGGCGGGCGTGAAGAACGCCCAATCCGTTCGCTTCCTCTCGACCATTTCCCAGGCAAAGTAGTTGGTGCGATGTACGAGATTGCTCCAGCTCGTCGAGAAGCCCCACTTGTCCTTGCGCCAGTCGCCCGCGCGGAGATCGGGCGCCTTCGGCTTGCGCTTCTCCCCGTGGCAGGAAACGCACTTCCTGTCGAGGACGGGCTGCACGAGACGCGCGTAGTTGAACGGCGCTGAGCCGTCGGGCCCTGGCTTGATCGCGCTTGGCACGCGGCGCATCGCAAGCGGGAGGGATGAAAACGCCGTGCGGCGCGTGTTCTCCTTGGGCTCGTGGCACCCTGCGCACAAAAGCCGTTCGCCGGGGTGCAGGTACGTGTCGCTGCGCATGCTCTGCACGGCGCAACCGTCAGCACGGAGCGCCTGGAAGAAAATGGGCACGCCCACGGGCGCGGTGAAATACGCGCTGCCGTCCGCCTCCACCGGCACCGTGCCGAGGCACTGGCGTCCGGTCTGGTGGACTTCTGCACCGAGCCACGGTTTCTGCTGCAGCGGCTTCACCTTCGGGAAGAGCTGCCACACGCGCAGGGCGGTGATTGTCTCGTTCGTCGGGAACGGGATGCGCGTGTCGTAGACGTTGATGAGGCCGATCTCGCCCGTCTTCACCGGATTTTCCGGATAAACCCATCCCCTGGGCGCGCCTTCGAGCGTCTTGTGGGGGATCACCGGCGGCCGTTTTCTCGCCATCAGCGGCATCGGGTCGAGGCACGACGTCCCGGGGTGCGTGTAGAGCCGCGTCTTGTTGCCGAAGACGTCGACGAGAGTGATCGCATAGCGGCGCCCGCGCATCGGCACCTTGTACATTCCGTTCGCGTCGCCGTCGTAGGCGCAGATGAAGTACTTCTCGCTGAGCGGCCACGCCGTCGCATACGAGCCGCTGTTGCGGTTGCGGAAAGTGTTCTGCTCCGCCTCGGGAAACGGCTGTTCCGGCGTGATGCGGCGGATGGCGCTCATCTCGCCGTCGTCTGGCACCGAGGGATCAATCACGATGAGCGAACCAGCCGCCCAGCCATGGTGTGGCGTGGCGGTGGAGACGTACTTGCGCGAACCCGGAATCTGGCGGATGTTCATCTCCATCCGGGGCGTGGTTTTCGAGTTGATGCGCGTGTTGCCGTTCAGCTCGCGCGGGTCGCGTCCATCGGGGAAACACGTCCATGCGTGGTGCGCCTGGCCGGAACCGCGATCGACGTAGTCCCAGCGCGTGTAGACGATCATGCCGTCGTTGTTCACGCTCGGATGCCACTCGTTCGTCTCGTGGTGCGAGAGGCGCACGATGTCCGTGCCGTCGTCGAACATCGTGTGGAGCGTGAAGGACGGTACGGGACGATTTCCCGAGCAGCGCACGTAGCCGCCACGCCGCTCGGAGATGAACGCGATTCGCCCGTTCGGCAGCCAGCACGGATCAAACTCGTTCCACGGCCCGCTGGTGAGCTGGCGCAGGTTCGAGCCGTCGAGGTTGCACGTGAACACGTGGTAGCATGTGCCGTCCTCCCACTTGTCGAGCTTGCTGTTGTTCTTCACGGCGGCGAACGCGATGCGCCTGCCGTCCCAGTCGATGTCCGGCGAAATAATCGCGCAGCCGTCGAGGGTCTGCCCCTTCCACGCGCCCGACTCGATTACCTTGCCGGCGAGGATGTTGCGCGCGACCGGCTTCTCGGAGAACGGGTTTTCCAGGATGTAGAGTCCGTCGCCACGCGAGATGCCGTTCTGCGTGCCGTGGAAGCCGTAGTACTGGTCGCACATGTGCGAACCGTCGCGCCACTCGTTGAAACCGCACGGCTCGTGCGTGACGAAGAGCAGTCGGTCAATTCCCTTGAGTAGCGGGTTCTTCAGGGCGACGCGGCGGTTGAGCGCCATTACGCGCGCGAAGAGCTCCCATCGGGACGTCTCGTCGATGGCGGCAAAGGCGTCCGCCGCAAGGCCGGCGAACTCCGCGCGCTCGGCGGCGAGGTCGACCGACGGCGCGAGGTCGTCGATGAGCGCGCGCGTGCGGCGCAGCGCCACCACGAGCGGGTCGGCGTCGCAGGGGAGGATGCAGGCGGCGGCGTTGGCGGAAGTGTCCAGGGTGTTTGTGGGCAGTCGGTGCCAGTTGTCGATGTCGCGCCTGATGAGCCGCCAGTCAGTGTTCAACGAGCGCCTGGCGGGCGGCGTGTCGAGGGCATGCCACTTGCCGGAGAGGTGCCGCGTCACCTCGAGGCGCTCGGCGTCGGAGAGTACGCGGCGGAAGACGACGACCTCGCGAAGCTCGCGCCCGCCGTTGCGATCGGCGAAGTCCCTGTCGCCCGTGAGCCTGTCGGCGAAACTCGGCTCGCGCATCTCCAGGCAGAAGACCCTGACGCCGTCGGACGGCATGATTTCGGAGTGGATGCACACCACCTCGTTCGTGCCGTCCCACGCCTTCGCGATCTTAGACCAATCAGCGGACGCATACGCGCCGTCGTCGCCGCGGTGGAAGTTGTACTCCACGCCGTCGCAGAGGACGTGGCAGTAGTTCGACTCTGCGAACTTCCCGACCGCGAACACGGTGCGTATCCCCTCGACCCTGGGGAACGCCAGGTCGATGCAGCTGCCCTGCGCGCCGAAATCGACGAACGGGCGCCCCGCGGCGTCCTTCTTCAGGACGGGCTTGCCGAACTTGGCGCGCGGAGTCGCCGCGCCGCCGCCCGCGCAGGAACGCCATTCCAGGACGCGCCCGCCCTCGTCGACAGTGAGCGTCGCGGCGTTCGCCGCGTCTAGCCTGAACGCGGCGTCCTTCAACGCCGTCGGCTCAGCACTAATCGTAGCCGTGGCTGCGACCACGGCCAGGAAGGCCAGTCGCGCGCGAACTGCAGTGAATGTCATTTTCCTCATGGAGGAAATTATACCACAACAAAACAAGGTTTTCAATGCCGCCGTGAATCATTCCTCTTCGTCAGAACGCCCGCATACAGGTATAATGCCACAAATCGGGCAACTCTGCAGAAATTTACCACCGCCCGATGGCGTAGCGCATCCAGCCCATGATGTAGAGCTCCATACCCCTCTCTACCTCCACCCACGGCGGAGGGCTGGCCTCCGGGCCGGTGATCTCGGGGTAGTGGCGCGCGTTGAACTCGCCTGTGACGTATTTCACGTTGCATTCGTCCAGAAGCGCGGTCGGGATGGCCGACGGCGGGAACGGCGGGGAGATGAACACGACCTCCGGCGGCAGGTTCTTGCGGGCGTTCTCGTCCTTCGCGACCTTCTTGAGCCATTCGTCGCCGACCTCGCCGCCCAGCACGAGCCTCTTCACGCCCTTCTCCGGAAGCTGGTCGACGCGCCTCGCGTAGGCGATTCCGGGGATGGACTTCCCGCGCATGTACGTGCTTCGTATCTCTTTGCAGGTGAAGATCCCGCCAAGCGTGTTCCCGTCGTCGAGGACCCAGATCGACGGGTTCTTCAGGTTCTTCACCAGCACGGCACCGGTCCGCTCGACCCTGACCGAGACGTCCGGCCTTGCCTTGCGGGCCTCCGCCCTGGCGCCCTCGCCTTTGAGGTATATGGACCATGCGACCACGCCTGTCGCGGCTGCTCCGAAGAGGGACGCCGCCGACAGGCAGTACACCGTCGCCTTTCCGCGCCAGCGCCAGGCGTCGGCGGCGACGACAAGAAGCGACAGCACCGGAACGGCCCACAGGTATGGATTCGGCATCACGGGGTTGAACCATGCGGCGACGCCGAATGCCAGGACCGCCCCGAACGGCGCGCCGTTGCCCTTCCTCGCGCCCCACATCGCAAGCGCGGCAAGCAGGGCGAGCCACGAAAACGCATAGACGGAGCGTCCCCTCCACCCGTAGCGCGTCATGCGCGTCAGGTGGTCGTTCATGAGGGACCCCGGCGCGGTGAGGATGTCGACCTGCTCGTACCAGTCGAGATAGGCCCGCCCGACGTTCACGCCCTCCCATCCATACGGGGCGTCGAGCATCATCCTGGGCGCGGCCTTCCACATGTCGTAGCGAACCTGGTTGGACCAGGAGGACTTGCCGTTGAAGCCCCGGAAGAGGACCTTCTTCATATTGTCCACGCCGCGATGGCACACGACGCCGGCCGCGCCGGCGAGCATCACCCCGGCGATGACGGCGACGGCGATCAGGGTGGCCTTGCACTTGAAGCTCCTGAACCCGAAGCCTGCGACTGCAATGCAGCCGACAAAGGCGGCGAGGAACGCGCCCCTGGAGAACGTCAGGAACATAAGTCCGCTGAAACCGGCGAAAAGCACCGCGCCCACGACCTTAACCACGACCACGACGACGAGCGCGTCGGTGCCGGGGCGAATCAGCGCCTTTATCGGCCTTTCGCCGTTGAGCAGGAGGGCGAACGCGAGAATCGCGAACCCGGCGAAGAGGAAGCCGTTCTCGTTGGGGTTCGCGAAAGGCCATGTCAGGCGCTCCTTGCCGTCCCACTTGTTCTTGAAGAGGTTCTTCGTTATGTTCTTCGCGTCCTTCTTCGCCTTCTTCGCGCCGACGGCTGCCGCCTCCTGCCTGGTGCCGAAGAAGTACGGCGGCGCGACGCCCTCGGGGGCCTTGCGCGCGGCGTTGTACGGAATGTCGTTCGTGACGCCGGGCGCGATGAACCGCGTGACGCGTCCGTTGAGGAATACCCACGTCGGGGGGACCTCGCCATTCGCCTTGCCGGGCGCCTGGATGACGATGTGCCCGCCTTCGAAAAAGCCCTTCCATCCGCCAGCGCCAAGCATCAGCTGCGGCGTCTCAATGTCGCGCTGGAACTCGCGGTAGAGTCCGTTCTCGTGCCTGAGGCGGTAGAAGATCTGGTTTGCCGGCGCGATGTACGCCGATGAAAGCGGGAACTCCCCGGGGGCCGCAAGAAGCGACCCTCCGAGGAGCGCTGCCACAAGGGCAAGGCGGTATGGCTTCATCTCGCTCAGTCCCCGTCAGGTTCCTCGCCGGGGACGGGCGTCTCGTTCCAGTCGCGCCCGCCGCTGATCGGCGTGGCGATCACGTTGAACGGCAGCGACGCCTTCCAGTTCTTGGTGGCCTGGATCAGGTAGTAACCGGCGGACCAGGCGTTCTCGTCCAGCGGCGAAGCGTCGTCGCGGAAGAAGATCATCACGCCCTTGTGGGCGATGCTCTTGATCTCGCCCTGCTTCGTCGTCGCCGGGGTCTCCTTCCAGGCGGAGAACGTGCCGGAGACAAGGCCGGTCGCCCTGGCGTAGGAGTACGTGGCCGCCCACGGGTTGACGCTCTTGGCGAGGTCGTAGAGGAGCGTCGACGACTCCTTCACGAGAGCGCGCTTGTCGACCGACACGCCGTTGTTCGTCAGCTTGACCGAGAGGTCGGTCGGCGTGCAGTACGGCTTGAACTCGTAGCCCGTGCCGAGGGTGCCGGTCGCGTCGGCGACGGCGGCGAGCTCCTCCGCGCCGGCGGCCTGTATGGCGAGGTCGCTGTCGAGGTAGTAGCGCTGGACGTTCCACGTCTTGTTGTACCAGCCGCCCGTCGGCGCGACGTCGATGGCGTAGCCGAGGCCGTCGAGCGAAGCGGCCGCCGCCTTGTCGCGGCTCCAGAGGAACATGGACGTCGAGTCCACGACCGGCGCGGCGTTGCCGTCGCCGTCGGTCGCGTAGACGAGCTTCATGACGCCGGTGACCGAGCGGATGTCGGCGGAGAAGTGGAACGGTATGCAAACCACGCACTGGTCGGGGTCGAGGACGTCCGCGCCCTGCACCGACGCCGCGGAGGAGACGGAGACCGCCGCGCCGTCCGCGAGCATTCCGGCGAACGTCGCGCCGCCCGTCTCCGAGAGCGTCATCGTGAGGTAGCCGTTGCCGAGCGGGACGCCGTCGGCCGCGGAGACTCCGCTTGGCGCAAGGGCGATCGTATAGTACCCGGCGAACGGCGCGAGGGCCGCCTTGCCGACGTCCGTGCCGCCGCAGGCGCGGAAGAGCTCCGCGTTGTACTCGATGCCGCCTTCCATCGTCGTCGCCTTCGCGACAAGCGTGTTGGGCACGTTCATCACGAGCCTCGCCGAGCCGATCGACTCGCCGATGGCGGTGGCGTTGGTGACGGAGCCGTCCCAGACGACGAGCTCGAGCTCGTTGGTGTACGGCGTCGACGTCTTGACGGTCGTCTTCTTGCCGTTCACGGTCTTCGTCGTCGTCTTCACGAGCGAGGTGATGTTCCTGAGCTTCACCGAGAACTCGCGGCCGAGCCCGCCGTCGTCCTTCTCGTCGGTCAGCTCGTCATAGCCCGTGCCGGTGAACGTGTAGGAGTTGCCGGAGACCTTGACGGTCGCGGTGATCTTGCCGGCGGACGTCGTGGAGACGGTCACGAGGCCGGTCTTGGCGGAGTTCTTCGACACCTGCGCGCCGGTCTCAACGAGGGCGCCCCTGAACGTGCCGATCGCAAGGCCCGCCGGTTCGACGATGAACTTGACCTGCTGGGTCGTGCCGTAGTTCGTCGTCGTGGTCGTGACCTTCTTCCTGTTCACGGTCTTGGTCGTCTGCTTGTAGTAGTAGGCCTGGAGCAGCGCATCGTATTCGCCGGGCGTCGACGGCGCGCCGGTGAGCTTGCCGGTCGTCGCGTTGATGGCGAGCCCCGGGGGCAGCTTGCCGCCGGCAAGCCTGAAGCGGTTCGCGGACGCCGTGCCGGTGAGCGTGAGCGGCGCCTTGAGCGTCTGGATCAGCGTGATCGGCTCCTCCTTCGCGATCTTCAGGGAAATGTTGTCGCCCCACGGGTCAAGGCCGCCAAAGGATGTCTCCGGGAAGCCGTCCTTGATGACAGAGAAGCTCCACGTCGTCGGATGGGCGATCCAGGTCTCCGGCTCGTCGCCGAGGCCGAACGCAAGCGTCCAGTAGTATGTCTTGGCGGGCAGGAGCGTCCCCTCCGCGATCGGGGCGCTGGCCACGTCCACATCGTTGGTGACGAGGTCGTGGGCGGCGGCGAGCTTGGCGACCGTGCCGAACCTCGCGACGACCTTTATGTTCTCGTCCTGCAGCGCCGCGGGAACCTTCCACCTGAGCGACTCGAGGCCGTTCGTCGTGACGACGGACTTGGCCATGGGCCTGTCGGCCGCCACGGTGGCGAACCTCACCCACTTGAACGGCAGGCCGGTGTCGGCGTCGTTCTCGAGCTCGACGAACTCCTTCTTGTTGCCGCCGGCGAACGTGAGCTTGACGACCTTCGAGCCGGCGATCAGCCTCTCGATCCTCTCGGGCGCGCCCTCCGCCAGGCAGTCGATCGTCTCGGACGCGACGAAGGCCTTCTTCGCGTTGAGCGTGCCGATCTGGAGCTTGAGCGTCGCGGTGGACGGCGTCTCGGCGTCGCCGCCGTCGTTGAGGCGCGGCTTGATGGCGAAGAAGCCAGGGCCCGTGAGCGTGTAGGTGAGCGTGGCGTTCGCCGGCGAACTCTTGAACTCGCCGTCGTTCCTGTCGACGTACCACGTGCCGGTCACGGCCTGCGTGATGCCGCCCACCGCCTTGACGGTGTTCGCGAACGACGCGGCGGTGGTGCCGACGGTGTTGTTGATGAGCTTCGCGGTCCCGGTCGCGGCGGAGAGCGCGGGCTTTGCGTAACCCTTCGTCGTGAGCGCCGCGAGGGTGAACGTGAACTGCTTGGAGAGCGTGTAGTTCGTCGTCATGAGGGTGTTGATCGTGACGTACTTGTCGGTCGCGTCGAAGTTCTCCCAGACGACGGTGTTGACGACGTCGTCAGTCTCGGCACGCGCCACGTAGTCCTTCGCCTTCACGGCGGTGTCGACCACCTTGCCGTTCTTGCCGGGGAACGCGAACTTCACGCCGACGATGCCGTTGGTGCCGCCAGTGCGCGACAGCCTGAGGACGAGCGGCGCGCCGACCTGGCCGGAGACCACCGGCGCCTTGAGGTTGGCGACGGGCGTGATCTCGGACTCGCTCGGGCCGTAGCCGGTGATGGAGACCGTGCCCGCCTTAACCGCGGTCGCCTCGGTGATCGTCACAGTGGCGGAGTCGCGCCCGGCGATGAATCCCACCGGGTAGTCGCCGGCGGCGAAGTCGGCCCTCTCGGCCTCCCACAGCCTGACGGTGAACACCTTGTTCGACTCCCAGGTCGGCTCAAGGTCGGGGATGAGCCTTATCTTGATCGTCTTGTTGGCCATGTCGCCGGACGCCCACTTGACGACGCCGCTCGCGGGGTAGTACTCGCTGCCCGGCTGCGCCGTGCCGGCCACGGTCGTGTAGTTGACCGAGACGGCGCCCTGCTTCGCCGTGCGCTTCAGCGTGAGCGTGGCGTACTCGCCGGACTCCGCGGCGTTGAAGTTCGCCGCGGTGAAGCCGACGGTGCCGACGTTCATCGCCTGGTAGGAGAGCGCATAGGAGGAGTCCTTGTCCTCGCAGCCCTCGGCGTGCTCGACCTGGACGTAGATCACGCCGGCGGGGAGCAGCGCCTTGTCGACGGTCTTCACCTTCGAGAACTGCGGCAGCACGCCGTTGCTCGCGTGGATGAGCGTCATCACCGCGCCCGTCGCGCCGCCGTCTACGTAGTCGGCGAGCGAGAGCGTGTATGCGCGGCCTGCCACGGCCGTGAACTTGAAGAAGTCCGTGGTGTCCTCCACGTAGAGCGAGCGGCGGACGGTCTTCGTCGTGTTGGTCGGCGCAGGCAGCGCGAACGCGCCCTCCATCGTGTTGTCGCCCGTCTCTGGCGAGTAGTTGTTCACTGTCGTCGTGACGGTCGTCTTCTTGCCGTTCACCGTCTTCGTCGTGGTCTTCTTCGTCGTGGACATCACGTACTTCTGGTCGTAGATGTCGTAGAAGCGCGCGGTCAGCGTGGTCACGGGCTGGTCGGCGACGACCCTCGTCGAGGAGTTCGTGTCCCAGGCCTCGATCGCGGCGACCTCGGAGGCGAGGGTGGCCTTGAATCCGGTCGGCGGGGTGTACTTGACCGTGTAGCTGTTGGCGGCGAGCTCAAGGGAGGTGCCTGTCGGGTACGTCGTCGTCTCGGTGCCCAGCGAATATGTGCCTGCCACGCCGGTCGACTTCACGACGAGCTTGCCGAGCGCGATGTCGACCACGTTGGTGACCTTCTCGCCCGTAACCGGGTCGGTGACCACGTCGGTCGCGGCGTTGAACGCCTTGACCTTCGTGACGCCCGAGCGGACCCTGTAGTCCGGGTAGTCCAGGCCCGCCGTCTCGATGACGTTCGTACCGTCGGTGAGCGCGGGGAACACCCTGATGTAGTACATCGCGTTCTTCGTCGCGTTGAGCGTCACGCCGTCCTCGAGCGTATCGCCCTCGACGTACGTCTTCGTGCCGGACGCGTACGTGACCCTTGCGGGGACGCCCTTGGAGTTGAGCGTGCATATCTCGTAGCCGAGGACGATGTCCGTCGTCTCGTCGCTGGCGTACTCCGCCTTGAACTGGTAGGTCTGCCCGGCGCGGCAGGCGACCTTGTACCAGTCGCGCCAGTCGCCGCCGTTGAACGCGTGTACCTCGCTCTGGGAGCCGCCGACAAGGACGTCCTGTCCGTAGGATAGCGGCGCGGGGACGAGCTCGGTAGCGCCCGAGAACACGTCGTCCACGGGGTCGGCCGCGTCGGCCGGGCCGAACTTGTCGTCCGCGAAGTACGCGGTGAGGGTCAGGGGCGTCGCCTCGGCGGGCGGCCTGTCGCCCACGTCGAGCGTCGTGTCGTACACGCCGACGTAGTACTTGCCCGCCACGTCGGCCTGGATCGCCACGCGCATGTCGTAGCTGCCGTTGCCGACGGTGGTGTTCCTGCCGATGATCTTGCCGGACGGGTTGTACACGATCATCTCGTACGTCGCGTCGAACGCGTCGTCGGTGTCGAAGACCACGCGGTCGCCCTTGGCGAGCGAGATCACGCAGAGGTTCTCGTCGATGATGCTGTCGTAGTAGTTCTCGTCGGCGGAGATCCTGCCGGGGACGAACTGGTGCGACCAGCCGTTCTCCGGGCTGAGGGTGACGGCCTTGTGCGAGCCGATCGCAAGCGCCGGGACCCTCTTGAACGAGAAGGTGAACTGCCCGTTGAGGTTGGAGCCCGCCTTGGTGGCGTCGGAGACCTCGAAGAGGAACGTGCCCTTCGAGTCCGGGACAATGACCGTCGCGACATTCTGCGTCTTGGTGTAGTTGGAGTCCTTCACATAGAGCGGGTCCGACCAGTCGTCGTATGTCAGCTCGTCGCTGGCCGTGTCGACCGCGAGGTCGAGTGGCTTCGCGACGGTGCCCTTCAGGGTGCGGACGCGGTACTTGCACCCAGCGCTGAGCGTCGCCTTGAGGTAGTAGTTGCCGTCGATGAGCTTCCTCGTCACCGACTTCCAGCCGGTCGTGAAGGACACCGCCTCGGGGCTGTTCTCGTCGCCCTTCTGGGAGAAGTTACGGATGCCGGACTGCACGTACACCGTCGTCTGGTTGCCGACGTCGCCGGTGATGCAGATCGCGTAGTAGAACTTGGAGGGGTCCTCCGAGTCCCAGGCGTCGGCCGCCATGTGGGCGTACTGGATCGGCGCGCCGTTGTAGGTGGCGCTCACGACGTCGTCGAACGAAGCGCCGGGAACGTCGTCGTCGTCCTCGGTGTCCGCCGTGTCGATGTCCATGCCGACCGTCCCGGCGGACCCGCCCTGGATCCAGACCGTGTAGGAAGAGCCCCTGTTCAGCTGGACCTTGAGCCAGTAAACGCCGCTGTCGGAGTCGTACGACTTGTCGAACTCGTCGTACTCCGCGACCAGCTTCACCGTAGCGGATCCGCCGACCTTGATCTTCTTGGCGTCCTCCATGCGGCTTCCCGTCTTGGCGGCCCACACGCTGAAAGCGGTTATCGCCGCGAGAAACGTCACTATCGTCTTTTTCATCATCTTCATGTGCCTTTCTGTTAGATCGCTCCTTCTGTCAATCCTCTGCCGCCGGTCACTTGCCGGCCTCCGTTCCGACGGAGACCGGGCACGACCTCCTGACCTTCAGCATCTTCTGCTTGTTGGCCTTGGGGCCGTAGGTGTAGTCGAACGAGCCGTCGTCGTCGAACCACGCCGTGCCGGATATGAACGGACGGTTCTTCGCGTCGGAGAAGTCGAGCCCGCAGTCGCAGCCGCTGTTGCCGAAGCCCGGCAGGACTATCGCCTTGTAGTTCACCGTCACGTCGCCGAACTCCATCGGGAGCTTGAACTTGCCGGTGACGATGCCCGTCGCGGACGCGAACGAGAACGTGAGCGCGCGCGGGTTGGTGGCGTTCACCAGCGTGATCGCGTTCGCCGTCACGACGCCCTTCTTGTCCACGGTCGTCGCGACCTTCACCCCGAGCTTCGTGGGATCCCATCCGGCGAAGTCGCCGTACTTGGTGTCCACGAGCCCCCAGGTTCCGCCACCAAGTACATGGAAGAACACGTTAGCCTGCAGCGAGTTGTCGAACACCGACTTGAAGTTCTCCTTCGCGTTGTAGTACGTGCCGAACGCGTCGAGCTCGACGTCGTAGCAGACCTTGTCCTCGTCCGCGGGGTCGTAGTTCAGCTCAGAGTGCTGCCAGAGCGGCTTGGCGGCCTCGTACTGGTAGACGGACCTGCGGATGATGTCGTAGCCGCAGTACTCGCCTTCGCGGCACCCGGTGTAGTAGGCGCCGTCCTTGGTCGCGCCGTCCTCGACGCCCGCGAACGCCGTCCTCGGGCGGATCTTCACCGCGCCGGTGAAGACGTCGGTGTCGGAGACGTTCACGAACGGAACCACGCCCCAGTACGTGTGCGTCTCGTTCGTCGCGGCGCCGCTGTAGAGAGGCGTCAGGATCGCCGAGCCGGAGACCGCCTTGCCGTTCGGCAGCAGGCCCGCGTACGCGAACTTGCCCTGGTTCATCGCCGCGGCGGTGTCCATCTTCAGCGTCATGTAGCCGTCACCAAGCGCGATCGGGTCGCCGTCTATGATCTGCGTCTCGTTGTTCGGGCCGGCCGAGCCCACGCCCGGGAGGCTGACGGTGTAGTAGCCCTTGTAGTCCGTCGCGGGCCTGGCCTTGGTCCACCCGCCAAAGGCCTCGAGGTCGGAGTAGGTCTTGCCGGCCTCCGGGTCTGTGAGCTCGAGGATGGCGAACGTCCCGTCGGGCTTGACCTTCGCATACAGCCTGTAGTCGGCCGCCGCGCCCGTGCCCTTGAGGTACGCCTCGGCGATGCCCGTCTCCGGGTCGAACTCGTACCAGCTCTTGGCCGAGAGCGAGACCGTTCCGTTCGCCGAGCGGTACTTGGCGCTCGCCTTGCCGTTCGCGGGCAGGGAGAGGGTGACGAGGCCCATCAGGTGCCCGCCGTCCTTGACCATGATGTCGTAGTACGTCTTCCCGGCGGACATCGCGGGGTTCGGGACGACCGCGCGCGGCGTGTCGAGGTCGGCGTCCGCCGCGTAGAACGTGTCCTTCGTCGGGTCGCCGACGGCGACCGTGACGGAGACCGTGGTGCCGCCCACGTCGCCGTCGAATATCCTGTAGACGGCGGTGTACGTCCCCTTCTTCGTGGGCGTGCCGACGACGTACAGCTTGCCGGGGTTGCCCTCGTCCGCGACGGCGGAGAGCCCCGCGGGCAGCGCGCCGGACACCTTCTTGTACTTCAGGTTGGCCGGGTTCGAATAGGTCCCGGTCCTGGCCCTGGCGACCTCCGTGGAGAGCGTGACGTTGCAGAACGCGTCGACGTTCGCGCCACTGTTCACGAACTCCGGGACCGTTCCGGGGAGGACCGTGATCGTGAGCCTCTTGGCGGCTGTCTTCACCTTGGTGGCGGACGTCGCCGGGGAGAGGTCGACCGTCACGCTCTTCGCGGTGGCGCGGCTGGGAAGCGTCAACTCCACCTCCCACGGGCTGTCGTCGCGCGAGCCCCAGTCGTGGGTCGTCTCGGTGACGCCGCCCTCGAACTGACCCGCACTCGTCTTCAGCTTCGCCGAGAAATCGCCGTCGGCGCCGCCCTCGCGCTTCACGAACAGGCTGACCGACGTGTTCTCTTTTGCCATGATCGTCATCGTCTTCGAGAACTTCGGCGTTTTGTCCGCGATCGCCAGCACGCCCGGCACCTTGCGGTCGTTGTCCTTCACGTTCAGCGAGAAGTTCTTCATCTCCTCGTCCGCGGTGGCGTCACCGCCGACCGTCGTGCCGACGAAGCGGTACGAGACCGTACCGTCGGCGAACTGGTTGTCGACAACCGTTACCGTGACCGTCTTGACGTCACCCTCGCCGTCGCCCCACGAGAGGACCGTGCCCGCGTCGAGGTCCCACTCAGCCTTCAGGAGCGTGTCCCTGTCGAAGTCGCAGGGGCTGCCGTTCCTGAACGCGCCGACGTACTGGACCTTGTACTCGGCCGTGCCGGAGACGCCGCCGGTCCTGACGACTTGGATGTCGAACTGCTTGGTGGACTCGGATACGGTCGCGGCCTTCGCGCCGAACCCGACGGCGCCGCAGCGCCACTTCTGGTAGACGACAGTCGTCCCGGGGATCGAGACGTCGACGACGCCCGTCACCTTCGACCTGTAGATCGGCTTAGACGCCGCGTTCAGGCCGGCCTCCTCGAACACGTCGGTCATCGAGGCGGCGTTGACCGTGCCGTCGAAGAAATACTCCTCGCCCTCCTCGAGGTACATCTTCACCATGTTGTCGCCGACGCCCTCGCGCTCGTCGCGCCTCTCCCTGGGCACCAGCACGAAGTCGGTCTCGAGCGTGTACTTCACGACGGACGACGCCGGGTTCGTAGCGTTGAAGAGCTGCGAGTCGAGGACGGACGTCGGTCGGCCGTTGACGGTCTCCTGGTGGAAGCCCTGCGCGATCTGCACGAAGTACTCGCCTTCCGTGGGGACGATGTAGTCGAGCGTGACTCCCTCTCCGATGACGCCCTTCGCCGTCGTCATTATCGTTCCGTTCGAGTTGATGACACTGCAGTCCACGACGGCGTCGTTGTTGACGGCGTCGGCCGCGGTGAAGCACATCTGGAGCCTCAGCCCGGCGGAGTCCGCGCCGATCCTGTATATGTCGCGCTCGTCGTTGCACGAGATGGAGCCGTTGTTCTCCGAGCGGCGGCTGGCCTCGAGGCCGGTGGTGGTCTTCACGCCGTCGCTGGACTCCTCGGTGTCGTCCTTCGCCTGCTCGAGGAGCTCGTTGAGCCTCTTGATGTACGCGGCGTTGTTGGCCGTGCTGGTCGGGCTCACGCTGGCAAGGGCGGTGAAGCGTCCGGCGATGGAGCCGTCGCCGCGCAGGAGCAGCAGAATCGGCACGCCGGGGCGGTTCTGGTTGGCGCGCTCGGGGCGATTCCATCCGCCGTTCAGCACGTTGTGCGAGGCGAGCTGCACATTGCGGTCGTACACGACCTGCGCCTCGTCGGCAGAGATCATGTGCCTCGTCAGGTAGTCGAGGCCGCTTCTCTTGCTGTAGCCGTGGAAATTCCCGGCGCCAGTCGTCGCGGAGATCGTCGTCAGCAGGCACGGCGAGTTTGTCTGGTTGGGCAGGTTCGGGATGTCGACGACGCCAAGCGCGATCTTGTTGTCGACGGCCCAGTTCTTGAATTCGGTGGACTTGAAGAAGTACTCGTCGCTCTTCGCGCAGTCGGGGCACCACATCGCGCCGCCGAAGAGCACCGCCGCGTACGCAGGCGACACGCCGAGGCGAGGCTTGCCGGACGTCAGGCCGCCGTTCGCGGAGGCGACCTTGTTCGTCACCTTGTCAAGGTCCATCGACCACTGGCCCCATCCGAGGCCCTCGCTCTCCTTGCCGACGAAGAGCGGGTTCTCGGGAGAGTTCTCCTTCTTTGCCACGCGCTTGACGGTGAACGTGTCCTTCAAAGTCGAGTTGTCCTTGTCGTAGAGCGTAACCACAAGGTCGCCCGTGCCGTTGGCCGCAATGGGAAGCACCATTCCTATCGTGTCTACGCCGGACGCCCAGTATATCTCCTTCTGCCCGCCCGCGAGCGTCGAGCCGGCGGCGTGCAGGAAGTTCGTCGCCGTATGCGCGACCGAGTTGGCGTTCGTACGCACGAGAGTGATGGTGATGTTCGTCGTGAGGCCGGTCTCGATCTCCATGCGCGCGCCCTCGACGTTGTCGATCTTCGGGTCGAAGACGCCGCCGAGGTACTTGGGCGTCTCGCCCGCAGGCGTCCAGCCGCCGGCCTTGCCGACCTTCAGCTTGCCGTCGATGAACTGCGTGATCTTCTTGGCGCTCGTGTCGGCGTTGCTGCTGAATCCGCCGCGCATCGTGTCGCCGACGGTCGAGACGTCGACCTTGCCCTTAGGCCAGTAGATTCGCACGAACGGGAACGCCGTCTGCGGTCCGCCGCTTGTGTACGACAGGCGGCCGGAGTTCGCGCGCGTCCACTTGAAGGCGGCCACCGCGTCGTCCATCTTGAAGCCGTTACTCGGGCAGCCAAACCAGAAGACGATCCCCGACTTCTTCTGCCATGTCTTGAAATACGACTTCTCGCATGCCTTCTCGAACGCCGTGCAGTGTCCGCACGCATCGCCGTTGGACCACACGGCAACGAACGGAACTCCGTTGTCTTCGCAGTATTTCTTGCACTTATTGAAGTCAGAGTTCCAGCGTCCGGGCGTCGCCGCCGCGGACTTGCCAAGGACACTCTTCAGGAAGTCGGCTGTGGGGCCAGCCTGGACGACGGATGCCGCCAGCGCGGCAACCAGTGCGTATACTACTTTCTTCATGTTCTTAGTTTTCCTTCTTGGTTGGTACATGTCTCAGTCTGTTTACACTTGTCTTCTGCCTAGGTTACATCTTTTTTTTACTTTCTGACCCCCTACTTGCTAGAACGCGGCGCCGCCGCGGAATCTACAGGTTTGGGTTCGGAAATTTTCCCTACCTCTGGCTTTGGGGCGGGCGCAGGAGCGGGCGCAGGTGCCGCAGCAGGGGCGGGCTTCGCCGCAGGAGCAGGTGAAGGTGAAGGTTTAGGAGTGGGTGCCGCAACGGGCTTCGCCGCAGGTGAAGGTGAAGGTGAAGGTGAAGGAGTCGCAACAGATTTCGGCGCAGGCGCAGGAGCTGGCGCAGGCGCCGCAGCTGGTTTCGCCGCCGCATTTGGCGCAGACTTTGCGTTTTTCGACGTCGGCTTCATCGGCTTCTTGCCCGCAGGACCTTTCTTTTTATTATTAGGAGCGGGCTTGGCCTTGCCAGGCTTTTTCTTGGGCTTCACGTTGAAAATCGATTCGCCGTTGGGGAACTCTATCTGCACATTGGCGCTCAGCTCCGCACCAAGCGCCCGACGCGCCTCGTTCCTGCGGTATTCAAGTATGGCCTCGCGCCACTCTTCGTCCGTCTCCAGCATTTCGCGCGGCACGTACGCCTTGAACAAAACGCGTACCACCTCGTACATGTCGGCCTCCTCCCCGGGGTGGATGCTGCTGTCTGACTTCACCTTCGAGACGAGCCCGACGATTGCAAGACCGTCGTCGAAGTCAATCGGCTGCGAAATGTCGCCGACTTCAGCCTTGACAAGCCACTGCGCGAACGGATCGGACGCCTCCAGCTCGGCAAGTTCCACGACATCCCAGTGCTCACCCTGCTCCGGGAACAGCTCCGCGCGCTCCTTCGCCACGTCCTTGAAGAGACGGTTCTTCTCGATGATCTCCTTGCGCGCCTCCTCGGCCTTGCGGTGGCTGGCGGCGTTCATCTCGGCTATCTGCTTGTTGAACTCGATGTTGAACGCCTTCTGTTTGTCTATCTCCTCCTGAGTGACGACAGTCAGGTTGGTGGGAGACCACTTCTCAAGATACGTCACGTCCCGGGCGTCCGACAAAATCGACGCCTCGAGCGCAGGGCCGAACTTCGGACCAAGTCGCTTCACGACGGACTCGAAGGTTTCCTTTGGACGCCCGATAGACATCATGAAATCCCTTTTGACCCGCTTGATGTTCTCCTCCGACGCCGTAACGCCCGCCTTCTCCGCCGCCTGACGCATCTGCTCGCGCCGCACGAGCGCCTGAATTGCCTTAGTCGCGAGGTTCTTGAGATAGCGGTCTAGCTCCTTGTTGCGCTTCCCCTTCAGGGGATAGCTACGCTTAAGGCAGTATATCTGGCCCTGGAGGTTACAGAAAAGGTCGTATTCAGCTTTTGTTATGTCGCGCCCGTTGACGCGGATAATCGCGTCAGAAGGCTTGAACCGCGGTGAAAGCGGGGAGAAATTGCGCTCGTCGACGTTCTTTGGAGTTCGCCTGGGGGTGATGACAACCTCTTCCTCATCCTCCCCTGTCTGGTTGTCGTCCTTGTCGCGGCATCCGGGGCATCCGGGGAAAAGCAGTGCAAGTGACGCCAGCAGTGTGGCGACACATACGCTCTTTGTGATGTGTCTAGTCTTTTCAGTCATAGTTGAGTATTATACCATATATATGTATGCATTGCTAGTGGAAAAATGACAAATCGCAAAATCTTGTGTTTTCGGCTTTTGGCTCCTGGCCTTAGACTTTTCTAGGTTTCTAGAATTCTAGGCTTCTAGGTTTCTAGGTTTCTAGGTTGACTAGATTGGCTAGGGTTGCTAGAGTCACTTGAGTTGCTAGATTTGCTAGGTTGTCTAGAGTTGCTAGGGTTGCTAGGTTACTAGGCTACTAGAATTCTAGATTTCTAGCTTTCTAGATCACTAGATCGTTATGTTACTAAGTCGCTAGATTACTAGAATTCTAGATTTCTAGGCTACTAGGTTCCTAGAATTCTAGGCTTGCCGCTAAGTTGAAAGTTGATCATTCCCTAAATTCCGTAATTCCATAATTCCGCAATTCCACAATTCCATAATTCCACAATCACAAAAGCTCCATCAGAGAGTCGGGCCAGTCGGCGAGAAGGCCTGGCTTTTCAGGCGTGCCGCGCCCGGGAGGATCGTAGGGCTTGCCCCGCCCGAGGTTCTCCGGGAAGGAAAGCGCCTTCTCCACCGCCTTCTTCGCCACCGCCTTGTTCCCGCATGCCAGAGCGTCAAGCGCAATGCCCCGCCAGGCGTACACCCACGCGGCAAGCGCGTCGTCCCCGTTCTCCGACGGCAGAATCGTGATTCCCTTGAGGTACGTGACTGCCTTTTCGTGGCGTCCGCTCCTCGCAAGCGCGTTCGCATACGCAATCTTCACGAGATTGGCGTCCGGGAACCTCGCGACATACGGCTCGATCTCCCTCAGCGCACCCTCCCAGTCCGCCGCCTCGGCGAAATGGCGGTACAGCGCGTATCCAGGCCGCCAAGAGGCGCCTCCGTCGTGCTTCACGGCGAGGCGGAGGTCCCGCAGACGCGCGGTTCCCTTCTCCCTGGACGCCCGGTAGAGGTAGAAGACAACGTCGTCGGGGTCGTCGCCGCAGGCGGCGAGAAGCGCGTCCGCCTCGGCGTCCCAGGCGTTTGCCGCGAGGCATACCGCGTAAAGATACTTGAACTTCCACTCCGGGCGCGTCTGCGCCGCCCAGCGCAGGGCCGGCAGGGACTCGCGCCGGAACGGCATCGCGAACGCAACCGGCATCGCCGCCGCCGCGTCAAGCGCCTCCTTCGCCGCGCCGGCGTCACCGGCGCGGTGGAGGGCGAACGCCAGGCGTATGCCGCCGACCGGAGTCGCGGCGGACGCCCTGCGGAAGAGCGCAACCGCATCCTCAAGCAGCCCCGCATCCTCGTACCACGTGCCGATTTCCAGGTAGACCTCCTGCGGCAACTCGCAGCGCACGTACTTCTCCATCGGCTCCGACTTCGGGTCCGCGAGGTTCAGCTCGTAGCGTGCCGCGTGGAACAAGGGGACGTTGTCGAGTATCCACTTCGCCGAGAACACGGCGGAATTTGCACGCCCGCCCTTCTTGCGCGCGGCGACCACCCAGACGAGCCTGGCGTCGAGGTTGCCCGCGTTCGCGCCGAACGCCCTCCCGGCGAGATCGGCAGCAGCATCCCAGTTCCCCTCGCGCAGCTCCGCCTTCGCGACGAGGACGAGCGCGGCGGACCGAAGCTCCGGCGAGCGCGCGGCCATCCCGAGCCGCTCCTTCGCCGAGCGCATGTCCCCCTCCGCGAAGAACGCCTGACCGTCCGCGTAGTTCGCCCCCGGCGCGTAGGTGTCTACGGCGAGCGCCCTCTGCGCGAAGTCGTGCGCCTCGGCATACTTGCCGCGCCTCACCAAAAGGGACGCCAGCTCTTCAAGGGCGGGTACGTAGTACGGCTCCTTCGCGAGGCACTCCTTGAGCGCCTTCTCCCCGTCGCGGTCCATGCGGCGGCGGATGAACTGCCGGCCCTTCAGGTAGAGTCCGTACGCGCTCGTCCAGTCGAAATCCGCCGGCATCGTCTGCGGACGCCTGACGAAGTTCGTCGGGTTCATGCGGCTCTCAAGCTCGGCGCGGCTGCGCGCGACGCCCCATTTCTCCTCGAACGTCTCCGTCGCGCCGGGCGCGAACGCGGTGTGTTTGAACGGCGTCTTCAGCGTGTCGGCGGGCTGGTTGAAGAAGAGCCCGCTCTGGAGCTCGGCGTACTGCCCGTCGCTGTCTGTGAGCAGGTCCTCCCAGATGCCGCCCTCGCGGGAGAGCGCCCACAGCCATATCTTGCGCCCGTACTTCTGCCCGACTGGCGTTTCGTGGTACGAGCCGACGCCCGCCTCCGGCCACCAGATCCCATAGAAACTACTGTCGCCGTCAAGGACATGGTACGACTTGTTGCGCCCGAAGGCGTTCTCCGCGTACCTGGCGAGGTTGCGCCCCTTCTCGTCAACAGGCCAGGCGTGCGAGTCGCCGGCGTGGCCTATGTACGACGCGCCTGGGAAGAAGAACTCCGGATTGCCGCGCACGGAGTATCCGGCGTTCATCCAGTGGTAGAACGGAGTGAAGAAGCCGGAGCCGTTGAACCACGTCGTGCGCGTGGTGAAGTAGTCCTTGCCGTCCTCGAGGCGCACCTCCACCTGCCACGTCGTGCGGCAGACGAGCTCCGTGTCGGAGAGGAAGCAGCTGACGGCGCCGTCCCCGTTGGTGTGCACATAGAAGGCGTACGATACGGGCGTGGCCGTCGAGGGCGAATGGCCGTATATTCCGAAGTTCAGCTCTATTCCCCCGGAGCACCACGGGCCGCGCTGCGCGATGTTCCGGAACTTGACGGCGTGGTTGAAGTAGATGAACTCGCGCCCGGTCACCTTGTCGACCGCGCCCCATATCTTCCCCCCGATCTCGGGGAGTATAGTCACCTTCATCCTGTCGCTCTCGAGGACCACGGCCTTCCATTTCCGCGGCGCGCTCTTCGCGCTCGTCCCGTGGAAGAAGAAGTACGGATAGCGCGAGACGGACGTCGCCGGCACGGGGTCCGGGTCGGAAAACGGATACGTCGGCATCTCCAGCGTCGTCTCCGTCACCGTCGCCGCGCCGGCCGCGATCGCCGCGCACGCAATCCCGCAAAGCACAATGCACTTCATTTTCGCCGTCCCTCCTGTTGGCTTGGCCACTTCTCGGACGTCCGCCTTCCTCCCTGCGTGCCCGCCCTTTCCGACGTCACTTCCCCATTGCCCTGAATATCCTCTTGAGGCCCTTGCGGGCAAGCGCGCGCAGGGCGTCCAGCGACTCCTCCGTGAACGGCTTGTGTTCCGCCGTGCCCTGGAGCTCGACGTAGCGTCCGTCGTCGGTCATCACGACGTTCAGGTCGACCTCCGCCGTCGAGTCGTGCGCATAGTCGAGGTCGAGCGTCGGGACGCCGTCGCACACGCCGACGGAAACCGCCGCGACGCGATGGACGATCGGGCTCTCGGCGAGAGTCCCGTCGGCCACGAGCTTCGCAATCGCGTCCTCGAGCGCGACCATGCCGCCCGTTATCGACGCGCACCGCGTCCCGCCGTCCGCCTGCAGAACGTCGCAGTCGACCGTGATCTGGCGTTCGCCGAGCTTCGACATGTCGACCGCCGCGCGGAGCGAGCGCCCGATCAGCCGCTGGATCTCCGTCGAGCGGGCGTCAAGCCGCAGCTTCTTGATGTCGCGCTCCTTGCGTCCGCCGCCCGTCGACGACGGAAGCATCGAATACTCCGCCGTCACCCAGCCCCGGCCGGTGTCCTTCAGGAACGGCGGCACCTTGTCCTCCACGCTCGCCGTGCAGAGGACCCACGTGTCGCCCCATTTCACAAGCACGCTTCCCGCCGCGTGCTTCGTGAAGCTGCGCACGAACTCAATCGGACGCAGCTGGTCGCTTTTGCGTTTTGCCTGTTTGCTCATCTTAGTTTCTCCTGCAGTCTCCCGCGACGCAAATGATTGCCGCCTCAACTCCCATGCATCTTGCATCTTCGTCATGACGCGCACCTACGAATATTTTACCACAACAAAATCGTGTTGTCACGGCTTCCGTGGACCATCCCTCTTCGTCAGGACGCATCTGCATTTTCATCCGCCGCGTAACTACGCGGCGTTCTTGAATCGGCGGGCGGTTGCCCGCCGCAAAGGGAAGTTGTTTCAGACAAGTTGTTTCCCATCATTAGAGGATGTGGTGATGAATTATACAGATGCGCCCCCCTTCGTCAGGACGCGCACTTGCGAGCATTGCACCACAATTAGGCCCAGACGTGCGTGAAGAAAAAGCAATAATTCCTTGCCTTGTCGAATCCAATGTGCTATTCTGTATGCATCATGAAAAGACTCGTCATTCAACTGTGCGCCATCGCAGGCGCGTTGGCGGCATCAGCCGGTGAACGTCCCGACCTCGTGGCGCAGGTCCGCGCAGGAACTTGCACCGAGGCGCGCGCCTCGTGGTGGGGCTTCGACCCCGCCGACTCCACCGCGCAGCTTCAGGCCGCGCTAACGTCCGGCGTCGCGCGGCTCGTAGTCGACAAGATGCCCTCGCCCTGGGTCGTCACCCCGCTCAAGGGCGCGTCGAACCTGGAGCTCGTCCTCGAGCCCGGCGTCGAGATACAGGCGAAGCCCGGCGAGTTCCGTCCGAAGGGCGCGTGCCTTCTCACCTTCGCCGGCTGCACTAACATCCACATCGTGGGCTACGGCGCGACGCTGCGAATGAGGCACGAGGACTACATGAAGCCGCCCTACGAGAAGTCCGAATGGCGACACGCCCTCTGCATCCGCAGCTGCCGCAACGTGCTCGTCGAGGGCCTCACGCTCGCGGACTCCGGCGGCGACGGCATCTACCTCGGCTGCCACGGTGCGCCGCACCGCAACGTGAACGTGACGATCCGCGACGTCCTCTGCGACCGCAACCACCGACAGGGCATCAGCGTGATCTCCGCCGAAAACCTGCTCATCGAGAACACCGTCATGCGCGGGACGTTCGGAACGCCTCCGGCGGCAGGCATCGACTTCGAGCCCAACCACCCCTCCGAGGTGCTGAAGAACTGCGTGATGCGCAACTGCCGCGCCATCCGCAACCAGGGCGCCGGCTACGCCACCTGGGCCGGACAGCTCAACGCCTCGAGCGAGCCCATCGACCTCCGCTTCGAGAACTGCACTGCATTGGGCAACCGCAGCGCGTTCTTCTTCGCCACGGACAGCCGGCGCGGACGCAGCGTGCGCGCCACGCTCGCCCTCTCCAACTGCTCGTTCGACAATCCGGAATCCGGCCACGCCATCAACATCCGCGAAAACCCCTACTCCGCGACTTTTGTCTCCATCGACAACTGCCGCATCGTCAGCACGAACGCCGTCGGCGAGGAAGTCGTCACGCCGATGGACGCGGCCTGGCGAAAGATACACCTGCCGCTGTCGGCGGACGCCACGCCGCCCATCCCGCACGTCGCCGCCCCAGACCTAGCGGGCGCAGAGGTGTTCGACGACGCGCCCGGAAAACCCGTCCGTCTCTCGCCGCTCAACGTGCGCAACACCGCCACCTACATCGTGTACGCGAACGCAGCGCGCACGCTCCGCTTCAAGGGCCGCCAGATGCGAGTCGGGCGCTACGAGCCCGGCGCCAAGCCAATCGTCGTCACAGACTCGCAGGGGAGGAAGATCGCGAAAATCCCTCTTCCGGGCTTTGACGAAACGGCGTTCTCGTTCAACGCCCCCGCGCCGGGCTTCTACCGGATGTCCGTAGATGTTGGCCGCGTCGCGTTCTGGCTTGCGGAGGCGGACGCCCCGGTGGCAATCGACGCGACCGCGCACGCGCAGGGCTTCATCTACAGCGTCGGTTCGTTATGGCTCTCTGTGCCGCCGAAGACGGAGAAGTTCGCGCTTTACGCATCTGGTGCAGGCGAGGAGCGCGTGCGTGTCACTCTCACAGATCCGCAGGGCATCTGCAGATGGGACAGCGACAACATCTCCATCTGGGAACGCGCCGTCGTAAGCGGCAACCCGCAGTCCGGCCTATGGAAGGTGACGATGCAAAAACCCACCAAGGGGCATTTCGAGGACGCCAGCCTCGACGTCGCCGGCATCCCCGGTTTTTTCTTCCTCTCCCCCGGCAAGACCTGGAGTCTGAACGCCAAACAGTAACGGCTTCTCTCAACCTCCGTATTTTGATATACTATGCACATGAAAACACATGCCTTGCTTTCGGCTTTCGCCGCCTTCTCCATCGCGATGCGCGCATCTGCCGCGTCCTTCACCTGCGACCTGACGCAGGGCAACGGCTCCGCCGTCGCCGCGCCGACAGGCATTCAGGTCGGCGACACCGTTGCCGTGTCGCTGCCTGACGGCATCGCGTTTTCTCTCCTGATATCCGCCGCGCCGCCCGCCGGAATCGCAGGCCCTTCCTTCATTGCGCGCGACGCGGCGTCCGGTGCCGCCGCAGTCCTAAAGCCGCTCTCCGGTGGCGGGATGCGCATCTCCATCGACGACTTTTCCAACGCCCGCGCCTTCGGCATCCGCATCAAGAACGGCCACGCGTCGTTCACCGTGCGCGATACATCCTCCGCCCCCGCCGATTCCTGCGCCACCTGCGGCGAGGGTCTGCCTCTACCCGAGCCCACGCCAACTATCGGCGCCACGACTCAAAAAGCCTCGACGGCCAAACTGCGTTTGGCCGCTGGCACGCCTTTCCAACTCGCCGCGCAGAAGAGCATCGTCGACATCCTCGTCGCCTTCGACCAGGGCGCGAAGGCGAAGTGCGTGGAGCTTGGTTTCGACGACATGGATGATTTCGCCGACTATGCCGTCGGCAAGATGAACACGGTGCTTGCCAATTCGCAGCTCGACGACCAGTTTTGCTATCGCCTGGCCGGAGTCGTGGAAATAGACGGCACGTGGTCGGCGATCAACAATGAATTGCTGCTGAGCATGCGTGCCCGCGAAGGCAGCTTCGCGAAGCTCTCGCAGCTGAGGGACAATTGCGGCGCCGACACGATTACGCTCCTCGTCAACCGCACGAGCGGCAACACCTCCGGCATCGGATTCGAGTATTCCGGCAATGCCGGCAAGACCCTCGAATTCTTCAACAGCATGAACTACGCCTGCAACGTGTGCGACATCAACACGGTTCACAGCCGCTACACCATGAGCCACGAAACGGGACACAACATGGGCTGCGGGCACAGCAACAGACAAGGCAGCAATTCCGGCCCCGGACGATATTCCGATTCCTGCGGCTACCATTTCACCGACACCAACAACGTGAGGCGCGGCACGGTCATGGCCTACACATACACGGGTGACGACAACAACTACTACAATCCCGCTCCATACTTTTCCGCGCCGGACATCTCGCCAGCTGAGTATGGCTGCGCCTTGGGCGTGGCGGGCGTCAACGACAACAGGCGGACACTGACGCTCACCCATGCCGACATCGCCTCGCTGCGCGAGCATGTCCTGCCATACGACTGGGACGTGCGGTTCGTGGACGACAACGGCAAGGACATCCCGGACGGTGCGTACTTTTACGGGTCGTACAATGTAACGTTGACGAATGAGAATCCCGAGGCCGAAATCTACTATACACTTGACGGATCCATCCCAACGGCAGAATCCTTTCACTGCGGCTCTTGGACAAACGTGTACATGTACCTCGTAAACGGTCCGAGAACACTTACCGCTTGTGCTGTTGTAGATGGCAAGGCGCAATCCATTCGATCCATAACCCTGCACGACGGGCTCGTTTGGGCGGGCGACGCAAATGGCAACGGCCTTTGGCTCAAAAACGACAGCTCCGTGCGTCCGTGGAGCGGCGAGTTTTTCGGCAACGGCGACGCTGTAATGTTTGGCGACCTGGCCGGCGTCTCGTGCGCGACCGTGACGGTAAAGGGCGCGGTTGCGCCCGGTTCGGTTGCGTTTTCTGCCTGCGAGACGGCGTACACGTTTGATGGCGGCGACGACGGGGCAAAGATCACGATCCCCGACGCCAACTTCGCGCCGGCGGGCGACGTGACGTTCAATGCGCCCGTGCAGCTTTCCGCGACGGCGTTCACGAACATGACGGGATGCGCGCTTGCGTTCAATGCGCCGTTCGGACAGTCAGTCGATTCGTCTGGCGGAACATTCACGGGCATGGTCAACATCGGCCCCTACGGCACGCTGACCGTCGCGCCCGGCGTCGGCAAGACGCAGACCTTGGAAAAGCTCAACAACGTCGGCTGGTACGCCGGCACATCGACGTTCCGCGTCGGCGAAGGCACGGTCGTCTTTACCGGTGCGATCAACGGCGGCGCGGGCGTAATCGGCAGAACCCGCCTCGAAGTCGGCACTGGCGGCGCGCTGGTGTTCAACATGGGCGGCGGAACTGGCTATGAAATGAACAACACCTCGCTGACCGTGGAGCAGGGTGGAACCGTGACGTTCAACGACATGGAGCATTTGCGGCGGACGCTCTACCTGAATGGCGGCACGATCTACGCCAAACGATTCGACTTGATGAGCAACCCAGGCATCTTCGTGACCGACGACTCTTCAATCGAAAACGCCGGTGGTGGCTATGTGCTGATTCGTGATTCCGATTCAGAAGTGAATGTATCCGCCGGGAAGACGCTCACACTCAATCTAGGCACGCAGACGGACAACAGAAGCGACACTTCCGGTTGGGGCATCATCAAACGCGGCGGCGGAACGCTTGTAGCCAACGGAGAGTTGAAACATTCCGGCGTCACCGACATCGAGGGAGGTTCGCTTGAGGTTGGTTTTTCGTCTGGCTCGACGGTTTACGGTCTCGGCTGGATCGTTGCGGACGGCGCGACGCTGAAGGTGAAAAGCGGCTGTTCGCTGAAGGTCCCGACGCTGGCGCTTGACAGCGGCGCGACGCTTGTGCTGCCGGCGACGGCCACCGCGCCGCTCGCCGTCACTGCCGCCGTGGGACTTGACGGCGTGAACCTTGTCCTGGAAGGCGCTGGCGCGTTATCCGAAGGCGCTTCCTATCCGGTTCTTTCGTCGTCCGGCGGACTCTCCGGCGTCGCGGGCGTCAAAACGGACGGCATGCCCGCGCTCGCCAGCGGCCTTGCATGGACCGTGGAAGAAGAAAACGGCACGCTCTACGCAAAGGTCGTCGCCGCGGGTGAGAAGCCGACGGTCGATGTCCTCGTCGCGTTCGACAACGGGGCGCAGGCGTATGTGTCCAACAAGGGCCTGACGCTCGAGGCGTTTGCCCAGACGCAGATCGGCAAGATGAACGACGTGCTCGTCACCAACAGGCTGGACAGGTACTACTCGTACCGCCTCGCGGGCGTGTGCAAGGTGGATGGCGTGTACGACAACATTGACACGGCGCCTGCCTTGATCGCGGCGGGCGCGGGGGCGGCGGTGAGCCTGCGCGCCGCGCGAGAGCTGTATGGCGCGGACACGGTGACGCTGCTGGTGGACGTGTCCGGCAACACGCTGGGCAACAGCTCACCGCTCAACTCGCCAAACGATGTGGCCAGCCAGCATGAATGCGCGTTCAGCGTGTGCAGCATCCGGGCGGTAGACACCGGCAAGCAGCATACAATGATCCACGAGAACGCGCACAACATGGGGTGCGGACACGCACGGGCTCAGAGCATTATCAATTCCCCGTTCCCGTATGGAAGAGGCTACTACTTCAGGGATGGCAATGTGACGCGCCACACGATCATGGCATACGGCGGGGACAACGACGCCTCCTGGTATTTCTCGACCTCGTCCAGTGAGTTCGGCTTTACGCTTGGCGACGCGACCAACGACAACGCCAGAGTCTTGAGGGAGACATGCGGCGAAGTGGCCAAGTGGCGGGACGGCGCGGCCGTTGCCCTTGACGGCATGGCGCTGGATGGTGCCACGTTGCAGACGAGCGTGCGCTACCCGTGGTCTGCCGACGGCAACGGCGTTCTCCGCAGCTTCAATCAGACCACTTACACGTATCAGTGCACGACTCCGCTCAGGGCGACAATCACGGGTCCGAAGACGCTGCGCTTCAAGCACAAGTCGTACTTCGGCGGCGCGAGCGTCGCGGGCAACAACTATTCGCATTTCGACGTTCTCCTGGACGATTCGCCCGTCCTTGCGCAGACGGAGTGTACGAACAGCTGGACGGATGCGCACGTGGACATCCCCGATGGAACCCACGAGGTCGTGTTCGTCTTCTCGCAGCGCTTTGCGATGAACAATCCAAGGGACTACAAGGACGGCGCGCCGGAGGCCGACGACGCGGTGTGGCTGAAGGATCTTGTCCTGGCCGATGCCGTTTCGACGGTGCTCAACATACCCTACGGGACAAGCACCAACCTTTCGGATGTCGCTTCAGTCATCGAGACGATCACGGGCGAGGGAACGCTGGTCTGCGACGCGACGCTTCCGACGAAGGGATACGGACTGACCAGCGAGACATGGAGTGGAACTGTCGCGTTCAGGAACTTCAACAACGAGAACGTCGCGAAGGACTTCCAGGCGGAGAAATACGGCAACGCCCAGTCCAAGGTGCAGTTCACCAACTGCAAGATACCGTATCTCAAGAACAACAACGCGACGTTCGCGGGGACGGTTGTGCTGGACGGAGATTCGGCGCTGACGATCAAGGACGGCTATTCGAACAACTACTCCATATTCGGCGCACTGGAGGGCAACGGCACGATGACGTTCCTCGACAAGCCGATGCAGTGGTACGTCTTCAACACGGCGACGAACTTCACCGGTTCCATAAACGTCCAGCACGGATGGTACAACGGCAATGTTGCGCAAGGGCGTCGCGTCGTGTTCGGCACGACGGCATCGACGCAGGACCTACCGACGCAGTCGGCCTCGATTACGGTGAAGTCCGGCGCAGTGGCGGCGATTGGCGCGAATGCGACATGGTACGCGTACCACGGCGTGGAGATCGCCGGTACATTGCTCGTCAAAGGCGCGAACGCGACGCTCAGCTGTCATTCCGCGGGTGCGATGGGCGTCAAGCTGACGGGCGGCGCGACGCTTCGCTTTGATTCTGCGGACGCCGTGCTCACATGCCTCACGAACTTCTCCTTCTCCAGCGGCACCGTGAGCGTCGCGTTCGGCAGTGGCGTCTCGCCTTCCGGCGGAAAGACGCTCGTCCTGTGGCCGGACGGAAGTCCGGCCCCTGCTGGCACCTTCGCTTTCGCAAACGCCGCGCTTGCCGCGAACTGGGAACTCTGCAAGACCGCCAATGGACTGATCGTAAAGCCCAAAGACCGCTTCGACGTACCCGGAACCGAGGCATACATCACGCACGACGCCGCGCTCGACGACTGGCTCGACGAGCAGAACTTCTGGATGTACGAGGAGAACAACCCCGGCGCGACGTGGCAGGACTTCCTTTCCGAGAACGGCGAGAACGAATACGCGAACTGGATCAACTACCTGCTGGGAATGAGCACATACGACCCCAACGCGAAGGTACGGGCGACAATCAGCTTCGACGAGCAAGGGCGCGTGGTGGTGTCGGTGGCCGACGCCCTTTTGAACGCGCCCGACGTGACGACGGTCAAGACGGTGTTCACGCTCTACTCGACCGACGACCTATCGAACTGGCCATCGGCCGGGGAGGCAATGGACGGGCCAACGGCCGTCAAGCAGCGCGACGGCGCCCGGCGTTTCTACCGCATCGGCATTTCCTTCACTGCCCCACCTGACCTATAGCTTATACACTAGCGGCTTGCCGTATATTTATGGGAATGCCAAGTGGAGCGGGCGATGGGAATCGAACCCACGTAAGAAGCTTGGGAAGCTCCTATTCTGCCATTGAATTACGCCCGCATATAACACCCTTGGCGGAGAGAGAGGGATTCGAACCCCCGATACCCTTGCGGGTATGCATGATTTCGAGTCATGTGCATTCAACCAGGCTCTGCCATCTCTCCAACAGACATATATAATACCAAAAAAAACGCCGTTAGTCAATACGGCTAGAGAACAAAATCAAAAAAAATTCGTCAAAGAATTTAGTGGAATGGCATGGATCATGATCGTGGTGTTGCGCGGCATTAGGCCAGACTACTCTGCCACGAGTTTGTAGAACTTGCGGCTCGACGTCTCGGACGGGAAAGCGACAATGTTGCCACCAGAACCGGACTTGATCTCGAATTCCCCGGCGGACGTCCAATCACCGATATCGACGGAAGAAAGCAGCTTCACCGTCATGCCTTCCGTGCGGACCAGCGACGGCGTCGTGATGACGGGCTTGCCGTTCTCGTCAAAGGAAATCGTCATCAGCGGCGCATTTGTCGCCGCGTCGCCAAAGGCGTAGATGAAGGCGTTCGCGACCTTGTCGTCCAGCCCGTATCCGCCCATCTTGGCCGCAGTTCCCTTCCCGGCGATCCCGGCCGAGACGGCCCATGCGCCATATCCGCTCTCCGCGCCGCCTGTGTATTGAACCTTCTCCGCGGCGATCGTCGCCCAGTTGCCGGTCGCGCCGTTCTCGACGCCGTAGCCCGTGCCGTCGAAAGGCACGGTGATGACTGCGGAGGTGCCGCTAAAAGCCCAGTTGCCGAGGGCGGGCGCCGTCTCGCCCTGGAAGACGATGTTCGTGAGCGCCGTAGTGCCGCTGAACGCGTAGGACCCGAGGTCGGTGACGGTGTTCGGGAGCGCGACCGACTTGAGTGCTCTGCATCCCGTAAACGCCCGGCCGCCGACCTCGACGAGCCCCGCGCCGAGGACGATGTTGGTCAGCAACGTGCAGCCGCAGAACGCGCCGGCGCCGCTCGATATTGTCCCCTCGATGCTCGCGACGCCGTTCAGGACGACGCTCCCCACCTT
Source organism: uncultured bacterium (assembly GCA_902799955.1). Lineage (GTDB taxonomy): Bacteria > Verrucomicrobiota > Kiritimatiellia > RFP12 > UBA1067 > UBA1067. Next base: position 24,689 of record CADCCQ010000027.1, on the reverse strand, counting down.
CGTGTCCTTGAAGGCGTTGCAGTCGATCACGGTCGCGCCCGAGCCGTTCACCGTCACGGTAAAGGCGTTCGTGCTGGCGATCGGCACGAAGAACCGCGTCACTTCGGCGATTCCGCTCCCGATCACGAGATTCGTCATAGACGTGCAGCCCGCGAAAATGCCATCACCTTCGTTCTCGTTGCCGGTGGCGACGAGCGAATCAGGGAGCGTCATCTCCGTCAGCGACGTGCAGTTGTTGAAGGCGTAGAAACCGATGGTGCGAAGCCCCTCGTTCAGTGTCGCCGTCCTCAGCGACGCGCAGCCGCTGAACGCGTAGGACCCGAGGTTGGTGACGGTGTTCGGGAGCGCGACCGACCTGAGTGCGCTGCATCTCCTAAAGGCCTGACCGCCGATCTCGGCGAGTCCGTCGCCGAAGACGACCTCCGTGAGCGACGTGCAGTCGAGGAACGCGCCGTCGTTGCTGGACGATGTCCCCTCGATGCTCGCGACGCCGTTCAGGACGACGCTCCCCACCTTCGTGCTCTTGAAGGCGTTGCAGTCGATCACGGTCGCGCCCGAGCCGTTCACCGTCACGGTGAAGGCGTTCGTGCTGGCGAACGGCAGATAGAACTTCTTCACTACGGGAATCCCGCTCCCGATCACGAGATTCGTCATAGACGTGCAGCCCGCGAAATAGCCATAGGAATAGGCGTAGTTTCCCGCCATCTCGCGGAGCGAATCCGGCAGCGTCGCCTCGCCGAGCGACGTACAGTTGGCGAAGCTTTCAAGCCCCATCGACAGCAACCCCTCGGAAAGCGTCGCCGATTTGAGCGCCGCGCACCCTTTGAAGGCGTAGTCGCCGATGTTCGTGACTGTGCTGGGAATCGCGAACGACGCGAGCGCGGCACAGTTCAGGAAGGCGCGAGCGCCAATATTCCGAAGCGGCGAGTCGATCAGCGTCACCTGCTCGAGATTCGCGCAGCCGTTGAACGCGCCGGTGCCCGAAGAGCTCGAGCCCTCGATTTCCACAACGCCCTGGAGCGTGGCCATCTGGATAGACGCCAGCTCGTAGAATGCGGAATAGCCGAGCGTCATCGCGCCGTTGCCGCGCACCACGACGTTCGTGAGCGCCGGAACCGCACCCAGGCAATTGTTGCCGATCTTCACGGCGGAGGTTTCGTTCGTGAGGCAGAAGGCGACCTCGCCGAGATTCGGACAGTCGTAAACTAACGCGGTCGGGATGTCATTCGTGACCGACGGCGGAATCTCAAGGTAAATGAGATTCGGACACCTATAAAAGGTATAGTCTGCGATATATCTCACGGAATTCGGAATCGTGATGCCGTAGCACGCCGCGTCGCGCATCGCATAGCCGGAGATCCTGGTCACCGGGGTGCCGTCGACCGTCTTCTCGGGTATGGATAGCATCTCCGCAGCCTTGCCGGCGTCGGTGAGACCGGTCACTCTCGCCTCGCCGTTCTCCACCGAATAGACGAACTGCTCGGTTTCGAGGGCGTACGCCGAGGTCAACCCCAGCGAAGCTGCGAGCATGAGAAAAAGTTTCCGTGAATGGATAGTGGTCATGTCATGGCCTTTCTATTTCACTATTTCATTGAAGATTTCGTTTATTATAGCATAATCCAGTGTCAGTTGTCAATGGGTTTTGCCTTTTTCAAGGCCTTCCGCAATTCGTCATAATGCCGAACACCGCCGCGCAGTCCGCCGCCATCGCGGCCTTCAGCTCGTCGACAGAATCAAAGCGGCGCTCGGGCCTGATGAAGCGCAGAATCGCGACCTTCGCGCGGCCGCCAGGCGCCGGGGCGTCCGACGGCGGCGCCCCGTCGAAGTGGACCTCCAGGACGCCCTCGCGCCAAGCGTCGCCGCCCATCGTCGGCGCGACGCCCCAGTTCGCGACGGCGCGGCGGGAGCACATCTCGACTTCGTAGACACCGCGCGGCGGACGCTGCAGCGCCGCGTCGGGTCGTATGTTCAGCGTCGGGAAGCCGAGGCCGCGCCCAAGCCCCTTGCCGGGGAACACCTCGCCCGTGACTGTCCAGGGGCGACCGAGCATGCCTGCGGCAAGCGGCATGTCCCCTTCCGCGATCGCCTCGCGGATCCGCGTGGACGAAATGCGCGAGCCGCCGAACATGGAATACGGGGCGACCTCGACGTGCACGCCCATGGCCCGAAGAAGATTCGCGTCGCCGCGTCCGCCCGCGCCGAAGCGCCAGTTCCCGCCGCATCTCACGGTGGCGGCGTCGGCAAGCCATTTCCGGGCGAACTCCTCAGCTGAAGTGGCGGCGAGTGCCGGGGTGAAATCCAGCGCGACGACCTCCTTCACGCCGCACGAGCGGATCGCGGCCTCGCGCTCCTCGTACGACATCAGAAGCGGCGGCGCGAGGTCGGGGTGCAGGACGGCGATGGGATGGTTCCGGAACGTCAGGGCGCAGTCCGCGCCATCGAGTATCCCGCGGTGGCCGAGATGGACACCGTCGAAGAACCCAGCGGCAACGACACCCCGCATCACAGGAACGCCCTGGAAAGCGGCTTCACAAGCGCCGGGAAGTCGACGGGTTCCGTCGCGAGCACCGCGTCGAACGCGACCGCGTCGTCGACTGAGAATCGCCCCACCTTGACGCGCCTCAGGCCCTCGAGCGCCGCGCCGCAGCGAAGCGCCGCGCCGAAGTCGTTGACGAGCGTCCGGGGAATGACGCCCTTCGTCGCGGAAAGCGCGAACGGGACCCTGACGGTGCCGTCGGGCCTCGCCTCGCGCTCCTCCCCGACGTCGAACCTGTAGACGTGCGCGAGAAACGGCTTGTGCTCGCCCGTGTCGGCGACTTCGTAGTCGGCGGCCCCTTCGCGGCGGATGGAACACCAGCGGCTCTCCGTCTGGAAAACGTCGCCCCTGAACTCCGCGAGCGCGGCGGACACCGCCTCCGGCGTGACGGCGGAGGCGGCGACGGGGAACGGCGTACCGACGGGCTCGCCGTGCACGTCGTGGGTGTTCGTCGCAAGGCCGAGCCTCATCGTCCCGGTGTACGACCTGTCCGCGCCCATCACGTCGCCCACCTGGCGGTTGGCGTCGTTTATGAGCAGGACGAAGAGGCCGGACGCCATGGCGTCCAGCGAGCCTCCGTGCCCCACCTTCACGAGATTGAACCTGCGCTTGACGGCCTTGACAACGGTTGTGAACGCAATCCCCGCCGGCTTGTCCACCAGGAGAACGCCGTCGAGCTCCTCCAGCACCTTGAGCTGAACAAGATTCGCCATTTGTCAGCCCTCCGCCGGCGCCGGCAGCTTGTCGAGGATGGCCAGGACGGAATCCCCGGCCTCGAGCGACCTGTCGAGCTTGAACAGGAGCTTCGGCGTGAACTTGAGCCGGACCTCCCTGTTTATGATCTGCTGGAAACGCCTGGCGTTGTGCGCAAGATGCCTTATGCCCGTCTCCTTCAGGGCGTCGTCGCCGAACACCGAGACGTACACCGTGGCGTCCCGGAGGTCCTTCCCGCACCTCACGCCCGTGACGGTGAAAAGCCCCGGGGCGACCGAGTCGCCCTGCATCACCGAGAACATCGCCTCCGCGATCACGCGCTTCAGAAGCGAGTTCACTCTTTCTAGTCTGTCTACTCCCATGGCGAATATTATATCACAACAAAAGGCTGTTGTCTTCATTTCCGTGCATAGGAACGCAAATGTGCAGGTCGGCAAAACCATGGCGCATCTCTATAATTCACCGCCTCGTCTTCTGTTGATTGGAAACAACTATTTGAAACAACTTCATTTCACGGCGGGCAACAGCCAGCCGGCTTAAGAACGCCGCGCAGTTGCGCGACGAGAAGAAAAAGTTGTTCTGGTTGTTTTCAATCTCAAAACGCATGGGTGAAAAATGGAGATGCACCCGCAAAACCGAATAATGGAGATTGGGACTTGCGCGACGGCGGGGCATGTGGTAAAATATTCGCAAGTGTTTATTCTGACGAAGATGCTAGATTCGCGGAGGCCGCGGCAACGTTGTTTTGTTGTGGTATACTCAATAGTCATGTGCGAACAGGCAACGAAAGGAGAGTGACGGGGAATGCACAAGGGCGACAGGGCGAGCTGGTCGGGACAGCTCGCGTTTGTTCTGGCGGCGGCGGCGTCCGCGATCGGCCTCGGGAACCTGTGGAGGTTCCCGTACCTGGCGGCGAAGTACGGCGGCGGCGTGTTCATCGCCGTCTACCTCGCCCTTTCCCTCACGCTCGGCTTCACGCTGCTGGTGACGGAGATCGCGATCGGGCGCTACTCTCGGCAGAGCCAGCTCACCGCGTTCAACAAACTCGGGCACCCGAAATGGAACTTCCTCGGCATCCTGGCGACGGTCGTCCCGCTCTTCATCCTCCCGTACTACAACGTCATCGGCGGATGGGTCGTCAAGTACTTCGTCGCCTACCTCAAGCTCGCCGCGGGCGGCGGCTCGTCCATAGAAAACCCGCAGACGTTCTTCAACTCGTTCGTGACCGCGCCGTGGGACCCGTTCGTCTGCATGGTCGTGTTCACCGTCGTGACGTGCGCCGTGATCGTGATGGGCGTCAAGAACGGGATCGAGAAGTCGAACATCGTGATGATGCCGCTGCTGCTCCTGATGGCCGTCGGACTCGCGGTGTACGTCGCCTGCCTCCCCGGCGCGGGCGAGGGCATCAAGTTCTACCTGGTGCCGGACTTCTCGTCGTGCGACAACATCGGCAAGGTGGTGCTCGGCGCGATGGGGCAGATGTTCTACTCGCTCTCGCTCGCGATGGGGATAATGATAACGTACGGCAGCTACATGCGCAGGAGGGACTCCGTGCCAAAGGCGGCGGTGAGGATAGTGGCGGCGGACACCTTCGTCGCGGTGCTCTCCGGCTTCATGATCATACCGTTCGTGATGATGTTCGCCGCGAAGTCGGGCGCGGGCCGCGCCGCCGTCGACGCCGGGCCGGGCCTCATGTTCGTCACGCTCCCGAAGGTGTTCGCTGAGTTCGGCGCGACGGGCGCGTGGATCGGGCTTGCGTTCTTCACGCTCGTGCTGTTCGCCGCGCTCACGAGCGCGATCTCGATGACCGAGGCGTGCGTGGCGGCGGTATGCGACTTCCTCCACGTCAGGAGGAACGCGTCGGTCGCGGCGGTATGCGCGTGGTCCGTCGCGCTCGGCTCGCTCTCCGCGTTTGGATACGGGCGCTGGTCGGGCTTCAAGCCGTGCGGCCTCCCGGCGCTCGACTTCTTCGACAACTCGATGAACGTCCTCACGCCGATCGTCGCCGCGCTCATCTGCGTCTTCGCGGGATGGGTCCTGCGCCCGAAGCGCATACTTGCGGAGTGCCGCCGCGACGGCAGCTCAGTCTGGTTCAAGACGTTCTACGCGGTGATGGTCAAGTTCATCGCGCCGCTTCTGGTGCTGGCGATCCTCGTCTCCGAGGTATGCCGCATCCTCTACGGCTGGAAGATCTGAGTCAGCCGCAGAGCCACCTGCCGACGAACGGAACGCGGCGAAGGACGAGCGCGGCGACCGCGGAGAGCGAAAACGTCGCGACCGCTGTCAGGACGATCGTCAGCGGCGTCGGGAGGCGGGGGCTCAACGCGGCGAACACCTCGTTCAGGATGAACATGTGCATGAGGTACATCCCGAAAGACGCCTTCGCCACCGGCCCGACGACCCACTTGTACAGCCATCCGCCGAACTCGAGCCTGCGAAGGACCATGAACGCCGCGACCGTGGCCAGCGCGACGCCGAGCGAGCAGTACTCTATGCTCGTCTCCATCACGACGGCGAACGAGTACGGCGCGGCAAACGGGAACTGCCTGACGCGGAGGAAGAACGGAACTCCTATTATCGCGACGCCAGCGATCCACAGCGGGATGGCGACCTTCAGCGTCCCGCCCCGGTCAAGGCGCGGCGCGAACTTGCGGAACCAGAGGCCGATCAGCATGTAGCCTATGAATCCGCTGACGTAGTGGAACGCCCCGAAGCCGTTCCACGGGCACTCGCCGTAGAGATACGGCACCGCGCCGAACGACGGATCTCCGAAGAGGACACCCCATATCTGCCTGAGGAACGGGAAAAGCGTAGTCGCGAGCCACAGGACGATCCATCCGCGAAGCTCCCTCTCGCCGACCCTCTCGGCCCACGGCGAAAGCAGCGGCATCAGGATGTAGAGCCCGAGGAGCATGGGCACGAACCAGAGATGCCCGCCCTCGTCCGGGAAGTTGAAGAGCATCCGGCCCCACGCGCCCAGGCCATGGCGCGAAAAGGCGACGTAAAGCGCGGACCAGACCAGGAACGGAACCGCGACTCTCGCAAGCCTCCTCCTGAAGAACTCCCCCGTCGGCCTGTTCACCGGGAAGAGCAGGTAGGACGACGCTATCACAAACAGCGGCACGCACACTCGGCATACGCATTCGGTGATGGTGATCCAGAGCATGTCCCAGACGCTCGCGATGCTTGTCACGTTGGGCTCCGTCCCGCCAAGGTAGAACGGCTCGCAGGCGTGTATCGTCATGACCATGAAGCAGGCGATGAACCTGAGATAGTCGAGAAATACGATTCTTTCCGTGCTTGTATCGCTGTTTTTCATAAGTTTCATGCCTTGCCTCAATTACACTTTTGTGGGGACACTCCCCGCAGAAGTTCCCCTGGGGGCTGCGGGCACTTTTGTGGGGACACTCCCCGCAGAAGTTCCCCCGGGGGCTGTGGGGACTGTCCCTGCGGAACCGTCAGTTGAAGAGTCGCGCCGGGGCGTCCGGGGCTCGCATCACGGCGAGGATCGCGTTCGTGCGGTCGACGGCCTCCGAGAGGTCCGCGCCGCCGGTCGTGGTGATGCGCACGGCCGTCGCCTCGAACTGCGAATAGAGAAGCGCGATCGCCCTGGTAGGGTTTATGGATGGATCGTACTCGCCGCGCCTCTTCGCCTCTATTATCAGCGAGTGCATGATGCGCTTCAGGCCGATCGTGTGGCGTTTTATGTACGTGATGGGCGTCTCGCCAAGCCGTCTGAGCCGGCCGAGGTAGTCGGAGATGACGCAGACGAAGTCGCGGTAGTCGAAGAGGATGGAGAGCACGGTTATGCAGATCTGGCGGAGCTTGGCGTCCGCAGAATGGCGCGAATGGACGATTTCAGAGTACTTGGCCTCGATACGCGACGTGGCCTTGTCGATGGCCTCGTTGAAGATGGCGCGCTTGTCCTTGAAATACGCGTAGAGCAGCGTCCGGGAGATCTTGCAGGCGTCGGCGATCATGCCGAAGTTCACGGCGTCGTAGCCCAGCTGCCCGAAGAGCCTCAGGCTCTCCGAGACGATCCTGTTCTTGCGCTCCTCGTGGTCGATCTTACGCGCCATGTCCCGCCTCCCTTCGTCAGGCGACGCCGCGCTGCGAGTTCCTGTAGAACGCGACGAGCCGCTTTATCTCGTCGAACTGCTCGACGTCGTTCTCGACGCGGTCGAGGGCCTGCGTGCGGTTGAGTCCGTCGCGGTAGATGAACCGGTGGGCCTCCTTGAGGGCGTGGATGACCTCGCGCGAGAACCCGCGCCTAGTGAGGCCGACGACGTTGGGGCCGATGACCTTCAGGGAGCCCTCCACCATGTCGCCGAGCATGTACGGCGGGAAGTCCTGGCGTATCTTGCTCATCCCGCCGACCATCGAGTGGGCCCCGACGGTGCAGAACTGGTGGGACGCCGCGCAGCCGCCGATGATGGCGTAGTCCTGGATGTGGACGTCGCCCGCGAGCTGGACGGAGTTGGAGCAGATGACGTGGTCGCCGAGGATGCAGCCGTGCGCGGCGTGGCAGTACGCCATGAAGAGGCAGTCCGCGCCGATGACGGTCCTCTCGCCGTCGGCGGTGCCGAGGTGGACGGTCGCGAACTCGCGGATCACGGTGCGCGGGCCGATCTCGACGTAGCTGACGGAGCCCTCCTTGTACTTGAGGTCCTGCGTCTTCATCCCGATCAGCGCGTATGGGAATATCTGGCATGATTCGCCGATGGTCGTGTGCCCGTCGATGATCGCGCCCTGGGCGATCTTCACGCCGTCGCCGATCACGACGTCCGCGCCGACGTGCGCATACGGGCCGACCTCGACGTCCGCGCCCAGCCTCGCGCCGTCCTCGACGATTGCCGTTTGATGGATCTTTGCCATGACGTTCTTCCTTTCCATGCGGCGGCCCGCCGGCGGGCCGCCATTCTGTTCTAGAGATTCCGCCTCACGAACCAGACCGACAGCATCAGGCACGCCGCCACCGGGGCCCATATAAGGAACTCCGGATGGAGCTGGTACGCCTTCTGCATGCTTATCATCAGCATCGTGAAGAGGTAGTAGCCGATCGCGATGGCGAGGGAGATCGCCATGCCTATCGTGGACTCGCGGCGCTGCGCGCGGATTCCAAGCGGTATGCCGACGAGGACGAAGCAGACGGACGCCATGGCGAACACGAAGCGCTTGGACAGCTCGACCTTGTACTTCGACAGCCCCTTCTTCGCCGCCTTGCGGCTGTCCGCGCCGCTCTTTATGTCCGCCGACTCCTCGCGGATCTTGGCGAGCAGCTCGAAGAACCTGAGGTCCTTGCCCTTCTTGGTGTACTGGGACTCCTTGGTCTTGAGCGGATAGTGTACGTAGCGTCCGCTGGCCACTCCGCCCTTGTCCTTGTACACGGGGTCGACCGTGACGTTGTAGAGGTCGAGCGCCATGTCGCGCCCCGTGCCGACGGCGCGCGCCTTCTCGGCGTGGATGGTCCTGACGACGTTCGTCTCGGAGGTGTCGGTCGCGGTGACGTCGTAGAGCCAGCGGCCCTCCTTGCGCGCGACGTAGAGCGTGATGTTGGGGAAGTCCGTCACCTTGCGCCCCGGCTCGATCAGGTCCACGGCGTCGCCGACCGAGAGCCTGGAGGCGAGGGTACGCCTGACCTCGTGACCCCTCGGGACGATCTCGTTGTTGATCCACGCGCCGACGGCGGAGCAGGCGAGGGCGAAGAGGACGGGCCACTTCATGACGGAGAGCAGGTTGATGCCGCAGGCGCGCATCGCGGCGATCTCGCCGTCGGCGGATAGGCGGGAGAACACGAGGACGCTCGAGACGAGCAGCGCGAGCGGGATCGTCCACTGGAGCGTCTCCGGGAAGCTGACCGCCGCGAAGCGCCCGACGAGGGCCGGGAATATGCCGTCGATGATGTAGCCGACGATCTGGACGAGCAGCCCGATCGTCAGCACGAAGCTGAGCACGAGGAACGCGAGCAGGAAGCTCGACAGGAGCGAACTGAAAACGTATCTCTCGATTGCCTTCACGACTTCGTGTGCGGTTGGTTGGTGTCAGCGCCCGCGGGGCTATCCCCGCGACGCCTTCAGGAGGAAGTTCGCCTTGCGGCCCTGGCGGAGGACGGCGATGCGCCCGTCGATGAGGTCGGAGTCGGCGAACACGCGCTTGTCGTCGGCCTTCTCGCCGTTGACGTAGAGCCCGCCCTGGGCGGCCATCCGGCGCGCCTCGCCGTTCGACTTGAACATGCCGGCCGCGGCGGCGACGGCGTAGACCGGCCTGCCGACGACCTCGGCCGCCGAGACCTCGGCGCTCTTGACGTCCCTGAATATCTCCTCGAGCTCGGCCGCGGACTTCCCGGCGACGTCGCCGCCGAAGAGCGTCTTCGTCGCGCCCTGCGCGGTCGCGAGGCCCGCCTCGCCGTGGACGAGCCGCGTCAGCTCCTCGGCGAGCGCCTTCTGCGCGGCGCGCTCCTCGGGATGCGCCCTGGTCGCCTCCTCGAGCGCCGCGATCTCGTCGAGCGGACGCAGGGAGAAGACCTTCAGGTAGCGGATTACGTCTGCGTCGGCGGACCTGAGGAAGTACTGGTACCAGTCGTAGACGCTCGTCAACGATGCGTCCATGAAGAGCGCGTTGCCCTCGGACTTGCCGAACTTCCTGCCGGACGAATCGAGGAGGAGCGGGAACGTGAGCCCGAAGGCGGACTTGCCGCGCATCTTGCGCACGAGGTCGGTCCCGGCCGTGATGTTGCCCCACTGGTCCGCGCCGCCGACCTCCATCGTGCAGCCGAAGTTGTCGTAGAGGTGGAGGAAGTCGTTGCCCTGCAGGATCTGGTAGGAGAACTCCGTGAACGTAAGCGCGCCCTCGCTCGCCTCGAGGCGCTTCTTGACGGACTCCTTCGCGAGCATCTGCGGTACGCGGAAGTTGATCGCTATGTCGCGCAGGAACTCTATCGCGCTCGTGCCCTTGTACCAGTCGTAGTTGTCGACCATGACCGCGGCGTTGGGCCCGTCGAAGTCGAGGATGCGAGAGAGGTTCTCCCTGATGCCCCTCTTGTTCTCCTCGACCTGCTCGACCGTGAGCATGTTGCGCTCGGCGGACTTCCCGCTGGGGTCGCCGATGAGGCCCGTCGCGCCGCCGACGAGGGCGATCACGCGGTGCCCAGCCTGCTGGAACCGCTTCAGGACCATTATGGAGACGAGGTTGCCGGCCTGGAGGCTCCGGGCTGACGGGTCGAATCCGCAGTACACGGTCATGGGGCTCTCGACCGCCTTCTCGATCTCCGGGTCCGTCACCGCCTCGACGAGGCCCCTGGCCTTCAGCTCTTCGAAGAATTTCATCTTTTCACCTGGTTGCGTTGTTTTCGTGATGGGCATGCCGTCTAGAAGTCGAGGTTGCGGACGTTTAGCGCGTTGTCCTCGATGAACTTGCGGCGGGGCTCAACCTCGTCGCCCATCAGCAGCGTGAACATCTGGTCCGCCGCGACGGCGTCCGAGAGCTTCACCCTCAGCATGTGGCGCTTCGCGGGGTTCATCGTGGTGTCGTAGAGCTCGTCGTCGTCCATTTCGCCGAGGCCCTTGAAGCGGTAGATGGAAAGGCCCGTCTTGCCGTGGGCGCGGACGTCGTCCAGCAGCTTCGGGAGCGGGCCGCCGAACCAGTCGGACGGGCCGTACCCGAACGCGGAGAGCGACGAGAACTGCTTCTTCAGCATCGACGCTCCGGAGCCCTGTGCGGACTCGTCTGCGACGAGCGCCGCGGGGCTGAAGCCGCGCTCCTCGACCATCTTAGCCGTCGCCTCGATCTCCGCGAGGAGCGTGAGGAGGGCCTTCGCGCGCTCGGGGTCGAGTGCCGCGCCGTCCTTGCCCTTCACCTCGAAGTCGTCGAGGCCGAGGGTGAGGAGCTTCTGCGTGAGGTCGCCGTCCGTGAGGACGTATTCGACCTTCTTCTTTCGCTCCACCTTGTACAGCGGCGGCTGGGCGAGGTAGACGTACCCCCTGTCGATCAGCTCTGGCATCTTGCGGTAGAAGAACGTCAGAAGGAGCGTCCTGATGTGCGCGCCGTCGACGTCGGCATCGGTCATGATGACGATCTTGTGGTAGCGCGCCTTGGAGATGTCCCACTCCTCGCCGAAGCCGCAGCCGATGGCGGTGATGAGCGTCCTTATCTCGTTGTTGGCGAGCATCCTGTCGATGCGGGCCTTCTCGACGTTGAGGATCTTGCCCCTGAGCGGGAGTATGGCCTGGGTGGCGCGGTCGCGCCCCTGGGAGGCGGAGCCTCCGGCGGAGTCGCCCTCGACGAGGTAGAGCTCGGTCTTGGAGGGGTCGCGCTCGGAGCAGTCCTTCAGCTTGCCGGGGAGCGAGAGTCCGTCCATCACGCCCTTGCGGCGCGTGGACTCGCGCGCGGCGCGCGCGGCCTCGCGCGCGGCGGCGGCGAGGCGGGTCTTCTCGATGACCACCTTGGCGGCCGCCGGGTTCTCCTCGAAGAACGTCATCAGCTTGTCGGAGACGATGCCCGCGACGATGCCGTCGACCTCGCCGTTGCCCAGCTTGGTCTTGGTCTGGCCCTCGAACTGCGGCTGCGGCACCTTCACCGAGACGACGACCGTCAGGCCCTCGCGCATGTCGTCGCCGGTGAGCGAGTCGAACTCCTTCTCCTTGAGGAGCTTGTTGTCGAGCCCGTACTTCTTGATGGTCGCGGTGAGCGCGCGGCGGAAGCCGGAGAGGTGGGTGCCGCCCTCGATGGTGTGGATGTTGTTGCAGTAGGTCTGCTCGAGCGTGGAGTAGCTCTCGGTGTACTGCATCGACACCTCGGCCTGGACCATGCCGGTCAGGCCAGGCTTCTCGCCCTCGAAGTGGATGACGGGGGAGATGGCCTTCTTGTTCTGGTTGAGGTAGCCGACGAACTCGTCGATGCCGCCGTCGTAGTGGAACGTCTCCTCGTGGTGCGCCTCTCCCTCGTCGTCGCGGAAGTGGATCGTGACGCCCTTGTTGAGGAACGCGAGCTCGCGGAGCCTCGCGCAGAGGATCTCCCACTTGAAGGCGTGGCAGCTGAAGATCGTGTGGTCGGGGAAGAACGTGACCTTCGTGCCGGTCTCCTCGCCGCATTCGCCGACGACCTCGAGGGGCTTCGTCACGTGCCCGCGCGAGAACTCGATGTGGTGGATCTTCCCGCCGCGGCGGACCTCGACCCTCATCCAGTCGGAGAGCGCGTTCACGCAGCTCACGCCGACGCCGTGGAGGCCGCCCGAGACCTTGTAGTTGGACCCGTCGAACTTGCCGCCGGCGTGGAGGATCGTGAGCACGACCTCGATGGCGGGCTTGTGCTGGGTGGGGTGCATGTCGACGGGGATGCCGCGCCCGTCGTCCTGCACGGTGAGCGAGCCGTCGGGATTGATGACCACGTCGATCATCGAGCAGTATCCGGCCAGGGCCTCGTCGATGGAGTTGTCCACGACCTCGTAGACGAGGTGGTGGTAGCCGCGCTCGCCGGTGTCGCCTATGTACATGGCCGGGCGCTTCCTGACGGCCTCCATGCCCTCGAGGACCTGTATGTTCTCGGCGTTGTAGTTGCCCTCTGCTGTTGAATCTGCCATCTCTGAACCTCTTGGATTTCCTAAGTCTCGGTCGCTACTGTCCGCACGCCAGGCGCTCGGCCAGCCTCTCGGGGAGCCCCGCCGCGCGGATGCGCGCCTGCGCGGCGGCCACGTCGTACTCGAGGCGCCTGTAGCTGACGAGCCTCTGCGCCGCGTCGTATATGACGTACGTCGCCCTCGGGTCGCCGTCGCGCGGCTGGCCCACCGAGCCCACGTTTATGAAGTACTTGCGGCCCGGCCTCAGGACGAAGTCCTGCGGGTCGATGCGGAACACGCCCGTCATCTGCTTCTCGTAGATCATGGGGCAGTGCGTGTGCCCGTGGAAGCAGATGGGGATGCGCTGGTTGATGAAGTTCGCCTCGGCCTGCTGGTTGTCGAAGACGTAGCCGAAGTTCTCCGGGCGGTCCATCGTGGAGTGGACGAGAGAGATGCCCATCTTCGTCTCGGTGAACGGGAGGTCGTTGAGGTACTGCAGCTCCTCGTCGTCGAGCATGCTGCGGGTCCACTCGACGACGGCCGCCGCGTGGGGGTTGAAGTCCGAGAGGTCGGCCGTGGACGCCACGTAGTGGTCGTGGTTGCCCTTCACCACCGGGCACCCCAGGGACCTCACGATCTCGAGGCACTCGTGGGGGCACGCGTTGTAGCCCACGACGTCGCCGGTGCAGAGGTACGAGTCCACGCCCTGCTCGCGGCAGTCGGCGAGGACGACCTCTAGGGCGTCCAGGTTGGCGTGCACGTCGCCGAATATCGCAATTCTTCTTCCCATCTCACTTGAGCAGTGCTCCTGCCAGCTGAAGGTCCTCTACTGTCGTTATCTTGAAGTTGGGCGCGCGGGACTCGAGTATCTTCACCGGCTCGCCGGCCAGCTCCACCGCCTGGCAGTCGTCGGTGACGTCCCTCTTGCCGAGCGCCTCGTAGGCGGCCCGGATCGTCTTGAGCAGGAAGGCCTGCGGGGTCTGCACGACCCAGAGCTTCTCGCGGTCCTCCGTGGCGGCGACCGCGGCGCCCTTCTCGACGCGCTTCACCGTGTCCGTTATCCTGCGCCCGACCGCGACGGCGGGCGCGCGGGACACGGCCTTGACGACATCGGAGATCAGCGCGGACGTGACGCACGGCCTGGCGCCGTCGTGCACGACGACGTAGCGCGTGTTGGGGTCGCACGCGGCGAGGCCGGCCCTGACGGAGTCCTGCCTCCTCGCGCCCCCAGGCACGATGGCGCGCAGCTTGGAGATGCCGAACATCCTCGCGACCGCCTTCGACGCGACGAGCTGGTCCTTGCGGACGACCAGGACGATGGCGTCGATGTCGGCGCAGCGCTCGAACGCGAGCAGCGACCACGCCACAACGGGCTTGTTCACCAGGCTCAGGAACGCCTTGTCCGTCCCCGCCCCCATCCGCTGGGACTTCCCGGCGGCGACAATTATGGCCGTAGTCATGCGATGTTCCTCCCGCAGCACTTCTTGTACTTCTTCCCCGACCCGCACGGACACGGGTCGTTCCTGCCGACCGCGTCGCGGCGCGGCGCCGGCATCGCCGGCGCCGGGGCCGCGGACACGGGGATGGCCCCGCCGCCGCCGGACATCATCGACGCGAAGACGTCCGCCACCGCCTTCCTGTTCTCGGCGGCGTTCACGGGCTTCTCCGGGGCGGGCTGCGGACGCCTCTCGGCGTTCGGGTCGCCGTCCACGGATATCTCGCCCTCGTTCGTCGTGGAGCGCGCCTTCGCCGCCTCGATCGCGGCGAACATCCTGCGGAGGTTGGCCGCCGTGGTGCTCCTGAACTCGCTCGCGACGACCTTCGTCTTGATCGAGTTCATGAGCTGCTCGAACATCTCGAAGGCCTCCTTCTTGTACTCGATGAGCGGGTCGCGCTGGCCGTACGCGCGGAGGTTCACTCCGTGGCGGAGGTCGTCCATCGCGCGCAGGTAGTCTTGCCACTCGCGGTCGATCACGTTCAGGAACACGCCGCGCTCCATCAGCGGGAGCGTGTCCTGGTCCTCGCCGGCGCACTTCTCCTCGTACGCCGCCTCGACCTTGCCGAACACCAGGTCGCCCGCCTCCTCCGTCTTGCCGAGGAGCGGCTTGAGGTCGGCCTCGTGGACGGACACCGGGAACGTGACGGAGAGCCACGCGAGGAAACCCGCGACGTCGCAGTCCTTCTCGCTCTCGCCGGAGAGGCAGCGCTCGCACTGCGTGCGCACCAGGTCGTTGATGACGTCGAGGACGAGGCCGTGGACGTCCTCGCGGCTGCCGTTGAGGACCCTGCTGCGGATCTCGTACACGACGGCGCGCTGCTTGTTCATCACGTCGTCGTACTCGAGCGTGCGCTTGCGGATCGCGTAGTGCTGCTGCTCGACGCGCCGCTGGGCGGTCTCGACCGAGCGGTTGAGCCAGCGGTGCTCCATCACCTCGCCCTCCTTGAGGCCCAGCCTCTGCATGAGGCCCGCGATTCGCTGCGAGCCGAAGAGGCGCATGAGGTGGTCTTCGAGGGAGATGAAGAACTGCGAGCTGCCGGGGTCGCCCTGGCGCGAGCAGCGGCCGCGCAGCTGGCGGTCGATTCGCCGCGACTCGTGGCGCTCGGAGCCGAGGACGTGCAGGCCGCCGAGCTCGACGACGCCCTCGCCCAGCTTGATGTCGGTGCCGCGGCCCGCCATGTTCGTCGCGATCGTGACCGCGCCCCTCTGCCCGGCGAGCGCGACGATCTCGGCCTCGCGCGCGTGGTTCTTCGCGTTCAGCACCTCGTGCGGGATCTTCGCCATCTTGAGCATCCTGGAGAGGACCTCGGACGTCTCGACCGCGACGGTGCCGAGGAGGATCGGCTGGCCGAGCTCGTGGCGCCGCGCAACGTCGGCGACGATCGCCTTGAACTTCTCGCGCTGCGTGCGGTATATCTGGTCGTTGCCGTCCGTGCGGTTCACCGGCTTGTTCGTCGGGATGGAGACGACGTCGAGCTTGTAGATGTCCTTGAACTCGCGCGCCTCCGTCTCGGCCGTGCCGGTCATGCCGGAGAGCTTCTTGTAGAGGCGGAAGTAGTTCTGGATCGTGATCGTCGCGAGCGTCTGCGACTCCTTCTCGATCTCGACGCCCTCCTTGGCCTCGACGGCCTGGTGGAGGCCGTCGGACCAGCGGCGCCCGGGCAGGACGCGCCCGGTGAACTCGTCGACGATGTACACGTGGTTGTCCTGCACGACGTAGTCGACGTCCTTCTCGTAGAGGCAGTACGCGCGGAGCAGCTGGTTCACGACGTGGACCCTGTCCGACTTCTCCATGAACGCCGCCTGCGCGGCGCGGCGGCGGTCCATCCTCTCGCCCTCGGAGAGCGACTTGTCGCCGTCTATCGCGCTCAGCTCGCCCGCTATGTCGGGGAGGACGAAGAGCTTCGGGTCCTGCGGGCATATCTTCTCGCACCCCTTGTCGGTGAGCGACACCTCCCTCGTGCGCTCGTCGATCGTGAAGAAGAGCGCGTCCTTCAGGGACCTCGCCAGCTCCTTGCGCATCTCGGAGAGCATCTGCAGCTCGGCGTCCTCGTGGATCTTCCTGATCTCGGGGTTCTCCAGCAGGTGCATCAGCTGCTTGTGGCGCGGCATCGAGTGGTAGACCTGGTAGATGCGGTTGCGCACCGTGTCCACGTCCTTCTCCTCCCACGCCTTCTTCGCCTCCTGCACTAGCTCGTTGCACTGCGCCGTCTGCACGCGCACGATGGAGTCGACCATCGGGCGGATCTGCTGGTAGACGTGGCTGGTCGAGACCGTCGCCGGGCCGGAGATGATGAGAGGCGTCCTCGCCTCGTCGATGAGGATCGAGTCGACCTCGTCGACGATCGCGAAGTTGTGCCCGCTCTGCACGACCTGCTCGGGGCGCTGCGCCATTCCGTTGTCGCGCAGGTAGTCGAAGCCGAACTCGGAGTTGGTGCCGTAGGTGATGTCGCAGGAGTACTGCTCGCGGCGCTGGTCGGAGTCCATCGTGTTCTGGATGCAGCCGACGGTCAGGCCGAGGAACTTGTAGAGGTGGCCCATCCACGAGGCGTCGCGCTTGGCGAGGTAGTCGTTGACGGTGACGAGCTGGACGTTCTTGCCGGCGAGCGCGTTCAGGTAGAGCGGCAGCGTCGCGACGAGCGTCTTGCCCTCGCCCGTCTGCATCTCGGCGATCGCGCCCCTGTGCAGGACGATGCCGCCGATGAGCTGCACGTCGAACGGGATCATGTTCCACGTCAGCGTGTGTCCGCACACCTCCGCGGTGGTGCCCACCAGGTGTCGGCACGCGTTCTTCACGAGCGCGTACGCCTCGGGCAGGATCGCGTCCAGCGACTCTCCCTTCGCCACGCGCTCCTTCAGCTCCGCAGTCATCCTGGGGTAGTCCTCGTCAGCGAGGTTCCTCGCCTGGAGCTCCTCCTCGAGGCGGTTGATCTTGTGCACGACCGGCCAGAGCTTCTTGAGCTCTCGGTCGTTTTTCGTTCCGAATAGTTTTCTAAGCAGGTTCATTGTGCTTGGCCGCCATCCCGGCGTCGTGTTCCCTTTTTCGTTGCGCTGTCTTCCATTGTCACAGCATTTCCATATATTATACCATAATTACGCGGAAAAATAAACCAAAATCGCATAAAAAATTGGGAAAGGGAAGGAAGGGACATGGCGCCCTACAGGCCCCACTCCCTGTTTGGCTCGGGGCTCATCCAGAGTTCCAGCGTGCCGCCCTTCAGCACTTCGCGTGCGTCGACGAGGAAGGAGTCCCAGCCGAAGTCGTGCTGCAGGAAATCGTTGTATCCACGCGGTGCAAGCGCGAACTCGTTGCCCGTGCCGTCCTTCACGCCGATCTGCCAGAGCGTCCGCCGGCAGCCGCGCCAGCCGTGGCGGTCGGCGAAGTCCATGTACCGGTGCCAGTCGTAGGGCGCGAGGAAGTGCGGCCCCTTGCGGAGATGGTACGAGATACACCCTTCCTGCTGCGGCTTCTCCGGCGCGGGGTACGCATCCGCCACAAGCCCCTTCTTCCCGTACAGCTCCCACGCGGGCGAGGCCAGCTTCGCCGCCCACCACTCGCCGCGCGGCCCGGCCCAGTAGTCCTCAGTCGCGGACGCCACGCAGAGAAGGCGCGGCGCGATGAGCGCGAGGAGCTCGTGCTGGTCGAAGTCCATCGTCATCTCCTTCCCCGCGTGCTTTCGGTAGTTCCTGCAGAACCAGTACGGGAAGTTCTTGAGTATCAGCTTGATGCTCTCGGACTTCGGAAGGTCGATGTGGTTGAGCTTCGCGCCGCTGCATCCGGAGTTGTTGGAACATGCCATCGCGAAGCGCCGGTCGAGAACAGCCGTCAGGATCGCGGTCTTGCCGCCGCGCGAGTGCCCCACCACGCCCACATGCTTCGCGTCAATGAGCGGTTCGGTCTCCATCCAGTCGAGGATGCGCGAATTGCCCCAGGCCCAGGCGGAGAGCGTCCCCCACGATTCATCGTCGCGCGCGCTTTCCGGCTGCACGGCCGGGAAGACTCCCTGCGAGAAACCCGCGCCCTTCTTGTCCGCCGCCACGACGTCGAACCGGAACGCCGCGGTCGCGTAGCCGCGCGCGACGATTTCCTCGACCGGCCAAAACACCGACGAAAGGCCCTGCTTCTCGTCGAGAGTGCCGCGCTTGATGTTGGCCGCAAGGACGAACGCCGGCACGGGACACTCCAACGCAGCCGTCTTCGGGATGTACGCCGTGAACGGGAAGGAAAAGGTTCCGTTCGGCCCCTTGTACGTCACGCGCACAAGCTTGCGCACCGCCTTGCCGCCAAGCGCCTCGCTGACGTCGTATACGTCGAATGACACGCGGCCGCGATCGTTCGCGGCCGCCGGGCGGCGGCCGTACTCCTCGCGCTCAAAGAGCGCAAGCAGCTCTGGCGCGCGCACCTTCTCCCACTGGTCGACGGTTGTGACCTTCTCGCCCGCGGACGTCGTCAGCAGGTCGGGTACGTTCTTCGGCTCCGGCAGCGGCATCTGTAGTCCGTATCCAGTCAGCCCCGCGGCGAGCACACATGCAAACACCGTCTTTATCATGCGATTCCCTTTCTATTTGTTCTCCATTGCCCTTGAGGCAATGATATAGTATCACGAATCGCCGTTTTTTGTCAATGCCATCCTGACGGACTAGCCGTCGAGCGTGAAGCTTCTTGGCGCCCAGGCGTTGAGTTCGAAGCTGAACTTACCGTCCTTGACGGGAATCGGACACCCTTCGCCTTCACCGCGCAGGTTCACCGGCTGCGCAACGGTTGCCTTCATGCCCTGCGGCAGCGTGACCGTAATCTCGCCACCCTTGCCAGCCTGCTCCCACACACGCAGCACGATGCCCTTCACCATCCGATAGTTATCGCGACAAACAGAGTGACGTCATAGAGCCCACTTCTACTCGTACGTGAACACGAGCTCGCCGCCGGCGGCGATTTCCGCATGGCGCAGGAAGAGCGGATCGTGGGGCTTGCCGTTGAGCGCCACGGACTTCACGCGCCGGCCCTTGGCATAGTTCACCGAACGTATCGTGAACGTCTTGCCGCCGCCAAGCGGTCGGATGACGATCTTCGGATACGTGCTTCCGTGCATCAGGTAGAGGTCCTGTCCGGCGACGGGGAAGAATCCGAGCTGGATGAACACGTAGAGCGCGCACATCGCGCCGGAGTCGTTGTCGCCCGGAAGGTCCAGCCCCTTGAAGAGCGTCGCGACACGCGGGGCCCACTTCGTCGCGAGGTCGCCGCGTCCCGTGTACGCGAAAAGCCACGGAATCATGAACGACGGCTCGTTGTCGAAGGCGACGAGGTTGTTCTCCAGCGCATACGCGACGCGGCGCTCGAACGCGTCCCTGCCGCCGCAGCGGCGGATCAGGCCGTCCATGTCGTGCGGGACGAAAAACGAATACTCCCAGCAGTTCGCCTCGTAGAAGTCGGTGTTGAATCCGCGGCGGGGATCGGTCTTCGCGAAGCGTCCGTTCTTGCCGCGCGCCCGCGCAAAGCCGCGCACGCCACTCGGCGCGTCGAAGGCGGTGGCGTCCCATACGTTCGTCCAGTTCCCCGAACGCGCAAGGAATTTCTCCGCCATCTCCACGTCGCCCAGTCCGCGCAGCACCTGCGCGCAGCACCAGTCCTGATACGCGAAGTTCATCGTGGCGGATCCCGACTTCATGCGTCCGCAGTAATCCTCGCGCTCGCCGCTCGGCACATAGCCTCTCTCGCGATAGCCTTTTGTGCGTCCCGTCCAGCGGCTTCGGAGGAGCGGCGCCACGCGCGCCCAGTCGATGCCGGGGATTTTCTTCGCCCAAGCCTCGGCGATCACGCAGTCCGCCTCGTCGCCGCCCTGTCCCACCTTGTACTCCTTGCCCGACGTGTAGCAGGCGTCGCATCTGCCGGTGCGCGCGAAGCGCTCGGCGAAGGAGTTGACGTTCCCGGCGAACGTCTGCGGGTCGATGATCGCCTTGAGCGGGAAGTGGGTGCGCCAGGTGTCCCAGAGCGTGTAGTGGTCATCCCAGCCGATTCCGTCCGCCGTGCGGTCGCGCGGCTGGATGAACGTCTGCGCGAGGATCGAGTAGAAGTGCGCGCGCTCGGCGTCGTCGACGCCTTCGATGGAAATGCAGGAGAGCGTTTCGTCCCAGAGGCGCTTCGAATCTTTCGCCACGTCGTCGGGCGTGCGGCCGGCGAGTTCCGCGGCAAAGTATGCCTTTGCCTGCTCGTCGGACTTGAACGACACGGCGATGCGGTGGATGCCGGTCGCATCGTCAACCTCCGAATGGGCGAAGCACCTGTATGGCGCGGGGTTCCAGTTGCCGGTGAACTCACCGGCGGCATTCACGCAGTCCGCCTTCGCCAGCTTGCAGCGGCGGTCGAGCGGAAGCGCGCGCGGCGCGCCGTCTTCGCCGCGGACGCGATAGACCGCGCCGTGGGGCGTGGCGGAGACGTCGACGAGCAGCCCCGACGGCTTCAGCCTGACTTTCAGGAGATACGGATGCGCCTCGAGTATCTCCATGTCCTGCGGATCGCAAACATAACGGAAGATCCCGTAGCTTGGCGTCCCACCCGTCCCCTGCGCGTGGAGCTGCGAGAACCCCACAACCTTGTCGCCAGGCCACCACCCGCTCGTCGGCGCGCCGAAGCCGTGATGCGATCCCTTCGCCCGCTGGTGCGGCGTGGGCCAGAGCGAGTCGGGGGACGGATGGGCGGAGCCGTACGGCACGCACGGGCCCAGCACGTTGCTCCCGAAGGCCCGCGCCGTGCCAAGGCGCGAATCGACCAACTCGGCAGGCGAGGTCGCGGCTGACGCCGCGAGCGAAGCCGCTGCCGTAAAAATTGCCAGTTGCCGTCTCATTTTTCCAGCAAGATATGGTTCAAGCTTGCCTCACACGGGATCTCACTTCGACGGTGACTGATTCAGCGTTTCCCATGACTTGCTTTTGGATCGGATAAAAGGCTTCCGCTCCCCGCGTGGCGTGACGAGGTCGCCGTCCGGCATCGAAGTCGATTCCGTCGTAGTCATCCCTCTTTGTGCCCCCAAGCAGAACCGCCCCTTTCTCCAGGTGCAGCTCCACGTGGCTCTTGAGGCGCAGCGTGCCGATTGGATGCACGCCGGGCGCGACGACGACGCGCCCGCCGCCAGCTGCCGCGGCGGCGTCAATCGCCTGCTGAATCTCCGCGCGCCCGCCCTCGGCGGCGACGCGGAAATCGCCCGCATACGCGCCAAGCGCAAGGGCGGAAAAAACAAGTGCCTGTGTCACCTTCACATCTCTTCCTCCTTTTTTGTCGCCCAACAACAATTCATGTCATTTGTACTTCTTCACAGCTTCTTCGTACCGCATTGCCTCTTCACGAAGTCGCTTGTCCTCTTCCTTCTGCCACTTTCTGGATTCGGCATACGAAAGCCCCGGGGGCTCTTTTCTGCGCTTGAAATGGAAGTGCGGGATGTTGGGATTCGGCCATTTGATGACCTTCAGGTTGGCCTTGCGCTCTTCACTGTCACGGTATCCGGGAACGTGTTCGACGAGAATACTGTCAAGAACAGACCCCGTCACGCTGCTCGTCTCGCACTTCGCACGTTTATGCAGATAGTCGATGTACCCCTTGCGCGCATCCGCCGGCAAACCCTTGTCCGCAAGCTTGTGCTTTAGCGTCAAGTAGATTACCCTGCCCGTTTCAAGCGGGAGTTTCTTCCCCTCGCCAAAGTTCTGCCTGATAAAGTCAAAGGCGCGCCCATCATCCCAGGCTAGTTTGACATACGCATCCATCGCCCTGTCGCTTGCGCCACAGACGTCGTTTGTCAGCACGGATTCAAGGAACGGAATCGCTGTCTTGGTACCGTATTCTCCAAGACTGCCAATTGAACTTTTCGCAGCGCTCCACCAAAGATCAATATTGCATTCGATTGAATCTTGCGAAGACCAATTGTCATCAATCCCTTTGAAACGCGCGATTGCCTCTTGCGCCAAGCGAATTAGGACACGAGTCATACGCTCCTTGTCCCGCCCAACATCCACGAACGCGGCTTCGTATGTTGCGACAGTTTCTTCATGATGGTCAAATCTTGAAAAGGCAGAAAGAGATTGAAACGCCTTCTCCTCGTCCGCAAGGGTGGATAACGGCAAAGCGGCCAGAAACGCAATGTACAATATGACTTTCATCGTTTGAGGAATCCGTATTCGAAGACCTTCGGCTCTATGGCGGCGGCGAGACGTTTCATCGCGGCGCGAATCATCTTTGTTTCCATGCCTGCTCCTTTCTATGCTTTTGCCCAATTTGTATGTATTTTACACTATTCCCTTTTTCGTGTCAATGGGCGGGTGGACAAAAAAAATCTTTCCGCGGCCTGCCGCCTTGGTTTTGGGTTAGCCGGCAAATGGCAAGGGCGGCTCAACGAGCCGCCCACCTCACTGGTACAACGCGCTGCCAGCGCGTTGCCGAAGCTATCGTTACTTTAGATTCCGCTTTTGTTTTTAGCCGTGTAGAACATGTAGTTGCGCGCGGGCTACTTGACGACGAGCACGAAGCCGGCAGTCTGAATGTTAATCTGCGCCGTGCGCGTGGTGTTGTCGGCAAACGTGAGCGTAATCGTCCACACGCCCTTCGCGTTGAACGTGAATGCCTCCGCGCTCCTGCCTGTCTTGTTCCACGTGGTCGGCTCAAGCCCCGAACCCTCCGGCGGCGTGAACGTGATCGTCGATGCCTTGGAGAGGTCGCCGTGCCAGTCATCACCCGAATAGGCAACCAGCGGCGTCTCGCTCTTCTTCAGCTTGCGGTCGGGGCCTTCGCCCTCGGTGTGCATCCTGCATGAGGCGTCCGCGCTCGCGTCGCTCCACTGAGAGCCGTATGTCCCCCACGCGACGCCCACGAGCGCGTTGCCACCGTTCGAGTTCACGAGCCGCCACACGCCGTCCGCGTTGAACGCCCCCGCGAGCGCGGTCTCGCCGTTCGCCACCGCGCCCGAGACCGGCGTCGTCGATGCGCCCGCCGGGGACGTGAGCGTGACCGTCTCGCCCGCCCTGTAGGTGACGGGCCATGCTGCGAGGTCGGCGGACGACATGGCAGCCGTGCCGTCGCCCGTGCGCAGTTTGAACGTAACCGTATCCGACGTCACGCGGATCGCCACAGGCTCCACGGGCTCTTCCGGATCTTCTCCGTCCGCGAACGCCGGCATCGCCACCGCACACGCCGTCGCCGAGAGAATAATAGACCAGTTTTTCATGTCGTCAGCCCTCCCGCATGATCAATCTTCGACGACATGAGACACGCGGAAGCTTCTGTTCCAGCCCGCGCCGTTGGTCGAAGAATATCGGTATGATGCACGGAATGACCCATCGGACGGCGAACTGGTTGCCGCGTTAAAGCCTCTTGCACTATAGACGCCCTTGGTGTTCTTGGTGCCTGACTGCAACGGTGAAAACGGATCTGTGACGCTTGCGAGCTGCGGTAGATTTTTGTTTAAGTCCCGGCACCACTCCCACACGTTGCCTGCCGTGTCGTAGAATCCCCAGTTGTTCGGAAGTTTCGACCCCACCGCCGAAGTGGCGTTTTTGGCATTTTGCGTACCGCCTCCATTGTTCTCGCTGCAGATACAGTAATTAGGCAGATCATCACTTGAGTCACCCCAAGAATAGGCGGTTGTCGCGCCCGCGCGCTGCGCGATCTCGAACATCACCTCTGTCGGCATGTCGAAGTAAAGCCCCGTCTTGAAGTTAAGCCGCTGGAAGAAGTTACCGGTATTGGAAGTAACGGCAGGGATCGTTTCACGTGAATTGATGTTGCCACGCAAGTCTTGCCATGAAAGTTTATCCACCGGACGGTGCGCAGCGACATCGCCTGTCTTTGTTCCTGTCATTTCCGAAGGGTTCGAGAGTCCAAGATTCGTATATTGATTCTGCGTCACCAGGAACATGCTAACGTAGTAGTCCTTGGTGGTCTGCCAGTTCTTTCTGCTGTTGGTCGATGAATAGTTCACGTTGTCGCCCGTCGGGTAGCCGCCGAGGGCGGTGAGCGCTTCGGCGTTGGGAAGGTCACCATGGTCCGCCCACTTCGGCACCTTGCGCAGGACAAGCTTGGAGGTCTTATACTCGGCGACGTTGTAGCGTTCGTTGGACGCCGCCTGCGTGGTCATCAGCCCTTCGTAATAGACTTCGCCGGACGAGAGGTTGACGATCATGTAGTCGTTGCCGCTCGGAACGTTCGTGGTGAAGAGCGTAGCGGAGATCGTGCAGTCAGTCGATTTGAGACCCGACGGCGCGGTCCACGTGACTGTGTGCTGTTTCCCGTTCTCGTCGCCCTCCGCGCTCGCGCCGAGGGAGTAGCCATGCACGAGGATGTCGCCGTAGCCCGGCACGGACACGTTGAACTCGATGCCGCAGTACACGCCCGCCGCATGGTTCTG
>CADCCQ010000026.1 GCA_902799955.1 uncultured bacterium | reverse complement strand
CGCTTCATCGCGACACCTCCGTCTTCAGGAAGCGATAACTTACCCCCCCCCCCGGTTTTTGCTCATTTTTTTTTTCTTATGCATTTGCGTTCCTCCTTTGGCTTTACTATGCGCATTATACCAGAATTTCTCGCAAAACGCAAGAGGGAGTTTTACTCCCGGACCTCATCGGCACATCTCCATTTTCCACCCGTGCGTTTTGAGATTGAAAACAACCAAAACAACTTTTTTTCTTTTCGTCGCGCAACTGCGCGGCGTTCTTAAGCCGGCGGGCTGTTGCCCGCCGTGAAATGAAGTTGTTTCAAATAGTTGTTTCCAATCAACAGAAGACGAGGCGGTGAATTATAGAGATGCGCCCGACCTCATCAGTATGCGTAATCCCGGCGGGGAACGTTACTTGGTGAGCTTGAAGGAGATCGTGAGGCGGCCGGCGGACGCGACTGGGCGCGACCCCCGCCTTGCCGGTATGAACTTGGCGGACTTCGCCGCCTTCCGCGCCGCCTCGTCGAGGTCCTTGAATCCGCTGGACGTCACAACCTTGACATCGGCAACGTCTCCGTTCTCGTCCACGGAGATCTCGACGACAACATCGCCCTCCTCGCCGCGCCTTCTCGCGCCGTCGGGATAGACAGGCTTGATCTTCTTCTTCGACCTCGGCTGGACGTCCACCCTCGCCTGCTTCGGCGCCTCCCGCGGCGCGCTTTGCGGGGCGGCAGCCTCGGGTTTCGGTTCAGGCTTCTTCTCTGCGTCAGGCTTCTTCTCGGGCTTGTTTTCCGGCTTCTTCTCCGTCTCGGCCTTCTTCTCGGGGGGTTCCTTCACCTCCAGGATCTCGAACTTCACCTCCGGCTCAGGCGCCTCGGGCAGAGGCCGCAAGGCAACTTCCGGCGGCAAGGCGACAAGTCCGTCGTCGTCGAGAAGCGGCGGAGGCGGAGGCTGGTGCGAAACCGGCGGCGGCATGGGCTCCGCCACGGACGGCGGCGGGTCTGGCGGCATCGGCGCGATGGGCATTTCGTCCCTCTCCTTCTCGGCGAATGAGAGCTCCACCGCCCCGATGTCCAGCGCTATGTTCGTGCGGTCGTCGTTGTCCGAAAGCGACAGGCCGAAAACCGCCAACGCGGCCAGCGCGGCGTGGATTGCCACGGAGGCGAGGATCGCGGCGGCGAATCTCATCGCGCGCCTTCCTTCCCGTATCCGCCGGGGTTGGCCGGCTCTCCGTTGACCTGGAAGCTGACCTTGCCGATGCCGGCGCCCTTCAGCCTTGCAAGCAGCTCTATCCCGACGCCAAGCGAGGATCGCCGGTCGCCGGATATCAGCACGGGGAAGTCCATCTTCACCCGGTACAATTCACGGATCCTGTCGACGACCTCGTCGGCGGACATGGCGACGCCGTTGAGCTGCATCGAGTCGTCCTGGAGGATCGTCACGATTATCCGCTCGCCGCGTTCGTCATGCCCCACCGCGGATGGGAGGTTCACCTTCACGCCCTTGTGGACGGCCATGTCGAATATGCAGTAGATGAAGAAGACGAGGACCAGGAACATGACGTCCATGAGGGACGTCATCTCCAGCCTGGCGCCGCGGCGCCGCCTTCGTGTCCTCTTCTTAGCGTCCGGCATGGCGGTTCGCCTCAGGGACGGGGCTTCTCCCCGTCGTCCCCGCCCCCATCGCCGTCTTCCGCGTCCTCCTCCTCGGCCCGCGCGTCAAGCCAGTTGTAGGGGAAGAGCAGTATCAGCGACGCCACGAGCCCTGCCGCCGTCGTCGTCAGGGCCTCGCCGATGCCGGCGGTCGCGGCGAGCGGGTTTGCCGTGCCGCCTGGCGCGGAATTCATCGCGGAAAAGGTCTGCATGATGCCGGTGACCGTGCCGAGTATGCCCAGCATCGGCTCGGCGGTGATTATAGTCGAGACCACGGCGAGCCCCTTCGTCCCGCGCCTCCCGCGCCGGAACTCGAACGCCTTCCATATCAGGATGGCTAGCCCGAGCACGGACAGCGCCAGGATCGGCCACATCACCGGGCCGCCCCTGCGAAAAATGTCTACAAGCCGATTCATCAGCAGACTCCCTCCATAGCAACGGGCCCGGCTCGCATGAACCGGACCCGTCCGCCTTACTTGTTCTTGTGGCGCTGCGCCTTCATGCGCTTGTCGTATTTATGCTTCGACATTTTTTTGCGCCTCTTCTTCTTGATAGAACCCATGTTCTCTCCTTTTTTTGTTTATGCCCCTGTTTTGTTCACTACACTGCCCCGGCTCCACCTGCCGGAAGTCAGAAGATTATCTTGTTGAGCGGAAGCTCGATTATGCCCGTCGCCCCGCACTTCGTCAGCTTGGGGATGAGATCGCGCACCTGGCGCTCCTCGACGACGCTCTCGACCGCGAACCACTCCTTGTCGTTGAGGGAGTTCACGGTGGGCGCGTGGAGGGACGGCAGCGCGGCGACGACCTTGTCCAGCGACTTCGCCGGCGCGTTGCACTTCAGCAGGACGCGCCTCTGCGCCTCCAGCGCGCCGACGAGGAGCATCTTCAGCTGCTCCAGCTTCGCGCGCTTCGCCTTGTTCTTCCAGCTCGCCTTGTTCGCGACCATCCGCGTCGTGGAGGTCAGGATCGTGTCCACTATGCGGAGGTTGTTCGCCCTGAGCGAGCTGCCGGTCTCAGTGAGGTCGACGATCGCGTCTACAAGCTCCGGCGCCTTCACCTCGGTCGCGCCCCAGGAGAACTCCACGTCGGCCTTGACGCCGTGGGCCTTGAGGTAGCGCTTCGTGAGGCCGATCGCCTCGGTAGAGATGCGCTTGCCCTGGAGGTCCTTGACGGTCTTGATCTTCGAGTCGTTCGGCACGGCGAGGACCCAGCGCACCGGGTTGCTCGTGGCCTTCGAATAGTTGAGCTCGCAGACCTCGACCACGTCGCTGCCGTTCTCGTACACCCAGTCGTAGCCGCATATGCCCGCGTCAAGGAGCCCGAGCTCCACGTAGCGGCTCATCTCCTGCGGCCTGAGCAGGCGGCACTTTATCTCCTCGTCGTCGATCGACGGGATGTAGCTTCTGCTGGAGCAGGATACATTGAACCCAGCCCGCTTGAACAAAGCGAACGTGGATTCCTGAAGGCTGCCCTTCGGAAGACCTAGAACTATTGCCATGTTTGTTGTGTTGCCCTTTTAGTCATCAAGAGCTACATATTATACCACATTATTGCCTGCGCCACAATACCAAATTTTCGACGGCGCCGATTTTACGGACGCCGCCTCTTCACCTCCAGGACGTAGTGGAAGTCGCGCCTCTCCCCCTTCTCCATCTTGAGCGTCGTGTTGAACATCTCGGGGAAGGCGATGAAGTAGAACCCCGCGCCCTTGTGGGACGTCGGCTCGTGGAGCGTGTAGTTCGGCGTCGGGCGGTCCGCGATGAACGAGAGGAGCGTCGTGTTCCCGGTGCGCTTCGACTTCGCGTACACGTCGATGCGCGGCGACACGTCGCCGTAGCCGCGCTGGTTTACGGAGCCCAAGGCGTTCGTGAACGCGTACTCGAACGAGTCGTTTCCGGCGAGGCGCATGGAGAAGCCGGCGTATCCACAGTAGTTGTTTATGCCCTTCGCCTTGTCCCATTTCGGGACGCTAGCCGTGAACGCGAGCTTGTCGAGCGCCTCGAAGCGCCCTGTCCAGTCGAACGAGTAGTCTCCGTCGGGCTTCACTGTCGCCTTGACCGTGCGGCGCTCGCGCAGAATGGGGCGTCCGTCGAGTTCGTACGAAAGCTCCGCCTCGAACACCGCGCCGTCCTTCGTCGCCGTCTCGGCGTGGGAGACGACCCTGTTCACCGCGCCCTTGTCGCGTGGCTCCCAGAAGTTGCGCCCGTTGATGTACTTCCAGGACCAGAAGAACCCGAGGTGCCAGACGTGGTCCCGGGGACGCGCAATCGTCAGGTACTCGTCGCCCTCGCCCGGGACGAGCAGCTCGAAGTAGGGCTTGCCCTCCGGCGGGGTCGGGTGGTACACGAACGGAAGGCCGAGCGGCTTCGGGGCCGGCGGCATGAGCTCTATCAGGTTGAGGAGCATCCTCTTGCACAGCGGCTTGTTCGGGTCCTCGTAGAGGCGAGGCCCGACGAGCGTGACAGCCCCGCGGCCGATCCTGTACTGCGCGATTCCCGTGGCGACGCGCCCCTGCGCGGAGTCGGCGACGCACATGAGGCACGTGTCGCCAGTCAGGTACATCCCGTGGATCCACTTCGGCATGACCGCCGCGAACTCCACGTCGAGCCGCGCCTTGTCGGGGAACCCACGGAAGAGCGCCGGGCAGTTCGGGACCGCGATGCCGGACTTACCCGTCCCGTCGATCGTGAGGACCCCGCCGTACGAGAACCCGAGCCTCTTCGCGATCGCGGCGCTCCATGCGTCCGTACCGTTCAGCGTCACGACATGCGCGCCCTCGGCCGCCGCGCGGTAGATCGTCTCGACGTCCCCCTGCGCGTAGCCGGGGCGCTGCGTCACGAATATCACGTCTGGGAGCTCGCCGCGCGCGACGGCGTCGGGGTCGAACTCGTCGACGTCAAGCCCCCAATCCATGAAGTAGGGCAGCATCAGCGTGCCCCAGCAGCGGACCTTCCGCGCCTTGTGGCGCGGTTCGACCTTGGCCTCGATCGGGACCGCCTCGCCGCGGGGCGCGGCGAGGGCGCTGCCGAGGGCGGCGAAGTCGCCTATCCCCTCGACCCTGTGTCCGGAGAGGTAGCGCCCGGCCTCCGCCTCGAACGACCGGAGCGCGCCGGCCGCGATGGCGGGGATGCCCAGCGACACCAACGCCGCCAGCGCCGCGAGGCGCCGGCGGACGGCACGCCCGGAATCAGCCACGGCGACGGATCTCCTCGAGGGCCGCCATCGCGGAGTACGGCGCGCGCTCGTTGCACTTCATGAGCCTCGCCGCGTCGGCGGGGTTGACGAAGGCGCGCTTCACGGGATCCCACTTGATCTCGTATCCGACGTTGTTCATCGCGTGGTAGCCGAGCAGGCACGTGAGCGTGGAGACGTTCGCCTCCTCGACGGTGATGAACGTGTCCTTGCGCTCGCGCATCCCGACGAACCACGGGCGGTGGTGGTTGCCGAACGGGTTGTGGGCGACCGACCGCTTCGGCGTGCCCTCGATCAGTTCCTTGCGGTTCGCCTCGAGCCTGCGCCACTTCTCCGCCTTCGGGCCGAGCGCGGTGTCGACGCGGTCCGAGTCCACGATCCAGGAGTCGCCGCGGCAGGTCCATATCCAGTCCCCGTTCTCGCCGGTGAAGCGCACGCCGTACCCGCTAGAGTGCTTGAACTTCGGGCTGGCCTTGTGCTCGGGCGTGCTGAAGCGCAGCTCCGTGCCGTTGGCGTACTTGTAGACGATGTGGCAGTCGTCGTGGACGTTGAAGAGGCGGCCCTTCATGAAGTGGGCGATGTCCGCCTTGATGGAGACTGGCCCCTGCCCGCCGAGCGCCCACTGGGCGATGTCGAAGTGGTGCGAGCCCCAGCCGGAGATGTTGCCGTTGCAGTAGTCCTGGATCTGGAGCCAGCCGACGTTCTGCCCGGGCACCTTCGCATACGGCCTGCCCTTGTCGTCGACGGGGCGCCAGTGGGTGCGGAGCTGCGAGTACGGCACGTCGTCGCGAGCCGGGCCGAGCCAGAGGTCGAAGTCGAAGTCCCTCTTGTCGGGCGTCTTCTCCTTCGACGGGGCGTGCCACCACTCCTTGCGCGGGGAGTTGTCGATGATCGTCACGTCGACGGTCTGGACCTTGCCGAGGCGGCCCTCGCGGACGCACTCGACGCCCTGTACGAAGTGCGCCGCGCTGCGCTGCTGAGTGCCGATGTGGAAGATGCGCTTCGTGCGCCTCACGGCCTCGACGATCCCCTCGCTCTCCTCGACGGAGAACGCCATCGGCTTCTGCACGTAGATGTCCTTGCCCTTGAGGCACGCCTCGATAGCCTGGCGCGCGTGCCACTGGTCCTGCGTGCAGATCATGACGCCGTCGATGCCCGGGTCGTCCAGCACCTTGCGGTAGTCCATCTCGAGCTTGAGGTGGCTCATGTCGCGCTTGTACCTCTGCGAGACGAGCTCCTTCATCGCCTCGAGCCTGACGCGGTCGGGGTCGCAGACCGTCGTGAGCATCGCGAGGTCCTGGTTGGCCACGCACCCGCCGAGGTCCATCGACCTGCCGATGCGCCCGCATCCGAGGATCGCAATCTGGAGCAGGTTGCTGGGCGCGGTCGCACCAAGCACGCTCGAAGGCACAATCATGGGCGCCGCGCCCGCGGCGACCATGCCCTTTATGAAGTTCCGTCTGTTCGTCTTCGGCATCTTGCTTTTCATTTTCCGTCCTTCCTTTGTTGTGGTTTTGCTTTTGAATTCAACATCTTTGGTTCAACATCGACGCGCCTTTTTCAACTCTCCATTGCATTTTCCGCACGTTCGGCGACGCGCCGTCAGCGGATCTTTATGAAGAGGACGAGGAGAATCGGCATGAGCAGGAGCTGCAGAAGCACGAAGCGCATCAGCACCTGCGCGTTCGACCAGCCGAGGTTCTTCTTGCAGTGGTCGTGCAGAGGGAAGCGAATGCGGCGGATCGCCGCCCCTTCTCCTATCTCCATGCCGAGTTTCTTCGCGAGCCGGAGCAGCAGGAGCTTCGCCAGCCCGCCTCCCCCGTTCACGATGATGATCGGCGACATCGCCAGGATCAGGAACGGGTTGCCGGCGACCAGCACGGCCGTCGCGACGAGGATTCCGAGGAACCTGCTCCCCGCGTCGCCCATCAGGATCTTCGACGGCTCGGCGTTGTACCAGAGGTACCCGGCGAACGCGCCGGCGACCGTCATCACCACGACCGCCCACCCGGCCGCCGACGGATTGCCGGGGATGAGCAGGTACTTGGCGACGGGCATGTAGCCCACGACGATGTATAGCACCACGGCGAGCATCGAGAGCGCGATGATCGTCAGCGAGCCAGCAAGCCCGTCCACGCCGTCAGAGCAGTTCGTGACGTTCATCGTGAACCACAGCAGCGCGGCGGCGCACGGTATGTAGACGTACGGCGAGACGACCACCACGGCCTTCGACAGCGGCATCCACATGACCATGCCCCCCGGCTCCGCGTGCCCCATGTAGAGGAACGTCGCGATCGCGGCGGACGGAAGCAGGTCGAACATCCCCTTCTTCAGCTCGCCCCATGGCTTCTGCGAGCGGTCGTCGAGATACCCGAACACCATGGCGAAGTAGAGCGCCGCGACCGCCAGGGAGTCCCAGAGCCCAAGCGGGGCGAAGAGGACAAGGATCGGAAGCGCGATCAGCGTGACCAGGAGGCCCGCGCCGGTCGGCTTTCCGGCGGACTTCATCCCGTCCTTGCCGAGAATCGCCTTGCCGTGGTCGTGGGGAAGGTGCTTCCACAGCTTCGGAAGCAACACCATCGTGAGGACTGTCGCGGCGAACGTGCCGACGAACATGAGGAAAAGGTGGGACTGAAGGAGCCTGAACGGGCCCCATTTGCCGACGAGGTACTGGGAGAGGTGGTAGATCATGTACGATTGCCTTTCATTGTCGCCATCTATTATATCACATTTTCACGTCAACTTGCGCGAAGGATTGTCGGCAAATTCGACTTGGTGGCGGATGAACTCGTGGACGGCCTCGTTCGACGCCGGGGCGAGAAGCCCGCGCGACTCCAGGACGCGCCGCGCCTGGCGGGCCACGGCGTCCGACGGGTCGAGGATCGCGGCGCGGCCCGCGGCCACCTTCTCCATCAGCGGCCGCAGGTGCGGGAAGTGGGTGCAGCCAAGCACGATCATGTCGCACCCCGCGTCGATGAGCGGCGTCAGCCTGGCGCGGACCGCGGCCTCCGCGGCGGGGCCAGACGTCTCGCCGCGCTCGACGAGCGTGACGAATTCGTCCGCGACCGTCGCGATCACAACGACGTCCCTGGCGAACTTCTCCTTCGTCTCGTTGTAGAGCCTCCCGCCGAACGTCCCCTCGGTCGCCAGCACGCCGACGACGCCCGTCCTCGACCTGAGCGCCGCCGGCTTCACGGCGGGCTCAAGCCCGACGAACGGAACGTCCGCGTACCTGCGGCGGAGATGGTCGATCGCCGCCGCCGTCGCGGTGTTGCAGGCGACGACGACGGCCTTGCACCCGCGGGAGAGGAGTTCCTCGACGTTCGCCTCCGAAAGGCGCACTATCTCCTCCGCCGGGCGGTTGCCGTACGGACAGTTCGCGGAGTCGGCGATGTAGACCGTGGACTCCGCCGGGCACAGCCGCCTGAAGGCGTCCAGGATGCACATCCCGCCGACGCCGGAGTCGAAGAAGCCCACTGGACGCGCGTCAGACAATGCCCCACTCCTTCAGCGGCTCCACTGGAAGCCCCATTATGTTCTCGTAGCTGCCGGTGTACGACTCCACAATCAAGTCGCCGCGCTCGTCTATGTCGTACGCCCCCGCGCGGTCGAGAGGCCTGACGCTCATGACGTACTCTTCGACGTCACTCTCGGAAAGAGCGCGGAACTTCACGTCGCTGCGGACGACCCTCACGTCGCCGTCCAGAGCGACGCCCGTGAACACGGAATGCGTCCGCCCGGAAAGCCCACGCAGGAACTCCCGCGCCTCGTCGAGGTCCCGCGGCTTGCCGTATATCTTCCCGTCTAGCCACACGATGGTGTCGGCGGAGAGGATGGGGAGAGGTGAAGGTGTAGGTAAAGGTGAAGGTGTAGGTGAAGGCGAAGGTGAAGGTGAAGATGAGGGTGAAGGTGAAGGCGCGGAGGCGACAGGCATGTCGCATGTCGCATGTCGCAAATCGCATGACGCGAGACGGGAGACAAGAGACGCGCGAGCGGCGGCGCCCTTCGCGATAGCGTTCTCGGAGACCGTCCGCTCCGGGTCGCCCGGGTACGCCACCTCGGGGGCGTCGCTCTTCACGATCTCGAAGTCGACTCCGAGGGACTGTAGTATCTTCGCGCGCCTCGGGCTGCCGCTTGCGAGAATCAGTTTTGTCTTATGTTTGGTTTCCATAACCTGCCTGACTGGCAATGCCATTTGCCGATGCCGTTGCAACGCTTTTTCCGTTACAGCCGCAACATATCCATTATACTAAATCGCCTGCAAAAAGTCAAACCGCGCAACACGGCGAGGCGAAAAGAGCGGGTGAAAGAAAGGCAAAGAATAATTTTGTCAGAAACCGAGGCCAAGCCGTCCTAACCTGGTGTAAGCGCGAGAATGGGCTTGCGTGAAATGAAGAAAGGAACCACATCATGAACAAGATCAAGATAATCGCCGCACTCGCGGCAGTCGCATTCGCCGGAGTCGCAATGGCAGCGCCGAAACCCGACATGGGCGGACTCGACAGGCACCACCACCATCACCACAGGCACGGCGGCTGGCACATGCTGCCACCTCCGCCACCGCCTCCCCCGCCTCGCTGGGGTGTGCCTCCGCCTCCCCCGCCGCCGCCACCTCCGCCCCCGCCCTATCGCCGCGGCTACAGGTGGTAGACAAGTCCCGTCGCCACGGCGGCAGATGGCAAAGCGAACGAAAACTCAACCAGGGAGCGCCCCCGTCAACCCACGGGGACGCTCTCTGTCGCGAAACGGGAAAGCGGCACACCCTTGATATTCCGTCTCACAAACAGTAGAAAGCAGGTCAACCTATGTGCTTTCAAGATTGGGTGCACATTATTATGGCAAACTGCGATATCTCCAAATAAAGCTTCACCCTATTGACAGACATCAAAAAATATGATATATTTATCATTGTAATTTCAACAGTAGAAGTTGAATTTGCAAGGATGATAATATGGCATACATCAAACGTCGACTCGAAGAAAAAATACGGCGGGCGCTTAGGAGAAATCCTGTGGTTGCCGTGACCGGTCCACGCCAATGCGGGAAATCCACATTGGTAAAGCATCTCCGCGAGGGGATGGGACTTTCGGTCTATCTTGACCTTGAACGGCCGTCCGACCTTGCAAAGTTGTCCGATCCGGAATTGTTCTTTTCCCGCCACAGAGAAGAACTCATCTGTATCGACGAAATACAGCGCAGAGGCGATTTGTTCCCTGTCATCAGAAGTCTTTGCGACGACTGGGGCGGCAACGGACATTTTCTGGTCCTTGGATCCGCTTCTCGCGACCTCATCCACCAAAGCTCCGAATCGTTGGCCGGTCGAATCCGCTACGAGCGGCTGACCCCGTTTCTTTTTTCCGAACTTGACGGTGCAGACTGGACGAATTACCTTTCCAGAGGTGGATTCCCTCGAGCCTATCTCGCATCCGACAACGAAGAATCGAATGACTGGCACGAGTCTTTCATCCAAACGTTTCTCGAACGGGATCTTCTTTTCTGGCGCGACTTCGTTCCGGAGACGATGCGACGCCTTTGGAAGATGCTTGCGCACGAAAACGCTCAGATGATCAACTACTCACGCCTTGCCGCATCGCTTGGCGTATCCGACATGACAATCAAGCGATATGTCGATCTTCTCAAAGAGACTTTTATGGTCGATGTTGTCCCGCCGTACATGTCCAACCTCGGCAAGCGTCTTGTAAAAACGCCGAAGGTCTATCTCTGCGACACCGGTCTTACGTGCGCCCTGCTGGGGATTGGAACTTTCGATGAGATATATACGCATCCCGCGTTTGGAGGATGCTGGGAACAGATGGTCTTGGCAAACGTCAGGGGCCTTTTCCAGGATGCGGACATTTCTTTCTACCGTACATCCGCTGGAGCCGAAATAGACTTTGTCGTCAAGAAAGGACAGCGGACAGTTGCGCTTGAGTGCAAGGCCTCGACCGCACCATCTGTCGGTAAGGGGACCTACTTTGCACTTGATGCGATCCGTCCGGACGCGGCTTATATAGTCGCGCCTGTCGACGAGACATACGCGCTCAATGACAGAATCACGGCGATTCCGTTGTCCGCGCTTGGCGACATATTCGATTGATGCCACTTCCAATCCTTTCCCGCACCTACCCTGTTGGATGCAGCCGCCTCGACGCAGAAAAGGAAAGCGGCGCATCCTCGATATTCCGTCTCACAAGCAGCAGAAAGCAGGTCTACTTTCCACTAATATAAAGACTGTGCAGAATTGTCTCTGTTTCTATCCCTTAAGCCATGCATACAAGATTCCCACTACCATAAGTACGGCAGCAAGACAACCACCACACCCCTCAAAGGCTTCGCCATACTGTTCCCGTTCGAAAAATCTGTCATATAGTTCTTGCTTTTCCTTTCTCGTCTTCCGCGTGCCTATAAGATTCATCTCATGGAAGAACTTTGCCATCTCCCGTCGCTCCCTGGGAGTCTTCGAAAGGTATGCGTCTCGTAGCCGTGGATCGTCCAGAAATCCGCCGCCCGAAAGCTCATCCTCTATTTCCCTGTCTCGCATATTTTACCCTCCCTCGTTATTTCGACCATTACAATGCCGCCTTGAAATTCATCAAGGTTCCGACATGACTGTAGCACCTGCCGTCACGCTCGTTGCCAATGTAGCTCTCCTTATCCAGCGGCAAGACCGGCCGCATCCATGAAACGCTCGATGAGCGCGTCGACTTTCTCCCATGTTTTGACCGCCTTCACCCAGCGGTCGGGAATCGCGTCGAAACCGTAGTACGCTCCGGCAATCTGCCCGAACACCGCGCCGATTGTGTCCGAATCGCCGCCAAGGTTGACGGCGGCGATGAGGCCGTCCGCGAATGTTTCAGACGTGTTGAACGCCCAGAGCGCGGCGTCAAGCGTCGAGACCGCCCAACCGGAATTGTTCACCTCCTCGCGCGTCTTGTACGCGGAAACCTCCGTCGTTCGGCTTCCGGTCATATGTTCGCCGAGAACCTTGGCGAGCCTGTCAACCACCTCGCGCACCTTGTTTGAGCTGTGCGTCAAGTCGCTGATCTCGTACATCACCTTCGCAGGATCGCTCTCCTTCTGCGCGAGAAGGTACGACGGCGCGAAGCGCATAATTGAACCGTTGCCCTGCGATTCCTCGTGCCCGTTGACATACCGTTGCCTGAACGCGATGTTCTGACAGGCGTTCCACGTCGCGCCGCCGACATCAAACGACTTCCCGTCAACAGACGAAAGGTAGCCGTCCATAAACCACTTCACAAATGTGTCTCCGATGTCCTTCAGGTCGTAGCCGCCCTTGCGGATATACGAGTCCATGATGCACATGGCCATCGATCCGTCGTCCGTCCAATAACCAGCCGGAAGGTTGAACACCGGGCACTTCACCATCTCCGTGATCCACGGGTGTGAGTCCTTGCCGCTGAACTGTATGGGGCTTCCGAAGGCGTCGCCAACGACGAGTCCCCACAGCATTCCCTTTGCCCTGTTTCTGTTCATGTCATCACTCCTTATTGTTTTGCCGGTTGAAATCGTCCCTGTATATGTTCAGCCCAGCAGTTGCAACTGCGGCATTGGCTTGTAGAACGGCCTGGCCGCATTCATCGCACGAGGCTCTGGTGCGCCGGTTTTCTCGTTGAACGACTCTTTGATGTCCAACTTCCAGGCAAGAGAGTCGATTATGTTTTTTATGTGCTTTGCGCATGGGCTGTCCTTCACATTCGGGTAGGCCTTGATGAGACAATCCCGGATGTCGCCTGCCATAATCGGCGTGATGTGGACTGTTTCGCAAAATCCCTGCAGCTGCTCCCTCGGCGGAACCGGTTCGCCGTGGATTACAGACTGCGCCACCCATTCGAATCTGGAAAGGCGCCTTTCCGTCTGTATGCAGTCCGTAAGAACGCGTATGACTTCACTCCAGCACAGATTGTCGTTGCGGCGCAGCTCTTCAAAGGCATCCTCTTTCAACTCATATATCCAATTATATTCCATCCAGGCCTCATACAGACACTGAGCAATATATCGGTCAACATCGGCACGCGTTTTGACGGAATCCTCCGCGTAGCTGAAATCCAGCATGACAGTATGTTCCAACCCGCTTTTCGTCGTGAAGGTTCCCTTCAACTCGACGAAGATGTCGTCCGGCCAGTCCACGTGCAATCCCTCCGACTCAAGGGCATCCATCATCGCCTTTGACGGCCTGATGGGCTTCATGTAGCAGTCCGCGTCTTGGTTTACCCTCTTCGCGCCCTTACCGTTGGCCTTCTTGTTCATTTTCCGCATGACTCGTGTTCCTTTCGTTTTTTTTTGTTCTGTCGCAGGGCCACCAGGAGTCGCAGAAAACGATGTCGCCCGTCTCTGCGCGGGACGGGCGACCTTCGGAACTTGTTTTCCCCGAAGGGCCCATCCTTTTTCCACCGTGGCGTTCCCGCTCGGTTGGCAGACATGCTTTCGCACATCACTCTTGATGGTCTAGATGGCGCGTATTATATCATATTGCGGATTCGACTGTCAATGGGGTCTGCGAGAAATTTTTCATGGCACCCTTGGCGCTTCGCCGGGCATCTTCATGTACCATACCTGCGTCTTATACACGATGACCGTGATCGGCCCGGCCTTGACAGTCACGAACCCGTCATCGTCCGGCTTCGCGTACCCGACCTGCGAATACTGCTGCCCTCCCGGCGTCTTGCAAAACGTCATCCAGTAGTCCGCCCGCGCGGTCAGCGCGGCGGCAACGAGCGCACCAAGCATTGCGATTTTCTTCATTTTCAGTATCATCCCCTTTTATCCGCATCTTTCAACAGAATACCCATCGCGGCACGTCATGCCTTTTGCCGAACCTGTCGCTTTGAGTGAATGTGAGAACACGGGATTCTTCCATTTCCATTCAATCTCTTCCCGGTGCAATGGTTCTACAAGCGCATCCATTACGCATTTGGGAAGGACAGCTCCATCCGTCCAATCATAGCGGATTTCACCATCTTGCTTGATGACAAAGTCGTTGATGACGAGGAAGCCCCCATACCTCAAACTTGTCGCCTCAACGCCTCTATGGTATGTCACACGGTGCATCATGTCATCGTGCGGCCAGAACACATCGTTTCGGCACACGAGACACCCTCCATGCCCTTGATACGTAAAATCTTCCATTCCCATGAGAGTTGCCAGAAACGGGTCTTGGCAGTCGTTCAAATTCGCCTGCGTACATTCAGTGTAATCCTTGCGGAAATTGATCGACCAAACTTCAGACTCACTCCGGGCGGCAAGAATAGCAGCAACAAACTTGCGTATCTGCGCACTTGACTCGCTTCCGCGAACGACGGAATTGATGCGGACAAAATTATAAGGCCACACCTGCATGCGCATCAATCGTTTCAATGCAGCATAGCCTTTTGCATTAAACATTTCGACATCCACATACGGCAACGACGCCGAAATGCCGTTGATCTTGCCTTCCCGAGCGCCGCATGTACACAGATACTCAATCGCCCGCGCCTCTTGGCCAGATGTCAGGTTCAATGATGTGTTGACGAATATCCGAACATCACGTCTGCACTGTCTGGCTATTCCGACCAACTCGTCAAGGCGCGCAACATCCGCCAATGGCTCGCCGCCGGTAAAAACAACGTTATCCACAAATCCATATTCCAGCATCCTCCGCAGCGACTCCTTCTGACGTACAAAGAAGTAGTCGAGCTTTTCTGCCGGATACTTTGTCTCGTATTCGTGTTTTGTCGTGCAGAACGGGCAATGATGCCCGCAATCCCACGGCACGAACAGAGTAAGCGGGCGCTCCTCGCGCCCCCACATGACTCTGCGAATTTTGTTGCTCATTAGGAGTTTAACCTTTCACTTCAAGACAACCTCTTACCGAGATGAATCGCAATCGTCGTCGGCCAGAAGCCTTCCGGCACGTTGAACGGGTCGCACTCGTTGTCATCACCGTCCAATAGCACGACCTTCTTCACCTCCCACTTCATCTGCGGAGCGTTCTTGACGTACCCGCGATTGAAGCGGACTGTCTTCAGCCCTATGGTGCGCTTCAGATTGTATTCGCTGAAATCGCGGTACTCGATCTTCTTCTTTCCCGACGCAATCGCATCGTAGAACTCGCCCTTCAGCACCAGGTATCCATCGGGCGTCTTCGATTTCAGCCGTCCCGCCTTGATGCCGTCAATTAGAAGCTGTATTTCCTCCTCATAGTCACCAACCTCCACAATAGTATCATGTTGGCTATCTGACGTAGCACAAGATCCGTCCAACGCCTCCAAACGCTTCCCAAGCTGGATTGCATAGGCCACTGGAGGAAAGACTTTGGGAAGATCCTTGAAGGTTGTCATTTTCCCGTTGGTCACGGCCGGTGCCATTTTTCCATGCTCGCTGACGAGCAAAATGTTCTTCACTTCCCATACCATTTGCTCTGGCTTGCCGCCATCCTTGCCTTGATAGCCAAGCTGGAATATTACAGCCCGTATCATTTTACCGGAA
This sequence comes from uncultured bacterium, assembly GCA_902799955.1. Lineage (GTDB taxonomy): Bacteria > Verrucomicrobiota > Kiritimatiellia > RFP12 > UBA1067 > UBA1067. Next base: position 18,588 of record CADCCQ010000026.1, on the reverse strand, counting down.
CCAAAGAACTTGTCGCAGTAGTACGTAACAAGATTGCGATATTCCGTTTTCTTTTCACCGGACTCAATCTGTCTGTACAAAGATTCCGGCAACACAAGCAAGGGTATCGGGTCAGCGTCTTTTATCTTGTCGGGGACAGGTATTCCAAGACCAAGCTCGGCATTGGCCTTGGATTGGTCATAATGCGCGGCAGCAATGTCGATTGCTTTTCGGATGTCGCCAGAAATGTTTGGAGGCATGAAATACCATTCGCAAGCCTTATGCGCCGAGTTCCTTCCAAAATAACCTATATGATCCTCATCAACCCTAACATCGTCTATCAAAAGTTTCTCAATTACGCTACCAATCTTCTTCAGTTTCAATCCTTTATATGGAAGGAACAAAGATACGCTCCACCACTTCGGGCTGCTCAACTGAAGCCAAATACCATCGGATGGAATGCCATGCTTGGCGAACTCCGTCTTAATCTTCTCAAGCAGCCCCGCATAGTCGGCCTCCGTCATGTCCCTAATACCAGTCGGCACATCCTCTTTGGTCGTTTTCTTAAGTAATGCTAACTCTTGCTCCATATCCCGTTTTATGGATGCAGGAGATGCCTCAGAAATGTGAGCGTCCGAAGTATGCGCTACAGCTTTCGCTTTTGACTGCGAAGCCCAAATCTTGCGGATCTCCGCCTCACGTTCCTTCAACTTCTCTTCAAAAGATTTTTCAGACATATTTTTACTCTCCTCATGGTATAGATGTCTTACATTGCCCCGCCTCTGTATGGATGGCATGGATTGTCCTCTCCTATGTAGATGTTTTCCCCCGGTTTGGCTTCTGGCCATGGGACACCTGGAAACATCGTATAATAGATGCAAAATCCGCCATACGGGTTCATGTCCTCTGTTCTGTATTTTGTAAGTGTATAATGAGTTATGTAGGTCAATGCGCGACCTAGATTCTGATGCTCTGCATCACTACCACACTTTTCAACAGGTCTGCCACGCTTCGCCTCAATACAGCATATCAATGGCGCATAAGGGGCAGTCTGCTGATCGCCCAACTGAATCTCCGCTTTGTGCAACCATGGGAAACACAATTGCAACAGCTCGAAACGATGACTTCCGAAATTCCACCCGTAAATGAGACCTTCCAACCTACTACTCTCTTCTTCCCATGTCATGATTCAACCTCCTGTTTATGCGGCAGACATTCCTCTACCTGAAATATCATACGTTCATATCCCATCTCGTCCGCAATACCACCTCCCAATGTCTTGCAAGTTAGGATAGCGTCGACAGCCGTCTCCACTTCTTTTAGCAATGCGTCAACAGCGATTTTTCCACCTCTCTGATACAGCACTTCCATGTAAGTGCTACTTACCGGATGTCGCAATGAAACATCTTGCTTGTGTGCCTCAAACCGAATGTCAAGGCAATTATATTTCGTGCACAGCCCCTTTTTGTGTTTTTCAATGCGAAGATTCAATATCCACGCGTCTACTTCATCTAGATTCTTCAATGTACCAACACCTCTGAGCAACGAATCCACCTTCGCCACAATCCGCTTCTGCTCCGCAAGGGGCGGGATGGGGATAAGGAATGACCGCAACGCCTCCGGGCCGACACCACCGATGATCCCAGTCATCTTCCCTTGAAACATCGAGTAGAATGTGATTGACTGCAAATACCAATATATGAACTTCGCATCCATGACCATGGGAACGAAACAGCACAACTTGTTTCCAAACATCACGTCCCTGTCCAGAAATCCAAACTTCCGCGCTGCACTCCCTCCTTCTATGCACATCAGTGCTGAACCCTTTGGCGCAATCCTGAACTTCGGTTCGTCCTTTGGGATATAAACCCCACTTTCGTAGTTAATCGACGAATCAAATCCAACATCCGGCGTTGCGATGAAACTATATCCGTCGCACTTCACAGCGTACTTCGTTTTCTTGATCTGCTCGTTGATACTGTTTCCATTGAATACTTCGCAGATATCTCCAATTCTTGACCATCCCCATCCAACAGGAAGTGGAAAAGGCTTTTCATCATCCTTGATTGGCGGTAACGGCTTCGGCTTCTTGATCTTCTTTTCGGCGATCTGCTTCTCGCGTTCAGCAGCGATTCGTTTCAGCAACTCGCAAGCTGGTTCATCCTTCGGGTCTTGCGGAACAAGACGACCTTGTATCGCCTCCTGAAGAACAGAGCGTTTCAGTGTTTCAGCCAACTTCTCGGCAAGTTGCTTGCGGCTGTCCTCGCACTCATCAACGTACTTGAACAACGACTCCACCTTCGCCACTATCCTTTTCTGCTCGGCAAGGGGAGGAAGTGGAACTGGCAAGCGAGAAAGTATCTCAATATTCAACCCTTTATATGCAATCCCGTGAAGATTCCTCTCCGTGTAATCTATAAAATACCCCGAAAGTATTAAATACGCAACATACCATGATGAAATCAAATGGAGCAAAGGAATCACAGCCACTTCTCGTGCAACATTATAACCAATTACATTCTGATCTGCTACAGCACATCCACCAAGCGTTCCCCGGACATTAAGAATAACTTCTTTACCCTTCAAAATTGTCCGCTTGTATTCTTCGGATAATTTTTTTGTAACTGTTCGTACATTCTCTAAATCTATCCATCCCGGCTTAACATCGCTACATCTCAACACCCTCACCCCTTTCGGATCTTCTTTACCAAGTTTTATTATACCGTAAGTTATGGCCCTGCCGTCTTCAATAAGATTTGCCAACCTCACCCACTCCCAACTGTCGGGAATGTCGAACGGCTTTTCGTCATCAGTGATTGGCGGGAGGGGCTTTCCCTTCTTTGCACCCTTTGCGTTCTTTGCGGCTTCAATCCGTTTCAACAGTTCGCTGGCGGGTTCGTCGTTTGGGTCTTGCGGAACGAGTTTGCCTTGGATGGCGAGCTGGAGAATGGATGCCTTGAGCTGCTTCGGCGTCATGTCACTCTCCCTTCAGCAGCTTCTCGATTTCGGCTATCGCCGCATCCACGCGCTCGTCCATCACCTTGCGCTCCTTGCGGTACTTGGCGATGAGTTCGTCGGGCGGCAGGATCTCCTCGTCTTCGTGCGGATATCCGCAGAGGTCGAGGTTGTAGTTGCCTGCCTTGATTTCGTCGATAGTGAACTTTCGCGACTTGTCCGCACCGTCTATCTGTATCGCTTCGCGATTGTCCCACCATTTGACGACGGGATCGAAGTGCTTGAGCTGCATCGGCTTTGTCTTGGAGAAGTGCTTGATTCCGTCAGGCATGTCAAGACGGTATATCCACGTCTCTTTCGTCGGCCCCGTCTTGTCGAAAAACAAGATGTTCGTGCAGATGGAGGTGTACGGCGCGAATACGGATGACGGCATGCGCACGATTGTATGGAGGTTGCACTCCTTCATCAGCTTCTCCTTGATGGCGCGTTTCGCACCGTCCGTTCCAAAGAGGAATCCGTCAGGTAATATGACCGCCGCCCTACCGTCTTTTTTCAACCGATAGAGAATCACCGACATGAAAAGATCGGCCGTTTCGGATGAGCGAAGGTCTGAGGGAAAGTTCATCTTCACCCCGTCCTGTTCGCCGCCGCCGTACGGAGGATTCATCAGGATGACGTGGAAGCGGTCTTTCTCCGTGTAGCTGTGGACGTCCTGTTCAAGGCTGTTGCCGTGAAGGAGCATGGGGTTGTCGATGTCGTGAAGAAGGAGGTTCGTGATGCCGAGCAAGTAGGGGAGAGGCTTCTTCTCGATGCCGAAAAGAGAGGCATTCAGCGTCTTTCGGTCTTCGACAGTCTTGACCTGTTTCTCCAGTTCCTTCAGCGTCGAAACGATGAATCCGCACGTTCCCGCGGCGAAATCCGCCATCTTCTCGCCGAGCTTCGGCTTGACCATCATCACCATGAAGTCTGTGACGGCGCGTGGCGTGTAGAACTCGCCGGAGCTTCCCGCCGACTGCAACCCCTTCAGGATTGTCTCGTAGATTTCGCCAAAGGCGTGGCGGTCCGCGAAGTCGCCGAAATCGATGGAGTCGATTACGTTGACGACCTGGCGAAGGAGCGTGCCGTCCTTCATGTAGTTGTTCTCACCCTCGAATACGGCGCGGACGATGGCGCGGCGCGTTTCGGTGTTTTCGTCCACGGGCAGTTTCTTCAGCGTCGGGAACAGGCGGTTGTTCACGAAATCAAGAAGCGACTCGCCTGTCGGCGCCTTGCCGTCCATTTTGTCAACGGCCCATGAGCGCCAACGCAGCTCTTCGGGGATGATGGAGCGGTAGGACGAGTCCGTGAACTCCCATTGTGCCTCCTTCTGGTCGTATATCTTGAGGAAGAGCATCCACGCCATCTGCTCGATGCGCTGGGCGTCGCCGTTGATACCGGCGTCGCCGCGCATGATGTTGCGAATGTTCTTTACGAAGTTGCTGATTTCCATTGTGATTCCTTTCGTGATTGCCTGCACGGCGCGGCCGGAGTCCGCGCCCTACCTTGCTATGCCGCAGGGGCGTAGATTGCCTTCTCAAGTTCGGCCATTGCCGCCTCAAGCTGCGCCTTGCCGCCGAAGAGGCCAGCGATCTTAGGACCGGCTCCGAACTTGGTCTTGAACGGATCGTTGCTGAAGATGTTCAGGTCGCCGAGATCGGTCGAGCCGGTTTCGGCGTATTTGTCGAGAAGCGCGAATAGGACTTCACGCGCCTGTTCGGAATACTTCTCGAAGATGTCGCTCTCCTTAGCTTTCTTCACGCGTTCGGCGCGGGTCATGGGTGGTTTGTCAAAAACGATGTGGCAGATGAGGTCGAACTCGTCGACGTCTGCGGCATTCTCGATCCGGCTCTTCTCGCGGATTTCGTCAAAGTCCAGAACGCCGCCCCCGAGTTCATCAAGCACTTCGCGCTTGTGGAGCGTGGCGTTCCACTTCGCGCGGAAATCGTCGAGCGAGGGGTAGACTTTCAGGACGCCTTCGCGGAATGTGGATATGGACACTGTTCTAAGGCGTCCGTCCTCTCCCATTATTTGAATTACCTCGTCTTCAACGGCTACCTCCGGTCCGATTATTGACGGCATCGGCGGCTTTGGTTCTTCGTCTGGCGGAGGCGTTCCGGTGTCGGCGTCTCCACCTGTCGGCAACTCGCCAGAGTCTTCTGTTTCGGGTTCGTATTTGTCGCAGATGCAGGGGAACTCATGACACACGGGACATTGCGCCTCCTCTATCACCTCTATCTCGCCATCGAACTCCTCGTCTGCAAAATGACGAGTGGCGTTGCGGAAATCCATGACAGTGAAATAGCGCTTGTCCTGCGTCTCGTCCTCGTCATTCCACACAAGACGCGTTCCGCGTCCGACGATCTGCTTGAAAACGGTCATGGAGCCTATGCTCGTGTCAAGCACGATGAGTTTGCACATCTTGCAGTCAACTCCGGTCGTAAGCATCTGTGACGTCGTGACTATGACAGGATAGGGCGAATCCACGCTGATGAAGTTGTCAAGCTGCTCGCGACCTTCCGCGTCATTGCCGGTTATGCGCATAACGTAACGCGAGTCCTTCTCCATTTCCTCTGGATTGAGCGCAGCAAGAAGGTTGCGCATCTGTTGCGCATGGTCGGTATTGACGCAGAACACGATGGCTTTGGACATGGGGCCATTCGCGTACATCCACTGCGTGACGCGCTTAGCCACGGCAAGGGTCCGGTTCTTGATTTCAATGTTCTTGTTGAAGTCCGTTATGCTGTACGCTCGTTCCTCTATCTCGTTGCCGTTGTCGTCAAGCATAGCTCCTTCTGGCGTCCACCCGTAGTGGTCGATGTCGAGGCGTACGCGAATGACCTTGTATGGCGCCAGAAATCCATCCGCAATGCCCTGCTTTAGCGGATAGGTGTAGACGGGATTCCCGAAATGTTCGAGATTGTTGCCGTCCTCCTTTGTGCGCGGCGTTGCAGTCATGCCAACATGGATTGCACTGTTGAAGTATTCAAGAATCTCTCGCCATGCCGAATCTTCTTTTGCGCTGCCGCGATGACATTCGTCCACGATGATGAGGTCGAAAAACTCGCGTTGGAACTCCGTGTAGTGTTTCTCTCCGTTCGCCCCCACGAACTGCTGGTATAGCGCAAGATGTATCTCGTATGCCGGATCGAACTTGTGCCCCGTCACTTTCGTCATGGCATTGCCGAACGGTTTAAAGTCCTGCATCATCGTCTGATCGACGAGGATGTTACGGTCTGTTATGAAAAGAGCATGCTTCACAATGCCGGCTTCGCGCAGACGGTGGATTATCTGGAACGCTGTGTAGGTTTTGCCGGTTCCGGTCGCCATGACAAGAAGCGCACGTTTCTTTCCGCTTGCGATTGCCTCGACTACGCGGCTAACGGCAACACGCTGATAGTAACGCGGCGATTTCTTCTGTACCGGGTCGTAATAAAATGGAGTCGAGATGACACCGACCTGTTTTTCGTCAAAACACTTCGCAGCGCAATAACGCGTCCACAACTCCTCGGGACTTGGAAAATTGCCAAGGGCGATAGGCCCTTCGTGACCCGTCAGGAAGTCATGCTCGACAAACGAATCGCCGTTTGAAGAATAGGCAAACGGGATGTCAAGCATTTCGGCATATCTAATTGCCTGCTGCAACCCTTCGCCTTCGGCATGATTGTTGTCTTTCGCCTCGACAATGGCAATCGGGATGTTCTGCTTGTAGTAGAGAATATAGTCAGCGCGGCATTGCTTGCCACGTTTGATTGTCTTTCCATGAATCTCAACACGCCCTGCCGTGAATACATATTCAGTGCGTATCTGCGTCTGCTTGTCCCAATGTTTTGCAAGCGCGGGATCTATGTATTGAAGGCGAATATCCGCCTCCGACAGACTCTTCTTCGACAACACTGCCGTATTTGCTTGCAACTCATCCGACATTGCTCCCACGCTTGGCATATCTCGGCTCTCCATGTCCCACTAGACAGCCGCTGGGGAATTCCATGCACAGAAATGGCGGGGTGTACCTGTTTCCCATGCACCTATACGAAGCCCTGGTCTGGCCAACACAAATGCACAGGGCATAATACACCCCATGCGGGGGTATTGCTACCCATGTGCCGTTTGTGTTTATTTGAAATATGACCAGTATTTCGTATAGACGGCTACCCACCCCGGTTTCTAAGCGGGATTTCTCCCCCGCCTCCTTCCCGAAGTTTGGTCTCCACCGGTCTTTCAACCAATCTTGACGTCTCACATTATATCAAAAATGGGCCTTAAAATCAAAGGCGAAGTGACGAAAACAGCAGTTTGCGATTTTTCACTCGTACCCCATTGACAAACGACATTGAGATTTGGTATAATGATGCCCGTCAAGACATCAGGAGTCGATGAGCCGCAAGGCGAGTCGCACCAACCGAGTGGAACACCACGGTGGTAGCCGAGAGGCGATGTGCCCGAAAGGGAAACATGTTCTATAAGGCCGTCCGTCTTGATCGCAAGGTGGACGGCCAAGCGTTTGCAGGGGAATCGTCCCCTCCTGGACATCTTGGCGGAAGGAAAAAACAAACGATGACACAGACATCCACACTGGGAAGGCAAATGCCCGAGTGCCCTTTCGATTCAAGTGAAATTGAAGCGGCCAAGGCGGTTTTTCTGGCGAATCCGCACTGGGAGCGCATCTACGCCAACGCGCCATCCGGAGCCAAAATGAGGCTTGAAGTCTCGTTCTGGTTCTCGCAAACCCACAATAACTGGCCGGACGACAAGGCCGGTGAAATTCTCTCCACATACCGGGAATGGCGCAACGGCATTGAAACGGCCATGACCGACAAGGACATTGAATACATGGTGGCAGTCTCGGACAAGGCTGCGGCAAAGGAGCATTACACGGCGCTCCTGAAAGATCGCAAGGCGGCGCGGCGCACGTCATGCGGCAACAAGCTCATGTCGTACGGCGACTTCTTCGAAATGCTGGAAGGACTCGGGGAGTTCAAATCGCACGACTACGACGACGAAACGAAAAGCTTGATAATAGGCGAATTCGAGGATGTTCTCAAAGGGTCCGGCGACCCTCTTGAGACCCATCTCGAGGACATACTTGCGACGGCCAAGCTCATGGACGCCCGCGTATATCCCAGCGACGAGACCATGTACGTCCGCGTAGAGGTACAATTCCTTACCGAGACGGCGCAGTGGAGCAGGCCCTACCAGATGCTTGCCGCCTGGAGCCCGCTTTACATTCTGAAGGGCTATGTGTTTCCCGTCGGGAAAGGACGGAAGAGCGAACTCCCCTACGAACTGGAGGATCCGCCGAGCAATGCGCAGAAGCAAAAACGCCTGATGCTGAAGGCTAAACGCCTGGCGGTTTTGCACAACACGGAGAAATGATCGAGGAAGGAGGATCGGGAATGAACGAAGTCGGATTCAACAGCGAACAGATGAAGCTCCAGCTGCGCTACGATGCGCTGAGGGAGCATGTGGCGAACCAGATAGAGATTCTGCACATGCTCGTAACCACGGCAGGGCCGAATATCAAGGCACGCTACATGATGTTCATCGGGCGTCTCGAATACCAAGCATACGAACTAAACGTCGAAATCAGGCGCTGGAAACGCCGCAGGGAACTGCGCCAGGCCGCACAGAACCGCGGCGAGGCACCCGATCTGGATAAGGTCGAAGCGACGCTGGAACGCGAATTCACGGAGTATCTGCAAAAGATGGCGCGGCACGCCCAAGAGCTCAAGAAAGCTGCAAAGCGTTTCTCCGCAAAGCATCTGTCCGAGGAAGAAGATACCGCCGTGCGCTTAGCGTACCTGAACGCGGTGAAGAAGCTGCATCCTGACCTGAACCCAAATCTGCCTAAGGCCGCAGCGGATCTCTGGAACGAAATACAATCCGCCTACGACGCGTACGACTGGGAAGCGGTTCGGCTGCTCGCTGCCCTGGTGGAAAGCGTCGTTTCCGGCGAGGAGGAATTCGCGTCGGCGACGAACGTCATCGCGGAGCTGCGCGAAGCGTGCGAACGGCTTGAGGCAAAGAGCCGCGAACTCGCGCAGAAGACGAAAGACGTCAAAAGCTCCGTTCCCTTCATCTACGAAGCACTTCTGAAGGACGAGGCTGCCGTAAAGGAACGCCAGAACGAGCTCAAGGGAACCATAGCGAATCTGAAGGCGAGAATCAAGAAATACGAGGAGGCATGGAATCATGGCTAACGAAATTGCTGTTGTTGAAGACAACTGGCTAGAACTGGCCGGGAACCACAAAGACATCCCCATGCCTTTCGAGCAGACCGTGTTTCTCGCTGAATGCCATCTAGCAGGGACAGACCACATCGACGACATGCTCGTCAAGACGGAGAATGTGGACGTCGGGACTCCGATCTCGCTCAAGCGTATGAACGTCGACGCAGAGGACGAACGCGCAATCGCCGCGTTGACAGGCGAAGGCGTCACAGTCGGCTACGTGCCGCGCCGCTACGCCGCGCTCATGGCGAGGCTGATGGACGCGGGCAAGGCGCTCGCCGCAAAGGTGACGGACAAGACGCTCGTCGGGCACTGGCTGGATTTGTCCGTCTCGATTGAAATGAAGGAGGTATGAAAATGGACGTCAAGGACGAAAAGGTATTCGACCTCTACGGAGACCTGGAGGATTTTTATGACGAAGCCGAGGAAAACGGAGACGTCGAGATTATGGAGACGCTCGACATTTTCGGGTTGTGGAAGGAGCACCATAAATGCGGCGGCGACTTCATGCGCAAGATATGGAATGCGCTTCAAGGAAATGTCGATACGCAGGGGGATGTCGGCCATGCATTCTACTGGTCGGACGAGCATTCCGACGAAGTTCGGGCAGAGCATAAGTGGATGGACAAGCCGCATCTGGCGATGTACTGGTTCAAACTCGCGGCGAAGTCCGGGCATGCCGTCGCACAGAACTACCTAGCCCGCCTCTACTGTCCCGACCAGGAGCCCTTCGGTGCGCTGAAGGTCGGGCGGCTCTCACGCTACTGGCTGGAAAAGGCGGCCGCGCAGAAGCTGCCCGTCGCCATGGAAAATCTTGCGCTCTGTCTAAAATGCGGCAAGTGCCCCTGCTGCAACAGCGACCTCCCCCGCGCCGAGAGGCTGGAGAAGGAAGCCATGGAACTCAGGAGCGGACAATGACCAAAGACCGAATGATCGTGAAAGGCAAGGAAGCACTCGACGAGTGAATGCGCTCACGCGAAGAGGCGGTCGAGGATGGTGGCCTTCCTCACCTTGACGCGGTTGTCGTCGACGGGCTCCATCACGAGGCGGCAGGTGCCGAAGCGCGGCAGGACCAGCGGCACCTTGTGCTCGGCGATGTAGCGGCCCCTGAAGTCTGCCCTGGCGGGGCGCTGCCCCTCTATGCAGAACACCGGCTCGCCTTCCTTCAGGTCGATGGAGACCCTGGCGCGGCGGTCGTTGCGCACGTCCATCTTCACCAGGAGCGGGCGGGGCCGTTCGTCAAGGCTGGCGAACAGCACCGCCATGTAGCCCTTCAGCTCGACGGGCGAAGGGTCGTCGCGGTCGATGGTGACGGTGACGTGCTCCATTTCGCCTAGGCGTCCGGCCAGAGCTCGTGGGCGAGCTCGCGGAGCTTGTACTTCTGTATCTTCTGCGAGGCGGTCATCGGGAAGACGTCCATGAAGTGGACGTACTTCGGGATCTTGAACCACGAGATGCGGTCCTTGCAGAACGCCGCCACGTCGTGCTCGGAGATGTCGGAGCCGTCGGCGCGGATGATGAACGCAGCGGGCTGCTCGCCGTACTTCTTCGAGGGGCAGCCGACGACGGCGACGTCCTTGACGCCCGGCATGGTGCCGAGGAAGTCCTCGACCTCCTTGGGGGAGATGTTCTCGCCACCGCGGATGATGAGGTCCTTGAGCCGCCCGGTGATGTAGTAGTATCCGTCGGCGTCCATGCGGCCGATGTCGCCGGAGTGGAGCCAGCCGCGCTCGTCGATGCACTTCGCTGTCTGCTCGGGCATCTTGTAGTAGCCCTTCATCGTGTTGAAGCCGCGGCAGCATATCTCGCCGTCGACGCCGATGGGCGCGAGCTCCTGCGTGTCGGGGTTGATGATGGCGACCTCGACGCCGGGGAGCGCCTGGCCGATTGTCTGGCACTTGCGCTCGATGGACGGCTCGAAGTAGCGCGTCATCGTCATCACGGGGCCGCTCTCGGTCAGGCCGTAGGGGTTGCAGACCTCCTTCATGTACATCCTGTCGAAGACCTGCTGCATCCTGTGGACCGGGCACGCGGAGCCGGACATGATGCCGGTCCTGAGGCTCGTGAAGTCGAACTTCGTGAAGAGCGGGTGGTCGAGCATGGCGATGTACATCGTCGGCACGCCGTACGTCGCCGTGCAGCGCTCGCGCTCGATGGAGGTCATCACCTGCACCGGGTCGAACTTCTCGAGGAACACCATCGTAGAGCCGTGGTTGACGCAGCTCATGACGCCGAGGACGCATCCGAAGCAGTGGAAGAGCGGCACGGGGATGCACACGCGGTCGCGCGACGAGAGGTTCTGGCACGCGCCGATCCAGAAGCCGTCGTTCGCTATGTTGCGGTGGGTGAGCTGTACGCCCTTGGGGAAGCCGGTCGTGCCGCTGGTGTACTGCATGTTCACGACGTCGTCGACGCTGCATTCCGCCTGGCGCGCGAGGTAGTCCTCCCACGGCGTCTCGACGGCGAGCGACATCACCTCGTTGAGCGAGTACATGCCGCGGTGCTTCTCGCCGCCGAGGAACATGACGCGCTTCAGGTGGGGGTACTTCGCGGACTTGAGGCTGTCCCTGGGGCAGACCTTGAGCTCCGGGACGAGCTTGTTCAGAACCTCCACGTAGTCGCAGTCGCGGAAGCCGGAGATTATGAAGATGTTCTCCGCGTCGGACTGCCCGAGCGCGAAGTCGAGCTCGCGCTCCTTGTAGTTGGTGTTGAGCGGCAGGAGGATGGCGCCGATCTTCGCGGCGGCGAACATCAGGACGACCCAGTGCGGGACGTTCGTGGCCCAGAGGGCGATCTTCTCGCCGTGCCTGACGCCGAGTGCCATGAGGCCGCGCGCGAGGCGGTCGACCTCCTCGCCGAACTCGTACCACGAAAGCCGGAAGTCGCGGTCGGCGTAGACGACGGCGTCGTTCTCGCCGCATCTCGCGATCGTCTGGTCGAGGAGCTGCCCGAGCGTGTACTCCCTGGTAACAGGCAGGTTGTGCCATGGCACGCCCCTGGACACGCTCTGCGAGAAAGGACCCTTTGTCGGCGCCGAGCCGAAGGGATCCGTCAGCTTGAAGTTTCCGTTGTCGCTCATAAATCCATCTCCTGAAGTTACCTGCTCTGCGCCGCGGGGGAGAGTGACTGCCCGTCGCGGGAATCCTTCACGACCCAGCCGGCCGCGGCGATCTCCGCGCGGAGGCGGTCGGACTCTGCCCAGTTCTTCGCGGCCCTCGCCGCGGCCCGGGCGTCCACGAGCGCCTGCACCTCCGGCGGGACCTCCGCTGCGGCAGCCCTGCCGAAGAACACGACGCCGAGGACTTCGTCCATTCTCCGGAACACGGAGAGGAGCGCGGCGGGGTCCGACACCTCCGCGAGGTGGGCGTTCGTCTGGCGCACGAGGTCGAAGAGCGCGGCGAAGGCGGACGGCAGGTTCAGGTCGTCGTTGACTGCGGCGGTGAAGTCCGCGAGGCACTTCGCGGCGAACTCCGGCGGCTCGCCCGCGGCGGAGGCGCCCTTCGCGGCGGCCTCGACCCTGCCAACGCACTCGTCGATGCGCGCGAGCGACTTCCTCGCGTCGTCTAGCGCGGAGAACGCGAAGTTGAGCCCTGTGCGGTAGTGCGCGTTTATCAGGACGTAGCGGATCTCGCGACCGGTGTAGCCCTTCTCGGTCAGGTCGCGGAGCGTGAAGAAGTTCCCCGCGGACTTGGACATCTTCTCGCCGTTCACCTTCAGGTGGGCGCAGTGCATCCACGTCTTCACGAATGGCTTGCCCGTCGCGGCCTCGGCCTGGGCGATCTCGTTTTCGTGATGCGGGAAGAGGTTGTCTATGCCGCCGGTGTGGAGGTCGAAGGTCGCGCCGAGATATTTCATCGACATCGCGGAGCACTCGATGTGCCAGCCCGGGCGGCCGCGCCCCCACGGGGAGTCCCAGCCCACGGGCCCGTCGCTCGGCTCCCACGCCTTCCAGAGCGCGAAGTCGCCGACGTTCTCCTTGTCGTACTCGTCGGCCGCGCACCTTGCGCCGGTCTGCTGGTGGTCGAAGTCGATGTGGGCGAGCTTTCCGTAGCCGGGGAACTCGCGCACCTTGAAGTAGACCGAGCCGTCGTCGCTCTGGTACGCGACGCCCTTCTCCATGAGCTTGGCGACGAGCGCGATCATCTCGGGGATGTGGTCGGTCGCAGCCGGGTAGACCTCGGCGGGCTGGATGTTGAGCGTCTTGAGGTCGGCGAAGAACGCGTCCTTGTAGGTCTTGGTGTAGTCGCAGAGCGCCACGCCCGCGGCGTTGGCGCCGCGTATGGTCTTGTCGTCGACGTCGGTGAGGTTCATCACCTGGCGGATCTTCATCCCGTTGAACTGGATGACGCGGCGCAGGACGTCCTCGAACGAGTACGCCCTGAAGTTGCCGATGTGCGCGAAGTTGTACACCGTCGGCCCGCAGGTGTACAGCCGTATCTCGCCGCCGGCGAGGGGCGTGAGCTCCTCGACCCGGCGCGAAAGTGAGTTGTAGACTTTCATGGCGCAATATTATACCACAAATCGCGGCAAAAAATACTGCGCGGGATTAATTTCGTCACTTCGCGGCGGCCGCCCTCTCGGCGAGGGCGGAGAGCGCGGCGGCGGCGTTGTCGTACACTTTGCAGCCGCCGGGGAAGCGCGTCGCGCCGCCGCCCCAGCCCAGCACGAATCCGCCGCGCGACGCAAAGCGCTCCACTATGCCGAGCGGCACCCTGTCGAGCCTGCCCTTGAAGGCATGAGGGAAGAACAGCGCGTCGCAGTGGTCGAGAAGCCCCCGCCTGATGTCCTCGTCGTTGATCGGGAAGAGGTCGATGTCCTTGTTCTCGTCGATGGCGAGCATGGTCTTCGCGGTCTCCACGCCGATGGGGTACACGCTGTAGTACCCCACGGTGTACGCGCGCGGGGTGCGCTGGCGCACGGGAAGCGCTATGTCGCGTCCGGTGATGAACCGGAAGCCGCCGCGCACCAGCACTCGGGAGTTCTCGAAGAACTCGGGATGCACGGACGTCACGAAGACGCGCCCCTTGCCGAAGGTGCCGCCGACGATCGCGGCGCGGCCGTACATCTCAGGGCCCTTCCCGTGCTTGCCGGAGTCGGAGCGGTTCACGCCGAACACCTTGAACGACGCGCCCGCGACGAGCTGGGTGCTGGGTTCGAGGATCGGGCCGTGGCTGTACTGTATGGAATAGAGGCCTGTCTTGAGGCCGGTCGCCTCCGCGCCTTCCTTGTTGAGCTCCACGGGGATGAGGAAGCGCCCCTTGGAGCCGGACCTGTAGAACGGCATGACGCCGATGCCGCGTGACGGGTCGGGCGCCTCCTCCATCATGAGGCAGCATCCGGCGCACGTCCCGAAGTAGCCGCCGCCGTTCCAGATGAACTCCCTGAGGCGCGCCACTCCGTTGGTCCCGAGGTCCTTCTTTATGTCGGGGGAGCTGCCACCCGGCATCACGAAGACGTCCAGTCCGTCGAGCCCGCCGTCGCGTATCATCTTGGAGTCGACGATCTTCAGCTCGAGGTCGGGCGAGCGGTTCACTATGCGGAACCACTCCGTCGCGCCGTTGCCGCTTATGCCGCGACCTGCGTACACGCCGGTCTTGATCGGCCTCGCCGATCCCCCTTCGTCGCCAAACGCCGCGGCGGACGCGATTGTCGCGCAGACGGCGACGACGATATTCCTGATGTTCATCTTCTTCATTCCTGTCTCTCCTTTTCTCCTTTGTGTCATGTCAGTCGAAGAACACGGCGTTTATGACCGCGTTGTCGCCGCGTATGTTGTTGCCACGTATGCGAAGCGAGCGGTCGTATTCGAATATGAGGTACACGCCGCCCGCGAAGTCGTCGACGCGGACCGACGGGGCGACGCGGTTCAGCGTCTCGAGGTCGTACGCGTCAAAGTTGAGCACGCGCGGGAACGGCCCGACCTGCCAGCAGTCCACGACGTACAGCGCGACCCTGAACTTGCGCGGCGACTTCAGGCGGATGTCCACCGGGCACATCTGGAGCCCGGCCGAATGGTAGCATTCAAAGACGCGAGGCCCGCTGCCGTCGCGGTTTACAGGAAGCGTCGCCCTCGGGTCGAGCGGCTTTATTCCGTTCGTGCGGTGACGCCCCACGCCGTGCCCGGCGGTGTCGAACGTGACGGACTCGACATAGTCCGGCAAAACAGCGAGGTCGCCCTTGTCCTTGCCTCCGCAGACGATGAAGTACCCGTCCCTGCCGTACTTCCTGTACCATTCGCCGTGCGTCTCGCGGTCCTCGCCGATGAACTTCGCCGCGTAGACGTACTCCTCCCGGCGGGCCTTCCTGGGTTCGCCTTCGTACTCGACCGTGAAGTCGTACCTGCCCGCGGGAAGCTCGTCGAGGCACACGAAGTCGCCGTCTTCGCGCGCCGGAACGGGCTGCGCACGCTTGCCGTCGTTCACCCTGAGGACGAACCTCTTCACGCGCATCCCCTCCTTGGGGAGCGCGACGGTTGCGACGGTCCCCTCCGGGACGACCACGGAATGGCGCCCGGACTTGAGATCGAAGCTCGCCTCGACGCGTCCGTGCGGAGTTGAAACGTGCCCGGAGACGCGCGTCGCGCGACCTTCGAAGTGAGGCTTCACGACGAAGCGCGAGAAGCCGGGCTCCACGGGCTTTATGCCGAGCATCTCCTCCGTCAGCCACTGCAGGACGCCCGCGCCCCACGGGTGGGCGAGGCTGGTGTGTCCGCACTGTGTGAACGGGAGAGGGCCGAGCTCGCCGACGATCTTGTTCCAGCTCGGGCGATACACCTCGAGGAAGCACGTCGCCCCGTACTCCACCTGTCCGCCCCAGAGGTCGACGACGGAGGCGAAGGCGTCGCCGTAGTGCCCTGCCTTGGACATCGCCTTCAGTAGCATGTGCTGGTTGAAGGGAGAGTAGGAGAGCCGCTGAAGCCTGTCCGAGAGGTCGCGGTGGTAGAGCCTGGAGAGGTCGGGCAGGAGATCCGCGTTTATCGCGTCCGCCGAGGAGTGCATTCCGAGGCGGGAGAGGTAGTTGCCGTCGGAGAGCAGCCTCTCCGTGACGTCCTTCGCGGCCGTGCGGTACTTCTCCGCCGCCGCGCGCTCGCCAAGGCGGTCTAGGACGCCGGCGAAGTGCTTCAGCGCGCCGACGGTCAGCATCTGGTAGCCGCGCCTGTTCTCAGGGCAGTCCGGATGGTCGAAGCCGATTCCCGTGCGCTCGTCCCAGCCGAGGAAGCCGAGCCGCCTCGGGTCGTACACGATCTCGAGCGCATGGTCGAGGCGCTTCAGCGCCTGCGGGATCAGCGAACGAGTCCCCTCCGCGTCGCCGGAGTACATGTAGTAGTCTATGAGGCTCTCGATCCAGTAGAGCTCGTAGCTCTCGATACGGTTGGGATGGCATTCGGTGTAGCGCAGGTTCTTGAGCACCGCGTCGTAGTTGGAGAACGCGACGAGCGACGCGGCCTGCGCGGGATAGGAGTCGCCCGTCCAGGAGTGGCGGTCGCCGCGGTCCATCAGGATCGCGCCGAAGCAGTCCTCGCGTATGTTCGCCCGGACATCCCACGCGGCGACGTACCAGATTCGGTCGAGCGTCGGGTTGTCGCTCGAGAACGCGCCCGTGTAGTTCACAGGCATCACCTGCGTGACGGCGCGGATCGCCGTGATGGTGAATGGCCTGTCGAACTTCCTGACGTTGATGAACGCGAACCTGAGCCCCTCGTACAGCTCCTTGTTCAGGACGAGCCGGTACGTCTTCTCGCCGACCTTCCTCGGAGTGCGCGTCTTGTTGCCCCTGGCGCTGTACACCTCGTTGTATTCGCTCACGGCGCACGTGACGTCGCCGGAGAGGTCGGGGCTGTCAAACTCGAGCCATGCGGGAAGCTCCACGCCGAAGTCCACGAGAATCGTCCCCGTCCCGTTCACCCGTATGTCGCATCTCTCGCGCGACGCGGTGTCGAGCCCCACGAACGAACCGCTGTTGGACCTGTCCGTCGCGCGCGCCGGAGTCATCACGTAGACCTGAAGCTTGTCCGTGGCCTTCGGCGAATCCCAGACGTACCCCGCCATCGGGTCCACCGCCGCCTTTGGCGCCGCCTCCGCACGTCCGCCCGACACATAGGCGTAGGGCTGCGGCGCGGGCGAGCGCCTTGACACGATCTCCTCGACCGAGCCCGCTTCCGCCGCCATGGCCACCGCGACTGCGAATATGCAAACTGATTTTCTCATGAGAAGATTATACCACAACGAAACACTGCATTTCAACCCCCGTGCATCCTTCATCTTCTTTGCAAGTTATTCCTTCCTGTCGGCAAGTTCGTCCAGACACATGGACAGTCTGCCGAAATTTGCATATTCGCCACCACCAGCGATAGGAAATCCCTCTCCTCTGTATATAATTGTCTTTGAGAGAGCCCCCGTGATGGACGCGACGCGCCTGATTCCGCGCTCAAGCGATGGATTCGGCGTCATGGCGCACTTGATCTCGACAAGATGTAGACGCCTCGCCACCTCCATCACAAGGTCAACCTCCAGGCCGTTGCTGTCGCGGAAGAAGTAGAAATCCTCAATGCGGCGTCCATTGCTACGCCACTTCATAGCTTCGCCAACAACCAGATTCTCGAACAGTCCGCCAACAAGCGGATCTCTGAGAACCTGCGCGCCCGTGCCAATCCCCAGAAGATGCGCCGCCAGCCCCACATCCGTGAAATACACTTTTGGCGTCTTGACGAGACGCTTGCCGAAATTGGCGTAATATGGCTGCAGCCTGAACACAATGTAGCTCGCCTCCAGAACCGACAGCCATTTTCTGAGAGTATGCGCAGACACGCCGACATCCCCAGCCATGCTCTCGAAGTTTACAAGCTGCCCTATGCGCCCAGCAAGCAACCTCACGAACACCTCGAATGCGTGCTGGTTCTCGACCATGACCAACTGACGCACATCCCTTTCCACATAAGTACGGTAGTAGTCCTCGTATACTTCAGACGACGAAAGCCGCCCAGCATGAACTCGAGGAAGAAAACCCTTCACAACAATCTCTTCCATCGGAAAGACTTTGCCGACAGAAGCAAGTTCATCAATTGAAAGCGGAAGCAAGGTTAGTATGGCTACCCTTCCCGCAAGCGACTGAGAAACCTTTTCTCTGAGCATCGGTTGATGGGATCCAGTGAGAATGTACTGTCCGTTCTTACCCGTCTCATCAACCTTGACCTGGATGTAACTCAAAAGGTCGGGGACCCTCTGGACTTCGTCTATGATTACAGGTGCCGGATAGCGGCTGAAGAAAGCTTCAGGGTCACGCACTGCCAAATCTCGTACCGCTGGATGCTCCAGATTCGCATAGGCAAAACTCGGAAACAGTTGCTTTACAAGTGTTGTCTTTCCAGACTGCCGCGGTCCATAGACCG
>CADCCQ010000025.1 GCA_902799955.1 uncultured bacterium | reverse complement strand
CGACGGGCGTGAATTGAAACTCTGGCGTCCGCCCGGTCGCCATTACCTCGCGTCGCCCGTCACGCGACGGGCGTGAATTGAAACGCCGACTCAGTCTGGATCGCCGTCACAAACTATAGTCGCCCGTCACGCGACGGGCGTGAATTGAAACCTGCGCAGGTCGAGCACCTTGGAGTAGGTGTTCGGTCGCCCGTCACACGACGGGCGTGAATTGAAACTTCAAGACATCGGTGCAACGCGCACCGTAAGCTGTCGCCCGTCACACGACGGGCGTGAATTGAAACCCGCCCGATGACCAGGCGGGGAACGTGACGCTCGTCGCCCGTCACACGACGGGCGTGAATTGAAACGAGTATTCCACCGAGCACCGGTGGAGGTAGTTCGCGTCGCCCGTCACACGACGGGCGTGAATTGAAACATCGACGAGACCGCTCTTACGAAAGCAAGAGGGTCGGGCCCTTCTGTATATGTTTTACTGTATATGCTTGACTGCGTCGCGGCAGCAAGTTTCCACATCAGGCCTACGTATGCCGACGACGAGGACGTCGTCGTTATGCAGTGATGGCGGCGGATGGTTGTGCTTACCTGAAATAAAGTTACTTGAAATCGGGTAAATTGTTGTTGCGTTATGCGGGGAAATGTGATAATATTTTCTATGTGTGCGTAAGTAGACACGGAAGGAATCACATGAAAGCCATATTGAATCCATTCAGATATGGACGCGCCGTCTCGGGAGACCAGTACTACGACCGTCTGGCCGTGGGCGAGAGCCTGTATCGTACTATCGCCGGCGGGGCGGCGAACGTTGTCTTGTATGCGCCTCGTCGCTATGGCAAGACGTCGCTCGTGAAGAATGTCATCGACAAGTGGAGCGAGGACGGTTTCACCTGCCTCTATTTTGACATGATGAAAATGGACTCCGTGGAAAGGTTCTGCGAGAAATACGCTGCCGCCGTGTACGCGGCGGAAAAGGGCGTCGACAGGGTAGTGCGTACGTTCGGCGAGCTGCTTTCACGGCTTCGCCCGAAGTTTACGGTGGGGGAGGACGGCTCCCCAAGCATTGAACTTGACGTGGCCAGCAGGAAGTTCACCCCGTCCGATCTTGAGGACATCCTGAATCTTCCGGAAAAGGTCGCGAAGGGGGAAAGGACTTTTGTCGTGGTGTTCGACGAGTTCCAGGAAATCGCCGGGTTGTCGCAGTCCTTGCCGATGGAGGGCGTGTTTCGCGGTTGCATCCAGCACCATGAATCGGTTCGGTATGTGTTTCTCGGCTCGAAGACGCATCTTTTGAAGCGAATGTTCTCCGAACACTCTCGCCCGTTCTACAACTCCGCACGAATCATGCATCTTGAAAAGCCGCCCGAAGACGAGAGCCGGAAGTTCGTGACGGACAGATTCTCCTCTGCCGGCGTGCGAATCGGCGCAGAGGAAGTTGACAAAGTTCTGTCCCTCTCGCAGAACATTCCGTATTTCATCCAGGCTCTTTCGTCTGAGGTGTTTGAGTCGGTCATCGCCCGTGGCGGCAGATCTGTACGCCCAGACGACATTTTGGCGGCAGCGGACAGCCTCACTGAAATGAAGCGCGAGCAGTATGAAACGGTTGTGGGTGAGCTCTCCTCTGCGCAGCGTTCTTTGCTTTCGGCATTGGCGGCATCTCCGACGAACCGCTTTGACGAAGCTTATCGCCGCAAATACGGAATAGGTCCGTCCTCCACGGTTCATGGCGCCCTGGAAAAGTTGGTTGACAAGGGACATGTCGAAAAGACCGCCCATGGCTATTTCGTGGGTGATCCGTTCTTCGCCCGGTATCTGACGGCGTTGCCATACGAAATAGTCACGGGCAAGTAATCGTGCCAAACTTCCATTGTTTGTGGTATAATATCTCCATGAGGAAGATCAACATATTGCCATCGCTGCTCGCGGCGGACCTGGGACGGCTCGCCGACGAGATCAGGCGGGCGGAGGAGTCGGAGGCCGATGCGCTCCACATCGACATCATGGATCCGCACTTCGTGCCGAACATGTCCTTCGGGCCAAGCATCGTCTCCCTGGCCCGCAAGGTCTCCCCGTCGCTCTACAGGAACGTGCATCTCATGATGTCGCGCCCGGACCTGTATGTCGAGGCGTTCGTGAAGGCCGGGGCGCAGACGGTCCAGGTCCACGTCGAGGCTGACTGCGACATACACGACACGCTCCGCCGCATCCGCGGGCTGGGCGCGAAGTGCGCGATCGTCCTCAACCCCGAGACGCCGGTGGAAAGGCTTGTGCCGTATCTCGACGAGATCGACGAGGCGCTTGTGATGACGGTGCACCCGGGCTTCGGAGGGCAGAAGTTCATCGCGGAGTGCCTTCCCAAGGTGACGGCGCTTCATGGATGGCGGCCGGATCTGGACGTCATGATCGACGGCGGCGGCAATGCCGAGACGATTCCGCAGGCCGCGGCGGCTGGCGCGAACATGTTCGTCGCCGGGAGCTACCTTTTCGGGAAGTCCGACATGAAGGAGGCGGTCTCGGACCTCAGGGCCCGCTGCCGGGAGGTGTTCGGGTCATGAGCAGGCGGATACTCCTCGGCGTGACCGGCTCCATCGCGGTGTACAAGGCCGCGGAGCTTGTGCGGCTCTTCGTCAGGAACGGCGACGACGTCCACGTCGTAATGACGCCGGCCGCATGCGAGTTCGTGCGTCCGCTCCTCTTCCAGACCCTGTCGCGCAATCCCGTCGGCGTCGACCAGTTCGCCGCGCCTTCGCAGTGGCGGCCGGAGCACGTCGCCATCGCGGATTCCGTCGACCTGGCGATTGTCGCGCCTGCGACGGCGAACACGATCGCGAAGCTGCGCAACGGCATTGCGGACAACCTTCTTCTCGCGACGCTGCTTGCGACGAAGGCGCCTGTTTTCGTCGCGCCTGCGATGAACGACGGGATGTGGCTGAGCGCGGCGACGCAGGAGAACGTCGCGGCGCTGGCCGCGCGCGGCGTCAGGATGATAGGCCCGGCCGGCGGCGAGCTTGCTTGCGGCACAAGCGGCGTCGGCAGGATGGTGGAACCCGAGGTGATTTTCAGGGAGATCTCAAAATGAAGACCGTGGTCGTTATACCTACGTACAACGAAAAGGAGAACGTCAAGCTGATGTCCGACGCCGTACTCGCCCAGCCTGGCGAGCTGGAGGCGCTTTTCGTGGACGACAACTCGCCGGACGGGACTGGCGACGTGGTCGACGAAATCGCAAAGGGCTGCGGACGCGTCCACTGCCTCCACCGCGAGCGCAAGGAGGGCCTGGGCCGTGCGTACGTCGCAGGGTTCGCAAAGGCGCTGGAGATGGGCGCGGACAGGGTGGTTCAGATGGACTGCGACTTTTCGCACGACCCCGCCGACATCGCGAGGCTTGTCGCGGAGGACGCCGACCTCGTCATCGGCTCGCGGTACGTGAAGGGCGGCTCGACGCCGGGCTGGCCTTTCAAGCGCAGGCTGATATCGCGCGCCGGCGGCGTGTTCATCCGCGTCGTCACGGGGATGCGCATCAAGGACCCGACCGGCGGATTCAAGTGCTGGAAGGCCGAGGCGCTCAGGCGCATACACTTCGAGTCGGCGATGTCCGCTGGTTATTCGTTCCAGCTCGAGATGAACCACCGCGCATGGAAGGCGGGGCTTTCCATAAGGGAGATACCCATCTCCTTCACGGACCGTACCAGGGGCCAGTCGAAGATAACCGCCGGGATAGCCGTGGAGTCGATCAAGGTGGCGCTCGGCCTTCGATTCGGCCGGCGCGCAAGGCAAGGCGCGGCGCAGGTGCCTGGCGACGGCAGTGCGAAGGGTCCGGCGACAAGGGGGTGCGTGTTCGACTTCGGCGGGGTGATGACCACTACGACGATGCCGGAGCGAGTGAAGAAGCTCGTCGACAAGCTTGGCATTGACTGGAACATCCTGAAGACCGGGTTCGCGAAGCACCGCACGCTCGCCGACGCCGACCTTATCACGATGGACGAGATGTACGACAGGATATGGGCGGACGCCGGCGTCGAGGTCTCCCCGGAGAACCGCGCGCTCATAGTGAAGGAGGACTTCGCGAGTTTCCTCTACAGGAACGAGCGCACGCTGGAGTGGATGCGTTCGCTCAAGGCCGAGGGCTTCAAGATCGGAATCCTCACGAACATGTGCACGGAGTTCGCGAAGCTCTTCCGGGAGCACTTCCCGGACTTCATCGCCCTGGCGGACGCGATGGTCATATCCGGCGAAGAGCACATCTGCAAGCCTTCTCCCGAGATATACGCATTGCTGCAGAAGAGGATCGGCCTCGAGCCCGGTGAGCTGTGCTTCTTCGACGACGTGGAGGCGAACTGCGACGGTGCGCGCGCAGCAGGCTGGAACGCAGTGCGGTTCACGACGACGGAGGAGACGTCCGCCAGGTTCCGAGAGCTGCTCAGGCGCGGAGGCGGCGACCGCCAATGAGGTCCGTCCTCGTCACAGGGGGGACCGTCCGCATCGGCGCGGCGATATCCGAAAGGCTCGCCCGCGACGGCTGGAGGGTCGTGACGAGCTCGCACAGGCATGACGCCGGGGCGGATGTCGTCGCCGACCTTTCGACTGCCGGCGGCGCGGAGAGGCTGTTCGAGGCGGCGAAGGAGTTTCTCGGCGGCGCGGCGCCGGATGCGGCGGTCAACAACGCGGCGTTGTTCGACGGCCCGGAGGACGTCGTCGCCACGCTCAATTTCGCGTCGCCCGCGAGGCTGACGGAGCTCCTGGCGCAGGAGGCGCCGCCGCGCCAGGTGGTGAACATAGTCGACTCCCGGGTGCTCCTTCGCGAGCCGGCGACGCCATACGAGCGTTCGAAGGCGCGGCTCCTCGAGGACACGCGCGCCGCGGCGCGGCGCTTCGCGGGCAGGGTGCGCGTCAATGCCGTCGCGCCCGGGCCGGCGCTTGCCTCGCCGCTCGTAAGGGAGAAGGCGGGCCCGACGCCGTTCGGCCGCCCGACGCCTGAGGCCGTCGCCGACGCCGTGGCGTTT
This sequence comes from uncultured bacterium, assembly GCA_902799955.1. GTDB lineage: Bacteria > Verrucomicrobiota > Kiritimatiellia > RFP12 > UBA1067 > UBA1067. The sequence goes on along the minus strand of CADCCQ010000025.1, from coordinate 29,016 downwards.
CTCCTCTCGGCGCAGTACACGACCGGGTGCGTGATTCCCGTCGACGGGGGCAAGTGCGCATGACGGCGTTCGTCCTCCTCTTCGCCGCGCTGTTCCTGCTGTCGTCGTTCTTCTCGGCGTCGGAGACCATCCTCTTCTCGCTCACGGACGCGCAGCGCCTTCGCATCGCCGCGAAAAGGCCGTCCGCCGGACGCAGGATCGACCGCTGCATGGAGGACAGCGCCATGCTGCTCTCGACGCTGCTCGTCGGCAACACGCTTGTCAACTTCGCAATAGCGACGATCGGCTACAGGCTCTTCGTCGCGGCGATGCCGCGCTACGGCGCGTTTGCCGCGGTGCCGGCGATCACGGTCGCGCTGCTGCTCTTCGGCGAGATCACGCCGAAGCGGCTCGCCCTCCGCCATGCGGAGCGCCTCGCCCCGGCGTGCGCCGGGCTTCTGATATTCTGGGGGCGGCTCCTCGCGCCTTTCAACATCGCGTTCAAGTTCACATCGGGCGCGTTCGCCGGGGCGCTGCGCCGCGAGAGGAGGGCGCTCTCCGACGCCGAGCTGGTGTCGGTCCTCGAGGCCGCCGCCGAGAAGGGGGAGTTCAGGGCGGAGGACGCCGAGATGATAAGCGGCGTCCTCCGGCTTTCCGAGCTCCACGCGAACGACGAGATGACGCCGCGCGTCGACATCGAGGGATGCGACAGCGACCTGCCCGAGGACGTCCGCCGCGAACGCGTGAAGGCCGCCCGCCACCGCTTCCTGCCGGTCTTCAGGCGCACGCCAGACGCGATCGAGGGCGTCCTCGACAGGGAGACGGGCGAGGTCGTAGACGCCCTGTTCGTCCCCGAGCAGATCCCGCTCGACGACCTCCTTGTCGTGTTCAGGAGGTCAAGGCGCCATCTCGCCGTCGTGACCGACGAATACGGCGGCACGGCGGGCGTCATAACGATGAACGACGTGATGGAGATCGTGCTCGGCCCCGCGGTGTTCGGGGATTCCGCCGACGAGCCGAGGATCGAGCGGAAGACAAGGCATTCGTGGGTCATCGACGCGAGGGCGTCGCTCGACGAGGTGAACAGGGCGCTCGGCGTAGAGCTTGAGGCCGAGGACACCGACCGCCTCGCCGGGTGGGTCGCCTTCCACGCAGGGCGCATACCGCATGTCGGGCAGCACGTCGAGGCGCAGGGATGCCGCGCGACGGTCCTGAAACGCCGCCGCCGCAGGGTGACGTCCGTCCTCCTGGAGGTGCTGAAGTACCCGGCGACGGACACCGACGAGGAGCTGATGGCGGAGACGGACGAACAGGTCGAGAAGACGGAGGAGGACAACAAATGACGGCGTTCCTCCTTTTCCTGACGGTTTTCGCCTCGCTCGCGCTGGCCGCGTTCTGCGCCGGGGCGGAGACGGCGTTCACGTCCGTCAGCCGCGGCCGCGTCGTCCACATGGCGCGCGAGGGCAGCAAGGCGGCGGGGCTTGTCCACGGCTTCCTCCAGGATGCCGGGCGGACGCTTACTTCGCTTCTCGTCGGCAACAACCTGGCGCATGTCGTGTTCTCGTCTTCCGCCGCCGCGCTCGGGACTCTGCTGTGCGACGAGACGTACGCCATCTCCATCTGGACGGCAGCCTCCGCGTTCGCCATCCTGTACCTCGGGGAGTTCGTGCCGAAGCTCCTCTGCTCGACGAGGCCGCTTTCCAGGAGCCTGTCGCTCGCGGGGGCGTTCGAGGTGTTCTCCTCGCTGACTGCCCCGCTGACGGCGGCGGCGATGTTCGTGACGAGCCTCTTCGTGCGGGGGCAGGAGTCGAAGGACCGCGTCACCTCCGGCGACCTGCTCAGGATTCTCGAGGACAGGAAGAACGGCGTGCGGCTCACCGACTTCGAGTCCGCGCTCATCTCGCGGATCATCCTCCTGCGGAGGAAGGGCGAGCGGATCACGGCCGACGAACTCCTCGCCGCGATAGACGAAGAGGACGTCTGAGCCTAGACAACATTTTTTTGTTGTGGTATAATATCCGCAAAACATGGAAGGTTGGCGGAGTGGTCGATCGCGGCGGTCTTGAAAACCGTTGAGGATGCAAGTCCTCCGGGGGTTCGAATCCCTCACCTTCCGCCATTGCCATCAGAAGAGAAAGAAAGGATAGTCAAATGCTCACCGCCCTGGAAATCGCGCTCTCCGGTTATCTCGTGTTCGGGCAACCCACCGGCAGCTACTACGAAGCCATAGTAAAGCATTGCGGGCTGCAGGTCATACACGCCGACGGCGCGGTGACGCTGCGCCTCGTGGAGACCGGGCGCGAGGAGAGGTCCGACGCCGGATCGAAGACTGTCGCGATCCGCATGAAGGACGAGCTGTACCCGTTCGAGGTGACGCGCTACGTGAAGTCGTGGGACGACTGCGGCGCGGTCGAGACGTGGGTCGAGGTGCGCCACGCCGAGGGTGGTCCCGTGAGGCTCCTGCGCGCCGACAGCTTCGCGACGCAGGTGAACGTCAAGTCGGACGTGGTGCGCGTGCTCACCTTGACGGGCCAGGGCAACAACGAGGCGAACGTCGCGGACACCGAGGTCCTGCGCGGGCAGTACGTGCAGTACCTTTCGTGCGCCGGGACGCGCGACGCATGGGAGTCGAACCCCGCGATGATGGTCTCGTTCGGGAAGGACGTCGACGAGGAGCGCGGAAAGGTGCTCGGCGTCGCGCTGGAGTGGACGGGGACGTCGTGCAAGCGCGTCCGCCGCAACTGGGACGGCAAGCGCATCGACGTCTTCGCCGGCATTGACATGACGAGCGGCCCGTACACGCTCGACCCCAATGTCACGTTCACGACGCCCAGGGCGGTTCTCGTGTGGTCCGAGAACGGCAGGGGCGAGGTCTCGCGCCAGTACCACCGCTGGGCGCACCGCCACCTGATGCCGCACGGGTACGACCTGCACGCGGTCCTCCTCAACAGCTGGGAGGGATCGTACTTCAGCTTCACCGAGCAGACGCTCCTCGACATGATGGACGGCGTGAAGGAGATGGGCGGCGAGATGTTCGTCCTCGACGACGGCTGGTTCGGGAAGGGCAAGTACGCCCGCGACGACGTGAACAAGGCGACGGCCGGGCTCGGCGACTGGTGCGTCAACACCGAGAAGCTTCCGCGCGGACTTGGCTTCCTCGCCGACGAGGCCGGGAAGCGCGGCCTCAAGTTCGGCATCTGGGTGGAGCCCGAGATGGCGAACACCAACAGCTGGCTCATACAGAGGCATCCCGAGTGGATGCTGCAGGAGAGGGGCCGTCCCGTCATTGTCGGGCGCGGCAAGTCGCAGGTCGTCCTCGACTTCGCGAACCCCGCCGTCAGGGACGACATGTTCAGGCAGATCGACGAGACTTACTCCACCATGCCTGCGCTGGCGTTCGTGAAGTGGGACTGCAACGCGAACATCCACAACCCCGGCTCCACGTACATCCCCGCCGACCGCCAGCCCAACCTCTGGTACGACTACACCATCGGATACTACGAGCTGCTCGCTCGTTTCCAGAGGAAGCGCCCCGACGTGATGGTGCAGGCGTGCGCGTCCGGCGGCGGGCACATGGACTTCGGCTCGCTCAGGTACGCGGACGAGTTCTGGACGAGCGACCGGACGGACCCCTACAGCCGCATCTTCATCCAGTGGGGCGCGTCGCAGTTCTACCCCGCGTCGGCGATGGCGTGCCACGTGACGGCCTCCCCCAACCACCAGACCAAGCGCAGGACGCCCCTCAAGTACCGCTTCGACGTGGCGATGATGGGCCGCCTTGGCTTCGAGCTGCATCCAAAGGACCTGAAGCCGGAGGAGGTCGCGTTCGCGAAGGCCGCCGTCGCCGACTACAAGCGCATCCGCCCGGTCGTCCAGCGCGGGGACCTCTACCGCCTCGTCTCGCCGTACGAGAAACCGCTCGCGGCGGTCATGTACGCAAGCGAGAAGAAGGACGCCGCGGCGGTCCTCGCGCTCGGCCTCAAGATCAAGGGCGAGCGCAGGGAGACGCTCAGGCTCCGCGGGCTCGACCCGTCCGCCGCGTACCTCGTGCGCGAGATAAACATGGGGGAGAGGCCGCACGCCAGGCTTTCGGATGACGCGGTCCCCGGGAAGGACCTGATGGAGAAGGGCATCAAGGTGACGCTTGCGGGCGACTACGACTCCGCCGTCTTCGAGGTCGTCAGGAAATGAACTGCGTTTTCGTGGACAGGCCGCGGGAATTCGTTGCGGGAGGCATCTATGGACGTTGATGGCGCGTTTGCCGAGCTTGCGGCCGTGAAGCCGCTGAAGATCGAGACAAGCCGCGAGCTGACCGTCGCCGTGATGGGCGCTGGCTCGCGCGGCAACGAGTATCCTGCGTACGGCAAGCTCTTCCCCGGTACCCTGAAGGTTGTCGCCGTGGCGGACATCGACGCGGCGCGCCGCAACCGCATGGGCGACGAATGGGGCATTCCCACGGAGCGCCGCTTCGGCGACTACCACGAGATGCTGGACGCCGGGAAGAACGGCAGGCTCGCGGACATCATGCTCGTCTCTCTTCCCGACGCCCTCCACTACGAACCCGCGATGGAGGCCATGCGCCAGGGCTACGACGTGCTGCTCGAAAAGCCGATGGCGCAGACCGAGCGGCAGTGCCTCGACCTGCTCGAGCGCCAGCGCGAGACGGGGGTGATGGTCGCCGTGGGGCACGTCCTGCGCTACTCGCCGTATTTCCGCGCCCTAAAGAAGGCCATCGACCTCGGGCTTGTCGGAGAGGTCGTGAACATACAGCACCAGGAGCCGGTGATGTACGCGCACATGGCGCATTCGTTCGTGCGCGGCAACTGGCACGACGGCAAGGCGACGACGCCCATGATCCTCGCGAAGAGCTGCCACGACCTCGACATCCTCAAGTGGCTCGTGGGCAGGCGCTGCCTGCGCGTTTCGGCGGAGGGGGGCGTTGCGCTCTTCCGCGCGGAGAACGCGCCGCCCGGCGCGGCTGCGCGATGCACGGACGGGTGCCCTCACGAGAAGACATGCCCGTACTCCGCGATTGACATCTACGACAGGAAGCGCTGGTTCCTCTACGTGTTCGACCTGAAGAGGGACTGCCCCTCGGAGGCGATCCTCGAAAAGCTGCGCACGACCGACTACGGGCGCTGCGTCTACAGGATGGACAACGACCAGCCCGACCACATCGTGGCGACTCTCCTCTTCGAGGGCGGCGTTACGGCGAGCTTCACGATGGACGCCTTCACGCCCTGGGGCGGGCGCCGCACTCGCGTGATGGGCACCGCCGGCTACATCGAGGGCGACGGCAAGACGTTTACCCTGCACAGGTTCGACACGGGGAAGTCCTATCCCTGGTCGTTCACACCGCCAGAAGGGGAGTCGTACAAGGATAACGGACACGCCGGGGGCGACCTCGCGCTCATCCGCGACTTCATCCAGGCGGTCGACACGCGCGACTTCTCGCTTCTCTCGTCCAGCCTCGAGGCGAGCGTCGAGAGCCACCTGATGGGCTTCGCCTGCGAGCGCAGCCGGCTTGGCGACGCAAAGGAGCTGATCCGCCCTTGAAAAACTTAAATTTACCCCCTTGCGGAGAAGTGGAAAGTGTGGTATAATATGCCCTCATTCGACCACTCAAAAGAGTAAAACAAACATGAAAGTACGTAGTTCCGTTCGTCGCATCTGCGAGAACTGCCGTGTCATCCGCCGCAAAGGCGTGGTGCGCGTTATCTGCACAAACCCTCGCCACAAACAGCGCCAGGGCTAAGCAAAAAAGGAAAAAGAGGTAACACAACTATGCCTAGAATGATGGGTGTGGACATACCTGGCAAGAAGCACATACGCTTCGCCCTCAGGTACATCCACGGTATCGGGCCAAAGCGTTCAGACGACGTCTTGGCGGCGTGCAAGGTTGATCCAATGAAGAAGGCGGACGACGTCACGCAGGACGAGATCCACGCGCTGACAACGTACATCCAGGACCATTTCCGCGTTGAGGGCGACCTCCGCCGCGAGGTCTCCCAGAACATTCGCCGCCTCATCCAGATCGGTTCCTACCGCGGACAGAGGCACAAGAAGGGGCTCCCTGTCAGGGGCCAGCGCACCAAGACTAACGCCCGCACCCGCAAGGGGGGCAAGCGCGTTTCCATCGCGATGCCCAAGCAGGCCGGCCGATAAGGGGGTAGCTTAAGATGTCAGAAGAAGCAAAGAAGGAGACGGCCCCGGCCGAGGCTGCCGCGCAGGCGCCCGCCGCCGAGGGGGAGGCCGCTGCCAAGAAGCGCCCCGGCAAGTCCATACCCGCCGGAATCGCGTTCATCCGCAGCACTTTCAACAACACCCAGGTCTCGATCGCCGACGCGAGGGGCGGCGTGATCTCCTGGAGCTCGGCCGGCAAGGCGGGCTTCAAGGGTTCGCGCAAGTCCACGGCGTTTGCCGCGACGATGGTGGCGCAGGACGCCGCCAGGACCGCGGTTGCCAAGGGCATGCATGAATGCGAAGTCAGGATGCAGGGGGCGGGCGCAGGCCGCGAGAGCGCGGTTCGCGCGATCCAGGCCGCCGGCATCCGCGTCACCATGATCACGGACTGCACGCCGGTTCCCCACAACGGCTGCCGTCCCCGCAAGCGCAGGAGGGTCTAAGCCATGTCTCGATTCACAGGTTCCAAGTCCAAGATTTCCCGCCGCTTCGGCGAGCCGATCTTCGGAAGGCAGAAGGAAGTCAAGCGCTCCACGCCCCCCGGCCAGCACGGCGCCAAGCGCCGCCGCAAGCTCTCCGAGTACGGCCAGCAGCTCCTCGAGAAGCAGAAGGCTAAGTACATCTACGGGATGCGCGAGAAGCAGTTCCGAATCTTCTTCGAGCGCGCAAAGGCGAAGAAGGGCAAGACGGGCGACCTCCTGCTCCAGATGTGCGAGTCGCGCCTCGACAACGTCGTCTACCGCCTCGGCCTCGCGCCGACGCGCGCGGCGGCCCGCCAGCTTGTCACCCACAGGCACATCGTCGTCGACGGCAAGCTCCTCAACATACCGTCCTACATCGTCAAGCCCGGCCAGACGGTCGGCGTGCGCGAGAAGGACCGCCAGATGATCGCGATCACGACGTCGCTCGAGCACCGCCCGGTCTCCGGGTCCTGGCTCACGTGGGACGCCGCCTCCATGACCGGCACCTTCGTGCAGGTCCCCGAGCGCGCGGAGATCCCCGAGAACATCAACGAGCAGGCGATCGTCGAACTCTACTCGCGTTGATTGCCTGGACAAGTAGCTCTAAATCCAAATTGGGAGGAAACAGATGCCTATCCGTTTGAGCCGACTCGAAATGCCAAAGGGAGTCCAGAAGGACGAATCCACCGCCACGGCGACATACGCCCACTTCACGGCGGAGCCTTTCGAAATCGGTTATGCTCGGACAATCGGCAACTCGCTCCGCCGCGTCCTGCTCTCCTCGATAGAGGGAGCTGCGATTTCGTCCGTGAAGATCGAGGGCGTGAACCACGAGTTCTCGACCATTCCGGGCTGCGCGGAGGATGTCACCGACATCGTCCTGAACCTGAAGAGGGTTCTGCTCAAGACGTATTCGCGCGAGGCGCAGACGATCACGCTGAAGGCCGAGGGGCCGAAGACCGTGACGGCGGGCGACTTCGCGGAGGCCAACAACGTCCAGGTGCTCAACCCGCGCCAGGAGATCTGCACCCTCGACGAGGGCGCGTCGATCGAGATGGAGTGCGAGGTCCGCACGGGCCGCGGATTCTGCCTCGCGGACGGCAACAAGAAGCCGGACCAGGAGATCGGCCGCATCGCGATCGACTCCATCTTCTCGCCCGTCACCCGCGTCAACTTCCTCGTCGAGAACACCCGCGTCGGGCAGAGGACGGACTACGAGAAGCTCGTCCTCGACGTCTGGACCGACGGGCGCGTCGACCCGGAGGAGGCGCTCAAGACGGCTGCCGCCGTGCTGCGCCGCCACATCGACGTGTTCGTCGACTCCGCGGGCGAGGAGACGCTCGAGTTTGACGACAGCGAGAAGAAGGACGCCGACGAGCGCGAGCGCCTGAGGAAGCTGCTGAACATGTCCGTCAACGAGATCGAGCTGAGCGTCCGCGCGGCGAACTGCCTCAACAACGCGAACATCTCGACCGTCGGCGAGCTCGCCTCCAAGACGGAGGCCGACATGCTCAAGTACCGCAACTTCGGCAAGAAGTCGCTCACGGAGATCAAGGCGAAGCTGGTGCAGCTCGGCCTTTCGCTCGGCTACAAGTTCGACGCCGACCTGCTCGAAACGAAGAAGTAAGACTGGAGATCTAAAATGCGTCATCAGAGAGTCATGAAGAAGTTCGGCCGTTCAATGGAGCACCGCAAGATGCTCATGCGCGGCCTTGTCACAAACCTCATTATCGCGGAGTCCATCAAGACTACGCTCCCGAAGGCCAAGCAGGCGCGCAAGGACGCCGAGAAGGCCGTGACGATCGCCAAGAAGGGCACGCTCGCCGCGCGCCGCCTGGCGGCGTCCCGCCTGACGGAACCCAAGGCCGTGCAGAAGCTCTTCGACAAGATCGCCCCCGCGATGGCCGGCCGCAACGGCGGCTACACGCGGATCGTCAAGCTCGGTACGCGCAAGGGCGACGCCGCCGAGATGTGCCTGCTGCAGTGGGTCACGGTCGGGGCGGAGGCCCCCGCCGCCGCTCCCGCCGCCGCCGAAGAGCCTGCGAAGGAGGTGAAGTGATGGCCATCGTTCTCAAGCTCAAGAAGGGCGAGTCCGTCGAACGCGGACTCAAGCGGATGAAGAAGATCCTCGACAGGGAGGGCCTTCTCAAGACGATCCGCGACCAGCGCTACTTCGAGAAGCCGTGCGTCAAGGCACGCAAGAAATCGCAGCGCGCGAGGATACGCTCGCGGTCGCGTCGCGGTCGCATGGAGCTGAACTGAAGGTTCATGCGGACGGAAAACCCGGTCGTTCCACGGCCGGGTTTTTCGCTTTACAGCGGGGGACGCTCCAGATGCACAGGCTGCTTGTCAGGACCGATGCGCTTTCGGAGGCGAGGCCGTCCATCGGCGCCGCCGCCGAAAGGCATCTGCGCGTTTTGCGTCCCAGGGACGGCGAGGAGTTCGAGCTCTTCGACGGACGAGGGTCTGTCCGGCGCGTGCGCTACGCCGCGGCGTCGGGCGAGCTCGTCCCGGACGGCCCGGCGGTCCGCGCCGACGATTCCGTCCGCATTCCACTTGTTCTTTTTGCCTGTGTCGCCAAGGGCTCGCGCTGGGACTGGACGATAGAGAAGGCCACCGAGCTCGGAGTCTCGAGGATCGTGCCGGTAGTCTCGGAGAGGACGATAGTGCGCATCGAGCCGGGCGCGAAGGCCGCGAAGCGCGAACGCTGGGCCAGGGTGGCCGAGGACGCAGCGAGGCAGTCCGACGCGCTCTGGATTCCGGAGGTGATGGAGGCTGTCGACTTCGGCAGTGCCGTCGAGATGGCGTCCGCAACGCGGTGCTTCGCCGGCGCGATCACGACGCCTCCTCCGCAGGGGATCCTCCCTGCCGCGCTCGCGGCGGGCAGTCCCCCCGCCTGGGGCGAGGGTGAGTGGTCTGCCTTCATCGGCCCGGAGGGTGACTTCACGCCCGACGAGCTTTCGAGGCTCCTTGAAGTTGCGACGCCCGTCAGCCTGGGGCGGACGGTCCTGCGCACGGAGACCGCCGCGGTGTATGCGCTTTCTGTTCTTGCGGCTGTTATGTCGGGACGCGTCGCGGAGGCCGAGGGAGGTTTCAGGTGAACGTCGCGGTGATAGGGCGAGGTCTGATAGGCGGCTCCCTGGAGAAGGCCGCGATTCGCGCGGGGCATTCCGCGGAGGTGTTCCGCGGACGCGGTCCGACGCCGGATCTCTCGCGCTTCGACATTGTTTTTGTCGCTGTGCCGCCTGCGGCGGTCGCCCCGGTCGTCGACGCGGCGGCGTCCAGCGGGTCGCTGAAGGACGGCGCGGTCGTCGTGGACATTGCGGGCGTGAAGACCGCGGTGTGCGAGTCGCTTGCGAAGTACGCCGGCGAACGGCGCTGGCATTTCGTCGGCGGACACCCGATGGCCGGCAAGGAGCGCATCGGATACGAAAATTCATCGGAGAACCTCTTCGACGGCGCGTCGATGATCCTCACGCCGTTTGATTCGCTGGACGGCGCGGTCATCAAGTCGCTGGACGGCTTCTTCCGTTCGCTTGGGTTCGCGAGGGTCGTGGTGACAGACACAAGGCACCACGACGAGATGATCGCGTTCACGAGCCAGCTTTGCCATCTCATCTCTTCCGCATACGTCCGCGAGCCGCTTGCGCTCCGCCACGCCGGGTTCTCCGCCGGGAGTTTCCGCGACATGGTGAGGGTCGGCGCGCCGGACCCGGACACCTGGACGGACTTGTTCCTCATGAACGGCGGCCCGCTAGTCGATGTGCTCGACAGGTATATCGCGAGGCTCGCCGACTTCCGCGACGCGATAGCGTCCGGCGACCGCGCGCGACTGCACCGTTCGCTGGAGGAGGGCGTCGCGGCGAAGGCGGCGATGGAGGAGGCGACGCGATGAGGCCGCGCACCAGGAGAAAGCTCAGGAAGCTGAGGCTTCCGCTGGAGTGGCTGGGGATCGCGCTCGGCTTCCTTTCGATTTCGTTCCTCACGCGGCGCGGGCTTCTGAGGCTCTGCGACTTCATCTCGGCTGTGATGTATTTCTTCGACAGGCGCGGACGCCGCAGCGCGATGGAGAACCTGACTGTAATGTACGGGAAGCCGCCGCGCAACGCGGACAAGATCGTGCGCAGGAGCTACAGGAACATGGCGCGGACGGTCGGGTACGCGTTCTGGACGTGTTTCAGGGCGCGGAGGCGCGCGATGGCGTCCGGCGAGATGTGTGCGGCGGGGAAACGGTTCCTCGCGGAGAACTCGCCTGCGGTGACGGTGTCTGGCCACCTTGGATGCTGGGAGATACTCTCGCAGCTCGCGTTTCTCGAGGGGCACGAGATGATGTCGGTCGCCAAGGACATAGGCTCGAAGGGGATGACGTCGCTTCTGATGAAGGCCCGCAAGTCGATAGGGCAGGAGATCGTCCACGCCGACGGCGCGTTTCGCCCGCTGATGGCCGGGATAAAGTCCGGCAAGTCGCTGGGGCTTCTCGTCGACCAGCCCGTCGACCCGAGGGACGGCGGGATATGGGTGCGGTTCTTCGGGCGGCCGGTGCCCGTGTCGGCTGCGCCTGCGTTCTTCGCGGCGAAGGGCAAGGCGCCGATCGTGACCGCGTGGTCGCGGCCGCTTCGGGACGGGCGCTGGCGCTGCGAGGTGATTGCGACGTATCCTGGCGAGGCGGCGCGCGACATCTGGGGGATGACCCAGAGGTGCATCCGCGACCTGGAGGGCGTGATACGGCGGCATCCTTCGTGCTGGGTCTTGAACTACCGCTATTTCCGCAAGGAGCGGAAGTTCGGGCCTGAGGACAGGAAGCAGCTCGAGGAGCGCGAAGCGGCGATGGCGCGGAAGGAGTCGAAATGAAGATACTGCAGGTCCTTCCGGCGCTTGAGCAGGGCGGCGTGGAGAGAGGCGCGCTCGAGGTGGCGTCCGCGCTGGCGCAGGCGGGGATACCCAACGCGGTGGCGTCCGCCGGCGGACGGCTTGTCGCGTCGCTGGACGCGATCGGCGTGAGGCACTACACGATGCCGCTGGCGTCGAAGAACCCGTTCGTCGTGATGCGCAACGGGACGCGGCTCGCGGCGCTTGCGAAGAAGGAGGGCTTCACGCTGATGCACGTCAGGTCGCGCGCGCCGGCGTGGAGCGTCAGGCGCGCGTCTCGTCTCTCCGGAGTCCCGTTCGTCACGACGTGGCACGGGCTGTACGGGACGAGCCCGAAGTGGCTGAAGATCCCCTACAACAGGATCATGCTGACGGGGGTGGCGACCATCGCCGTCTCCGACTGCGTGAGGGAGCACATTTTGTCGGTGTACGGCGCGGATCCAGCCAAGGTGGTGCGCATACACCGCGGCGCAGACGTGGACAGGTTCCGCCCGGACGCGGTCGAGCCGGGGCGCGCGGCGGAGTTCCGGGCTCGGCTGGGCGTCGCGCCCGGCGCGGCGCTTGTGACGCTGCCGGGGCGCCTCACGTACTGGAAGGGGCAGAAGATGCTGCTCGAGGCCGTCGCGGCGATGCGCCGCGCGGAGGTCGCCGCGCTCTTCGTTGGCTCGGACCAGGGGCGCACCGCGTACACTGCCGAGCTGAAGGAGATGGCCGCCGCGCTCCCCGCCGGGAAGACGGCGCTGTTCCTGGAGCACACGGACGACATGCCGCTCGTCTACGCGGCGAGCGACGTCGTGGTGAGCGCGTCGTCCGCGCAGCCCGAGGCGTTCGGGCGCGTGATACCGGAGGCGCAGGCGATGGGGCGCATCGTCGTCGGGACGGCGCACGGAGGCGCGTGCGAGACCGTCGCGGACGGCGTGACGGGCTTCCTGACGCCGCCGGGCGACGCCGCCGCGCTCGCCGCCGCGCTCGACCGCGCGCTTGAAATGCCGGCGGACGAGGCCGCGAAAATGCGCGCGGCGGCGGTGGAATCGGTGCGGGAGAACTTCTCCACCGCCAGGATGTGCGAGAGGACCCTTGAATTTTATTCGAAGATACATTCAACACTTTCACATGGCAATGTGATATAATAATGGGAAATCGTCCAACGAAACGGCGGTAGACTATGACCATAAGAGGATTGCTTGAAAGCTGCGCAATGCGCATTCCGAACAACGTCGCGCTCCGGTGGAGCGAGGGCAAGGAGTGGCATTTCAAGACCTGGAGCAGGTTCCTCCAGGACGTCCGCGAGACGGCGGAGGGGTACGCGACGAGGTTCGGGCTGAAGCCCCGGGAGGAACACGTCGCGATAATCCTGCCGAACCATCCCATGTGGATGGTGTCGTACCTGGCCCAGGCCGGGGCCGGGCTCGCGGTCGTCCCGGTGGACCCCAAGCTCCACGCGGAGGAGGTCCGCTACATACTGGAGGACGCCGAGGTGACCGTCGTAACGACGGACAAGGCGCACCTCAGGATGTTCATGGAGATCGCGCCGAAGCTCCCGAAGCTCCGGGGAATCGTCATCACGGACGGCGTGATATTCGACGGGCGCAAGATCGCGCACGCCGACGTCGTCGGCATGAAGTCGCTGATGATCCGCGACGGCGGCGAGTGGTACGACGAGAACGAGGCGCAGCCGTCGGACGTCGCCTCGATCATCTATACCTCCGGGACGACCGGCAAGCCGAAGGGCGCGATGCTCACGCACTCCAACTTCCTGCACGACATCGTCGGCGCGCTCCAGTGCTTCGGCGCCAAGATAACGGAACGCGACTCGTTCTTCGTCGTCCTGCCGCTATTCCATGCCTTCTCCTTCACCACCAACTTCGTCTGCCCGATGGTCATGGGCGCGCAGATATGCTTCATGCAGTCGCTGAGGACGGTCGTGCAGGACATCAAGACGCTCAAGCCGTCGGTGATGATGGCCGTGCCGCTCCTCGCCGAGAAGATATACGAGAAGATCGAGGAGGCGCTCCAGAAGTCCAAGGCGGCGAGCCTGCTGATGAAGATAGGCCTGCGCGGGCCGGTGATGCACATGGTCAAGCAGCGCCTCGGCGGAAGGCTGAGGTTCATGATCACTGGCGGCGCGCCGTGTCCGCACCACGTGCTCAGGGGCTTCAACAGGATGCACATCCGCTTCCTTGAGGGGTACGGCCTCACCGAGTGCTCGCCGGTCGTCAGCGTCTGCGGCCCGGAGGTCGACGCGGTCGGCTCCATCGGCAAGGCGATCAACGGCATAGAGGTGAGGCTTGCGGACAAGAACGAGTCCGGCGTCGGCGAGCTCCAGATCAAGGGCAAGATCGTGATGAAGGGCTACTGGAAGAACGAGACGGCCACGGGCGAGGCGTTCGACGGCGAGTGGTTCAGGACGGGCGACCTCGCTTCCATCGACGAGAACGGCATCATCTCGATCCGAGGGCGCAAGAAGGCCCTCATCGTGAACCGCGAGGGCAAGAACATCTACCCGGAGGAGGTCGAGAACTGCATCGCCAAGGAGCAGTGTGTCGCCGACATCCTCGTCATGGGCTACACCGAGGGCGGGATACCCGGCGAGAGGGTCGGCGCGATCGCGCATCCCGACGAGGAGTGGTTCAAGGCGAAGAACGGCGGGGAGCTCCCTCCGTGGGAGGAAGTCGAGAAGGCGACGATCAAGGCGGTGCAGACGCGCTGCGCGGAGCTCGCCGACTACAAGCGCGTGAGGAAGGTGGTCGTCTCGAAGGATCCCCTGGAGCGCACGTCGGTCGGCAAGGTCCGTCGCGTGGCCTACAAGGGCAAGCTTGACGAGTAGACTGGAGGGAGGCGGCGTGCCCGTGCCCAAGCCAGCGTTTGCGAAGACCTGGAGAGACTCCGCCGGAGCAGGCCGGGGGAAGGTGTCCGTCAAGGTCTACCTCTGCGACAACATCCGCTTTCTCTCGACGGTGCCTGACGGCACGGTGGACCTCGTCTACGTCGACCCTCCGTTCAACACTGGGAAGCGCCAGCAGCGCACGCGGTTTCGCACGAAGGGCGGCGTGAGGGTCGCCGAGCCTTCGTACGGATACGACGACTCGTACGACGACTTCATGGGTTTTCTCAGGCCGCGGATGGAGGAGGCGTACAGGGTGCTGAAGCCGACGGGTTCGCTCTTTCTCCATGTCGACTTCCGCGAGGTGCACTACTGCAAGGTCATGCTCGACGGCATATTCGGGCGTGCGTCGTTCATGAACGAGATCATCTGGGCGTACGACTACGGGGCGCGCTCGAAGCGCCGCTGGAGCGCCAAGCACGACAACATCCTCTGGTATGCGAAGGATCCCGGCGACTACACGTTCAACTACGAAGAGATGGACCGCATACCGTACATGGCGCCGGGGCTTGTCGGACCGGAGAAGGCCGCGCGCGGCAAGACGCCGACAGACGTGTGGTGGCACACGATCGTCGCGACCAACGGCAGGGAGAAGACTGGCTACTCAACGCAGAAGCCGCTCGGCCTTCTCGACAGGATAGTGAAGGTTCATTCACGCCCAGGCGACCTCTGCATGGACTTCTTCGCAGGCTCGGGGACGCTTGGCGAGAGCGCGCGCCGGCTCGGCAGGAACAGCGTCCTCGTAGACTCCAACCCCGAGGCGGTTGCGGTGATGAAGAGGCGGTTCTCGAAATGAAGGGAAAGACAGCCAGACAAAGGTTTTACCTTGTCTATCTTGACTGGCCGGAGCGGTGCTTCCGCGCCGGCGCGAGGGAGATCGCGCTTTTGAAGTCGATGGCCCCGGCGGGAAGCAGCGTCGTGCGCGTGACGGGCGACAGGGCGTTTCTCCGCCGGCTCCCCGAGGCGACGCACGTCATCACGTGGCATTTCAGGGCCGAGTGGTTTTCAATTGCGCGAAGGCTGGAGGTCTTGGCGACGCCGGGCGCGGGGCGCGAACTCGTCGCGTGGCGCGACGCGCCGCCGGGCGTGAAGGTCCACTTCGGCGGCTTCCACGGGAAGATAATGTCTGAGACCGTCGCCGGGTTCGTTCTCGCGTGGGCGAGGGGGTTCTTCAGGCGCGAGGTCGCGTCCGCGAGGGCGGGCGCGACGCCCTGGCGCGACGCGTGGCCGAGGGCGGCGATCGGAGGCGTGTGCCGCACGGTCGCGGGGACGAAGGCAGTCGTCGCCGGCTACGGCCGAATCGGAAGGGCGATAGGCGAGAGGCTTGCCGCGCTTGGGATCGAAGTCGCGGGCGTGACGAGGAGGAACGTCTCCGAACTGCCGACGCTCGCAAGGGACGCTGACTGGTTCGTGATGGCGCTGCCGAGCGACACCGGCACCGACGACTTCCTCGACGCGCGGCTGATAGCGCGCCTGCCGCGCCGCTGCGTCGTAGTCAACGTCGGGCGCGGCAACGCGGTCGACGAGGCCGCGCTCCTCGATGCGCTGCGCGGGAACCGCATCGCCGGCGCGTACCTTGACGTGTTCAAAGGCGAGAGCCGCATCGGCGAGGGAGACGCCGGCGCGGAGATACTCGCCGCGGATCCGCGCTCGCTGCCGTGGAACCTCGTGATGATGCCGCACTCGTCGGCGTTCTCGTCCGACTACCTGATGATGTGCCTGGAGGAGCTGAAGCATGAAGGGCTTGTTTGAGGTCGACTCAGTCGAGGAGACGTGGGAGCTGGCCGCGCGGTTTGCCGACGAGCTTCGCCCGGGCGACGTCGTGTGCCTGGAAGGGGAGCTCGGCGCAGGGAAGACCACGTTCACGCAGGGGCTCGCCGCCGCGCTCGGCGTGTCGGGGCGCGTCACCTCGCCGACGTTCTGCATAGTGCAGGAGCACCGCTCCTCGGCGGCCTCGCCGCGCATACCTCTGCTTGTCCACATGGATCTCTACAGGCTTTCCGGCGAGGAGGACGTGGAGGCCATCGGCTGGGAGGACTACCTCTCGCGCGGAGCCGTGCTTGTCGTCGAGTGGCCGGACCGTGCAGGCGGGCTGGTTCCAGAGTCCGCCAGGCACGTTTCCTTCCTCCATGGCGAGGGCGAAGAAAATCGTAAAATTCTCATTGACTTTTATGCCGTGGATGGTGTATAATACAAGGTGATATGGATAGAGTGTACACAAAAATATCGTTGTTGCCTCTCCTGTGCATCGTATTGTGCGGGTGTCGGACGATTATCGATATGTTCCGGACTGAGGAGCCGGTAGACGTAACTGTCGTGCCAACATGGGTGCCAGACGGTAAGCCGCGTATTCGTCCCGGCGTAATGCTGAGCATCGTTGTCGGCGCACCTGGTGTGCAGCCGGCGACGATGGACGTCCAGGTCGACCAGAGCGGTAAGCTTCCGATTCCATATCTTCTTACCGAGCCGGTCGAGTGCAGTGGACTTACGCTTGAGGACTTCCAGAAGAAGCTCACGAAGATATACCAGGAGTACATCAAGCGTCCTCAGGTCTCCGTCAAGTTCGCGCCGTTCGACTTCAAGCAGGGCGTGAGTCCATACGGCACCGTGAATGTGTTGGGCGAGGTCGCGATTCCCGGCCCGGTGAACATGCCGCCGACTATGGACCTTACGGTAACGAAGGCGTTGCAGGTGGCAGGCGGAACCAAGCCGTTTGCCGACAAACGCAGGGTGCTTGTAACGAGGTGCGCTGAAGACGGCTCAAAGACAACGACGAAGGTGGACCTTGTCGAGATTGGCGAGAAAGGACGAATCGACAAGGACATGCTTCTGCGGCCGGGCGACGTGGTGTATGTCTATGAAGCGATGTGGTGATGATGTGGTAAATGGAAACAAAACAGAAAGTCAGTCAATCTGAAAGGGAGAACAAAAAATGAAGAAAGCAATAATCGGATTCGCGGCTTTTGCCGCACTTGCGGCGACGAGCGTGTCTGCTATGTCGCTTGCTGATGCCTCCGCCAAGGTTGGCGAGGCCGCAAAGGACCCGAAGACGATGTCTCAGGTCGTAAAGCAGCTCAACAAGGACGATCAGGTTGCGTTCCTCGCCAAGGTGAACGCGGCCATCGACGGCTTGAATGCGCCTCTGGCGGACAAGACGAAGCTTTACGTCGAGGCTGCGATGGCGGCGTTCGAGTCCGTGTCGCCCGACAACCGCGCGGCGATGCTTGCAGAGATATATGCGACGTCCTCCCTCGAGTCGCTCACCGTCCTCAATGAATCGCTGGGCGGCAAGGTCGCGGACGGATCGAAGCCCGAAGAGGTCAAGAAGGTGGCCGTCGACACGATGAAGATCATCCAGGCGCGCAACGCCGGCGACGGCAACGAGGGCGTCAGGGACGGATTCGCGGCGCTGATGTTCATCCGCAGCTCGAATGGCAAGCCCGCCGACCTCCGCGAGACTCTAATCTCGGGACTTCCTGCGAACTCCCGCGAGCTCGCCCGCGACGAATGGTTTCCGGCGGCTCTCGGCGAGGGCAGGGAGAAGAGCTACGAGCCGATGCTCGCCGTTGGCGACGGCGCCCGTCAGCCTGAACTCGGTGACGGATGGGTTGCCCCCACCCTGGTGGCCGACGCCTCGATCTACGGTATGCTTTCGTCCGATCTCGCCACTGCCCCTGGAGGAAAGACCTCGGGCGCGTTTTCGGATATGGCCCTCGACGACACCACGTACGCGCTTCCCATGCGCATGAACAGCGATCCGCTGACGGCGCAGCCCCGTTCCGCGAGCCCCTCTGACCCCTGGTCCGGCCAATATCGCCGCGGCAGCGGATTCAAGGGTAGCGAGGAGGCCAAGGGCTATCCCGGCCAGACGACATATTGATTTTGTCCTGACGTAGTCACTGCTCATTCAACAAGGAGAACCAAATGAAGAAATCATATCTAATGGCTGCAGTTGCGGTATCTGCCTCTGCGGTTGCAATGGCCGAGGATATAAACCGCGAGGGCCACCTCAGGTATCTCGACAACCGCCTGACCCTGCGCCCGTATCTCTCGATGTCGTACACATACGACTCGAACGTTGACTCAACGAAACACAGCAAGGCTGGATCCCAGTGGATCGTCAATCCGTCCCTACAGGCGACGTACCTTGACGACAACTGGAAGGTTGACGCCAAGATATGGTATCAGTACCATGCATACAACAGATATACCAGTCAGCTCAACTCCTCCAGCTATGGCGAGAGCCTCAACCTGGAATGGGCGAACTCCAAGATGAACGAGCCTGGCTGGTCGCTCAGGGCGTTTGAGCGCTTCTACCAGATTGCCCAGGACGACGATATGTCCGAGCACAACGGCCGCGGCATCGGCCGTGACCGCAAGGAGTTCAACGGGGAGGTCGTGCTTGAGCGTCGTCTAAACGAGCGCCTCCACGCCGCCTTGAACGCCAGCTACTACTACCTTGACTACGACAACAACGTTGACAAGTACGCCTGGCTCTTCGGGTGGAAGCGTACAGTCGTCGGCGGCGAGGCTGGCTACGCGGTCAACAGCTGGATGGACTTCATCGTGGCTGCCGACTACCAGTGGTACTGGCAGGACAACGACGTCAAGCCTGGCGAGTCCTCCAGCTACCGCCATCGCGTCTACAGCGACTCCCGCGGCTGGTCTGTCATGGGTGGTATCGCGACCCGCGCCACCGAGAAGCTCAGCTACAGGCTGCTCACCGGCTGGAGCAGGTTTGAGTACGGTGACGGTGCCAAGGACATCGACGGCTGGACGTATCGCGCGAATGCTGACTGGCAGATCGACGCGAACAACACCTGGCACGTCATGCTCGTCGGCGCGAGCTACTACCAGCCGTCCGAGCGTGAGCGCGGTAGCGCCATCAAGGTCTACCACTTTGGCGTCGGTACCTCCAAGAGCCTCGTCAGGAACTCCCTTCGCGCTTCGCTTGACCTGAACTACCGCAAGGAGACGCATGAGTTCACGGAGTTTGAATCCGACGACTACGACACTGACATCTGGACGGCGCGCATCAGCCTGATCTACAAGATCAACAACATTGCGTCGGTCTTCGGGCGTGTCGAGTACCAGTCCGAGTACTGCTCTGGCGGCCACATCCGTGGCAATGCGTATGACTATGACCGTTGGCGCGGGACTGTCGGCTTCAGCCTGACGTACTAAAGAGCGTAGTGCAGAGATTTGTTTCTAAATACGCCTTGGCGGCGCACCTGGCATTGTTGTCGGTGGCGCCGCTGATACTATTTCCATTTTGCGGTCAGCGCGAGATTGCGATATCTTTGCTCTGGCTTTCCTTCGCCGGCGTGCTTTGGTTCCTGATGGAGCCATCACGCCGGTCGACTGAAATGCTGTATGACGCACGTATCCGCGTCTGCATGTTGGTTCTTGTCGATCCGCTCTTCTGGCTGCTGGTGTTGCTGGCCGTCTTCGCGGCTATTCGCATGTTCAACGGTGGTGTGCAGGAATGCTACGACGTCGAACTTGGCAAATGGATAGTGACGGAACCGTCCGTGTCGATCTTCCCCGGGCATGCAGAGGGCTCGGGCTTCCTTGAGTTCGCCGTTGTCGTCTCGATGTTCCCGGTGCTGATGGGGTGCAGGCACGCGCTCGGCAAGTCCGCGAGGCTTTCGTTTCTTTCCACCATGTCCATTCTCGCAGGTGTTGCTCTTCTTGCTTTTCTTGCCGCGGCGCGTCTGGGCATAGGTTCGGCTGCCAAACTGCTCGATGCGGGGATTTGGCCGCCTTCTTACGTCGGGTGTGGATTCGGCTTCTGCTTCATCGGCGGCATAGTGGCTTTCGCGGGGTCGTTTGAATGCAAGTGGAACAAGCTTCTTCTTCTTTTCGCTCTTGGAATAGGCCTTGACGCGGCGGGGCTATTCTTCTTTGCGCCGTTCCATGTTGTTCTTCTCTTCGCCGCCGTGGCCGTTCTGCTGTTTCTATTCTCCGCGGTCTATCTTTGGGTCGCATGTCATCCGGCTGACGCCCTGAAGTTCGTGGCGGGGCTGATAATTGCCGCCGTTGTGCCTGTCGCCATATCGTTGACACTAGTCCAGAAGGAGGTTTTGGACTCGCATTTGGCCTTTTTCAACGGCGGCGGAATGTTTCCTGATGGGTTCTGGGAGCTTCGTATGCGGCTTTCCGAGCTTTCACATTCGGTGTGGCGGGGCGGCATCTGGCTGGGAACCGGCCTGGGATCCTTCCCCGGCCAGGTGAGACTGCTTGCCTCTGAGGCTGACTGGACGGCGTGGAATGGCGTCTTGCCGCAGGCCCCGTTCTGCGGCTGGTGGATGCTTCTTTGCGAAAGGGGAATCATCGGCGCGGCGACGATTGCTCTTCCCCTTGCGTTCCTTTTGTTCACGTTTGTCAGACGGCTTGTCGGTGCGATTGGTGTCAGGGCTTTTCTGCCGATGTCGGCGTTGGGGATCCTTGCGGTCGTTGCGCTTGCGGCTGAGTCGTTTGTCGATGCTTCGTTTCTGCGGCCTGAGATACTGCTCTCGGCTGGTGCGTTCCTCGCCCTTTCGGGAAGCTCCTTCCCGAAGAAGGAGGCGCAGGATGGTGAATCTAACGGTTGAAATCGGAGAGTTGAAAGATGGCGGATAAACCATTATACGGCGGGGCGGGGAAGTCGAGCCCCATGTACTACGGATCGAGCAAGCCGATGTATGGCGCAGGTTCTCCCATGTACTATGGAGCCTCAAGGCAGTACGGGGCGCAGTACGGGCAGTATGGTGGACAGTACGGGCAGTACGGACAGTACGGCGGGGTCGCCCCGGACGACCGTTCCGTCGTCGGAACGCTCACGCTCAGCCGAATCCTGCGCGTCGTCTCCCAGCGGTGGCTTTCCGTGTTTGTCTTCCTGCTCATCGGGTTGATCGTCTCCTTCGCGGTGTATTCGATCTCGCCGGAGATATTCGAGTCCACGAGCGAGTTCACGATGGACATTCGCCGCAACGCGGCAAAGGCAAGTTCCGCGATCGACCAGGCAATGGCCGACTACGGCAACAACTACGCCGAGATCTTCAACACCCGTCTGCCACAGTGGCGCAGCGAGGCGATCGTCAAGAAGATACAGGACGCCTACCGCAGCAAGGCACCGACGTCCACGGTGTCCGACGAGGAGATTGTCCGGACCCTTGCCGATTCGGAAATCGAGCTCCAGCGCAATTCGCGCATCATCACGATCTCCGTCCGTTCCAGGAACAAGGACCTTGCGATGGCCCTTGCTAACGCATACGTCCAGTCCATCGAGAACTTCACGGACGAGGAGAACAAGGTTCGCTGCGACAAGGCCGTCAGCCAGCTGCACGAGCAGGTGGAGAAGAGCCGTCGCGAGAAGGACCAGCTCGCCACCGACCTCCAGGAGTTCCGCACGACGCACAAGGTCGACAACCTTCGCTCGCAGATGGACATCGTAAAACAGTCGATATCCTCCACGACATCCACCATCCTGGAGTTGGAGACGCAGGAGAAGGAGCTGGGGGAATGGTCGAAGCTCCTCGCAGCCGTCGCCAAGGATCCCGAGCGGTTCGGCTCGCTTTCCGTGAATGCTCCGAGGGCGCAGGAAATCGCCGCGGAGTACAAGGAGTTCCAGTCCCGCTCCGCCGAATACAACAAGTTGCTCAACACGTTCAACGAGAAGCATCCCGACGTCATCAACAAGGCCGGTGAGCTCGAGGCCGCGAAAAAGCGTTTCCTCGATGCGACGGCCCGCGCCCAGGAGACGGGCGTGTCGATGCTCGAGGTGGCGAAGAACCGCCTGAAGTCCCTCAAGGAAAAGCAGAACCAGCTCCAGGCCGAGGTCGCGAACCTCAGCCAGCGCATCAACCTTGCGGAGTCCAAGCTCAGCACTCTGGAGTCGGAGTACCAGATCGCGAGCCATCTGTTCGAGTCGCTCGTCCTCGACGAGCAGAAGGCCCGCAACGAGGCGGAGTCCAACAACGAGACAATCAACATAGGCCGCCCGGCGACGCTGCCAGGCAAGCCCGTCCTGCCCAACCCGATTCTCATTTTCGGCGTCGGCGTGTCCCTCTCGCTGCTTCTAGGATTCGTGTTCGTCCTGATCCTCGACAACCTCGAGGACACCGTGGTCAACCTCTCCGACATCGAGGTGCGTCTCTCCCTGAAGGTGCTGGCCGTCCTTCCGCACGTTCGCAGGAAGAAGCGCGAGCACGTCGCCATGTACACGATCGAGGACAAGTACTCCGCGTTCTCGGAGGCGGTGGCCGGGCTCAGGAACCTCCTGGACTCCCCGCGCTACGAGGCGATGAGCCACTGTATGCTCGTCATTTCCACGCAGCCCGGCGAAGGCAAGACGATTACCTCCACATCGGTGGCGATTTCGTACGCCCAGACGGGACGCAAGGTCCTGCACGTCGACTTCGACCTCCGTCGTCCGCGCCTCTACAGGGTCTGGAACCTCGAGCTCACCGAGGAGAAGAGCTTCTCCCACTCGCTCCAGAACGCAGGCGGCAAGAAGATCGATTTCTCGGCGCTGGTCAACAAGACGTCCGTCGACAACCTCGACGCCATCTGCTCGCTGCCGCCGGACGGCGTGACGCCCGCGACCATCTTCGGCTCGAGCATAGTCTCCGACTTCTTCGCGTGGGCCCGCGAGAACTACGACAGGATCATCGTCGACTCGCCGCCGTACGGCGTCGTCGGCGACGTCGTCTCCCTTGCGGTCCAGGTCGACTCCGTGCTGATCATGTGCTGCCCCGACCGCACGCACTTCAAGCCGATCCAGTACTGCTCCAGGGTGCTCACGGAGGCCGGTGCGAACATTCTCGGCGTCATCGTGAACGACGTCGAGGTGTCCAACACTTCCGCCTTCTCCCTTGGCAACAGCCACCATTCCTATGGGTACAACTACGGATACGGCTATGGCTACGGTTATGGAAGCAACCGCTACATATCGCACAGAAGGCGCGGCGACGGCGACAACCCGGCGACAGAGCCGCAGTCGCCGCCGCCAGCGGACGCCGCTGGAGGGATAACGGCGTCCATGGACGAGGAGTCGCCCGTGGTGGATCCGCCGGTGCAGAGCGGCGACAACGACGATTTCTCCGACGACGACTGACGGCCGGAACGACGCACAATGAAAAAGGTTTTCATCGACGGGTCCGCCGGAACGACGGGCCTGAAGGTTCGCGAGCGCCTTTCTTCGCGTACGGATATTGAGCTGGTAGTCCTGTCCGAGGATCTTCGCAAGGATCCGTCGGCAAGGCGGGATGCGATCAACTCTGCTGACGTCGCGTTTCTGTGCCTGCCTGACGCCGCCGCAGTCGAGGCCGTGGCGATGGTCGAGAATCCATCGACGGTGGTGATAGACACTTCGACTGCCCATCGTACCGCCGAAGGCTGGGAGTTCGGTTTCCCCGAACTCCGCGGCCGTCGTGAGAGAATTGCGTCTTCGCGTCGGATAGCGAACCCAGGATGCCATGCAAGCGGTTTCATAGCCCTGGTAGAGCCTCTGGTGAAATGCGGGATACTACCCCCGGACGCCCCGCTTTGCGCCTTCTCGCTCACCGGATATTCCGGCGGCGGCAAGAAGATGATCGCCCAATATGAATCAACCAATCCACTAGGGGGTTCGGGGGATTCCCCCCGTCGTTTGGACGGGAATTCCCCCCGTCGTTTGGACGGGGATTCCCCCCGCCAGGCGTTGCCTCTTTTGTTCCTCGGCGGACGCCAGTACGCGCTTGCGCAGGCGCACAAGCATCTGCCTGAAATGGCGGCGATCTGCGGCATCTCCCGTCCTCCGGTGTTCTCGCCGGTGGTTGTTCCTCATTTCAGCGGCATGGAGGTGACAGTACAGCTCTTCGCCGACGCCCTGAAGGGCGGGATTGATGCGGTGCGCAGCTGCTATGGCGACTACTATTGCGCGCCTGGGCTGGTGTCGTACGCCGTGGATCCTGCAGCCGCCGAGGAAGGATTCCTTTCGTCGGCGGGCCTTGCGTCCAGCGACGCAATGCAGGTATCGGCATACGGAAACGGCGAGCGCGTCGTCCTTGTCTCGCGCTTCGACAATCTTGGCAAGGGCGCGTCAGGCGCCGCGATTCAGAACATGAACATCGCCCTTGGCTGCGACGAGGCGACTGGCCTCGTCACTTCTTGAGCCATTCGCCGGCGTCGTTCTGGTACCAGACTCCGCTTCCGGCCGGGATTCGCTCGCGTATCTTGGCGGCGTGGCGGCGCTGGACTGCCTCCATGGAGACTCCGCTTTCCTTGGCGATGTCCTCGAAGCGTTTTCTGCGCTTTATGTTCTCCTCGGCGATCAGCATCTTGTCGTCGTCGGTCGCACCGTCGCGCGCCTCCAGAAACCCAAGCGACGTGAGGCCTGCGGCCTTGCGGTCCATCATCGCCTTCACCTCCTTGTAGGATCCCTGGGGCTGGGGTTTTGTTTCGTCCGCAAACGCCTTCTCCAATGCCTTGTCGACCTTGAGGTTTACGTCCATCGTTATGTGGATCGGCTTGATTTCGCTTTCCGTCTTCACGCTGAAGCATCCCGCCGCGCACACCGCCGCCGCGATCGCGGCCACTCTACTTGCTGTTCTTGTTTTCATTGTTGATTTCCTTCATCTTTCTTTTTGCCATAATTCCTGTGTTCAGGAGCGCATGAATGTCCCCGTTGATGTTTATGTTGAGGTTGACTGGCACTTCGGTCTTCGCCCCCTTCGCCTTGCCTTCGACTTTGAGGCTGAGGCGATGCGTTTCGTCGTCGACCTTGTTGAGGTCCAGGCTTATGACGTCGTATGTCATGTCCTTCAGGGCCTTCGAGACGTTTGTGCGGTCAGACTCGGGAATGCCCGCGAGGGCCAGCTTGTCCGTGAACGCGGAGGAGTCCCTCAGCTTTATGCGCCCGGCTTCGCCCGGGAAGGAATGCAGGAACGCGTCTCCGAGCATTACGTTCCCATTCGAAATCCTCACGGGGAGCTTCCCGTGCAGCCGTCCGGAGGCCTCGCCCTTGAATCCGGCCAGTCGCTCCAGCGCCATCCCCGCGTCGATGTCGTCGAGAAGGAGCGTAAAGCCCGCGTCGAGCTTGTCCGGCCTCAGGAACAGCGCGTATATGCGCGCCTTGCCGCCGCAGACGTCCGTGCCCGCCTCCGTTACGAGGTACGTGTTGTCCGTGGCCCTTACCGAGGCGAATGCGTTGGATAGCGCGAACCCGGCGACTTCGATGCTCTTCACCCTCGGAAAGAGGGGCTTGATCTCAGTCTTCTTCCCATAGCCAGTCGCCCCTGCGTGGTACGACAGCCCTCGTATGTCGTATGGAACCTCCTCGTCGTCGTCCTCGATGACGATTGAGGTGTTCGCGTCTTTCATCCAGACGTCCGCGCCCCATTCCGGCACGGCGTTCGTCGTCGACGCCGAGAATGAGGCCCTGGCGTTCCCCGAAATCGTGAACTCCTTCGTGGTCGGGGAGCTTGCGACGATGCGCGCTATCGCCGTCCCTATGCCGCCGTCCTCGTTGGAGAACTGGAATTCCGGCACGTCGCACGACGCCGTCCATCCGCCGAATGCGCTGCCGGCGAACTTGAAGTCGAGCCTGGGCGTTCCGTCGTTCACCGACACCGTTCCGATTCCTTCCGCCGACAGCTTCATTATGGATTTGTTGATCCGCGCGTCGATCGACACTGGCCAGTCCAGGAGACGCCCCTCGCCTGTTAGCGCGAGGTCCCAGATGTTGTGGCGCGAGAAGCGGACTGTCACGGACACCGTGCGGTTCGAGAACGTTTCGGCAACGTCAGGCGGAAGGACGTCCGAGAGGTCGCGGCTGAACGAGAAGGGGCTCAGCCACACGAGAATCGCGGGAACGAGCAGGACAAAGGCGACAAGGGCCGCCAGGATCGTCGTCAGCACAATCCAGGGCCATTTCCTCCTTCGTCTCTTTCTCGCTACCGCCTCGGCCATCTTCAGCTCCACACAAGGTCGGCCGCCGCGAACACTGGGCCTTCGATGCAGCAACGTGAGTTGCCGCGGACGGTCTTCTGGATGCAGGCATAGCACGCGCCTACGCCGCATATCATGTGCCTGTCCATCGAGATCCAGCCCTTGGACCCGGTGCCAGTGGCTCGCATCGCGACTGCCTTCAGCATCGGGTCCGGCCCGCACGCGAAGAGTTCGAATCCGCGCCCTGCCGTCCGCAGCCTTATCAACTCGTCGTCAAGAGGGTCGGTTACAAGCCCCGTCGCACCGGCCGAGCCGTCGTTTGTCGCAACCATCGTCTCCACGCCGAGCTTCGCGAAGTCCTCGACCGCAAGCAGGTCCTCTTTGGTCCTGCCTCCGATGAACACCTTTATGGCAGGCGGATTCGCCGTGGCGAGAAGCCGTTTCGCGAGGAAGTGGAGCGGGGCGACACCATATCCGCCGCCGACGAGAAGCGCGTCGCCTTCGCACTTCAGCGGGAATCCGTGGCCCAGGGGCCCCATCACGCTGACTATGTCGCCGGCCTTCGCCTGCGTAAGCGCG
Organism: uncultured bacterium; assembly: GCA_902799955.1. Classification (GTDB taxonomy): domain Bacteria; phylum Verrucomicrobiota; class Kiritimatiellia; order RFP12; family UBA1067; genus UBA1067. Next base: position 2,151 of record CADCCQ010000025.1, on the reverse strand, counting down.
CGCGTTCCGCGCCCAACTGCCTTGTACAGGACGCACACCTTGCCGTCCCCTGCGTCGAAGACGGAGAACGGGCGCCTCAGCGCGGTGTCCTCCAGCCCCGGCACCCTGATGTGGACGAACTGCCCGGGGGCCGTGTCCTTCGCCATCTCCGGCGCGGACAGCACCAGCATCCTGTAGTCGCCCTTTATCAACTCGTGCGAGAGTATTGTGCATTTCTCGTCGATCATCGTCTAGTCCTCTGCATTGCCGACTTGAACGTGTTCCACAGCCCGCGTTTCATGTCATTGAGCGCAGGCGTCATTTCCTTGAACCTTACGATCTTCTCCGGAGAGAATGTAACTGCCGCCTCTCCGCCTGAATCCATGTGCAGCCACTGCCCGGGCCCGGCGTTCACTCCGGGGAACCACTTCTTCAGGGCCTTTATGCCCATGACGATCGCGATTTTCGTCTTCGGGATGGGCCCGTCGGTTATCAGCGGCGCGGACTCAGGCGCCTTGCCGAGCTTTTCCAGGCTTTTGCTGATGATCTCCGCGCCACGCGGCGAGAGTGGTCCGTCGTGCAGGAACACGAAGTCGTACTCGCCCGGCGCGGCGGGGTTCGGCGCAACGGGCTTTCGTGGCGCAAGCGGCGGTGCGACGGGCTGCGCGATGGGCGGAAGCGGCTGTGGGAGGACGGGCGCCTGAGATGCCTTTGCGGCGGAACGAGGCTTCGGCGCGGCGGGACGCCCCACGGTCGCAGGCGCCGCCGACCTGGGGGCCTGCGCCGCGAGAAGCGTCCTGTCGCACTCCACAACCCAGATTCCGAGGTCGCGCTCAAGTTCGAGAGCGGCCTCGAATCTGTCCATTATCTCCGCAACGCTATTCATTCCTCATTCTTCATTCTCTCTCATCCCTAACTCAAACACCCAAACCCTCAAACACTCAAACACCCAAACCCTCCAGCTCTAGTCATTCTTCCTTGTTCTTCCCGTATCCGTACGGGTTCTTCTTCTGCCAGCGCCAGGCGTCTTCGCACATCTCGTCGATGCCGCGCTCCGCCTTCCATCCAAGCTCCTTGGCCGCGAGCGACGGATCCGCCCAGCACTCCGCGACGTCGCCGGGGCGGCGCGGGCATATCTTGTAGGGGACTGGCCGGCCGGACGCCTTCTCGAACGCCTTTACGACCTGCAGCACGGAATAGCCGTTGCCCGTTCCGAGGTTGTATATCTTCAGCCCGAGCTTCGGGTTCTTCTCGATCTTCTCGATTGCCTTGAGGTGTCCCTTTGCGAGGTCCACGACGTGGATGTAGTCCCTTACGCCGGTGCCGTCGGGCGTCGGGTAGTCGTTGCCGAACACGTTGAGCTCCGCGCGCCTTCCGATCGCCACCTGCGCGACGTACGGCAGGAGGTTGTTGGGGATCCCGGCGGGGTCCTCGCCGATGAGGCCGGACTTGTGAGCCCCGATGGGGTTGAAGTACCTGAGAAGTATCACGTTCCACTCCGGGTCGGCCTTCTGCACGTCCTTGAACACCTGCTCCATCATGAGCTTTGTCCAGCCGTACGGATTGGTGCAGCCGGGCGTGGGGAAGTCCTCGCGGATCGGCACGCTGGCCGGGTCGCCGTAGACCGTTGCCGAGCTTGAGAACACGATGTTCTTGCATCCGCAGCCGGCCAGGCACTTCAGCAGCGTGAAAGTGCCGCCCAGGTTGTTGGCGTAGTACTTGAGCGGTATCTGCGTCGATTCGCCGACGGCCTTCAGCGCGGCGAAGTGGATTGCTGCGTCGAAAGGGGACTCCTTCGCGAGCATGGCGGAGAGGCGCTTTTCGTCGCGGATGTCTATCTTGTAGAAAGTCGGCGCCTTCCCAGTTATGCGCTTCACTCGCGCAAGCGACTTCTTCGAGCTGTTGCACAGGTTGTCCACCACGACGACGTCGTGTCCGGCGTCGAGGAGTTCGACCACGGTGTGGCTGCCGATGAATCCGGCGCCTCCGGTTACTAGAATCTTCATATTATGGTTCCTTTCATCAACAGAATATTATACCACAAACGGCGTGTCTCCGCCGTGTGAAAATTTTTTAAATTTCCCCCTTGCGCGAAGGCGCGGGATTTGATATACTATGCATCCGTTCGCCCCTCCGGGCGGGCGTCGATCTTTGACAACCGGGAGTATGGAG
>CADCCQ010000024.1 GCA_902799955.1 uncultured bacterium | reverse complement strand
CCCCTCCGGCATCCCGCTCGCAGTCACCGTCGCGTTGCTCGTCGCCGTGAACGCGAGCAGGTCGCCGTAGTTCAGGCCGACCACGCCGCCCTCGACCACTCCGCCGGACGTGTTGAAGCCGAGTTCCAGCTTCGCGTCGTTCTGCACGATCTTCCATAGAATCTGAGAGGTCTTGGCGACCGTCTTCTTGTTCTTGCCGGTGCCTGTCGTCACGTTCCTCGTGAAGGTTACCACGTACGTGCCCGGCTTCGTCGGCGTGCCGACGATCGTCTGGCCGTACTGCTTCACATACTTGCCCGTCTTCTTCTTGGCGTCCTTGTAGCCATAGACATTCGCAGCGGCGAACGTCAGGCCCGTCGGCAGCCCCGCAACCTTCGCAATCGTCGGCACGACCGGCAGGGCGGGTGCACCGCCGTTGCCATCGACGCCGTCGCCTCCAGCCAGCTTCCACGAGACAGGCACATACGCCATCGTCGTGACGTTCGTCAATTCCTTGCCGAACGTCGCCACGTCAACCGCCTTCGGCGGCACAAAAACGCGGAACTTCCTGGTCTCGTAGTAAGCGCCCTTCTTCTTTTTCGCGGTGATCGTGAAGAGCCCCGCCTTCGTCGTCTTACCGTAGACGGCGTACGCCTCGGCGACGGTCACGGTTGTCTTGCCGGACTTCTTCGTCACCTTCTTTGTGGCGAAACTGAGGCCCGTCGGCAGGCCGGACACCGTCCAGCCCGCCCCAACGCCAGGGAGCCACCCCTTGATATTGATGGACTGTCCAAGCGCGAGCTCGCCGAGGTCTATGACCTCCTGGGCAAGGACCTCCAGCGGCAGGACCTCCGTCGTCGTCTTGCCGTTCACGGTGATCACCAGGTACGGCGGGTTCGTGAAGAAGTCGAGCGGCGCGGTCGGCACGCCCTCGATCCACCATTCGACGTTCGCCTTCTTGGTGACCTTCCCCTTCTTGTCCTTCACGGCCTTGTTGCCCACGAGCTTCAGCCCAGCGGGCAACCCCAACGCCTTCACCGTATACGGCGTTCCGTCCGTCGGCACGTCGTAGCCAAGCTCCGCGAGCGTCTTCTTGAAGTATTTGCCCTGCTCCAGCTCCTCGTCGACCGGCGACACCGTGTTCCACCAAGCCGGATCGGTGACGATCGCGGGGTTCTGGTCGAAGACGATTTCCGCCGAATTGTCGATCACGGCGAACGCCGGCGCATTCGAGCACACGTTGACGGTGTAGGTGATGTAGCCTTCGCCGTCGGGCGGCAAGAGGTTCGGCTGCAGCACGCCCGCCGTGTCGTCGTTCGGCCAGGTCAGGAGCTCGCCCGCCTTGCGTTTTGCAGGATCGAGCACGCGGATGTACCAGCTCGCGACGCCGGTCGCGGCATCGAACATGACCTCTGCGCGCGTCTTGTATAGGCCGTTCGTCTGGTCGATCTCGGCGGCCAGCGGGAGTCCCGCTTCCGTCGCGGACGCGATCTCATCCGCCGTGTAGCCGTCGAGGGCGCTGATGATCTGCCCGCCCACGGAGACCGTGCCCATCCGGAACGTACTCCAGTCGAGGTATTCGCTCAGCGGGTTGTCCACGAACACCTCCTGCGCGGCGATGGCCGCATCGGCCTTGTTCTCGAAGTATATCGTGTAGGTCATCGGCTCGCCCGGCTTCACGTAGCGCTGCTCGCCCACGCCCAACGGCCCCGCCATCTCGTTCGGGTCCACCGACGTCTGGGTGTCCTGGTGCGGACCGAACCACTCGTCCTTGTGGATCTTGCTCTGCTCCTCCGGCTCGTCAGGCTTCTTGATCTTGATCTTCTTCTGGCACGGGAAGATGTTCGGCACGATGCCGCCCTGCACGTTCAGCGAGACGGTGTACTCGCCTTCCTCGTTGAACTCGATGATGCGATGGCGCTTGTACGTGCCGTCGTCGATCTGAGACTTGCCGTAGCTGAACTTCTGGCCCTGGCCGTAGTCCCAGGACACGCTGGTGATCGGCAGCACCTCGGTGCGCCCGTTGTTCCGCACGAACGTGCCCGTCTTCGAGCGGTCCGTCACCGTGATGCGCGCCGGCCACTCCTTCTCGTGCGGCTGGCGGTAGATGAAGTCCGGCTCGGGCGAAATCCACTCCATGCCCCAGAACGACAGCCCCTCGATCGACCAGTCGAGCCCCACCTTCCAGTCGGCGTTGAGCCAGCTGAAGTCGATGAAGTTCATGGCGATCTCGGTGTCGTAGCCGATGTTGATGGACGCCTTGGACGGTCCCTTCGACGGGATCTCGGCCTCGGCCTTCGCGCTGAACGTCACGTCCGCCGTGGCCGACAGCACCTCGAACACCTTCATCGTCACGCCGAAGCCCGCGCCGACGGAAGCGTGCAGCTTTCCGGAAGCCTCCTTCTCCCCGGCCGTCTCGAACGACATGTCGACGTGGCCCTTGAACGGATCCGGCTTGTGCCACTGGATCTTCTTTCCGGTCTCCTTCGTGAAGCCCACGTCGATGTATCCGATGACCGACGCCTCGCCGTGGAGCGATCCGCCGATCTTCCCCGCCGCCTCGGTCTTGATCGTGAAGTGCGGGATGATCTTGGCGGCTTGAGGCGCGGCCTTCATCACTTTCGGCAGAAGGTCGTACTGGTACTCCTTCTTCCATCCACCCGAGTACTCGGCCGAGATGTCGATGTTCGCGGTGAGCGACACGTCACCGAAGATGCGCAGTTCGCGGTGCATGTCGCCATAGACCTCCGGCACCATCTCGTGGTAGTCGCGGAAGCGCCGCGTGACGTAGTTCGTGCCCTTGATGTTGAGCCTGTAGTAGGAGTAGAAGCACGTGATGTCCGGCGAGCACATGACGTTGAACGTGACGCCGCCCTCGCCGTAGATCTTCGGCAGCAGGCCCTTCGCCCTGTCTCCGAAGCCCTTCTTCTTGTCGCCCGCCATGAGTCGCGCGGGGCCGCGCGATGCGTGAAGCCGCCCGGCATGCTGCGGCGTACCCGAGCTGATCTCCTCTTCGGTCGCTCCGAAGCCCCAGTTGGACCAGTACTGCTCGTAGAGATCGTCCTCGTCGCCGTATTCCGTCGCGAGACGCCAGCCGCCCGCGTCGCCGCTGACCGCAACGACCTTGCGGACGAACCAGTCGGGCTCGTTCTCGGCGTTCGTGTAGCTTCCGGCGATCACGACGCCCGCCTCCAGCGGAATGCCTCCCGTGCCCGCAAGCTCCAGCCAGTTCGTGCCGACTCCCGTCACGACGAGCGTCCCCGCATTCGTCACCGCGCCCGCGTCGTCGAAGCCCTGAAGGACGATCGCGTTCGCCTTGTAGATCGTCTCGACCGGCGCGCTCACGAAAATGTAGTTCTCCGTTTCGTCCCAGTCCCCGTACGTCCCGTCCGCATACTTCGGACGCAGGCGCACGGTCTTGTAGCCGGTCGTGGCGTAGGTGTGCGTCGTCTCGACTTCGTCCACCTCGACAGGATCGCCTTCGCCGAAGTCCCACTGGACGGCGACGACGTTCGTGTTGTTCGCGTAGCCCGTCGCGGCGAAGCGCACTTCAAGCTTCTCGCCCGCGTCCACGTTGATCGCGCCGAAGCGCGTGGACGCGCGGAACATGATCGCGGGCCGGGCCGTGAGCGCGATCTCCCGCTCGTCGCCCTGCGCGAACGCGGCCACGACGCGCGCGGAGTCGAGCGCGCCGTCCGCCGAGACGTACGCGAAGGAGTATTCACCCACCGGAATGCCGGCCGCCTCCCACACGCCGTTCGTCGCGACATCCGCCTTCAGGAAGTTGCCCTCGTCGTCATAGAGGCGTACCTCGCCGTCCACGGCCGTCCCGCCGTTGTACATCGTCACCGTTCCGTAGGCGCGCGCCGTACGCTTCAACTCCATGTCGATGCGCCGCTCGCGGCCCGCCGCCTCGATGACGACGTTCGTCACCATCACGCCCCTGAACGACTCGAACGGCTTGGCGTACACCGTGTACGCGCCGTTCTCAAGCCCCGTGAACCGGTACGCGCCGTAGCCGTCGGTCTTCACGGTCGTACCGACCATGTCGCCCACCGCCGTAAAGAGCGTGACGTCGCCGTACTGGATCGGATTGCCGTCGTCGCTCATCGCGTAGCCCGTGACCACGCCGGGCGGAAGCGCCGTCGCCTCGTAGCCGTTGACGTCCGCCTGTCCCGCCACGGTGATGAGGTTCGTCGTGACCAGCACGTAGCCGACGTCGGCCGAAAGCTGGTACGCGCCGTCCCTCAGCTGCTCGAACGAGAAGTAGCCGTTCGCGTCCGTCGTCGCCGTCCGGACGAACGGTTCCTCTCCGTTCCCCGTTCCCTGTTCCCCGTTCCCCGTTTGCAGCGTCAGGCCGAGCCCTGCGTCCGCAAGCGGCTCGCGCGTGCGGACGTCGAGCAGCCATCCAGAGATGGCCGCCGCCTCTTCGCCCTTCTGGATAAGGTTCGCGAGGCCGCGCGCCGAGGAACCGTCGAACCGCACCGGCCCGCCGCGCAGGTTCATGCGCGTGACGGCGCCCGCCACCTCGTCGGAGGTGTAACGCGAGTCGAGCTTGAACTGGTAACTGCCGACCGGCTTGAACTTGAACGGCAGGCGACCCGAGTCGCCGGGCTTCAGGATGCCCGCCGGATGCGACGAGCCGAGGCCGACGATCAACACGCGCTGCAGCGTGAGGTTGTCGTCGTCATCGTCGTACGCGCCGATTACGGTGTTGGTCGAAGACGCCTCCGCGATGTTGATGATGAACGTAGGCGCGTTCATCTGCGTGTCGCCCTTGTTCTCGTACACGACATAGCCCGTGTAGATGCGGTTGTCGCGCGTGCGCTCCGGCAGCTCTAGCTTCGCCTCGAGGATCGGGCCCTTCGCCACCTTGTTGATGTACACCGCGTCGCGGATCACCACAGACCCGTTCCCCGTTCCCTGTTCCCCGTTCCCCACGACGCTTGCGTCGTAATACCGATCCGCCGCGATGTTCTGCACATCGAACACGGCATACACGTTCGCGGAATCGATCACCGAAACGCTCTTCGCGCGAATGCTACCAAGATAGAACTCGCTCTCCGCCGTGAGTCCCGCGCCAGTGAACGTGAAGCCCATGTCGCCCACGTTCGCCGCGATCTCGGGATAGACCGACCACAGCTCCGTCGCGAGCGGCTGCACCGCCACGTCGACCGTCGCGGACGAGACGCCGATGTTCTCCAGCGCGAGATACACGGCCTCGCCGGCCGAATGAGGCGGCACAACCAACACAATTGCGCCGTCCGCGCGCACGAACGACATCGCGTCGTTCATCGCCGCCGTCGGCATGTGCCCCGTCGCAACGCGCGCGACGACAGGTAGGGCGAGGCCTCCGGCCGAGCCGCCGCTTCCCGTGATCACCACCACGCCGCCCTCGGCCGGCAGGTCGGCGAGGACGTAGCCCGCCGTCGTCCCCGCCTGGAGGGTCGCGCCGGTCGCGGCCGCGCCGGCGGACATCTCCGGCAGCGTCACCTCGACGGCGTCCTCCGTCCAGAGCGAGTTCCTCTGCATGTTCTGCTCAAACACGTCGCGGTTCGGGTTCACGTCGATGCCCACGAGCCACTCGCCCGCCGGCGCGGACGGCACCGCGACGGAAGCGGTCAGTTCAACGCTTGCGCCGGGTTCGAGATTGTAAAGATGCGTCACCGTGCCGGCGACCATCGTGCCGCCGTTCGCGGCGGACTTGATGCGCACCGTGTCGCGGATCGATCCCTTCGCCGCCACCGTGCCCGTGTTCCGCACCGTGTAGTTGACCGTGAATGTCTCACCGGGCGCAATGGCAATTGGCAATTGGGAACTGGCACCATTGGCAACAATGGCAACATTTTCAACCTCTAGATTCATCACCGGACGCTCCGTCGAGCCAGGCACCTCGTAGATGCCGATGTCGGGATACTCGCCCGCGGCGTTCGGCGAGCCCGTGTTGCGCACGTACTTCACGTCCATGCGCGGCTGGCCCCAGAAGTCCAGCTCCGGCGCGACGTCGCCGTAGGCCGCATCGACGCACGGCGACTCGACCGAGATCCGGAAGTCCCCGTTCTCCGCGTCGAGGAAGAGCGGATCGGCCTCGATGTTGTCGACGTTGTAGATCCAGCTCCGGTAGTTCTGGTAACGTGTGTTCTCGCCGTCGGGGTTCCAGAGGCAGCTCCGCGTGGAATAGACGGCGCCGCCGTCGCCCGTGAGGCCGTATTCCGAGTTGAACGCGGAAATGCAATTCGTTATGTACATGCTCGACGTATGCGACCAGAATCCGACACGGTTGCCGTAGGCCACGCAGTTGACGGCGACTGATGCCTCTCCCCCGCCGTCGAGGCCCCAACGCAGATTGTTGCCCACAGAAACGAGTCCGCGGTCGCAATCGGTGAAGACGCAGTTTTCAAAGCGTCCGCCGCTGATGAAGCACCCGTCCATCGCGGCGTGGCTGAACTCGCAGCCATAGAGCCGGGAGACCGCGCCCGGATTGTGCACCATCAGGCAGGCATGCGCCCCATGGCGATTAATGGCGTGTCCGTAGAGAAACTTCGCGTAGGTCGCCTGGATGCTGGCGTGCTGTCCTTCGACGAACACGCCCTTGCATTCGCCGGGATACGGCTCGGAGCGGTTGCCGTCGCCATTCGTGTCGCCGCCCCACGAGTCGTCGCGAATCGACGTGAACACTACGGGATTGGCGAGCGTGCCGTTCGCGACGAGCGTGCCATAGACGTTCAAGCCATTTTCAGCGCTATAGTAGCCGCGGCCGCTTGTGAGTGGCAGCTTGACGATCGCGCCTTGCTCGATCGTGAGCGTCGCGCCCTCTTCGACAAAGCAGGCCTGCTGGATTTCGTAGACCTTGCCGCCGATCCACGTCGTGTCGTTCGTGATGTTGCCGTCGACGACGACGCTGCGGACGACGCCGGGGAGGTCCTCCGGCTCGTAGACGGCGCGGTTCAGGGCGTTCGGGACGAGCGTGCCGTCCGCCGTCTTGTAGGGCCAGCGCGCGGGGACGAGGTCCGAATCGGAACCGGGCTCGATCCAGCCGCGGCTTCCCTCCTTGACGCGGACCTTCAGCGTCTCGGGCGTGCCCGAGAAGACGTTCGGCACGTCGTTCGTCGGCGCGTGGCCGCGGAAGAAGACGTTGGTGAGCGACGTGCAGCCCTCGAAGAGGTAGTCGCCCAGCTCGCGGCAGCCGCTCGGGACGGTCACGCTGCCGAGCGAGGTGCAGCCCGCGAAGGCGCGGTCCCAGAGCGAGACGACCTCCGTGCCGATGTAGAGGTCGGAGAGCGTCGTGACGCCATCGAACGCGTTGTTCGCGACCATCCAGACGTTCGTCGAGATCTCGTACGAGGCGGGGACGTCGCCCTTCATGCGCACGAGGACGTGTCCGAGCCGGACTTCCTCGAACGCTTCCGCCGGCGCCGCGTCGTACCACGGTGTCCCGGCGAAGGCATCCGTGCGGATCGTCTCGACCGAGCCGCCGCCCGTCACCGTGGCGAGCGATGTGCAGCCCTTGAATGTATTCGCACCGATGGTGGTCACGGCCGCAGGGATGTCAAACGCCGCGAGCGAGGTGCAGTTCTCAAAGGCGGATGCGCCGATCGTCGCGAGCGACGCGGGCAGCTCGACCTCCGCGAGGCCCGTGCAGCCCTGGAACGCGTTGGCGCCGATCGTCGTGAGGTTCGTTCCCTCGAACGAGAGCGAGGTGATCGCCGTCTGGTCCTTGAACGCGCCCACGCCAATGCCTGTTGCGTTCTCTGGAATTACTATCTCCGCCTGGATCGGGCCCTTGAAGCCAGTCACGACCGTGCCGGACCACGTGAGGCGGAAGGTCGCGTGGAGCGTGCCCTCGAAGGCGTCCGCCGCCACGGTCACGCCGGATTCAAGCCCGATCACGTCGTCGAGCTTCGTGCAGCCCTTGAATGCGCCGTCGCCGATCGCGACAAGCGATTCGGGGAGATACACCGTCGTAAGCGTTGTTGCGCCCGCGAGCGCGCCATCCGCGATCACGCGAACGCCGTTCGTCACGTCGAGGGTCGCGGGAACAGTCCCCTTGTAGCCCACAAGCACACCGCACACCACGACCGGGCCGTTCGGCGCGGCCTTCCAGATGCCCGAGTCGCGGAACGCGCCCGCGCCGCACTTCGTCACGTTCGCGCCGCCCGTCGCGGACGTGATCTTGGTCACGCCCTTGAAGAGGTCAGCCGCGAACGCCGTCACCGTGGCGGGCACGTCAAGCGCGGCGGGCGTGGTGCCCGTGAGGCCGGTGAGGACGCCGTTCTCGTCGATCACGAGCTCGTAGACTTCGGTCCAGCGGGCGTAGTAGGTGACCGCCTTCGTCACGACGGTTTCGGACGTCACTTCCGCCCCTCCCGTTTTGGCGGTGAACCAGCCGACAAGCGCCCAGCCGCCGCGCGTCGCCTCGGGCAGCTCGCCGACGGCCTCGCCCTGATAGACCTTGCGCGACGCCGTGGCGCAGGTGCCGCCGTTCGCGTTGAACGTGACCGTGTATTTCGGCAGCGCCGTCCACTGCGCGTAGTACGTGACGTCCTTCGTGACGGTAGTGGACGCCGTTATCTTCGTGCCGCTCGTCTTGGCGGTGTACCAGCCTTTAAGCGTGTAGCCCGCGCGCGTCGCGGTCGGGAGAGTGCCGACGGCCTTGCCCTTCGCGACCGTGCGCGTCGTGGTGGCGGGCGTGCCGCCGTTCGCGTCGAACGTGACGGTGTAGGTGGTGCCGACAGGTACGACGCCCGTGGCCGAGTAGCCCATGTCGAGGTCCTTGCAGGGCGAGCTGTCCGCAAGGCGGAAGTCACCGTCCGCCGCGTCGACGAACTGCGGATTCTGGGCGATGTTGCCCTCGCCGGCCGGCAGAGGCGTCGTGCAGGAGACGGTGAACTGCGCACCCGCCTCGTAGTTGGCCGTGGAGGCGTCCGCCGTGGCGGTGTTGCCCCAGACGATCGAGTGGTCCGCCGTCGAGGTGGCGTCGAGGCCGCCGCCGACCATCGCGGTGTTGCCGTAGACCGTGCAGTGGTCGAGCGTGGAGCGGTAGACGACGCCGGTCCCGCCGGCCGTGTTTCCGTAGAAGAGGCTGTTGACGACCGTGCAGAAGCCCACGGCCGCGCCGTAGCGCGTCACGGTGTTGCCGTAGATCGTGCAGTTCTCGACGTCCGCCCCGTAGACGATGCAGCGGTCCGCGATGCAGCCGGTGACGACGCAGTTCTTCAGGTTGACGCCGTAGGACGCCGATCCCGTAAGACCGGTATATTTCAGATCGCCCGCGTTTCGGATTGTGAAGCCGACGAACGTGAACTCCTTGGCGCAATTGTAGTCGTCAACGGCGTAGGCCGCGCCGTTGCCGTCGATGATCGTCTCCGCCGCGCTTCCCGTGGCGCGGAACGTGATGTCGTTCATGTATCCGCCATACACGCGGACGGGCGCATACGTGCCGGGCGCGACGAGCACCGTATCGCCGCCGCCGAGCCAGTCCACGGCCTCTTGAAGCGTCTTGAACGGCTTCGCCTGCGTGCCGTCGGCCTCCTCGCCGGCGGTCGAGGCGGCGTCCACGTAGAGCTTCTGCCCGACGTAGACATCCCACTCGGCGCTGACCTGTCCGTTCGTCCAAAGCGCGTCGGATACCTCGCACGCGAGCGAGAACACGCCCGCGTACGGGGGCGTCATTACATAGTTCGCGGCGGAGCCAGTCTGGACGACCTCGTCGTTCAGGATCCATGTGTAGGTAAGCGGCGCGCCTTCGGGATCGTGCGCCGCGACCGCGAACGTCTGCGTGTCGCCGATGGGGAAGACCACCTTGCCCTCGGCGGGCGTGGCGGAGTCGATCACGGGTCGCGTGTTCGTGTTCGCATCGACCGTCAAAGTCCATGTCTTCCACACGCTGTCGCCGTAGCCCGTGTCGTGGACGAGCGCCGTCACCTTGTATGCGCCCGCATAGTCGAAGACACCGGAAAGAACGCCGTCCTCGTCGATCGTCAGTCCGCTCTCGTTCGGCAGAGAGGTGATGACATAGTCATCCATACCTGCGATATCATCGGTGGAGTTGTTTTTAAGAACCGTGACGGTATCTTCAGAACCATCAGAGAAAGCGATGTATCCGCCATGCTTGTTCCCATTGCTTCCGTAGGACAGTCGCGCGGTGTTGTTTGGATAGAGCGTTGCGGAGAATTCCGCCGGATCGCTCCAATTTGTATAATTGCCCTTCCATACCACTGTCACATGGTCGCTTTGCACATCAAAGCGAATTTCAGATGCTTTCACCATGCGTTCGCGTCCTTCAAGTACCGCAATCTTCGAATAATTGTCAATGTTATAAGAACCCCATGTAATCCAAAAATCATCCACTTCGCCGAACAACAGTCCGCCAAACTCGGTGATTGTCAACTTGTCATAAACTTTCCCGAACCAAGTGAACGAGAACGGAAGCGTTATAACATAATCTCCTTCGCTTGTAGTGGGCCAATCCTGGCCGACGACTTCGCCCACCGCGCCGTCGAAGGTGGAGGCTTCGCGCGTGACCGCCGTGTAGGGGAGCGACCATTCCACGGCGCCCGTGTTGCCGGAGCATTCGAGCTGCACCGAATACGGGACGGCCTCGGTCGCGGCGGGAAGCGACGCCGTTTCGATCTTGAGGTCCGCGTAGGACGTCACGGCGATGGGTCCGCACTTCTCCGATTCGCCGAACTGCGAGTTCCAGGCGGAAACCCAGTAGAAGTAGTCCGTGCCACCCGTCGTGGCAAGGTCGAGGTAGTTTGTAGCAGTGGTTGTACCGACTTGCGTTGCGGACGCGGCATCATTGACGGTGCCGCGATAAATGCGATATTCAGCAGCATTAGGAACTGCCGACCAGACGAACGGAAGCCCCTTCCCGGCCTTGGCGCTCGTGCCGGTCGCGACAGGCGCGGCGGGCTTGGCCGTCACGACGCCGCCCTCGTAGCAGCCGTAGTCGACCGCAGTACCCCGGATGCGGCGGTCGCCCGCGAGGTCGGTCGCGTGCGTGAAGTCGAAACCGAGCACCTCGCCGCCCGCGTCGATGGCGGGCGAACCCGCGATCAGGCGGTAGTCGCCGTTCGCGGCGTCGACGAACCATGGATCGGAGCCGATGAGGTTGGACTGCGCCACAATGTCGTCCGAAATACCGGTCGAGAGCGTCTCGTTCTGGCAGCTTCCGATTTCATTGTATTCCGAATAGCCGGACCTCGCGGTGTTGCCGTAGACGATGCAGTTCTTGAGATGGCTGTAGTACGCGCCGCCGGGATATCCAGCGGAAACGTTGTTCGCTATCGTCGAGTTATAGACCTTGCAGTTGCTCACGCCGGCGGCGCGGCCTCTGGATGTCGAATTCGTGTTTATGTTGTTCACGATAAGCGAGTTCACGACGGTCGCGTTGTAGGCAGCGGCCCCGTAGCAGTCATACCAAGACATCGACACACAGTTCGAGACGACGCAGTTCTCGATTGTACCGCCGTAAACGCCACCCGCGTAGTTCTTGGCGGCTCCGTTGACGAGGCTCGCGTTCTTGAGCGTCGCGTTGGAGCCGAGGCGGACGCACGTGTTCGAACCGCCACCGTCGATGATCGTCTTGCCCGGGCCCGCGCCGAGGAAGGTAATCCTGGTCGATGAGGTGAAGGCGAACGGCTCAAACGTACCTTCCGCGAGGAGGATCGTCTCGCCGTCAAGCGCGAGCGCGGCCGCTGCGGCGACGGTCTTCTTCGGCGCGGCGGCGGAACCGTCGCCTGTATCGTCAACCTCTGTCGGATTGACATAGAACTCCTTGTATTCGAAGAGCGCCTCGACCTCGTAGTCGCAGTCGATGTTCTCAATGGCGAGTTCTGGAGTTGTCACGCCCGCGACCTCGACCCCGTTCGTCACCCAGCCAAGGAACGCGCGGTCGGTGAGCGGCTTGACCATGACGTAGGCCGTCTCATTGGACGCCACGATCTGTAGTTCGGATCCATCCGAGAAGATGCCGCGCACGGGATCGGTAAATGCATGGACGATGAAACCCTCGACGCCCGGGCCCTTGTACGCGCCGGTGTTGTTCGCGGGGTTGTCCGCAAGGCACGCGGACCCGGCGCGCAGCCTGAGGTCGCCCATCGTCGCATAGACGAACGACGGATGCGCCTCGAAATTGCCCGTGCCGTAGTCCGTCATCGCCGGAATCGTGCAGCAGTTGGTGGCGGACATCTCCCGCGCGGACCATTCGTCCGGATTGAAATTCGCCTCCGAGCCGTCGTCCGCGAGGTTGTTGACGACGATCGTGTTCACCATGTGGCACCTCGCGCCGATTGCGCCGAGGTCGTCGTATTCGTCTTCGGTGGTGGTAATCTCGTTCCCCGCGACGGTGCAGTCCGCGAGCGTGCAGTCGGTGAAGAGGTTGCGCGACACGGAGCATCCCCAGACGTAGCAGCCCGTGAGGTCGCAGTCCTGGATGCCGTAGTCGCGGTCCTTGATTCCGCTCAGCGAGCAGTTCGTGAAGTTGACGTAGCTGGCACCGCTGACATTCTCGAACGTGAATCCGGTGAAGGATGCCCTTTCGCCGTAGTTGCCTGAAAGCGCGTAGCCGCTCGTGAAGGCGATCGTGGTGTCGTCCATGGTGCCCGTCGAGACGAATTGGAGTCCCTTGCTGCCGAGGTTCATGTAGTCGAGTTCGTAACGGCCGGGCGCGATGATGATCTTGTCGCCGAACTTTAGGTAGTCGTCCCGGAGATTGTTGTAAGGACTCGCCTCCGTGCCGTTTCCGCCTTCCGCGGCACAGAAGTCTATGTAGGTATCACGGCGGATGGAGACCTTCCACGTGACGGTGTTCGTCCAGAAGGCGTCGGAGACGATGCACTTCAGGACCGACTCGCCGCTCGAATATTGGAAATCGTAGAGTTCGCGCGTCGCCGTGAACGTGAAGTCCGCACCCGTGCCGATGTTTGTCGACGCGGAATACTGGCTGTCAGAGCGGTAGAACACCCAGTTGATGTCGAACGGGCCGTCGGCGAGGTCGTGCGCATCGACATGGAAGTCCATCGTGTCGCCGACGGAGAGCCGGTGGAAGGCGTTCGTCGTGGCGGGCGTAACGGCGTCGATGACCGGTTCCTTGTCCGGATTCTCGACAATGACGAAGTCGTAGAAGTTCGTGACGGCCGTGCCGTCGTTTCCATCCGTCACCTTCAGCGCGAAAGGCACCTGGCCATGCTTGGTGCTCTGTCCGTAGAATCTTGGCACGTATTGATATGTCGAATAATCGTAGTAGCTGCTCTCAAAGTAGAAGCCCTCGGGGATGCCGTAGGTCTTGAACACGTAGTCGTTCGACGGAATCGGATCGCCGTCGCCGGCAAGCGGAAGACTTGCGTAGCTGTAGCCGCCCCTCATGTTGCCGACGGCGAGGCCGATGGCGAAATTGTCGGGGATGCTGTCGCCCGCGCTCTGGCGGTAAGCGAAGCGGATCCGGCCGTCGGAATAGAGCGTCGTCTTGTGCGCCCAGGTGTTGGTCGTATCGCCGGACTCGTAGAATACCTCGAAACGGAAGCTGACCTGTCCGTCCACGCTCGTGTCAACCCAGCCGCTCGCCTGGGCATAGTTCTTCCAGAGGACTGCGAGACCCGTGTAGCCGTAGGAGAGATAGCTCTTGTAGGCATAGTCGGACGAGCTGTAGTTGGGATCGAACATCAGGAAGCCGTGGCTGTCCACGTAGATCGTGTCGTATTGCGTGCCGCAATAGGTGAACGTGAACGGCAGCTTGTAGGCCGTGTTGCCCTTCATCGCCGTGCCGTCCCAGAGCGGCGTTTCGTTCGCGCCGACCGAGTAGGTGGGCTCGGCCGTCTCGTAGGTCCACGGGACGACGGACCAGCTGTACGATCCCGAGCCGCCGGTGGCGGCGAAGGTCTGCGCGTAGGCGACCATCTGCGTCGCGACCGGGATTTCGGTCGGCGTGATCGCGAGGCCGTCGGCCATCGCGGGCGTGAACGCCGCGAACAGCGCGGCGAGTGTGAGCAGCATCTTCTTCATGGTGTTGTTCCTTTCACAGAATTATCATAAACTTCATCAGGACAGAGGTCGGCGCCGTTGGGCCACATCACGGTGCCGTGATCGGCGACGACCTTGTCAAACACGCCCTCCGCCCAGATTCCGGACAGGCACTCGTAATTGCGATACGGATTGCAGTCAAAAACGCCGCGCTCGCCATTGCGGAAGGATACTTCCAGGCGAAATCCCGGCAATGCCCTTACCTCTTTGACCCGATTCATCAACATGTCCTCCCTCCTCACCGAATAGGATCAACCCATACGACATCCTTGCCTTCCATGCAAAGCTTCCAGTTCAACATAAGTTCGTCCATTCGCATGTCAATGAATGTCTGCGCATTACGTAATTGTCTCCCTGGTATCTCGCCAGCAAGAACCTCGCCATCGGGAATCGATAGAACACATTCATCGTCACCATAGACAACATGAACATTCGGTCGATTGTGACGACCGTTTTTCTCTGGATACATATAGAAGATCATGCCCAGGAATGCTGATACTCGACCCATTGTGTCCATACCCCTTCTATACTCTGCATCAAGACGGCATTACCCGCCTTTCTGCAGAACAATGACATTATACCACACTATACCCCAAAATATCAAGAGCGATTTTGGGGGGTGTGCGCTTGTTGATTGTGGAAGTGTGGAATTATGGAATTGTGGGATAGCGGAATTGAGGGAGTTGGTTAGTGGTATTGGTTGTTTCCACATTTTCACATTGGAAACATTATAATCCCCAACTCCATTTTACACTTTACACTTTTCACTTTACACTTTTCACTTTTGCATTCGCTTTTCTAGTTCATGCGCGAGGACGAGGAACGCGGACGCGGTCCAGGTGTATGCGGGATCACGGCGCGCCTGGCCGGTTTTCGCGTCGAAGTTCTCGGAGAAGCCCGACTTCATGATCAGCCTGCAGAACTTGAGCGAAATCTCGTCCGCGAGCGCATCCTCGCCGCACGCGCGCAGGCCCTCCACCGCGATGAGAGTGGACGGTCCCCAGATCGGCCCCTTCCAGTATCCGTCAGGATGGTAGTGTTTGCTGTTGACGGACTCCGAGGCGAGCCCCCAGTCGGTAATGAAGCCTTTGGTCTTGATGTCGTCGATCATCTTCGCGCGGCACTTCTCGGGGAGGCGCTTCCCGAGAATCATCGGCAGGCGCGTGACGAGCGAGAGCGAGTCGCGGTCGAAACCGCCGTCGCGCAGACGCCGTACGCGCGGCGCACCGTCTTCGTCGAAGAGAATCTTCACCATCGCGTCTAGCATCTTCTTCGCGCGTGTGGTCCATTGCACGGCCTCCTTGTCCCGGCCCAGCGTCTTCGCAATGTCGGCGAGACACTCCATTTGTAGGATGAGGAACGCCTGGAGGTCGTGTGGTCGAAGTCGCGGCGCGTGAGCCACCAGTTCGTCCACTTGCCGATGAGGTCGTAGGCGATCTCCAGCTTGTCCTTCGGGAACTCCTTCATCGCGCGCAGCTTCGAGAACACCCAGCCGTGCACGGGCGGCTTGACGGCGAGCCAGAAGATCTGCTCGTCGGAGACCATGTCTGGCATCATGCCCTCTGGAGTCATGAAATCGAACATGCAGCGGAACTGCTCCCACGCGGCGTCCTGGTCGTGGTAGCCGAGGCTCAGGGAGTTGATCGCGTGGTCCCAGCTCCACGTCTTGTTCATCCAGTTGTTGCTCATCAGCATCATCGGACGCCTGAACATCCCGCGCGGACCCGCGATGGTCGTCCAGAAGAGAATCGCCGCCTCGTGTCGCGCCCACTCAAATTCCTTCGGCACGGAGGGAAGCGAGGCGTACATCCGCTCGAAGCTCGCCTTCTCGCGCGCGACGGCCTCCTCGAACGTCCCCTTCACCTCGTTGCCGTCCCAGTCGCCCGTGTGGATGTCGAGGAGCGCCACCTCGATGCCGTCCTTCGACGGATGGACGCGCACGGTGTTGCCGCGGTCCGGGTCGCGCACGCCCGTGCGCGTGTCCATCAGGATGCGGTCCGCGTTGAAGTGGAGGTAGTCGATGGTGCGGCCGAACGTCGCGGGGAAGTCGTACTTCTGGCGCGGATGCTGGAACTCGAAGCGGATGTGCATCTCCGGCGACTTCGAACGCACGAGCACGACGTCGGGGCGCAGGTAGGCGAATTCGATAGAGCCCTTTTCCGTCTTAGCCTCGAGCCAGCCTTCGCGCATCACGCACTCCGTCACCTCCACGTCCTTGCCGCCGACGGACGCCACGAGACGACAGAAGTTCTCCCGCCAGCAGGTGCTGACGTTGCGCAGCCAGAGTCCCGAATAGGTGTTGAACATGTACTTCCCCTTCTCGCACCTGCACACGGTCAGGAACGATCCCGGCACGCTGTACGGGAAGCCGGGGTTGCCCACCTTCACCGGCTCGGGCCCCTCCGCAGGCATCAGCCCCATCGCGGCGAGTATGGCGTCGCGGTAGATGCGCGCGGAGAAGTCGTTGCAGTGGTTCACGTTGTTGCCGGTCATGTCGCGGAAGCGCTTCCTCGCGAGTACCGCCGCGTGCATCGTGTTGACGTTGGCGCAGCCGATCTGCGCGAACCCCGCGGCGTGGAACTTCTCGACTAGTGCGACGAGCGCCCTCTCGTATTCGGCGAAGAGCTTGCCGCGTCCGGCGAATCCGCCGATCTCGAGATTCGGCACCATCGGCGGGACGAGCATTATCGCCGCGTCGGGGAGCGCGGAGTGGATGGCGTTCACCATCGCCTCGTGCTTGGCCGAGTAGTCGGCGGCTGAGAGCCTGTCGTTCATGCCGAAGGCGATCAGCACGAAGTCCGGCGCGTGGTCGATCACGCGCGCCTTGACGTTGGCGAGGCCCCACTGCGTGTTCTTGCCGCCCACCGCCGTGTTGACGTACTTGACGCCGGCCTTGCCGGCTGCGTCGGCGATTGCGTCGTGTACCTGCTTCGGCCAGCCGGGGATGAACGGCTCGAAGCCGATCATCCCAGACGAATTGTAGGCGACGGTGATCGAGTCGCCGTAGAACACCGTCGTGCCACCGCGCTTCGCGAGCCTCTTCAGCATCGGCGCAAACGCGGCGGAGTCGTCGCGGCGCATCCTGGGCCCGTTCCACGGATCGGAATGGCGGTAGGTCACGCAGACCTGGCGAAGCGAAACCGCGCTGCCCTCGGAGAAGAACGTGAACGGGCGGCCCGGCAGGACGCACCTGAACCTGCCGCGGGCGGGGTACCACTCCCCCTCGGTGGTGTGCGGCATCCTGGTGCCGGACGTGGGGCGGATCGTGCGCGTCGCGCGGTCGAACGTCCAGTCCACGCCCTCCACGTAGTTTGTCTTCTGGTCGAAGCTCGTGACGGACAGTATCTCGTCCGCCTTGTACATGAGCGGCGCCGCGTCGTCATTGCCCAGGAACATGACCGTCTCGTTCGTCATCACGCTCCCCGAAAACAGCGGCGGGACCCTGGGGTCGACGGCAGACGCCCCAAGCGCGGCCATTGCCGCGCACACCGCCACTGCATTCCTCGCCATCCGGCATTCGATGTTCTTCTTCATTTTCCTGTTTCCTTGCCTATGAGTTCCATTGGAAACAACCAGAACAACTTTTTATCGCGCCGCGTAACCGCGCGGCGCTCTTGAAAGCGGGCGCCGAGTTGCGCCCGGATGGCAAGAGTTGTTTTTATCAGTTGTCATAGTTGTTTCCTCTTCATTGAAACTTATCTTCATTTACATTCCCGTGCGCAGCGCGGGCGGCGGACTTTCATGCCAAATTCGCCATGCACCCAATGCGCATACGTAGATTATAACAGATCCCGCCGCCGATGTAAAACACAAAATGCAGTTGCAGACAACGAGGTTTTCATATACAATATCAAAAGTGGGAAAGAACCACGTCGCCGGGATGGCGGCAACAACATGACATAGGACACACCATGAAGAAGACATTGCTCATTGTAGCGCTGGCGGCGACGGCCGCCGCCAGCGGAATCGACGTCGGCGGGGAGCGCCTCAAGGGGCGCCCCGACACGTCCATCATCGCCTGCGGCGGAGGCAGCGCATGGATCCTCTCGCCAGACGGCAAGGTCAAGTGGAAGAAGGACCGCTGCGGAAACATCCACCGCGCAGTAAGGCACGGCACCAAGGTGTACTGGTCCAACGGCAACGTGTGGGTCACGGACGTCAAAACGTCGAAGACGGAGCTTTTCTACAGCCCCTCTCCACACGACGGGACGTACGGCTTCGACATAACGAAGGACGGCACGATGGTGATCTCGGAGAACAGCACAGACTTCGTCAGCGAACTGAAGCTCGACACGAAGGAGCTCCTCGCGAGATTCAAGGCAGACCCGCGCCGGCCGGACGGCACGACGCCATCGCGCCACCACCACTACCGCATGGTCAGCAAGACGAAGGACGGCACGTACCTCCTGTGCTGCTCCGGGGCCCATGTCGTCCGCGAATACGACTCCACCGGAAAACTGCTGTGGGAACAGCCTACGCCGGACCTTGCGTTCGAGGCGTTCCGCCGCGCCAACGGGAACACGCTCGTATCGCACCTCGGCGCCATAACAGAATACACGCCGGACCACAAGGTCGCCTGGAGCTTTTCGTGCGGCGACGCGCCGGAGCTCAAGCTCGCCAACCTCTGCGGGATCCACGAACGCGCCAACGGGAACCTGGTCGTCGGGACATACGCCAACGGCGTGGAGGACGGAAGCCGCACAACGGGCTTCGAAGTCACGCGCGACAAGAAGATCGTGTGGAGCTACGCCCCCGCGGGGAGCCGCCTCTCCACGATGACTATTCTGCCTCTGGAGTAGTAGGCTCTGCTACGGACTGGATCGCCACCGTAAGCGTCTGCCTGTCGCCGGGCGCAAGCGCCTCCACGGCCTTCGGCCAGCCAGTCACCGGCTCCACGCAGACAAACCTGCGCCAGTCGTCCTCCTCCAAGTCGCCAATGCCCGAGCCAGGCCCGGGGTTCCAGACCACCGTGTTCGCGTTGCCGTTGGACGCCATCGCGACCGCGCGGCGAAGCCCGGGGTCGATGAGCGCGACCTCGTGCTTCAGCACGGGCGGCATCTTGAACACGTGGTCGGCCGCCTTGTCCATCGCCAGGTCTCCCGCGAGCGTGTGGTCCGTCATGTCCACCGCATACACGTAGTCGCAGCCGGAAAGGCCCCTGACGGACACCGCGTCGCGCTCGCGCACGAGGAAGTACGGATGGAAGCCGCCGGTGAACTCGAAAGGCTCCGAGCCCGTGTTCTTCGTCGTCATCGCGAGGTTGAGCTTCATCGAGACGGACACCTTCACCTCCAGGTCGAAGTCGTGCGGCCAGAGTTCGCGCGTCTCGGGCGACGACACAAGCGCGAGCGTGACCTCCGTCATGTCCTCGGAATACTGCGTCCCCCTGACGGAGAACGGCATGATGCGTGCGAAGCCGTGCGCGGACATCCCCGGGATCGCGAGGCGGCCGAACTGAGGCCAGCACACCGGGATGCCGCCGTGGATGGACTCGCCCCTGTTGTAGTCGCGGCGCGACGGGCGGAAGATCACGGGCGAATGTCCCGTAGGACGGTACGAAAGCACATTGGCGCCCATGAGCGCTATTTCCGCAGAGCCGTACTTGTTGGCGATTGCGACCTCGGGATATCCGCAGTGTCCCTTCCTGAACACTATCCGTCCCGGCGCGCCGTAGCGCGTGTTCATTTCGTCTATTGTCATTGGGCTGCCTCCGCTAACTAGCAAAAATGCGCTCCGCCGTGGATTCACCTGGCGAAACGCACATTTGAATGGTGGAGAAGAAGAGATTCGAACTCTCGACCCCCACGTTGCGAACGTGATGCTCTACCAACTGAGCTACTTCCCCATTGCTGATTTGCGTAATAGTATATCACTTCCGGGCCAAATATGCAAGAGGGAATTTTAACAAACAATTTCGCCGCCTTCCGGAGGCGGATCCGGGCGGCATCGCGGGGGCGGAAAGTCTGTTGCCTTTATGCGCGTTTTGTGGTAAAATTCAAACAGTCGGCTTTAAACACGGTTCATCCAACAGACAAAGAAGAAGAAAGGCAGGGCAAAATGACTACATCGACAGCAAGTGGGATTCTGGCGGCAGGCGCGAAGATCGCCATCGCCGCCACGGTGGCGGGCGCGATCAGGGGCGCCGCAATTGCGGACGCGGTGCCGCGTTCGTTCGCGCAGGAGGTCGAACGGTTCCTGGCGGTCCATCCGGTGCAGGGCATCGAGAACTACGGAGACTTCACCAGGCTCGTCGCGCAGAAGCCCGCGACCGGCAAGGTTGACGCGACGGTGACGCCCGCCCACAAGGCGCGCAAGGTCCGCGTCTGGGGCGCGCTCGGGCAGCTGGAGCTCTTCAACGAAATGGGGCTGAACGCCGAGGAGCTCGACCCCGACGAGATGGAGCGCGGAATCTACCCGGACGTCGTGTTCTCCACGACCGCCCCGGGCTACTGCCAGGGCGACGTTGACATGATACTCGACGCCGTGAGCCACGGCACCCACTTCGTCACGCTGGAGAACACCAACAAGTGGAGCGAGGAACTCGCGCGCCGCCTCGGCCATACGTACGGCGGCGTGCTGACGATACCGTTCGCGAACAGGGGCGGCGTCTTCTTCCGCAACTGCCCCAAACTCCTCGAGGGTTTCCCGGAGGGGCGCATCGACACGCCGCTCTTCGCATGCTTCGGCGCCTCCAGGCACGGAATGTTCCTGACGGGCGACCTCTGCCTCCTGGGCGTCGCGGACACCGACAGCTGCCGCATCGCGACCTCCGTCGCGCAGTACAAGTACGGCAAGGGCGCGGTCACGCTCTTCGGGCCATGCTGCACGGAGGCGAAGCTTATGCGGACGCCTGAATACAAAAGGCTCATGCTGAACCTCATCACCCTTCTCCCGCCTGCGCAGGGCGCCAAGCCGTTCGACGTCCTCCTCTACACCCGCTGGAAATGGCACAAGGACCAGAAGAGCGGCGCCGTCGTGCCTAAGGGATCCTTCCACCACTTCTCAACCGAATCCGCCGCAGGGAACATGGCGAGGTACTTCTCGGCGAAGGGCCTGTCGGTCAAGGTGACTGACGACCCCAACGTCTTCCTCTCCCCGGCGTTCCGCAAGTGCAGGATGACGGTGTTCGCCTGCGCGAACGAGGAGCAGTTCGAGAGGGAGTCGCAGCGCGAGGCGTTCTACGACTGGGCGAAGGCGGGCGGCGGCACGCTCGTGCTGCACTCCGCCAGCAACTGCGAGATCGGAAGCGCCGCGTGGCGCGACTTCCTCGGCGGCACGTTCCTCTTCCACTACCCGAAGCACTTCCCCGTGCCGTTCGCGGGCGAATGCGACCGCTCGCACCCCGCAATCGCCTGCCTCCCGGAGGACTACGTCTGGGCGGACGACGAGATCTACGTAAACGACATGGTGAAAGGCGCCGTGAAACCCGTACTCACCTTCCGTGCAGACAAGCTGCCGCAGAACATGCAGGACTGGATCGCCAAGCGCGGCGTCAAGGCCGACAACGGGCGCCATATCATGGAGTGGACGAAGGACTACGGCAAGGGGCGCGTCTACTACTCCGCGCTCGGGCACAACGCCGGTGACTTCGCCAAGGAGGAGTTCCTCGAGCACCTGTACCGAGCCGCGCTGTGGACTGCCCGGCAGCAGTAGAAAATAAAAATTTTTCAATCGTTGCCCGTTGTTGATTATGAATGGCAATTTATGATATACTATGGACAACATGGAAAACGATAGTGAATGCAAAAACCCGTGGCTGTGCGCCGCGCTCGGCTTCTTCGTGCCGCTGTTCGGCGTAGTGATCGCCGCGATTATCGGCAAGGGCACGGGTGCAAAACTCGCGCTCGGCGGCGCGGTGGTGCGCTATGCGCTGTTGTTCGCGCTCTACCGCCTCGGCGTGGAGCTGTTCCCGGACAGCATGGCTCCAGGCTTTGCCAACACGGCGAGCGTCCGCCAAGGCTGGGAGGTGACCCGCGAAGTTTCGCCCATTGATGATTCCTTGATCTACACATGCAGCGTCGAGGCGTCATCGCCCGTGTTCCGTGATTCGTGCCCGGCTCTGATCATTCGCCGCAAGGGGGGATCGTCAGAGGCGTATGTGACGTGGCCGTCATTCATCGGTGACGGCAAGATTTCCGTCACCGTCCGCTTCGACGACAACCCCGCAGACACCTCCGAATGGGGATGTTCCACGGATGGCAGGACGATGTCTTCGCCGTACCCGTTTGGGGATTTCCTGGAACGGCTGCTTGCGTCGCAGCAGATGGTGATGCGGTTCACGCCATACGGCGAAAGCCCGGTGACGGCGGTCTTCGACATATCGGGCCTTGCTGACGCGCTAGGTGCCGACGCTCTGTCGGAAATCCAAGGCAGCAAGGAGTGACCAATTCCCTGCCGTCGGCGCGGCGGGGAATCAAGACAAAACTACAACGCAGGACGCCCCTCAGCCCTTCACGGAGCGCAGCACCGCGTAGCCGCGGCGGCGGATCGTCTCCACGGACGGGAAATACCGTTCCTGAAGTGGCTTGAGGCCAGCCTCGTTCTTCACTACCGTGTAGCATACGCCGCCCGGCTTCAGGGCGCGGAGCGCCGTCTCCAGGAACACCTCGGCTATGCGGTAGTCCGAATAGTACGGCGGATTCCCGGCAAACACGTCGAACGTGCCGTCCATCCTCTCTGGCGTACCGGCGTCAGCAAGAATCACCTCCGCTGGGATGCCAAGCGCGGCGCCGTTGTCCGTGGCCGCCTCGACTGCGCGCGCATGGGAGTCGACCATCACGAGGTCGACGCCGCCGACGGACTTCGCGACGAGGAAGCCCACGAGCCCGCAGCCGCAGCCCATGTCGAGAAGCCGCAACCCAGCAGGCGATCCGGCGAGTTCGCGCGAGACGACCTCCGCAAGCGCCAGCCCCCCGTCGTCGGCGCGGCGGTGGCAGAAGCAGCCGGGGTAGGACACAAGCTCTATCGGCTCCATCCCGGGGACGCTCGCCTTCCACTTCGCGGCAAAGCACCTTACGCGCTCCGGGTCGTCGCGCACCTTCGCGACGAGTGCGTTCCTGTCGCGCTCCTTCCCTACGAAATCGACCTCGACCTTCGCGCCGGTCTTGCGGGAAAGGGCGTACACCTCCTGCAGAAGGTCGAGCGCCAGCTCCCCGCTCATGAGCTTCGGGCCGGTCCTGAACTTTATCAGATCCCATTCGCCATCCGGCAGATGCGCGGAGCAGACGGCCTTGACGTGATGGGTCTTCTCCAGCGCATGGCGATGGTAGATGTCGAGGACGTGGCAGACGACGTCGCCGTCCACCCACGAGGCGGTCCTAAGCCGCCCGTGCCTGCCCTTCTCAAACAGGTCCTGGGCCTTGTATCCGACAAGAAGCGTCTTCATTCGCGTCTGCTCACCTCGCGTACGGACCGAGGAACGCCTCCTCGAAGTCGTAGCCTCCGGCGAACCCCTCCGGGCTGTCGCCCTCTTCCCGCCCGACGCGGCGGGACTCCACGAGATTGGACATCATCTCCCCGACGTCCTCGCAGCGCGACACGCCCCATTCACGCAGCACGGAATAGCTCATCGGCCCGTACTGGTCGAGCGTCCGCTCCCGGAACTCGTCGAGTATCGCCGCCGCGTCCACGTGTTCATCCTTGGAGAACAGGTACTGCAGAACGTCGACAAGCAAGGCGTACGCGCGTGCGTCGTAGCGCCTGTCCCTTGCCAGTATGTCGCCGAACGAGTCAGAGGTGAAGTCTATCTCGTCCATCGAATCAGGCGGTCTTCTCTATCTTCTTGGACTCCTCGGCTTCAACCGCGTTCTCCGCCTTCTCCCCCTCGACAAGACCCTTCTTGAACTCACCCTTCGCCTTTCCAAGCGAGCGGGCGAGATCGGGGATCTTCTTGCCGCCGAAGAGCAGCACGAGAACGCCGAGGCATATCAGGAGCTGGACCGGGCCCATGTTCTGTATGAAAGCAAGTGTCATTGTTTTCTCCTAGTTTTTCCTTTGCAGTGTAATATGATACCAATATTCTCGCGAAAAATCAAGTGGAACATGATCAAAACTCCACGGCGCGGGAAATGTCGCAGCGAACCGAGACCTCCGCCCCGGGGTTGAAAGGCGCATATCCCTGGAGCCTCGCCGTGGCCCTGAAGCCGGTCGTCCCGACGACTACGTGGACGAGAGTCTCGCTGCCGAGCGGCTCCGAGAAGTCCACCTTGCCATGCAGGTCGCCGGGCTGCGACTCGGCGGCGGGCAGGATGGAGACGTGCTCGGGCCTAATGCCGATCGTCCTCCCCTGCGACAGCGTCCCGGGCGGGAAGAGGTTCATTGGCGGCGTGCCGATGAAGCCCGCGACGAACTCGTTCGCCGGGCGGTCGTATATCTCCATCGGCGCGGCGACCTGCTGGATGCGTCCCTCGGACATGACGACGATCCGCTCGCCCATCGTCATCGCCTCGGTCTGGTCGTGCGTGACGTAGATCATAGTCGCGCCTAGCCTGTGGTGGAGGCGGATGATCTCCGCGCGCATCTCGACGCGCATCTTGGCGTCGAGGTTGGAAAGCGGCTCGTCGAAGAGGAAGACCGCGGGCTCGCGGACGATCGCGCGACCGAGCGCGACGCGCTGGCGCTGCCCGCCCGAGAGCGCCTTGGGCAGGCGCGAGAGGTACGGGGCGAGGCCCAGCGCGTCGGCGGCCTCCGCCACGCGCCGCTCTATCTCGGCCTTCGGGCGCTTCCTTAGCCTTAGCGCGAAGGAGAGGTTCTCCTTCACCGTCATGTGCGGATACAGCGCGTAGTTCTGGAATACCATGGCGATGTCGCGATCCTTCGGGGGAAGGCGCGTGACGTCGCGCCCGCCGATGGAGATCGTCCCCGCAGACGGCGTCTCGAGGCCGGCGACCATGCGGAGCGTCGTCGACTTGCCACAGCCAGACGGCCCGACAAGGACGAGGAACTCTCCGTCGCGTACGTCTAGCGTGAAGTCCTCGACGGCGGGGCGCTCGACCCCGTCGTAGAACTTCCGCACACCCTTGAACGAGACCTCCGCCATTGTCAGGCGAACCCGAGGACGTCCCTCATCGTGTAGATCCCGGCCGGCCGGCCCTTCGCCCACTTGAGGGCCTGCAGGGCGCCTGCCGCAAACGCGGCGCGGTCCTGTGCGCGGTGGACCAGCTCGACGCGCTCCAGCTCGCCGGCGAACATGACAACGTGGTCGCCGACCACCGAGCCGCCGCGCAGGGCGTGGATCGCGATCTCGTCAGCCGGCCTCTCGCCCGTGTCGCCGCGGCGTCCGTAGACGGCGTTCGCGTCGAAGTCGACCCCGCGCCCGAGCGCGGCGGACTTCGCGAGCATCAGCGCGGTCCCGGACGGCGCGTCCTTCTTGTGGCGGTGGTGCATCTCCGTGATCTCCACGTCGTAGCCCCGCCCGAGGACGGACGCCGCCTTCCTGACAAGCTCGATGAGGAGGTTCACTCCAAGCGAGTAGTTGCCGCTCTGGACGACCGGGATCGCCTTCGCGGCCTCGTCGACGACGGCCTGCTCGGCTGCGGTGAGGGCCGTGGTCCCGATGACGTAGGGGATCCCCTGCTCGGCGGCCTTCCTGACGTAGCCCGGGACCGCTTCGTGCCACGAGAAGTCCACGACTCCCTCGACGTCGCCGCCCCATTCCCTGTCGAAGCCATCCACGGCGTCGACGCGCGACACGACATCAAGCGAGGCGTCCGCCGCGAGTTCGCAAAGCTTCCTTCCCATGCGCCCGGCGGCGCCGACTATGGCGATCTTCATTTCGCGTTCTCCACGTTCTGCGCGCCCTGCGCGTTGGCGGCCTCGTACCTTGCCTTGCCGCGCATGAACACAATGCCCGTCACGGGCACGGTGATTATGTACAGCGCGCCGATGACCCCCAGCGTAAGCCAGAGGTCTGCGAAGAGGCAGCCGATGAGGAAAAGCCCGAGCGCGATCACGGGGCGCTGCGCGCGCTTGCTGATGTGCAGCGACTTCAGCGAGATCGTCGGCAGGCGCGACGCCATCAGAGCGCCGACGAAGAGAAGCATGGCCATCCCGAACACAGGGTGGCTGAACACCCTGTAGACGGCGGGCCAGCGGGCCTCGACGCCAAGCGAATACATGAGGATGTACGGCGTCAGGACCATCCAGCAGCCGCCTGGCGCGGGGACGCCTGTGAAGTAGTGCTTCCAGTACGGCAGCGGCTCCTGCTCCAGCATCGTGTTGAACCTCGCGAGGCGGAAGCAGTCGCACATCGCGTAGAAGAGCGAGCAGCCGAGGACGAGCCTCACGGTCTGCGGCGCGACGCCCACGTGCATCGGCCCCTTCGTGAGCCAGAAGTACATGAACATCGCCGGCGCGACGCCGAAGTTCACGAAGTCGGCCAGCGAGTCAAGCTCCGCGCCGAGCTTCGAGCTCGCCTTCAGGAGCCGCGCGATGCGACCGTCCATGCCGTCGCACACGCACGCCAGCAAAAGCGCGTACATCGCCTCGCGGAAACGCCCCTCGCTGCAGAGCGATATGGACGTTATGCCGGCGCACGCCGCGAGCGACGTCACGAGGTTGGGGACGATCGCCTTGATGGGCACCACGCCGCGCCGCGAACGGTCCTTGCCGCGCCTGCCCCTGAACCTGAACTTGCCCATTGAAAGAAACTCCCTCCTCCCCCGAAGGGGAAATCAAGCGAGGCGACCCAGGATAGTCTCGCCAGCCACCATGACCTGCCCTATGCGAACGGCGGGCTTCACGCCCTCAGGCAGGTAGACGTCGAGCCTGGAGCCAAATCGGATGAGGCCGAAGCGCTCCGCCCTTTCCAGCCGCTGTCCCTCGACTACCTGCGGAACGATGCGCCTGGCGACGAGCCCCGCGATCTGCGTGACGCCGTACTCCGTGCCGTCCGGCGTCCTGACGAGGTAGTTGCAGCGCTCGTTCTCCTTCGACGCCTTGTCGAGCGACGCGTTGAAGAACTTCTTC
Source organism: uncultured bacterium (assembly GCA_902799955.1). Lineage (GTDB taxonomy): Bacteria > Verrucomicrobiota > Kiritimatiellia > RFP12 > UBA1067 > UBA1067. The sequence continues at coordinate 22,598 of CADCCQ010000024.1, read as the reverse complement.
GCCGCGATGTACTCGATCTTCAGAATCTCGCCTGCGGTGGGCATCCTGTTGACGTGAACGTTGAACACGCTCATGAACACGCTGACGCACCAGTGCCTGCGCCCCTCGTGCCCGGGCAGCCCGCCGAGCGAGTCGGGGAGCTCGCGCTCCTGGATGAGGCAGACGCGCCCGTCGGCCGGCGAGAGGATCGCCTTCTCGTCATCCGGCGGATAGCGCACGGGGTCCCTGAAGAAGAGGAACGTCCCGTACGCGAGAAGAAGGAGCAGCGCGGAGAGCGCGGCGAGGACGGACGCCCAGCACAGCGCCGCGAAACCGGCGCGGCCGCATGCGCAGGCGGCCAGCGTCGCAACAAGCCCCGCAACCGGCAGCGCCGCCACGCAAAGCGCAATCACCCCGAAGCGGATCCCCTCGCGGTTTATGTGCGGGAGAAGATACGCCTTGTTCGAGAAGTCTGGCTTTTCCTCGTTCATGTCGACGGCGCTCCTGTTCACTCCTCGCCCTGCGGCTCCTCGGCCGGGCGCGCGCCCTGCGGCTGCTGCCCCTGCTGCTTAGGCGCGTTCTTCCTGGGCGGCCCGATGAGCGCGCCAAGGACGCGTCCCAGCGTCTTCGGCGCCTGCTCGACGAAGCATTCGTCCCTGAGCGCCTCGAGGACGCGGTTGATCACGTCCTCTCCGAGTTCGCGGTGGGCGTTCTCGCGGCCGCGGTACTGCAGCGTCAGCTTCACCTTGCAGCCCTCCTGCAGGAAGCCGCGGATCTGCTTCAGCTTGTACTCGAAGTCGTTCGTGTCGGTGCCGGGATGGAACTTGATCTCCTTCACCTTCTGCACCTTCTGCGACTTGCGCGCCTTCTTGGCCTTGATGGACTCCTCGTACTTGAACTTTCCGTAGTCCATTATCTTGCAGACCGGCGGCACGGCGTTCGGGGTTATCTCGACTAGATCGAGCCCCCGGCTCTCGGCCATCCGCTGCGCGTCGCGCGTCGCCATGACGCCGAGCATGTTCCCCATGGAATCAAGAACGCGGACCGACGGTACGCGTATCTTGTAGTTTACACGTGTGAACTGTGCGATACTCCACCTCTTCTCTTTGGGTTAGTGATGGTTATATTCTACCACCGACACAACGAAAAATCAAGAACTTCCGCCCCGGATTTTCAGCCGGCCCCGTCACGGGACGGGGAACCCGGCCACTAGCTCCTTCGCCTCGCGCTTCACGCGCTCCTGCACCGAGACGTCCACGATGTTGTCGAGGACGTCCGCGATCCACGTGCCGATCCTGATCATCTCCTGCTCCTTCATGCCGCGGGTGGTGACGGACGCCGTGCCGACGCGGATGCCCGACGTCCTGAACGGAGACTCGGTGTCGTACGGAATCGTGTTCTTGTTGACGACGATGCCAGCGGCGTCGAGCGCGGCGGCCGCCTCCTTGCCGGTGAAGCCGCGCGAGCCCTTGACGTCCACGAGGAAGAGGTGGTTGTCGGTTCCGCCGGACACGATGCGGTAGCCCCTGTCCTGCACCGTCTTGCACATCACCGCGCAGTTCTTCACGACCTGCTGGGCGTAGCCCTTCTTCTCGTCGCTCATCCACTCGCGGAAGACGACCGCCTTCGCGGCGATTATGTTCTCGAGCGGGCCGCCCTGCATCCCCGGGAACACGGCGGAGTCGAGGGCCTTCGCCCACTTCTCCTTGCATAGCACCATGCCGCCGCGCGGGCCGCCGAGCGTCTTGTGGGTCGTCGTCGTCACGAAGTCCGCGTACGGGACCGGCGACTCGTGCACACCGCCGGCGACGAGGCCGGCGATGTGCGCCATGTCGACGACCATGATCGCCCCGCACCTGTCGCATATCTCGCGGAAGCGCCTGAAGTCTATGGCACGCGGGTATGCGGACGCGCCCGCGAGCAGGATCTGCGGCTTCACCTCCATCGCCTGGCGCTCGATCGCGTCGTAGTCGAGGCGCTCCGTCTCGCGGTCCACGGTGTACGGCACGATGTTGTATATCTTGCCTGAGAAGTTCACCGGCGAGCCGTGCGAGAGGTGCCCGCCCTGGTCGAGGCTCATGGACATTATCGTGTCGCCCGGCTTGATGCAGGCGAAGTAGACGGCCATGTTCGCCGCGCTGCCGCAGTGCGGCTGGACGTTCGCGTGCTCTGCGCCGAAGAGCTCGCACGCCCGTTTGCGGGCGAGCTCCTCCGCCGCGTCGACGGGGAGGCACCCCGAATACCAGCGCTTGCCCGGATAGCCCTCCGCGTATTTGTTCATCAGCACGGAGCCGGCCGCCTCGCGGCAGGCCCTGGACGACGTGTTCTCGGAGGCGATGAGGTTGATCTCGGTGTCCTCCTGCTCGGTCTGCGCGCGTATGGCCTCGAACACCTCCGGGTCGGCGGCGGCGAGACCCGACGCGTCGGAGAGGCGCCCCGCGCGCTCCACCTTCTCGCGGCGGCGCACGTGGCGCTCGCTCATGTCAACGGGCGTCGCGAAGAACGCCTTTGCGATCTCGACCGCGTACTCCGTCGAGACGACGTCCGCGCCAAGGCACAGGACGTTCGCGCCGTTGTGCTGGCGGGAGAGCGTCGCGCCGTCGGTCGTGGAGCAGATCGCCGCGCGCACGCCCTGGTAGCGGTTCGCCGCCATCGCCATGCCCACGCCGCTGCGGCAGATCAACACGCCGAAGTCGGCCCCGCCGGAGGCGACCTCCAGCGCCACCTTCCCCGCGTAGTCGGGGTAGTCGCATGACTCGCTCGACGAAGGACCGAAGTCCTTCACCAGCCCGATTTCCGTCAACGGCGCAATGAGCGCCGTCTTCAGCGCAAACCCGCCATGGTCAGAAGCTATCGCAATCTTCATCTATTCTCCTTTGATGTCATATGGAGAATTATACCACAAAATCGGATTTAATGCAAAAGTCGATGGAATTCTACGCCCCGCGAGACGCGGCGGCGAGAGTCGCCGCGCCCTTTTCGGCAAGCGCGACAAGTTTGCGCATCCGCTCGTTCTTGACGGCCTCGAGGTCGTCGTCGAAGATGAGCAGCAACGGCAGCGACGTCGCGAAGTAGTCGATCTTGAACGGCGTCTTGAGTCCCTTCTCCGCGAACGCCTTAATGCCCTTGAAGAGCGCCTTCGCGTCCTTCTTGCGGCCAAGCGCCGCGAGGGCGAGTCCGCGCCAGTACGAAAGCTCCGAATACTCCGTGACGGCCATCGACTGGAAGTCGCCCGCCTCGTCTGCCGCCGCCGTGAACGCGGCCTTCGCCTCAGCTTCGCGTCCGAGCCCACGGAGCGCCATGCCCTTCAGGTAGTTCACATCAGCCTTCGCCTGCAAGAGGTGATACGCCTCGCCCAGGTTCTCCGGCGTGTCAAACGCCTTCTCGGCGTGTTCAAGGGCAACCCGCGCATCCGCCGCCGCAAACCCAAGTGCCAAATGCGCACGCGTGTACTGCGCGAGCACCTTTCCTTCTCCACCCTCCCACGGATGGAACCGCCGCGAGGCGAGTACCTTGAGCGCGTCATCATACCGTCCTACGTCATTTAGGCACGTCACGTACTGCACCGTTGCGTCATCACGTGTCGCAACGAGCGCAGCCTTACCTTCGAGGAACTTCAGCCGCACCGCGCTCGGCACCTTGCACTTCTCGCAAAGCTGGTCGTACTCCGCGACGAGACGCGCGTCCTTGGGATCCGCCTTCATCGCCTTCCGATACGCGGACATCGCGCCCTTCGCGTCGCGGCGCACGTTCCAAAGCGCGACGCCAAGATTGCGCCATGCCGTCGCGAACGACGGATCGGCCTTGACGGCAACCTTCCACATTGCGAGCGCCTCTTCATGCCGTTTGCGGTCGTAGAGGAAGTTCCCAAGCCCGTACGCGACGTTGCGCGACCTGTCGCCCCACTCCCACAGGTCGCGCAGCACCCGGTAATCCCACAACCGCGACGGGAAGAACCAGTCCGGCGATTCCCGGTCAGCCAGGCATCCCTTATTGCTGTTGTACGCTTGCTGTCTGCGCGGCCGGAGTCCGCACCCTACCTTGTTGTTGTACGCTTGTTGTCTGCGCGGCCGGAGTCCGCACCCTACCTTGTTGTACGCTTGCTGTCTGCGCGGCCGGAGTCCGCACCCTACCTTGTTGTTGTACGCTTGTTGTCTCCCCAGCCACTCCAGCACATACTTCAACATCAGGTTGCTTTCGCCCGCAGCGCGCGTACCCTCCTTCAAATACCGCTCCAGCAATTCCTTCGCCTCATCCTTCTGCCCCATCTCGATCAAATCATACGCCGCGTCAAGGGCAATGTCGGGACTGGAAAGCGACAACCCCTTTTCCTGACATGCGACATGAGACGTGAGACGCGAGATTTTGCCACGCCGCATGTCGATCATCTCGAGGCGCGTTTCGGCCGGCGACTTCCACGCGCCGTCCCACGTGGCCTTGTAGTAGGCGTCGTAGGCCGCGTCATCATCGCCGAGGAAGTCGAACGCGAGGCCAAGATAGTAGTGCGCTTCACCCGTATATGGATTCGGATGCCTGAACGTGAGACGTGCGACAGCCGCCGCGAAGTGTTCCCGCGCCTCTTCAAAGAGTCCGCGTGAAAGAAGCCGCTTGCCATAGAGGATGTGCGCGCGGCAGTCGCCCGGATCGCGCCGCAGAAGCTCGTCAAGGTATGCTTCTGGCGCACGCGTGGGATGGCGGTACTGGTCGAGATGCTCCGCCGTGAGGTATAGCTCGTCCGCGCTTGCGATGTCCTTTGGCGCGGGCGGTTCCGTCGCCACGGGACGCTTGCCCTCGACCTGCTCAAGTTTGCGTTGCTTTTTCTTCGTCGCCAATTCGCAGCGGATCACTTCATTTCCGCCGTCAAGCACAACAAGGACATCCCCCGCCTTGCTGTCGTACGCTTGCTGTTTAGCATCCTCTCCTGCAATCCACGGCCTCTCCGGCGACAAATCAACCTCGATCTCCTTCACGACCTTCCCGCCACGCATCACGCGGATATTCGCACCCTTCATCGGACGCGACACCGCAACGCCAATTTTCCCCTCGGCGAACCGCACCGCCGCCTCCCTGTTCGCGTTCTGCGGCACGCCGATCTTCTGGTACGGCCACCAGTACTGCGAGAACGTCTTCGTCTCGTACGGCATCAGGTACGTGAAGTCGGGCTGGTTGTCGGTATAGACGCCCGCCATCAGCTCGATGTATGGTCCGCTGTCGTCCGTCAGCTCGCGATCCCAGGCGTAGCCAAACGGATGGTTGCCCCACGTCCACTGCTTCTTGCCGGGGGCGATGTGACGGTCGGCAACGTGGACGAATCCGCCCTGCGCCGCGTGGTCGTAGCCGCCGAAGAAATCGTACTTCGTCGCGCATATCATATACGAGGTCGGCACTGGAATGTTCTTGTACCAGCAGAGGTTGTTAGCGCCCGTGCGCGCGGCGTAATCGACACCGTAGTACTTCTGTAGCGCCTCGGGGAAGGACGACATCGCGCGTACCGCGTGGTCGGCGACGTATTCGACGTCCGGCGGGAAGAAGCTCTCGTACTGGTCGTGGACACGCGCGGCGACGTTCGCCCACCAGAGGAACGTTTGCGTGAACGGCGTACGGTTGTAGAGACGCGCCTTCAGCTCGACGAGACAGCTTCCGGGCCTCAGGCAGATGCCATGCGTGCCCCTCATGCGCGTCAAGGGATCGTGGTCGCTCATCCACACCGTCACGCTGCCGTCCTTGCCCTTTTCGATCTCGACGTCGGTGGGCATGAACGTAGCGGGACGGTGGTGCTGCGGCCAGTTGAACTCCACGCCGCCACTCACCCACGGGCCGGCGAGCCCGACGAGCGCGGGCTTGATCACGTCGTTGCGGTAGAAGAAGTCGTAGTTGCCGTTCTTCTTGTCCTGCGCGATGTAGATGCGACCACCGAGTTCCGGCAGAAGCACAAGGCGCACGTACTCGTTCTCGAGCGTCACGGCGTCGTAATCCTTCATCGACGGCGTGTCGTAGACCTTGTCGATGAACGGCACGGGATACACCTTCCCGCACGATCCCTGGTAGACACGCTTCTCGAAGAACATCGGGTTCTTCTCCGGCTCGCCCACCGGGTACGTCTTGATCGCAATCTTCTCTCTTCTGACCTTTACGTGCTCCATACACTCTCCACATTTCATGGTCTCAGTGTCCCGATTGGGCAAACTATCACTCCACCCTTACGAATATAGGCGCATTCACCGGTCGCCACCATGACCATGCAGAACGCCAGCGGCGGCATCTTCGTCTTCCCCTGCAATTACGGTCATGACCCGCCCCAGCTTCGCGTCTGCGAGCGTGCCGGGCAGACGTACGACGCCCGAAAGGTTCGTGACGACATCCTCGCTGTAGTCGATCACGAACGGCTCCTTGCCGCGCGCGGGGAAGGCGTCGTTGTAGTTCACATCGTTGCTGCGCCAGACGAGGTTCGACACGGAACACGCGCGCAGGAGCGGAATTCGCGGCGTCTCAAAACGATTGTGTTCAACGACAATGTTGCGGTGGTAGCGTTCCTTCTGCGACTTGAGGTCCTTGAGGTTCGGCCGGATCTGGACGATGCCCTCGCCGCGCAGGAAGGCGCAGTTGCGGAACACGTTGTTCCGGATCGTCACGTCGCGGCACGCGCCGCTCTCGTACCATCCGCTCGCGTCGCCCTCTAGCTGAATAACCTGCGATGACACTCGGTCGAAAAGATTCCCCTCGATCACCGTCTTGCCCGGCGTCGTGAGAAGCACCGCCCTCGCGCAGATCTTTCGCGCTATGTTGTTGCGAAAGACGACGGCAGGCTGCCAGTCGGCGTTCTCCACCGCGTCGCCAGATGCATACCCCTGCGGAACGGGCTCGGTGAGCGTGATGACGGCCGTGCGATGATCGAGAATCCTCGCTTCCTTCACGACAGTTTCCACACCCGGCTCCAGCGTCGCCGCCTTGATGAAGCGCAGGCGCTCGCCTGGCAGGAACACCTCGAATCCGGTGGACTGTCCATGCATGTAGCGACAGACGAGCGTATCGGGCTTCGGGACGCTCTCGATCCGGAGGCACGTGGAATGCACGTTGATCGCATCGTCTACCGTCGCCTCGAAAAAGCAGTTCTCCACAAGAACGAGTCCCTTGCAGTTCGAGAAGTGCGTGGCGTCCGCCTGGAGCGCGGTCGCATAGCCGCCGCCCTCGCGGGCGAACGCGCCGGCCGTGCGGTCGGACGCCTTGCCGCTCCCGCGGATCGTCACGTTCTCGCATCGCTGCGCGACGAGTCCCATGCCGTCGCCTCCGTGCCAGGAACAGTCCTCCATGAGCGTTCCGTGCGCGCGGCAGAGCGAGATGCCCGGACTCGGCCGGTATGGGCTGCGGATGAGCGCAATGTCGCCTGGGCGCAGCGGACGCGCCATTCGCCACATTCTCCTGCCCATCTCGACGCGAATCGTTCCGTCGCCGAGATCCGCCGCACTTCCCATGCCGTTAATTCCCATGACGGGATCAAGCGTATCTCCGTCAAACGCCTCGATGAGCGGAACGTGGTTCCTCCATCCTTCGCCGACGGCGATCAACCGTCCCTTTTCGACGGCCAGTGGGAAGCGCGCCGGATCTTGCTTAAGGACAGCGCCCTTCCCGTCGAACGACACCACCTCTGCCTCCGTGAACGGCGGACGCGCCCATTCGAACGCGATTCCCTTCAGCGTCACGCGCCGCGTGTCCATGAGAGTGAGACCTACACCGCTTCCATGGAACACGAACACCGCGCCGTCGCCGCGGATCGTCATGTCCTTAACGTTCCGTATCGGCAGGAACACGCTGTGCGGCTGCGGGTTGTCGTGGTTCGAGATGTAGTAGTACAGCTTCGTCGGCGAACGGAAGTGGTATTCGCCCTTCGCAAAACGCAGCGTCGTGCCGCTCTCCACCGCCGCCAGAACCTCCGCCGTGCGGTCCTCGTCGCCGCGCGGCTCAAACGCCATGTCGGTAGCCCCGCAACCGCCGTCACGCGCGAAACACACGTTGTCGATCACCACGCACTTGTCGCACGACTCCGGCTCCGTGCCAACCGGCTGCGGCACGAGAAACTGAAGCGAATAGACGCCCGCTTCAACGATATCCACCATCTCGCTGTATCGCGTGTAGGTAGCCTTCGTGACAGGCGAGAACGAACCCGCGTAGATGGATTTGCCCGTGGCGTCGGCACCGTGGAGAACACGCACGCGACAGGACGCGCGAACCCAGTACTTGTCGTCGCGATGCCCCCTTCCCGCATAGTCGAACGACAGACGGTACTTCCCCGGCTCATCCACCTTGAAGGACTGCAAGGCATACGAATCGGTGGAGTCGAGCCAGACCTTGTCGCGATTGTTGAAACTCTGGACGACAAGCGCCTTTCCGCCCAGCGCGCCGTCCACCCACGAATTGCCGCCCGCCGCGTAGACGGACACCCTTCCCTGTTTGTTCGCCTTCCCCTTCGTGTCGTTTCGCGTCCATGGCGAAAACTCGCCCGATTCGAACGTGCCGTTGACGATCAGGTTCGTCCCGGAGAGACACGACGGCCCCTTCGGATCCAGCCTCGACGGCTCCGCCCGAACCGGTGCAAACGCCAGCACAGCACAGCACGCGGCCACCGCCGCGACTGCTATCAGTTTTTCCATGCTCATCGTTGTCCGCCCTTTCTGCTGAGATTGAAATAAGACGCCAGACTTATGACATCAGTTCGTTTGGCCTATCATGGCATATTTTACCATACCCCCTCGCCGTTTGTCAACATGGGGGTGAAGTTCGATTCCCCGCAGGCATTGGGGAGTCGTCATTCGTCAAATCCGATTGCCTCGATGAAGGCGTCGGAAAACTCCGGATCGCCGCCGAGCTCCACATGGTGCGCCTCGTGCGCGATTCTGTCGGTCTCGTCCCCAAACGCGGGGTCGAAGAGCGCCGCCGCCGCGCCCTCTACCGCAAGGTTTCCGCATACGACGGCGACTGGCTGAAGCTCCTTGGCGAAAAGCCCGATGCGCGCCGCCTTCGCGACGTCAAGCCCCGAGCCAAATCCCCCGGCGAGCGAGAAGCGCGTCACGGCGCCGTACTCGACGCCTGTCTTCGCAAGGAGCGTATCCAGGCCCGCCTTGACTGCGGCCTTGGCGAGCTGGACGGCGCGCACGTCGTCCTGCGTAAGGCCGTCCGGGAGAGGCCCCTCCACACGGCCGGTCTCGTCCACTACTTCGCCGTCCAGCGCGTCGGCGAGCGCGGCGATTATCTGCGAGCCGGTGATGCCTGGCCGCTCGAACGCCGGGCCGGCCGCGACGGACGCGATCGTCAGCTCGTGCCGGTCGCCGCGCCACAGCGCGATCTCGCCGTTCGTGCCGATGTCCGCCAGCAGCTCGCATCCGCCGCGTCCGCACATGCCCGCCATGCGCACCGCCGCGACGGCGTCCGCGCCGAAGAACCCGTGCGCACAGCGCGGCAGGCGCACATCCACGCCGTCCACCCCAATCCTCTCGCCGAACAGCCGATCCGCCTTGAACGGCGCCGTGGCGTAGGACGCCGGGCTCGCCCCCGCGAACAGGTGGAGCATGGTGGTGTTCCCGACGACAACCGCCTCGCGCACTTGGAATCCGCCGAGGCAGTCGCGCACCGCCCCGCGCACGAGATCGCGCAGTTCGTCAAGACGCCCCTCCATCGCGGCGGATATTCGCCCCATCACGTCGGCGGCGATCTTGCGCTGCGGGTTGAGGGTGGCCGCGCGGTGGAGCAGCTCGCCCGTGGCGAGGTTGTAGACGCGCGCGACTATCGTGGTGCTGCCTATGTCAACCGCCGCGCCCAGTCCGTCGCGCGGCACAAGGCGCGGCAGTTCTGCGGTGCCCGAAACGCTGATCGGCGCCGCCGGATACAGTCCGCACTTCCCGCATCTTGTGCAGACCGCGCATCTCATTGCGCAGCCTCGAAGAACGCCTCAAGGTTCTCCCATGGCGTCGTGGCGGGAATGTCGCAGCCAGAGGAAAGCACGAAGTTCGGATACGAGCCGCACTTGGCGACGAGCGCGCCCACCGCCGCGCGGATGGAGTCGGGGGTGCCCTGCGCGAGTACGGATACGGGATCGACGTTGCCCATCACGATCGTCTGCGCCGGCGCCTTCGCCAGCATCTCCGAAAGATCGATGGCGTTGCCAAAGTGGCATCCCGCCGCCCCTTGCGCGAAGATCGCGTCCGCCGCCTTGACCACGCTGTTGCCGCAGTTGTGGTAGTAGAGCGGGAAGGCCTCCTCCTGGACGGCCTCGACGATGCGGCGCACGTATGGCGCGGAGAACTCCTCGAGCGCGGCGGGCGAGATGACACCCGCGAGCGGCTCGGCCATGAACACGCCGTCCGCCCCCGCCGCCTTGAACGCCTTGGCGTAGGAGATGAGGAACGCCGTCGTCTTCTTGAGAAGCGCATGGACCGTCTCCGGCTCGTCGACGAGCAGGAACATCATCTCGTTCACGTCCGTGAGACGCCCGGCGAGCGAGAACGGGCCGATCATCCCGCCGAACACGGGCTTGCCGACGTCCATCGCCTTCACCTTCGCGACAGCCGACACGGTCATTGAGCAGCGGCCGGCGTCCGGCGGCGGCACTGCAAGCTCCGCAACAGCGTCCTCGTCGTCGACAAGCTGCCCCGTGACGGCGGGGACCTCGTCTTCTCCGAACCGCACCGTCGCCCCGAAGGCCTCGGCCTCGACGGAGAGGTCCATCGGCCCGAGCACCACGTCGACCGGCGTGTTGCGCGCGATCCACGCCATCGTCTCGGCCTGGAGGTCGGCGGACTTCACGAACTCGCCCACTGTGTGGCCGAGCTTCCTCGCTACTGGGAACGAAAGAACTGGTAGTAACTTCATCTTTTTCCTTTCATTTCTAACGGCTGGGGATATTATAGCAGATTTTTCTTGCGCAGGTTTTTAATGCACATGGCTGAGATAGAGCTAGTCAACGCGTCCCGCAGCGGGAAACCGCAGGGTACTTCGACTGTGCCCGACGGAGGCGGGGCGCGTCACGCGCTCCAGCCACAGAAGGTCTTCCGCCGAAAGGTCGTAGATTGCCGTGGCACGGTGGGCGGCGGCCCATGCCGTGCAGTGCGAGTTCAGGTGTCCCCGCTTGCGCTCGCCAGTGCGGTACTTGCTCCAGCGCGTCTGGAAATACGCCTCGTTCTTTGCGCCGAGCGGCCGTTCAAGCCCGAGCCATATTTTGCGCGTCTCGGTGGGAAAGCCCTGTGTGGCGTTGCGCCAGATCAGCGCGGCGACATCCCGCCAGAGTGGGTTGCCGTCCATCCGAGAGAACGCCACCAGATCAGCCACCATCGCGCAGCCGTAATCGTCTAGCGCCGCATGCTCCGTACCGATGATGGTCGAGCCGGCGGGCTTCCAATCGTATTTTACGAAATCCGTTTCCGGCCCGTAGATGCCGTTGTGGCAGTAGAGCCACGAGAGAAAGTACCATCCCGCCTTCTGCGCGTACGTGCGGAAGCGTTCCTCGCCCGTGTCGGCGTACATCGCAACGGCCGCCGTGAAGAACGGGTGAATGCCCTCGCGGTCGATGCTCGCACAGTCCATTGCGCCGCCCTTGCATTCGAAGCAGTCGATGTCACGGCCGTAGTAGTAGGCAAACGCCCTGTCAATCGCCTGTCGCGCCGCGTCATCGCGCGTGCGCAGCCAATGGCGCACGAGGCCCATCAGGACGAATCCGCCGCTGTCGCCGCTCCACTCGAGCACCTTCCCGGTGTCGATGTTCCATGCCGCGCCGAGGTTGCCGTCCTCCCGCTGAGTACGGATGACGGCGCGCTCAAGTTTTTCTGCCGCCCGCTCGAACTCTGCCGCGTCAAGGCCTTGCGCCTTCAGGAGCGTCGCAAGGCGCGCAAGTTCGGCGAGACCCCATCCTACGGACGAGGCGTCCTGCCGGCGATTCCTCGGAGACGGCCGTGCGAAGTGTCCGCTCGGCAGCTGCCGAACGCGGATCCAGCTACGGAACACCGCAAGGCCGAAATCGACGTCGGCTTGACTATGGTTGCGAAGCCCGTACTCAACGGAAAGCCGAGCCAGTTGGAAGCTCTGCCCGCAGAAACCGATATCGCTGCCAGCGTGCGGCAGATACTCGCCCGGCTTGAGCCGCTTACTCTTCTCCAGCGCGTCGCCAAGCCACCAGCTGCGCGAAGGATTCTTCTCTATTTCGGCGATCGTAGCACCTTTCGTCACGCTTTTCGGCCAGTGGTTGCCGAGTCCCACGACGACATCGCTGAGAAAGGGATGGTACCAGCTTCCGGATCCGTCGCGGCGGCGTCCCCAGTCCATAAACGTCTTGTCGAGCCGCAAGACCTCCGAAACCGGCAGCTGCGACGGCACGTCAGGACCGAGGAGCCTCCATGCGACCGGAAAGACGGCGGCAAAGCCGTAGTTCCGCCACGGCGGCGTCCCACGGCAGGCGAATGCGTGCACCGTGAAGGTCTCGTGGGGCCTGAGCGTGAGATACGTGTCATAGCGCCGCGAGAACTTGCGCTTGTCCGTATATGAGACGGGTGCCTCCGTGACTGGCCAGTAGATGAGGTGGCGGAACGAGCCGTCCGCGTTTCGCACAAGCGAACACGAACTCACGTGCGAGGCGGCGTTCGTGGTGGAGGCGAAGAGGGCGAACACCTCGTGTTCGCTCTCGGAGACCGTGCATGACGGAATGCTGCAGCGGTCGTATGCAAACACCCATGGTTCGCCATCCTTCTCCCAGCCAGTCGGAATGTCCAGCGAGTTCCAAAACTTCTTTACGAAACCGTTGCCGTTGTAATTGACGCCTGGAATCAGGTAGCGCGTCGCCACGAGACCGGGCTCCGCCGCCAGCACAAGCTTAAACGTCACGTTCGTCGCGGCATCGTTCCGCGCCGTCACCGTCACGCGCCACACGTCGCCCTCGCGCACGGCCTTTACGGCTGCGGATAGGTCCGCCGTCGCCGGGAGCGTACACGCCGAGAACGACACGTCTCCCCTTGCGGCGCAGACGGCGCCAATAGTCACAGCAGAGAACATCCACGCCGCACGCCACGCCATGCGCACCGGCGAATGGGAAAAGATTCCAGATAGTCTCATGATGTTACACCTCCTTACCTGCTCTGCCCCATGCGGAATCTCAGAGCGAGCGGCAGATTTCAGCTGCGACGTCGGCACAGCGGGCGGCGTCGGACGTGTAGTAGTCGGCGCCGATCTCCTTGCAGTAGGCGTCGGTGATGGGCGCGCCGCCGACCATGATGCGGACCTTGTCGCGGAGCCCCGCCGCCTTGAACGCCTCCACCACGTCGCGCATGACTGGCATCGTGGTCGTCAGGAGCGCCGAGCAGCAGACGAGCTTGCAGTTCTGGTCGCGCGCGGCCTCGACGAACTTCTCCGGCGGAACGTCCGTGCCGAGGTCGATCACCTCCAGACCCTTCGACTCGAGCATCATCTTCACGAGGTTTTTGCCGACGTCGTGGAGGTCGCCCTTGACCGTGCCGATGCACGCCTTGCCGGACGACTTCACGCCCGCGGCGGCCAGCACAGGCTTGAGTATCTCGGCGCCCTTGTTCATCGCGCGCGCCGCGACGAGCACCTCGGGGACAAACGCCTCGCCGTTCTTGAACCTCTCGCCGATGACGGCCATGCCCGCCATCAGCCCTTCGTTGAGGATCCTGTTGGGGTCGATGCCTTCGTCCAGCGCCTGCTGGACGAGCGCCTTTACTTCCTTGGCGCGTCCGGCCTGGATTTTCTCGGATATGAGCGAAAGTTCCATAGTGTTCTTCTTTAACGATTTGACGACTCGATCAAATCGGCCATCGCGTCGCGCCAGCGATAGACCGCCGCAGGGTCGTCGGTGTACTTTGTCATCGTCTCCATCACGTCCTGCGGGACGGCAAGCAATTCCCTCGCCTTGCGGCTCCACTCGTCGTCAGCACCTTTGCGGGCGGCGAGCTTCGCCTCCAGCAGCTTCGCGTAGGCGAAATCCTCGAGCCCGTCGCGGAAGTTCTCAAGCCGGATCGTGGGAACGGGCGTCCCGTCCGGCCCTACGCACGTCCACGCGCCGTCGCCGTGGTAGGTGGTCCAGCTGCGCGGATCCCAGTCGGTGAACGGACCCGACGTGATGCACCGCTTCGAGTTCCAGATCGAAATCTGGTAGTAGAGGAAGCCGTCCGGACGCATCCGCACGCTCTGCGCGCCCATCAGGATGCGGCCCTCGATCGCGGGGCACTCGATGAACATGTTCGCGTAGGGCGCGTGCGGGCCGCAGCAGATGTACCACCACACCTGGTGCCCAGCCTTGCGCGAAGCCGCCGCCTTCTCGACGTTGAACTTCGGCGTGAGCGGCGTGAACCAGTCCATCACGTCGAGCGGCGTGCCCACGCCGAACTCGTGGTCGTATGCCGTGGTAGAGACGGGAACGCCCGGCAGCGCCTTCTTGATCTCGCCGACAGCCGCGCGGATGGCGGGGAAGTACTCCTTGTTCACCTCGTCGCACCCGTACACGTATGCATAATCCTGCACGCCGATCGCCTTCGCGCCTTCGTAGAACTTTTGGAGACGCGGGATCGTCCTCTCGCGCCACTTCGCCATCTCAACCTCGTTAGTGGACTTGGGGTACGACCAGTAACCGAGATTGAACCAGCCCGTGCGACCTTCCTCCTTCAACTGCCGGATGGCGTCCAGGCGATTGGTGTCACTGTGGTGATAGAGGCTGTCATACGGAATGAGGTAGTCGGCGAGGAACGTCACCCATTCGCGCTTGTGCTTCCGCCAGATGTTGATCGGGGCGAGAGGATCCGCCCGCAGCGCCGCCACGTATGCGATGGTTTCCGGGGATTCATGCTGAACATTCGCGGACGGACCGAATGTGACGGCGAGCGGCAGCGCGGACGTGCGGCCGAGCGAGAAGCTGTTCACGCGCACCGCGAAAGGAACGCGAACCGTCTCGACGCCCTTCGCCGAGACGAGCAAAGTGCCGCGATAGACGCCCGCGCGCTGGCCTTCGGGACAGCGGACGCGGATCCAGAAGCTCTGGACATCCTGATCCCTGATGTCCACTCCGTCGAGAAAGCCGAGAATCGGATTCGGCCACCAGCCGACAACGGGCTTGTGCTTGTCGCGTCCGACCCTGTACGGCGGCGTGCGGGTTGTCTTCACGTACCCGGTCACGTGGCACTGCACGTTCGCGGCGGCGAAGGCGCCGCCATCGCCCTTCAAGTTGTCCTCCACGCGCACCTTCACGTCCGACAGGTCTTTCGCCACCGGCGCGACGAGTAGCTGCACGCTTTCGTATTCGTTCCCGGCAAGGCGGATGAAAATGCCGTCATTCGTCAGGGGCTTCGCGGCAAACCGTCCGCGCGGCATGACCTGCTCCATCGACGAGGCCACGCCGAGCAGCATGTCGCGGGAGGCGATGCCGCTCGACCGGCACGCCTCGCTGAAGCGGATGTAGTCAAGCGCGTGCGTCTTCCACTGGTCAAGTTCGCCGATGCGCTCTTCCATTGCCTTACGCCCGTCCGCCACAAGCGGCAGGATGTCACGTCCCACGAGCGGACCATCGGGTGCGGGCGGCGTCTCGCCCTTCTTCAGAAGCGTCAGGCGGTCGAGCGCCACGCGGAACCCCTTCGGGTTCGAAGTGAAGAAGTGGATGCGGGCGATGTCGCTGGAGGGCACCGCCTTCGGCCATTTCTTCAACGGCACGACCCACTGCACATATCCCTTCCCGGGCAGGCGCATCGTTGCGTTAAGTCCATTCTGCACGCGCCCGTCCGGCCCGGCAATGAAAACGTTGAGCGAATCGCCTGCCTCGCCCACGTTCACCACGTCCACCACAAGCCTGTCGTAGCCGCTCCAGTCCTTGACGGACGACTTCAGCGTGAATGACGGCCATTGGGGCATCCCGCTCTTCCACGGCTGGCACGTGAAACCGAGGGCATGCGTCCCCGATGTCGCGAACGCATTGGTCACACACACAGAGAAGGTCTTGCCCTCCGCGGCGGGGACAGCCTTGCGTTCCGCTTCTGTCTCGAAATCATACAGAACCTCCGCCGCCAGCGCAAACTGCACGGCGCCCGCAAACGCCATCGCCATCAGGCGACGATACAGGGCAATTGTCTTCATGTGCACGTCTCCCGCGAAGCGCGAACGAATGCCTGGAGGTTCTCGCTCTTCGTGTTCGGGCCGAGCGCGCAGCCGGAGCAGAGGACGAGTCCGCCCTTGCCGCGGAAGAGGTCGCACACCTTCTTCGACGCCGCGTACACCTCGTCTGGCGTGCCCGTAACGAAGAGCGCGGGGTCGACGTTGCCGGAGAGCGTGAACTTACCGTGCGCGACTTCGAACACGCGCTCCGCGTCGGTCTTCCAGTCCAGCTCGTAGGCGGGGCATCCAGTCTCCACGAGGTCGGGGAGGATCGGGTTCACATCGCCGCAGATGTGGCATAGGAACGGGATGCCGCGCGCCTTCAAATCTGCCGCGAGGCGCGTTTCGCGTTCCTTGGCGAACTGGCGGAAGAGCGCCGGGGAGATGACGCTGCACCCTTCGGAGCTGTTGCCGTAGCTCGTCATGTGCGCGCCCGTGGCGAAACAGAGCTCGTGCATCTTGAGCGCGACGGAGTACGTGGCGTCGAGGAGGCGGTTGATGTCCTCTTCGTAGTCCTCGTCGAGGAGGTCCATCATGAACTCGTCCATGCCAGTGAGGATGCACGCGAGCGAGAACGCGCCCTGGTCGGCGTTGATGCGGATGAAGCGGTCGTTCTCGTTGCCCCACGCGACGAGGCGCTCGGCGGCCTCGAGGTAGTGGCGGACGCGCTTCGAGGCAAGGAGGTCAACCTCCTTCACCTTGTCGGGCAGCTCCTCGAGCGGTACGGGCTGGGTTCCCTTCGCGACCGCCGCGAGGTCGTCGGGGTACATCACGTCCGCGCCGCACGCCGATGCGAGAAGCGCAGTGTCGACGTCCAGGAGCACGCAGTCGAGGTCGTACTTCATCGTCGCCTCCGTCATGGCCTTCACCATCACGTCGGGGCTCTCGCGGAACTGTTTCTGCGTAAAGCCGGCCTCGCGCACGGCCATAAGGAAGTTGTGCGCCATCACGGGGATGCGTTCGACGGCCTCTCCCGCGAACGCCCTCTTCACCAGTTCGATTCTCTCACCCATATTCTTTCCTCCTGTACAATAGTATACCAGATTTCAGCGTGTTTGTGTGCTGCCAAACGCAGGGCCATTTTCCGTTTGGATTTCTTCTTCGCCTTTTCCGAGGCGTCGTCGCGCCATGGTCGGCATAAACTTTCCGAACTTCTTGGTACACTTTCGGTCGAGGCTGGCACACTTTTCCCCGGTCTATCCTCTTCCCTTCATAAGTTCCGCGGCATCATCCCCGCCTTCGCGAGCTTCTGCTTTCCTGTCCTCCGTAACTTCGAGTCCCCTAGCAACACAAACTACTGCCGCGACGCAGTCAAGCATATACAGTAAAACATATACAGAAGGACCCTCTTGCTTCTATTACCGTTCACACGTCGCTCTTGCGGCGGTTACAGTCCGCGCACAGCATCTGGCAGTTCTCCGCGACGGTCTTGCCGCCCTTCGCCCACGGAGTGATATGGTCAGCCTGCATTTCCTCGATGGCGAAGTGCTTCCCGCATTTCACGCAGGCGCCGCCCTGACGCGTGTAGGCGGCAAGCTTCTCGTCGTCGTCAAATGCGCGTATGCTCAAATGTCGTTCGTCGCCGTCGAGAAGGTACGGGATGATGCCGCTTTTCTTCGTCACGTCCTTGTCCTTCAAGAGACGTTGCGTCTCCTTCTCGATTTTCGCCGTGTCGAGCTTGGCCTTGCCGTACTTGGCGTACCAATACCCCCAGTCCAGCCCCTTCAGAATCTTCACGCGGTCGCTCGTGTGCTTGAACTTCGCCTCGATCCACGTGATGACGTTGCTGAAGTAGCTCCACAGCTCGCTCGCGTCGGTGTCGCCGTCCTTCTTTCGCTCCGCCATGTACTCGCGAATCGCCTTGTCGTCCTTCTTGCCGATGAACCACTGGATCGCCCGCTCAAGGCAGCCCTGACGCTCGAACTCAGCCACGACGTAGTTCCGGGCGATGTTGACTGCCGGACAGTTGCGCTTCGAGAACCAGCGTTTCGCGTCCGACACCCACGGCCCGTGATAGACGGCGTTGCGCATTTCCTGCGCGGAAAGTTCCTTGCCCGCGACGTTAATCCGTTCAAACCACTTGATCTTCTCCTCGTCATCGCCGCTGCAGAAATAGACCGTCAGCTCGTAGTCTAGGAACTTCTTCTGACGCGCATCCTCCGCACCGTCGAGCCGACCGAAGTACCGCTCCTCGTAGGAGAAGTCGTTGTTGAAATACTGGCAGATGGAAATCGTGCGCTGCTGCCCGTCCATCACCTCGTAACCTCCGTCGTCGCGCACGATCCAGTACATTGCGTTCAGCGGGAAACCATGCATGATCGAATCGATGACGAGAAGCCTGTCCTTCTGGTCGTATACGAACTCGCGCTGATAGGGCGGACGGATGTCCAGTTTGCCGCCGTAGCCGTAAACGCCCTCGTCGCCCTCGTCGCGGTAACCCGCGACCAAGTCGCGCACCTTGATCTTATGAAGCGTGATTTCCATCTTTCCTCCTTATGACGATTCGATCAAACATCCTCACGATCCGCGAACCTTCCTCGCGGTAGAACCTACGTCCTCCGTCGCATCTTCCCATGCGATCTTTCACCTTTTGCATGTCGGCAAGTTGAAGAGCCGTTCCTACAAGTTCAAACTGATCGGGGTTGTGGTGACAGAGGTACGTGATCGGGACGCCGATTTCGCCGAAGTAGTCCATCGGGATGTCCGTGTACCTATTACAGTCGATTGCGTCGTAGTTGAAATACTTGAAGTTGACGACGGGATCGTACTTTTTGAACAGCGTCAGCGGCTCGTGGCGCTTTTTGACTTCAAGGTTCGTGTACCAAACGATGTTTCCGAGACTGTGCCACTTCTGCCCCTTCTCATCCACCCAAGCCCGGTTACCCTCAAGCCTGTAGTGGTCGGGGACAATGAAGTTCATGTTACCATAGTAATAGCCGAGCCATACCTGGTTAGACTGAAAGAACGGGAAGATTTCCTTCGTAGTGGCATGAAGGTTGTTGCCAAGTATGAGAAACTTCTTTCCCCTGTTGATGAGAAGCGGCAGAAAGTCCAGAAAACGCGAGAACGGAGGATTCGTCACCACGATGTCCGCCTCGTCGAGGAGGCGCAGACATTCGGGGCTGTCGAAACTGCCGTCGCCCTCAAGTTCCTTGACGTCGATCTCTTCGTCGTCCACCTCGCGGTTGCCGTTGGCGTCGCCGTCGTAGATTTGATAGACGGCCTTCTCACAAGACTTCTGCGTGAACAGATCGACGTCCTGGCTCTTGTAGCAGGTGGCGATGACGCGCTTCAGGCCGAGGATTTCAAAGCTGCGCGTGAAGTACTTGAAGAAGTTGCTGCAGCGCGGGTCGTCGCAGTTGCAGAGAACTGTCTTGCCCCTGAACTGGTCGCGGTAGTGCCGCACCTCGTTCTCAATATCGGCGAGCTGGGTGTAGTGCTCGTCGTTCTTCTCGTTCTTAGAGCGATTGATTGTCGTGTTCAGAGTTCGTTTCATGGCTAGCAGATATTATAACTTAAAATCTCACGGAATCATTACGCGCTCTTTCTTGCCGTGATAGAGATTCCGTTCAGGGTCAAATTCTAGATTGGTGTCGTTGGGGCGTGGATTGAAAACTGCCTGTGGAAAATCCAACCACTCCCCAATACAAATGGAACCATAAATCTTACCATAGTGCGCTGATAACAATTCGCCTTTTCCATTTCGAACCTCACGTACTCGAAACACAAAATACTCATCCAGCGTCAGTAACGGTAATGGACTGAATGGGTATTCATATACATTGTTCCCACAATATTCAACAAAGGGGAAGGAGGTCGTGAAACAGGCATTCGTATCAGCACAGTAAATCGATTTGAAATCACTTGTCTTGTGTTTTATTGCCTTGTATGCTCCTCCGGCATTGAAAATAAGGCTTCCACGGCAAATATATCCCCCATTTGTCATTACCAAATATGCGTCGATGCTTATATCTGCGATTTTTCCATTCCCGTATGGCGGAAGAAGATCGCACATCTCAAAATCATATGCGTACGTACCATGACCTTGCTTTAAAGCAAAATATCTACCACGTTTTCTGGGGAAGCCGCGAGCAATCATTGGTATGGGATTCTTTTTTTTCTTCAAAGTCACCGTAATGGATTTCTCATATTCGGCAAGATTCGGGGTGAAAAATCCCGTCCCGCTTGTTTTAAACGAAAACTTATCCGGAACTTCCGTATAATATCCGTCAGCCGAGACAGCAAGTCTAAAATGCCCGCTGTAACATGGGAAAACAAGGGAAACCCGTCCCTTCTTATCGGTCTTTTCATTTACGGAACGATGCCCTGGGCTGGAGTTGGTCCAGAGATCTATCCTGTCGCGACGCGTACCCGCCGAGACCATGGCGTTTTTCACCGGCATCCCGGCATCGTCATTGACTTGCACATTGACCCGCACGGTATTGTCTATGCCAACGGGAATTATGTGGAAAGCACCCAGTATCACAAACATGTTCATGCACATTCTTCTCTTCATTTGTACGTTCCTTTTCATTTGACGCGATTGGACAGATTCTTGTAGAATTTCTTTACAATGGAATACGGGACCTTCAGGAAGAAGGTATGTCGCCATTCACGATGTTCGTCATCATCGATATTGGTAAACTTGTTTAGCATTTCAGTGTTCTTGAACCATGACGCCATATTGACATTGTACTTGTTCTCTCCTTCCCCACCCAATTTATCTACTGGATTCGCTCCGACTGCGAACGAGAGGGCGGGGATGGCGTCGGCGAGGAGCTGCGCCCGCAACGCGTAAGACATCTGCGGCATTGCATTCGTCGCATGCAGCGCGGGATCCTCGAATGGCAGGAAGAACGGCACTGTGCGCAGGTCGTTCGTCACGGCGGCGGCTTGCTCCGGTGTCATGTGAAAGGTTCGGTCGACCCATTGCCCCGACTGCTGGTTGTATTCAGTCACTACCGTGTCGTACGCCGGGTTGAATCCCCAGCCGCCCTCGTTGCGCCCCATGCTGTATATTGGGATGTACGGCTTGCTCCCCTTATGCGTCTCCTGGTAGTACCATGCATATTCACGCCCAGGATACGGGTCGTTGCCGGAACCGTTCTTCAGTACTTCCTCTTCGTTTGAATAGTAGTTCACCGTGTTGGTCACGCATGCGAACCTTCCGCTCCAAGAGAGGCCTCTCCTTGAATCGCCCGAACCGAACAGCCCGCACCAGTTGGCGGACGTGAGACGTTCCTCATATTCCGCCCATGTCGGGGGCGTCATGTTCGTCCGTGTCGCCCCCGTCACGGCGTCTGGGTCGTATGCCTCGACGGGAACCGCGGCGTTCAGCATGAAGTAGCGTTCGTACTGCATTCCCCAGTCCTGCGCGGCAGCGGACACAACCATGTTGCCAAGCGAATGCGCGACGATGAACCTCCGCCCAGTCGCCGAAGTCACAACATTCGAAAGCGCGGCGGACGAGGCAAAAGCGTTCTCCACATTCTTCTGGTAGTTCGGCGTTACAAGCCCCTCGCCCGGGAACCACCGCTGGTCTTCGTCACCACGCCAGGCTACGACGTGGTAGCGCCCCCTGTACCCCGCCCACCAGAGCCGCTTGAAGAACGCCCGCCCCCATGCGCGGGCCTCCTTGACATTCATGTTGTAGCCATGGACGAAGAAGAGGTCAACGTCCTCGCGGCAGTCATCCGGCATCCCCGTCGGACCTCCAGCTGGCGGAATCTGCGTAGGGTCGTTATCCGTCCCACCGGCGGCAGATCGGATGTTGTGCCAACGGTACATCGAGTCGATTCCGACAAAGGAAACCGGTGGTCGGTAGACAATCATCTCAACATCACCCACCTTCACTGCAATCTCAATTGGATCAGAACATTCAGCATTCGCCTCGACGAACACAACTCCTTTTTCTGATGCCGACCGCGCCGCGACTTCGCCGGAAAGCTCGTCACCAACAGCTCCAAGAGGTCTCATCCTAGCACTGTGTAGTTTCGGCTCGTAGAGTAAGTTCCACCACGAACTTTCGTCGTCAACGTCGAGATCATCAGACACGCCGCCATCCATAGAGGTCCATTCTAGATCAGAATAACATCTGCGAACAACGTCGTCCGGCGCGCATGAACGAACGACGACTTTCACGCCATGTCCACTCCAGGCAGACAGGAACGGTTCAACGCAGATGGCGACAGGCAAAACGTTGACAAGATCGTTGCGTCCGTTCACGACATCGTCGTCGCCGTTGTCATCACCGAGCATCCCGCGAACCCAGTCAAAGAACGAAGACGAAAAAGCATCGTTGTCCCGCCAGACGTCAGTGTTGGTCCAGAAGTAGAATCGCCGGCCAAGAGACTCCGCCGTGTCAAGTGCATCAAGCAGGGAATCCTGGTTGTAGTCGACGAGCAACGGGGGCTTCACGGCGGTGACGCGCTGCTCGGCGAAGTCGTGGACGTATCGCGTCCCGTCGGAGGCAACGTAGTCGAGGC
>CADCCQ010000023.1 GCA_902799955.1 uncultured bacterium | reverse complement strand
GCCTCGATGTCGAACGGCTCGGTGGAGCCAATGATCTTCTTCGCGGCGTCGGCGGCGGAGAGCATGTCCTCGGCGCGGTGCGCCACCATGTTCTCGCCGAGGTGGTAGTACTTCATCGTGACCATCTCGTCCATTGTGGGGCAGCCGTAGTACTTCGTCGACGACGCGCCGCCTTCGCCGCGGTGGTGGCGGAAGTAGCGCCCGGTGAGCCCCCAGCCGCGCGCCTCGAGGATCACGGCGGCGCGGCCTTCGCGGAGGATCTCCTCCACGCGCGCCGCGTGCGCCACAGAGTCTAGATCCTCAGAGACGATCATCACGGGATGGGCACCGGCCTTCGGCGCGTTAGGACGGAACGTGAACATCTGTAGCGCGATGCCGTCGTCCGTGAGGAGCGTGACCGTGGAGGACTTCCCGTTCGCGAGCTCCTGGTCCAACCTGTCGTATGCCTCGGCGTGGAAGCCGAACTTGCGGATGCCAGTCGCCGCACGCACGATGTCGGGGGTGACGGGCTTGCGCTCGCCTTCTAGCCTGCGCGCCTCCTCGCGGATGAGGTCGTAGACCGTCCGCTCGCCCGGCAAATCAAGGACGCTGCCCGTGGGCGTCACGAGGTTCTTCTGGTCGCGGGCGAGGCCGACGTCGACCTTCGGGTCGTTGAGGCTGAAGCCGAGGTTGTATTTCTGGAACTTGGCGCAGTCGTAGCCTTTCCACACGTCCTCGCCTTTGAGGTGCTTGCGGAACCACAGGAACTCGGCCTGCTTGGAGCTCTCCGCCCAGAGGTGCGGGCCGGAGGTGTCGATCAGCTGGAAGCAGTCGCCGCGTCCGAGCGCCTTGTACGCCTTCGCGGCGTATTCGGCGGTCTCGTACACCCCGATGAACGGGAAGAAGTCGGCGTGCGTGGCGAGGTGGAGCGCGGCGCAGCGGTCGGCGGCGAGCATGAAGAGTGCGAGGTGGTTCATGCCGTACTTGAGCTGTCCGTAGAACTGCTGCTCGGCGTCGCTCGCGCCGAGGTCCCAGTTCGTGCCGCGGATCGAGGCGATGAAGCCTGAGGGCGCGGCCGCGGCGATGCGCTTGTCCATCGCCATGACGTAGCTCGAATCAGTGCCGCCGCCGGAGTGCCCCGTGACGGCGAGGTGTTTCGCGTCCACGTCGGGCCGGGCGCACAGCACGTCGAGCGCGCGGATGCCGTCCCAGATGCGGAACTGAGCCGTGTTCCAGCCAATGAGGGCGGCGCGGTGCCCGGTGCGGTTGTGTCCGTGGCAGACCATCGGCTTGCGGGCCTTCCGGTTCTGCGGACGCTCCCCCTGGTCGATCGGATCGTACACCATCACGACGAAGCCGAGTTTCGCTCCGATCGCGCCAGGGCGCTGGTAGTCTTCGGACATCTTCCCGTTGTAGGTGTGCCCGCACGGCACGAGCACGGCGGGGTACGGCGCCTTGAAGCGGGGATCGGTGGGCACGAACACCGTGGCGGTCACGTGGTGTCCGGGTCGCGACTGGAAGAGCGTCTTCTCGATGCGGTAGCCGTCGCGTTCGATGACGCCGGTCGTCTTCACGTCCAGGTCGCAGCGCTCCGGGAAGCCGCCGATGGAGTCGAGCCACGCCTGGCGCACGCGTTCCTGGCGCGCCTTGAACGCGGCGGGGTCCTTCGCCGCCTCCACCCACGCCGCGTCGATCGCGCGGTCGGCGACGATGATGTCGTTCATCGCCCTGTCGTTGACTTCCGTGTATGGGTACTTCCCCTGCACGACGCGCATCTTGGCAATCGCCTCCCGGACGCTCACGCCCTTAGCCGCCGCCTGCGTGGACACCATCGCCGCCATGCACAGCGCGGCCAGCGCCGCCCTTCCCGTCATGCACACTGTCTCTCTCGTTGTCATTGCCTCTTGCCTCCTTCTTTCTTGTTTTGCTGTTTGTTTGTTTCATGAAAGAACTACTGTCCCATTGCGAACGTCACTTCATCGAGGGGAGGACGATGCCGCGCATGATGACCTTCTGGCAGAGGAGGAACACGACGGCTGTGGGAATGGAAACGAGGACGAACCCAGCGGTGACGCACCAGGGCTGGCCTGCGAAGGTGTCCGCCGACATCTGGTACATCCAGACGGCGAGCGTCCAGTGCGACTCCTTGTGGCAGACGAGGAACGCCCACTCCCACGATGAATAGGCGTGGATGAAGCTGTTGAGCGCGTTGACCGCGAGGATCGGGGTCGTCATCGGCAGCGTAACGCGGCGGAAGACGGTCCACTCCGACGCGCCGTCTATCGCGGCGGCCTCGTACAGCTCTCGCGGCAGCGCGTCGAAGAACCCCTTCAGGATGAATATCGACATTCCGCTCGCCACCGTCGGCAGGACGAGCGCGGCGAACGTGTTGAGGAGCCCGAGGTCGCGCAGGAGCAGGAACCCGGGGATCGCGGTCACGGCGGCGGGGAACGCCATCGTCGCAAGCATGAAGAGTATGATCTTCTCCGTGTGCCTGAGCCTGAACCGGGAGAGAGCATACGCCGCCAGCGGGTTGACCGTGAGCGAGGCGAGGACGGAGAGGAGCACCAGTATCAGCGTGTTCGCGAACGCCCGCCCGCGGACGAACAGGTACTCTCCGACAAGTGC
The DNA here is from genome assembly GCA_902799955.1 of uncultured bacterium. Lineage (GTDB taxonomy): Bacteria > Verrucomicrobiota > Kiritimatiellia > RFP12 > UBA1067 > UBA1067. The sequence continues at coordinate 31,723 of CADCCQ010000023.1, read as the reverse complement.
GTAGTTGGCGAACGCGCTTCTCAGGAAGTCGCGCCAGCCGTGGTCGATGAACTGCACCGCCAGGGCGGTCCTCACCTCCTCGGCGTGGTCCGCGAGCGAGCCGGGCATCGTGCGCGAGACGCTGTCGCCGGCGGCGATCGCCTCGTCGACATACCACTTCTTCAGCTCAAGCCACGTCGCGAACTTCTCGCTTCCGTCCCCCTTCCTCCCCGGCGCCATGCGCGCCTCCGCGCTGAACGACACGTCGAAGAAGGACTTGTGCGGCACGAGCCACGCGGCGTTCATCGCCTCGACCGTCCCGTACTTGCGCTTCACGAACCCGGGCAGGTCGCGCGGGTCGTAGTGGCAGGAGAGGCCAAGCGGGTCGGCGGCGGCGAGCGACCGGAGGAACTTCGCCGACCGCTCCCTCGCCTCGGCGAGGCGCGCGGGGTCGGACTCCAGCGCGGAGAGCTCGCGCTCGGCGAACCTGCGGATTCCCTCGCGGTCCTTCGCGACCTCGGTCCACGTGGTCCACCCCTTCGGGGCGTCTGGGTAGACCTCCCTCGGGAACGTCCTGAAGTGCGTGGCGACGGACCTCATGAAGCGGTCGCCCCTGTCGAAGAACGCGGAGAGGACGGGGCTGTGGCGGTGGTAGTCGTATGACGACGACAGGCTCGCGGAGATCATCACCATGAACGGGTAGACCATCGTCGCCGCGCCAAGCGCGAGCACGGAGTAGACGAGGGCGACGAACACCCTCGCCTTCGCGGACCTCCTCTCGCTGTCAAGTAGAACTGCCATCTGTAGCTTCAGTAGAGCTTGCGTCCGTAGACCAGTATCTTGGAAAGCCGGAACGGCTCCTCGTTGTCCTTTGCGGACTTCCGGCGCACGCGCACGTAGCGCACGCGCATCTCGCTCCTGGAGAGGTCGGCGCGGTACGTCTCGCGCGCCTCTTCGTCGGAATAGACCGGCCGCCACGTCTTGCCGTCGTCGGAGGCCTCGATCTCGATTGGCGCCTGGCGTTTGCGCTGGTCGGCGTTCCGGCCCTTGTTCTCGACGACGACGCCCTTGAGGACGACCGTCCCCTTCAGCGTGACGAGCGCCCACGGCTCCTTCTCCTTGCTGGCGGTGACGAACGAGTCGCCGTTGCACGGCGTCGCGTCGATGGCGTGGACATACTTCGCGGGGGTGTCCTGCGGACTCGTTGACGACGTGGTGAGCATCCCCTCGGACGAGACGAGCGTGCCGCTTCCGAAGTCCCTCTGCGGGTACTCGCGCCCCTGGGCCTTGTACGGTGAGAGCTTCTCCTGGAGCGTGCACAGGTTCCTGAAGGCGGGGAAGTTCTCGGACTTCGACGCGGCGAGTATCAGGCGCGAGACGTCGCGCCCGCCGGAGCCGGCCTTGCCGCCGAAGAGCGACGCGAACCTCTCCAGGCGCTTCTTGTCCGCTACGACGAACTCTCCGCACCAGGTGAGCGCCTGGGCGTGGTAGTCGCGCGTGTTCTCCTGGGCCTCAAGCACGGCCTTTGCGACCGCCTCCATGTTGTCGGGCTTGCCCTCAAGGGGCTTGGCCCACTTCGCGATGACGGACTTGAAGTCGCCTTCCTCCTGGAGCCTCTCGTCGGACTGCCTCAAAAGCGGCGCGAACTCGACGAGGGTCTCCGTGAGCGCCTTGGGCCCCTTCAGCTTGGCGACGCGCTCGAAGTACGGCGTGAGGATGTCCCACATCGGCTGGCGCCAGTTGTGCAGCGCCTTGGCGCATCCCATTGCGAATATGCGGTGCTCGGCGATTGGCCGCTCATTGCGGGCGATCCATGCGCCGTACTCCCTCCAGGCGTTGTAGTTGGTGCGCCACGAGAGGCACGCCCTCCTGAAGAAGCCGGTGACTACGGTCGGCGAGGCCTTGCGCCCCTCCGCCATTAGCGCGAGCTCGACGAAACGCTCCGCGTTGAGCCTGCGCTCCCTGTCGCCCTCGAACGTCCCCTCGTGGGCCTGCAGGTACAGCCAGCTGTGCTTGCCCGGCCAGAGCGTCGTCCTGAGCCCCGTCGGCGGAGATATGTTGTTGCATATCTGCCAGGTGCCGTTCGCGCGGCGGCGCGTGTACGCGCAGTGCCCGGGCTGGCCGACGGTCGTCTGCGGAAGTCCGTGGGAGTTGCCGCAAATCGAGCCGAACGTCGAGAGCTCTCCGCACACGCCTCCGACGATGTGGGTGTAGCTCCGCTTGGGCCATTCGCCCGCCGTCGCCCACGGCTCGTAGTAGTACTTGGTGTGGATGCACTCCCCGAAGCAGTTGTACTTCCTGTACGGGACGCTCCAGAACGCGCCGCCGTACCTGTCCATCCTCACGTTCATGAACTTCTCCATGTAGCGCTGCTGGTTGGGCGCGTCAGCGACGGTTGACTCCCCGTCGTAGCTCTGCACCGCGAAGCGCCACTGCCAGACAGGCTGCGTGAGGGCGTACTTGTGGAGGCGCTTCGCCTGCGCCGTCTCGCGGTACGCGGCAAGGTAGTCCGCCAGCATCTCTTCGCTCCAGCCCGGCACCTCGAGGGCGACGGCAGTGGCGAAGCGGCGGCCCGGTCCGTCGGCGTCGGTGATCCAGCGACCGTTGTCCTGGAAGTACAGCGTCTCCAGCGCGAGCAGCGACCTGCGCACGTCGCACTTGCCGCTCCACAGGAAGTCCTCCATCCACACCCTGTCGCCGAAGAACGCGAAGATGAACTTCTTCGACCCGGGCCGCGTCTTCAGCTCCCGCCAGCCGTCGTCCATGCGCCGCAGCAGGGCGTGGCGCACGATGTCCGCCTTCTGCGCGTCGGTGAGCTCCTCCGTCCTCGGCGAGACATGCGAAAGACGCTGCGCGATCGCCGCGAGCTGCGGGTCGCGGCCGGAGATCTTGTCGGAGTCCTTCGGACGCTCCCTCATCGACGCCCTGTACCGCTCGCGGCTCGTCAGTTTTTCGCCGGAGAGCATGAGGTACCCCATCGCGCACTGCCCCCACACGGTGTCGCGGCCCTTCTCGAGCGCGCTCTTCAGAAGCGCCTTGTTCGAGCTGGAGTGGCTCGACGTCTTCCTCCACAGCGCGTACTCCGCGAAGTCGATGCACTGGCGCTGCTCCACGGTGAGGTGCTCCGTCGGGATCCCGCGAAGCCCCGCGACGTATGCCGCGCCGCCGCCGAAGTCGCCGTCCTCGCGGAACTTGTTCGCCTTGTTCACGATGTCGAAGCCGTACCCCATCTCGAAGCGGCGGCGCCAACCGTACTTGTCGCCGACGTCGAGCTTCTTCAGCTCGCCCCATTCCTTCGCGAAGGCGAACCTGCCGTTGAAGACCTGCCCCTGGTACGGCTCGCCGACCTGCTTCACGAGAATCTCGAACGCCGTGCCGTATGCGTCCGCCGCGCCGCTCGCGTTGCCGGTACGCATCGACGCGCCCTTCCTGAAAAGCGCCTCCGCGTCGTGCAGCCCCTTCGCCATCGCCTGCACCTGCGCGGCCAGGTCCTTCGCCGTTATGTCCCACGGGATGTTGTCCAGCTGCGCGAAGAACCGGCGGGGGTCGCCGCTGAGGAACGTTATCGAAGGGAAGCGCCGCGACTCTACGCGAAGCCCGGCGACCTTCTTGTTCGCCGCCCTGACCGCGTCCGTCGGCTTGTCCATGTCGTCGTACACCGCGAAGTCGAAGTCCCGCCTGACCGCCAGGCGGAAGTCGGAGCTCTCGAAGACCTGCCTCACGTAGTCGCCGCTCTCGCACCAGTCGCTGCCGACCTGCAGGACGAGCATCCCCTTGTTCGCGGCGCCCGCACCCATGAGGGCCGCCGCGAACGCGCAGCAAAGGAGAATCCGCATCTTCATCTCACCCCTCCCTTCACTCTTCATTGTTCGCCGTTCGTCATTTGCCATCCTTCGCCATTCTCTCGTACACCGGGATTCTGTCCAGCGGCGCCTTGACGCGCAGGACGCGCCCGCCCGAGACCGCCTCGCCGGTGTGGAAGTCCCGCCACTCGCCTGCCGGCAGCCACACGTCCATCTCCTCCACGTCGGACGTCACCGGGCAGACAAGCATGTCCTCGCCGAACATGTACTCCGTCTCGAACCCCGCCGGCGCGTCCCACAGCGGGCGCATGAACATCGCGTTCTTCGATGCGACGTCATTCGCCGTCTTCAGGATGTACGGCTTTAGGCGCTCGCGCAGGCGGATCTGGTCGCAGAGCAGCCTCTCCATCTCCGGGCCGTAGCGTGAAGGCGTCGTGTCGCTCTTGTATCCGTGCACGCGCTGGACGGGGCAGAACGTCGCGAACTCCATCCACCGCGCCAGGACCCTGTGGTACGCCTTGTTCGTGTACTGGTCGCCCGGGCGGAAGAACCCGCCGCAGTCGCTCGTCCAGTACGGGAAGCCCGCCGCCGCGAAGCCAAGCCCGGCGACGACCTGCTTGCGCAGCGCGTCCCACGAGCCGCCGACGTCGCCGCTCCACACGACTGACGCCGTCCTCTGCTGGCCGGCGAACGCGCAGCGCGTCAGCACAAGCGGCGTCTCGCCGGGGCGCAGCGCGCGCATCCTGCGGTCGGCCTCGGTGTTCACGAGAAGCGGGTAGACGTTGCGGTATACGTCGCCGGAGCCGAGCGCGAACGTGCGCCCGTGGAGGTCGTCGTTCTCCGGCTCCACAGCGTCCAGCCACCATGCGTCGATCCCCTTCGAGACGCAGCACCTCTCAAACCACCTCCAGTAGACGTCGCACGCCCGCGGGCTGGAGAAGTCTATCCACTGGGTACCGGGGACGAACGCATTGGCCGCCTTGAGCTCCGACATAAAGGCGCTGTTCCCCCCGGTCTTGGACCACACGCTGAGCATGACCCTCACGCCGTTGGCATGGCACTCGTCCGCCATCGCCTTCGGGTCGGGGTAGTGCTCCGAATCCCACTCCATCGAGTTCCACGTCCCCTTCCGCCACCACTGCCAGTCCTGGACGATCACCGAGAGCGGCAGCCCGCGCGACCTGAACCAGCGCATCGCGGCGAGGAGGTCCGCCTGCGACCTGAAGCGCTCCTGGCAGTGCCAGTATCCCCACGCCCAGTCGGGGAGCGCGGCGGTCCCGCCGGTGTCGGCGCGGAAGTTCGCGACCGCGCGCTCGGGGGCGCCCAGGTAGACGACGTAGTCGGTGCCGGTCCTCGGGGAGTCGGTGGCGAAGCGCGTCTCGCCGCGGTCGGCGCGGAACGCGAGCGAAGGCCTGTCGCGAGACTCCGCCAGCACCCTGACCTTGTGGCGGCCCGGCTTTAGCGCGGCCCTGAATCCGACCGCCGGAGGAAGCCAGAAGTTTCTGTTGTCCACGACCCTCCTCCCGTCAATCTCCACGACCTGCTGGCGTGCCATCCTGGAGCCGCAGTCGAACATGAAGGCGTACTCGCCGGCCTCGCGCACCTCGAACTCGCCGACGTACGCCACGTCGCGGCGGCTCTCCTTCGCCCTGCCCGCGCCAGTCGAGACGTCAACTGTCTTCGCCGCGCCCTCGCCCTCCTTCGCAAGCGCGACCGCATTGGCGCATGGGTTGAAGTCCACCTTCGCGTAAGTGTGCCAGTAGAGGCCCCAGCCGCGGGTGGAGACGAGGAACGGGGACGCGACCTGCGTATTGACCTGAACGAGGCGGCGCGGCAGGTTGCGGACGTCGAGCGCACCGTCCTGGAACTGCCCGAGACCGTAGAGCCGCTCTCCCAACGGCGAGTCGAACGCGACGGACCTCTCGCCGACCTCGCGTTCGGAAAGGACCGTGCCGTCCGGCCCCTCGAAGCGCACGAGCCCAGTCGTGCGCGAGACGACCGCCGCGAGGTCGCCGGACCTCACGCGCACCCCTTCCGCAACGTTCTCGACGGACACCGGCTCGCCCTTCGCGGAGACGAACACAAGCTCCGGGCTGACCGGGGCGCCACGCGTCACGCGAAGCGCCCCCTTCGACGGAGACGACACGCACACGCCGCCGGACGGCGTTGCGACGGTCACCGCGCCGGACGGCAGCGCGCCCCGCGCCGCCGCGCACATCACCGCAACGCACGTCGCCGCGCACATCGCCGCGCGTCCCGCCGAACCTGCTTTCATCTTTTTCATGTCGTTTGCTGCTCTCATCTGGCTCCTATCGTCAAGCCCCTTCCGCCTGCCACTTGCATCCGGCACGTTCCAACGCCGCCTGCACACAAAAGGGTCCATGGCAATTTCCCATATAGCGATAATTATAACAAATCCGCGCCATCTATTCAACATCGGTTTGCGGCCGCAAAATTATTCAGAAATTTCTTTTAACACAAAATGGGAAAAATCTGATATACTATATTGTTACTTGGAAATTCCTAGCCTGAAGCCAGGGATTTCAGATTCGGGGCGTTGCACAGCCTGGTAGTGCGTCTGCTTTGGGAGCAGAATGTCGGAGGTTCAAATCCTCTCGCCCCGACCATTGAAAAATCAAGAAAAAACCCAATAAAAACGGGTTTTTTCTTTTCCGTGAATCCGTCCGCCTTTACACCCCATTACACCCTTTTTCACCCTGAAAGTGGACGACAAAGTGGGGGACAGGAAAGTAGGTAGAGGCACTAACAAAAGAGCGCTTTCACTCGCACTGCGGTCAATGGCTTCATTGCGCCGCCCTCTCGCCCTCGTCGAAGAGCATGAGGTCTGTCACCTCCACAAGGCACTTGCGCAGTTCCGGCAGGGTATCAGCCTCGGTAAAGCAGTTGTCGTGCCCGCGCACGGTTGCGCAATACCCGCCGTCGGAGTCGGACGTCACGTCCGCCGTGAAGGTCTGCCCGTGCGTTGTGAAGTCCATCGTCTGCGGGGCGTTGCGCAAGTCGGGCAACCCGCGAACGGCGACGATGAACGCCAGCACCCCGTTCAAGTCGGTTCCATAACGGCGCAACTTTCGCTCCGCCCGTTGTGCAAGGTCAAGGTCAAGCGTCGCCGCCCTTGCCCTGCCTGTTCGCCCATTAAGTCTCATGGTTCAATCCTTTCTTCATTTCGCTTTCACTTGCAACACGGAATAGTATATCATATTCCGCCGCTTGTTGCATTACGTTTCGCGGCATATTCTTCGGGCGTCATCATCGTTGGCAAGGACTTTCTCGCAAGCGGTCAGCGGCGGGAACGTCCCCGGCCCGGCCTGTTGCGCTGGTGGTGGATCCACGGCCAGCGTCGCCCACGTCCGATTCCGGCTCGACGTCTCCGAACACGGCGCGGGCGAACACGGGCTTGACGGCCTGGAATATCCTGTTCTTGTTCCTGGCGTACTGTGACTGCGCCGCCGGGAACACGTAGGGGGACGGGGGTGTACCGTCTCCGGGGACGGGCGCGTGTTCGTTCGACAACTCCGAGGCGAAAAGTTGAAATAGCAATGTTATGTTGTGGTATAATATTCGCCAGCATTGAAAGGCACGAAGAGCCATGCAGATAACATATCAGGGAAAAAGCACTGAGACCACCGCCGCGACGGTCGGCGAGTTCCTCGCGTCCGCAGGGATCGGCGAGGGCGAAGCAGTAGTCGAGTACAACGGAGAAATCCTCGGCACGGCCGACGCCGCCGCGACGCCGCTCGCCGAAGGCGCGGAGCTGAACGCCTACAGGATCGTCGCGGGAGGCTAGGGGGGAAGTGGGAAGTGTAAAATGTAAAGTGTAAAGTGTAAAATGCAAAGTGTAAAATGCAAAATGTAAATGAGAAGTGCAAAGTGAAAGTTGCGGAATCATGAGCGCCAATCCATATCTCACGGAAGACGAGCGACGCATCCTCGAGTCTGCCAGGGTCGGCATCGCAGGGGCCGGCGGGCTAGGATCGAACTGCGCCATGCTGCTTGTGCGCGCAGGCGTGAGGAATCTCGTCATCGCTGACTTCGACGTAGTGAACGAATCCAATCTCAACCGCCAGTTCTACTTCCGCAGACAGCTCGGCGAGAAGAAGGTCCACGCCCTCGCCGACAACCTCAGGATGATTGAAGACGACCTTGACGTCTCCGTCCACGACACGCGGCTTACCACGGACAACATCCTAGACGTCTTTTCCGGCTGCGACATCGTAGTCGAGGCGTTCGACTCAGCGGAAAGCAAGCGGATGCTTCTTGAGAGACTACTCCCAGCAGGGATGAAGGTCGTCGGCGCAAGCGGCCTCGCTGGATGGGGGCGCTCCAACGAAATCAGGACAAGGCGCATAGGACGCAACCTCGTCATGGTCGGAGACTTCGCCAGTGACGTGCGTGACGGCCTGGCGCCAGTCGGGCCTCGCGTGACAATCGCCGCGGCAATGCAGGCCAATGCCGTCGCTGCCATTCTGCTGGGAAAAGAACTTTAGGCCGATTTTGTCCCACAATGCGACTTTGTGTCGCAGTTGGCACGGCAATCTGACGCAAATTCCCGTTGGCACGGTGTGTGCATATCTCCTTGTGTTGTCAAACGAAAGGAGAAACAAAAATGAACACACTGATAAATATGGATCCATGGAGTTTCCTGGATGACATTCTGAATGTCGGCGGCAACGTCTTCAGAAACATGAGGGCGCGCGCGGCCGGCCGTTTTCCGCCGGTGAATGTGTTCCTCGACGACAATGCCATGATCGTCGACCTGCAGCTTCCCGGCAAGACGGCGAAGGACGTAGACCTGACGCTGGAGGCGCAGGCGGTGGTGATTGCGGACAAGCCGGCGGAGCCGACGGACGGTGCCGAGAGGAAGGCGCCCGCGTGGAGCCGCCGCGTGGAGCTCCCCTTCCGCGTCGACGCGTCGAAGGCAAACGCGAAGTTCGAAAACGGAATCCTCCGCATCGAACTCCCGAAATCGGAAACGGATGGCGTGCGCAGGATCGCAATCGCCTAAGGCAACAACCTCATACAAGAAAGGAGACCTGAAATGAACAGCGAAGAGAAATTCGAGGTTCCGACCGCGACATTCACCGAGAAGCCGGAGGAATACGAGCTCAAGGTGCAGCTGCCGGGCATAGCAAAGGAAGATGCGGAGCTTCACATCGACGGCAAGACGCTGACGCTGAAGACGCACGCGAAGTACCAGAACCCTGCGGGGTTCAAGGAGGTCGTGACCGAGTTCACATACCCGAACTACGCGCTGACGGCGGACCTGCCGGAGATGGCAGATCCCAAGACGCTCGCGGCAAAGCTGGAGAACGGCGTGCTCACGGTCATCGTGAAGAAGCGCCCTGAGACGCAGGCGAAGAAGATAGACATCCTCTAAGCAGCGGCGCGAATGCGTCGGAAAACGCGGCGGCTCCGTCCCGGTTAAGATGGTTTGCATCGTGCCAGGCGGAGTCGTCCGTTTTAAACCGCAGGCAGTCGATGTACTTGACGCCCTTCCTTTCTGCGAGCCCGCGGACGGCCTTCGTGAAGGCGTCAAGCCGGGCGGAGTCGACTGCCTCCAGAAGCGGGCCCGAGAGCGGCATAGTCGTCAGCACTGGAATTGCGCCCTGAGCGCGAACCAGGTCGATTTGCGCCTCCAGCACACCGAACAGCAGCTCGTTCCCGTCGGCGGGCGGAAGCGAATTCACTCGTTCGGCCTTGTCCTTCACGTCGGCCAGCGCCATCTCCCTGTAGCGGGGGTTGACGAAGCCGTGCGTCTTGTCCGGGTCGAATCCGCCAGCAAGCGACGAGCGCCAGCGCTTCCCGCGAAGGATCGACTTCCTGAACTCGTTGAACTTGCGCGTGAAGAGGACGTCCCTTACAAGTTTCGTCCACGATCCGACGGGGCGGACGCCCTCGCCAAGGTGGTAGACGTGGATGAGGAAGTGCACACGCGCCGCCTCGGTGTCCGAGACCGGCTTCGCCGGGTCGTAGCCGAGCTTCAGCGGGGATGCGTCGACCAGGACGACTTTGACCTTCCCCGGGTTGGCGAGAAAGAGGTCCTTCAGGCGAAGCATGTTCTGGTCGTGGAGCGAGGCCGCGTTGGAGAAATTGAAGAAGCCGGGGATGTGCGCGGGGTCAAGCGCGTCCTTCGTCTGCGAATCCCCGCACACCACAATCGACGCGCCCTCCGGAATCTTCAGCGACGAGACGTAGCTCGACCTGTCGAGCGCGACGACGAGGGCGACCCAAAGCGCGGCGGGGACGAACACCACCAACGCAAACATCAAAAGCCTTTTCAGGAATCGTTTCATGGTGCATGCCCCCTAGAACTGAAAATACACGAAGCTCTGGCTTCCAGGCGCGTAGAACACGACGAGCCAGAGGACGGCGATGTACACGGCCCACCTGAACGGCGTGCGGCGGGGGAGCCTCGCGAACCCCCATTCCTCGCGGCGGTTGAACCACTCTACGGAGAGCATCAGCACGGTCGCCACCGCCGCGACGGCCGTTTCGCGCGGGACGCCCGCCGGGGACGCGAACGAGCGTGGGTTGAACATCGACGCGAGCCAGCTGGCGGCCTCGCCGATCGACCTCGCGCGGAAAATCGTCCAGCCGATGAGCGCAAGGAAGAACGTCCTTGCCATGTGCCAAACGTCGACAAGGCGCGGCAGAGCGCGTCCGTCGGCGGTTACGCCCGTGTTGTCGCGGTTCCTCCCGAGCAGGAGAAGCGGCAGGAAAAGCACGGCATGGAAGGCGCCCCACACCAGGAACGTCCAGTTCGCGCCATGCCAGAGTCCGCTGACGAGGAAGATCGCGAACGTGTTGCGTATGCGGCGGGCGGTCCCGCAGCGGCTTCCGCCGAGCGGGATGTAGAGGTAGTCCCTGAACCAGGTGGTGAGCGAAATGTGCCAGCGGCGCCAGAACTCCGCTATGTCGCGCGCGAAGTACGGAAACGCGAAGTTGCGCATGAGCCTTATGCCGAAGAGCCGCGAGACGCCGATGGCGATGTCCGAGTAGCCGGAGAAGTCGCCGTATATCTGTATGGCGAATGCAAGCGACCCGATCCAGACGTCGACGCCGCCGGCGCCGCCGCCCAGGAAGGTGTCCGCCAGGACTGCGCAGTTGTCGGCGACCACGCACTTCTTGAAGAAGCCCCACAGCGCCTGGCGGCATCCGGCGACGGCCTCGGCGTAGTCGAAGCGCCGCGGCGAGGTGAACTGCGGCAGGAGGTTGACGGCGCGCTCGATCGGCCCCGCGACGAGCTGCGGGAAGAAGCTTATGTAGGCGAAGAACGCAATCGGGTCCCTTGTCGGGCGGATCTGGCGGCGGTAGACGTCGATGGTGTAGCTCAGCGCCTGGAAAGTGTAGAACGATATGCCCACGGGCAGGATCACCCTGAGAGAAGGCGCGTGCGCCTCGAATCCAAGCCTGCCCAGGAATGTCACGGCCTCCCCGATAAAGAAGTCGTAGTACTTGAACGCGCCGAGAACGCCCAGATTGACGACCGCGCTCGTCGCCACGACGAACTTGGAAGGCGGCTTCCCGGCGTCGGCCCGCGACAGCTCGACCGCCCCCGCGACGTAACTCCACGCGCTCGTGAACGCCATCAGCCCGAGGAACCGCCAGTCCCACCATCCATAGAAGACGTAGCTCGCGACGACGACGACGAGGTTCTGGAGTCGGACGCTCCGCGCAGCGCACCAGTACACCGCGAAAACCACAGGGAGGAATACAAGAAAGTCTATGCTGTTGAATAACATTTGCCTGCAGTCCCTTCAGCATTCAGTCCCACTTGCACTTCACAGTCCGCCAGCGGCGCTCCAGCTGCGCGTACTTGCGGTGGCGCCTGCCGCGGAGAACCATCTGGAAGCGAAGCGACAGGGCGTACAGCCAGAGCTTCATGCGCGTCGCGGCATCCGGCGGCGCGGCGAACGTCATCGCTTCCGCGCGGTCTGCAAGGCTCCGCCTCGCGGCAACGACGGCGGCGGTCTGCGGAAACGCGGAGAGCAGCTTCTCCATGGCGGCGAAGTCGTTCCACACGCCGAGGCCCATCTCGCGGTTCACCCCGAAGACGACATAGCGGAACTTCCAGTGCTTCCTCACCCAAGGGTCCTCGCGGTAGAGCGTACGGTCGATCGCCAGCTGCCAGTCGATCGCCTTGAGGCGTCCGTCGGCGCCGACGATGAAATTGTCGGCGAAGAGGTCGCGGTGCACGATGCCCGTCTTGGCGAGGGCGTCGGCAAGCTCCAGCATGTCCGCGGCGAAGGAATCCGCCTCCTGCGGAGACAGCCGGCGGCGGAGCCGCTCTGCGAGGGAGTCCCCGGCGACGCGCTCGGTGACGACGGCGGCGGACCTGCCGTCGCCCGCGAACCGCCACGCGAGGGGCCGCGCGACGACGCCAGGCGCGGCCTCGTGCATCCTCGCGGACATCGAGTACTCGTTGCCTATCGACCACACGCCCTTCGTCGAGCGTTTCTCGACGGCGGGCACACCCAGGCATTCGCCAACGCTCACAAGGTCGTTGAGGTAGCGGCCCTCCTGAAGGACTGACGCATTCATCAAAAGCGAGCCGTCCGGCGGCTCGCCCCAGACAGGGCGCACCTTCCCGGCGGCGAAAGGGCCAAGCTCGGAGACCGCAGCCCAGCAGTCCGGGAGCGAGGGCGAGATTTTGCCGGAGGGGACGCCATCCGCCCATTCGTCGGCGGAATGTCCCGTGAGCATCCTTACGTCGCGCTCGAACTCGTCGCGGCGAACCGTCCCGTGCACTCTATGGCCTCCGCCGCACCATTCCCTGTACCGCTGCTTCAGCTCGAAAGTGTGCCTGTTGCAGAACGTGGGCCTGCTGCCGGGGACGGGGACGACGCAGTAGTCCGGCCTGGGGTCGTCCGCGACGACGAGCATGAACTCGCCCGTCCCGCACTTCGCGACCTTCCGACGCGCATCCGGGAGCGACGGACCGTAGAACCTCCGGTAGGCGAGAGCATAGTCGCCTTCGAAGGAAAGCGGACGGGAGAAGACGACATCCATCTCGCGTCTCATGTCCGCGAGAATGCGGTCCTGCGCGAATCGGCCCCTGGGCCAGATCACGAAAAGGTGTCGCTCCCCCATGGAAACAAAAAGGGGGCGTCGTCCGGAACGGACGGCGCCCCCTTCCTTTCTCGTTCAGACACGCCCGAGGCCTACGCCTCGACCTGGGCCTGCTCGTCCAGGATGACGATCTTGAACTTGACCAGGACGCCGTGTCCGAGGTCGATGGTCGCCTCGTACTCGCCGACCTCGCGGAGGGAGTCCTCGACGGAGAGCTGGCTGCGCGAGATCTTCACGCCGCGGTTCGCCTCGATCGCCGCGAGGATGTCCGTGACGCTGACGGCGCCGTAGAGGCGCTTGCCGTCGGTCGTGGCGGCGGACACGGTGATCTCGAGCTTCTCGAGCTTCTTGGCGACCTCGAGGGCGGCCTTGCGCTCCTCGGCGGCGCGCGCGGCGCGCTCGGCCTCGAGCTTCTTGAGACGGCGCTTCGCCGCCTCCGTCGCGACTTCCGCGAGCCCCTTCGGGAAGAGGAAGTTCCTGGCGTAGCCGGGCGCGACCTTGACGAGTTCGCCTGCCTTGCCCAGCTTCTTGACGTCGTCCATGAGCATTACTTCAATGTGCATTGCAGCGCTCCTTTCGCGTCAGGCCATGAGCCCCATGTTGCGGGCGCGCTTGACGCCCTGGCGGATCTGCCGCTGCTGCGCCGACGTGACGCCGGTGATGCGCGCGGGCAGGATCTTGCCGTAGTCGGTGATGTAGTACTTCAGCGTCTCGACGTCGTTGACGTCGATCTGGTCCTTCGGGCCGAGCGGCGGACGCTTCCTTGCGGCGAACTCCTCGCCGGCCGAACTGTTTGATTTCTTGAAAGCCATTTTGGTCTTCCTTGGTGATTGGTTGTTTCGTTACGGGTTTTCTCAGAACGGGATGTCGTCTGGGTCGCCCTCCAGGGAGCTGCCCTGGAGAGGGTTCTGCATGGCCGGAGAGTGGCTCTCCTGCTGATGCTGGACCTGCGGGCTCATCAGACGGTCGCCCTGCGGGAGGAACTTGATGGTCGTCGCGCGCACCTTCAGCTTCTGGTGGCGGACGCCCTCCTTCTCCCAGGTGTCCATCTGCAGACGCCCTTCGACGAGTATCGACCTTCCCTTGGAGAGGTACTGACCGCACAACTCAGCAAGCTTGTCCCATGCGTCGACGTCGACGAACACGGGGAACTCCTGGACTTGTCCGTTGCGGTCCCTGCGGCGCTCGTTGACGGCGATGCCGAGCCTCGCGACCTTCATGCCGCTCGTCCCGGTGGCGCGCACGTCAGGGTCGCGCGTAAGGTTGCCCATCAGTATCACTTTGTTGAAAGAGGCCATGACGTCATCCCCCTGTTTTTCAACCCTCCGCCGCCGCGACCGTCTCGGCCGCAGCCGCTTCCTTCCTTGCCAGGCGCTCGGCGCGCGCGGCGCGCTCCGCGACGAGCTTCGCCTCGCGGCGCTCGTCCACGGCGAGAATCTGCACGCGGAACACCTGCTCGACGAGACGGTAGCGCGAGAGAAGCTCGCCGACCTTCAGCGGGTCGAGCTCCATGCGCACCTTCACGTACACGCCGGACTCCCTCTTCGACATGGGACGGGAGAACGCGCGCTTGCCCAGGGACTCCGTCGAGAGGACGTTGCCTCCGACGCGCGTCACCTCCGCCAAGGCCTTCTCGAGGCAGGCGTTGAGGGCGTCGTCCTTGGCGATCCCGACGAAGATGTAGAGAGCATCGTACTTCTTCATTACTTCTTCTCCTCCTTCTTCTTGTCGCCGGCGGCGGCTTCATCCTCCTTGCCCTTCTTGATGACCTCGGGCGCCTTGGCGGCCTCGCCGGCGGCAGGCGCCGCTCCGGGCACCGCGTCGTCAGGGGCCTTGACCACCGCGACCGCGAGCTCGCCGTGGGTCACGACGGTCTGCGCGTCGCCCAGCTTCAGGTCGCGAACGAAAAGCGTCTGGTCCAGGCCGAGCCCGGAGACGTCGACGTCGAAGCTCTCCGCGATGTCCGTGGGCAGGCAGTCCACGTCGATCGTGCGGAGGACCTGCTCAAGCACGCCGCCGCCGAGCTTCACGCCGACGGGCTCGCCGACGAGTTGCAGCGGCACGGTCACGCGCACCTTCTCGGAGAGCGAGACCTCGCTGAAATCCACATGTATCGGAGTCCCCGCGAGAACGTCGTTCTGCATCTCGCGCATAAGCGCCGGGACTTCCTTTCCGTCCATGTCGAGCGTCACCAGGAGCTGCTTGCTCGCATGGCCACGCATCGCCATCATGAAGTCGTGCGCAGGGAGCTTGATGAGCTCCGTCCCGCCCTTCTTCATCTTCATCACGCTTCCGGGAATCATGCCCGTCTTGCGCAAACGGCGAACAGCCCCAGTCCCCTGTTCGGAACGCGGCTCCGCCTTGATTCTTATCTGATCCATTTGTTGCCTTTTGTCAGTTTCGCCGCATACTCTCGCGCACTCGCGCTACACTCTGCGACTATTTCTGTAAAGTATATCAAAAATTCCGCTTAAATTGCAATAGTAAATTTCATTAATTTTACTTCGCGGTGAAGAACCCCGTTATGACCCCCAGCTTGCCGGGGTCCGCGCCGTGGGGATGGTGTCCGTATGCGGGACGGCAGTGCTCCTCTATCTTGCCGCCTGCGGCCTTGAACGCGGCGGCGAACGGACGGCAGTTCTCGTCCGGCGGCACGACATCGTCCTTCCCGCCGTAGAGCAGGAGGATCGGGATCCCGGCCTTCGCGACGGCCCCGGCCATGTTGACGGGCATGCGAGGGTCCTTGCGCCATTCGCCGTCCGATGGCCTGCTCGCGAACCACGAGCCTATGCCCCTCGCATTCGCGGCGGCCCTGAACCTCTGGAAGGAGAGAAGCGGCGCGTCGAGGTATATCCGCCGGACGTTCCCCGGATGCGCCGCCGCGTAGCGGATCGAGAAGAACCCGCCCCAGCTCATGCCGATGAGGTTCGCCTTCGGCGCGAAGCCCAGCTCCTTCACTAGGAAGTCCTGGAACTCCGCCGCCGCCGCGATGCCCGTGTCGTCCATGCGCGTCGGGTAGAGGTCTATCGTGACGTGGTGGAAGCCCGACTTGAGGAGGGCCGGGACGCCGGTCCTCTCCACGAACGCCTCCGCCCACTGCATCGTCCAGGTCCAGGGCGTCCCGTCAAGCGGGGCGACGCTGGGCGCGACCACCCACGCCTTGCGCTCCTTGAAGCGGAACTGAATGCGGCTGTGCCCGTACCAAACGTCCTCGCGCTCGATCTTGCACGTCTTCGCGATTTTCGCGCGAAGCGCCGCCGCGTTGTCCGCCGAGACTCCGAGGGCCTGCGCCGGCTTGGCGGCTGGCTTGGCGGCCGCCGCGCAGAGCGCGCTGACGGCGATTGCCGCGACTGCAACAATGTTCTTCATGTCTCTCATGCCTCGCACCTCCCCGTCACGGCAGCTTCATCTCGATGCGGTAGTCGCCGCCGACATAACGCCTGGGCGACGTCGCGCCGGGGGCGTACACGTCTGCCGTCGCCTTCGCGGGCACCGTGAACTCCCATATCCACTTCTCGCCTTCGTAGCGCCACGCGCTCTTGACGAGGCCGAAGGTGGAATTGTACTGCGCCTTCACGAACCCCACGCGGCGGTCAGGTTTCGGGGCCATGACGATGTTCGAGAAGCCCGGAGCCTTCGGGTCAGCCGCAATGCCGGCCATGTCCTTGTACATCCACGCGAGGACCGCGCCGTATGCGTAGTGGTTGAAGCTGTTCATCCCGACGGGCCCGAAGCCCTTCTCCTTCGTGTAGCTGTTCCAGCGCTCCCAGATCGTCGTCGCGCCCTGATCGACGGAATAGAGCCAGGACGGGTTCTTGTGCTGGAGGAGAAGCGTGTACGCGACATCGGTCATGCCGTTCGCGGAAAGCGTCTCCATCAGGATTGACGTCCCGAGGAATCCGGTCTGCAGGCAGTCGCCGTGGTCCTTGAAGTTCTTTCTCAGCTCCTCGATCGTGCGCCTCTTCGCGTCGCCCTCGACAAGGCCGAGCCTGAGCGCGAAGAGCGCGGGCGTCTGCATCCCGCGGAGCGTGTCGGACACCATGCCGTCCGCGGCGAAGAAGTTCTTCCTGATGTACTCCCTCGCGTCCTTCGCCATCGCGGCGTACTTCGCGCCGTCGCCGCCTATCGCCGCCGCCATCTCCTGCATCATCATCGCGTCCCAGAGCCAGTAGCACGCGCCGAGGTAGTTCCAGTAGAACTTCGCCTCGGGGCGCAGCTTGCCGTTCTTCCTGATGCCGCCGCCGCAGCTTTCGAGCCGCTCGTAGCTGAGCCAGTCGGCCCACTGGTAGCCGCGGTTCTCGCCCTTGGTCTGCTCGTAGTCGTACTTCGTCTCGTTGACGCGCGCGACGTACCTCTCCATCGCCTCCCAGTTCTCGGCGACGATCCCCCTGTCGCCGAACTGCTTCCATACCTGGTAGGGGACGATCACGCCCGCGTCGGACCAGCCGAGGCGCATGGATTCGTTGCCGTACTGCGCACGAGGCGAGACGCCGGGGAAGCCTCCGCGCGGATCCTGGGAGTCGCGGACGTCGCGCATGAACTTGTGGAAGAACGCGGAGGTGTCCGCATTGAAGGAGCCCGCCTCGCAGAAGACCTGGGTGTCCGCCATCCAGCCCAGGCGCTCGTTGCGCTGCGGACAGTCGGTCGGGACGGACAGGTAGTTCGAGAGCTGCCCCCAGTAGACGTTCTTGACGAGCCTGTTGAGGTCCTCGACGCCCGTCTCTATCTCGCCGATCTCCATGTCCTCGGCAATCGACGTAACGGGAACGGACATGACCATGAAGAACTCCACGTCATCGGTGGCCGTCACGGACATATATCGATAGCCGAAGAAAGTGTGGCGCGGCACGTATGAGGAAACGCCGTTGCCATCCGCCTCTCCCTTGCCGAACGTGTAGACAAGCCGCATCCCGCGATCCGGCACGCGGAGGTTCGCGCGGTAGACGCTGCCGCCGGGCCCGTCGTTGCCGCGGGACTTCTCGCCGCTGGAGTCGTTGAGCATCTCGGCGGGAAGGCAGGTGAGGACAGTTCCCTCCGCGGCCTTGAAGAGGAACAGCGGCACGGCGGCGCAGTTCTGCCCGAAGTCGACCACAAGCGTCTCGCCCTTCTTCAGCGCTTCGCCCCTGGACTTTCCGCCCTCCATGCCGTTTTCAAAGACCTTCGTGAAATCGACGTTCCTAAGCTTGTGGACGCGGCCGAACACGCCCTTCGCGGCATCGGCGCCATCGACGCCCTTCCAGACGTATGCCTTCTCGGGCATCATCATCATCAAGTCTTGCCTTAGGCATATCTCGGCGCCGTCCGTGGGGAGTATCTCGCCCTGAAACTCGTCATTCACCTCCGGCGCCTTGAACGACGCCTCGCCCATTGTGGGCGCGGCGACCCGCGCATCGTACTCCTCTCCGTCGAAGATGGCGGCATGCCTCACGGGGCCTCCAATGCCTGCGCGCCAGTCCTTCGTGTTCGTGCCGAACACCTTTACGCCGCCGTCTTTGTACGTCAGCTTCAGGACGGCGCGGAAGGCGTTCTTCCTTCCGGCGTAGTTGACGATCTTGTCGCTCCACCATCCGGACGTGACCTCCGCGGCGAAGAAGTTGACCGCGCCCTTGCCGGCCTCCAACCCGGATGTGACGTCGTAGGTGAACGAGCGACGCGTCTTTTTCGGATGCGTGAAGCCCGGCTTCAGCACTTGATCACTGTTGCCGACCCTACTGCCGTTGACGTACAGCTCGTAGATGCCAAGGCCAGTCGTCATCCACTCCGCCTTCGCGACTACGCCCTCGTTCGTCACGCACGTCACGAACCAGCTCGCGCCGTCGGCGGCCCGCTGGGACTTGCGCACGGCATCGCCCGCGACTGGAGCGTCCGGGACGGATATCCATTCGCTCTGCTTCCAGAGGTCCTTGTCCAGCGCCGCGACGCGCATGTATTCCATATCGCCGCTCGCCGCCTGCGCCGCAGCAAGCGCCATCGCCAGCATCGGAAACGCCATATTGCACTTCTTCATGTTACCGCCTTTCTTGTTTTCAACTGTGTGTCGCCCAGACATTCAACGGGAGCGACCGTACTTGATAGAAGTAGTATATCACAAATTCGCCTTCGAGGTCGGTTTTTTGCAATGCGGAACAGTGAAAGCGACGACGCAAAGCAGGCAGATGGCGCGGGGCGGTCACCAGAGGCCGCACCAAAGCTCCGCCTGGGAATTCTCGGCGACGAGCTCCTCGATCACGTTTTCGTACGGGGCGTCCTGCAGGGCCAGGAGCATGTCGGCGACGGCCGTATCGTCGGAGTCCTCCTCGGCGCCGTCGGCGGCCATTACCAGGCCTATCGCCGATACGACGGTGGCCTCCGGCGCGGGCGCGAGAGCCGCCTGCGGGCGCAGAAACACGAAGGAGCAGACGACCGCAACGCAGGCGGCAGCGGCGGCCGCCACCCAGAGGCGCAGGCGAGAACGGCGCTCCGCCCTGTGCGCAAATGACTGCGCCGACGCATAGCGCAGTATCTCGTCAAGGTGCGGCACGTCGCCGGGCACGTCTTCCTCAAGACGTCCCTTCAGGAATTTCATCATCTCCCTGTCTTCCGTCATCTCTCTCCTCCCAGCATTTTCCTCAGCTTGAGCGTCGCCGCGCGCATCCACGTCAGCGCGGTGCCCAGCGGCACGCCCAGTTCGTCGGCGATCTCCCTGAACGGGAGCTCGCCCTCAATTCTCATCAGCAGCACCTGCCGCGGCCCCTCCGGGAGGCTGCGCAGCGCGCGGCGCACGTCCTCGGACGTCGCCTTCGACTCGAAGCGCTCGCCCGGGGTCGGCGCGGAGTCCGCCGCGCTCTCGGCGGCCTCGGCGACAGAGCCGTCCCCGGCATCGAGGCTGACGATGCGTCCGCTCCGGCGGATCCGGTCGATCGCGACGGAGCGCGCGACGACAGCCAGGTACGACCTCACGTTCCCGCCGCGGTAGGACGGGGCGGAGCGGATGACCTTCATCCACGTCTCCTGGAACGCGTCGTCGGCATCGGCCGCCTCGTGGAGAAGCGAGCGCAGGAGCGCGCGCATCCACGTCGAGTGACGGCCGACAAGCGCCGCGAGCGACTGCACGTCGCCGCGGCGCGAATAGGCGAAGAAGAGATCGCTGTCTTCTTCCATCCGGCCCTACTTGGCCTCCGGCGGCTTCGGAGGCTCAGGCCTGTCGCCGCCCCTGGGGCCCCTGCCGTGCATCCTGCCGTGCCTGGGCCCCTTTTCACCGCGCCACTGCCCCTTTTCGCCGCGCTGCTCGAACATCTTCTTGACTTCCTCGCGCGCCTTCGTGATCTGCTCGGGCGTGAGGACCGACTTGACCGCGATCACGCGCTTCACCTGGGCCTTCGCCATCTCCTTGCGCAGCTCGAACACCTCGTCGATCGCCTTCATGACGGCCGCCTCGTCGATCTTGTCGGCCTTCATCAGCTCGAACTGCCTCATCGTGGCCTCGTGGACCTTCTTGTGCATATCGCGGTTGGCGGCGGAGACCTTGTTGATCTCCTTCAGCTTTGCCTTCTGCTCTTCGGTGAGGCCGAGCTTCTCGGCGGCCTTGGGATTCGACACCATGCGGACGATTGGGTCGATCATCGGGCCGTTCATCCCCCCGTGGGGGCCCCTTCCACCAGGACGTCCCTCGCCAGGAGGCGGCGCCCCTTTCCCGTCAGCGAATGCCGCGCAGCAGAGCGCGGCGACAACAGTCATCATCAGACTTTTCATCTTTCCCTTTCCTTTCGCGGCGTCCCCGCCGCATTTTACAGACGCCACCATGGCGCCTACACAAAGATAGACGAACCGGGAAGGGAAAATATTTTTCTCAACTCGACTTTAATTTGACGCTCTCCACCTGGCCCTCCGGAGGAAGGTCGGCGCGGGTGGCGCCGCACGCGGCGAGGACCTTGTCCGTCGTCTGGAAGTGCGCCTTGCAGTGGTTCATCAGCCATACCGGCCCGTTGGCCTTGACCATCTCGACGGCAAGCGCGGCGACGCGGGGGTCGCTGGATCCGATCGGGACGCGGCGCGGCGAGTCCAGCTTGGCGTTCTCGGGGCCGAACATCTCCTCGCCCATCCTGGCGACGTCGCGAAGGAACGCCTCCCTGGCGATGACGGACGCCGCCGCGACGGCCATGTCGCTTTCCGCCTTGTGCCTCTGCTCGATCTTCGCGGCGCGACCGAGGGGCTTCAGCTGCCGGAGTATCGTCGCCTCGGTGGGGGCGAACTGGTCGATGACGACGCGCGGGCAGCCCGGGCGCTTCGTCAGCAGCTCCTCAATCGCGGTCGCGTGCGCCCAGGCGAGCATCCTGTTTATGTTGCGCATCTTCGCGTAGAGGCGGTTGTACGCGGCGGGGCCGAGCTTCACGACGGAGTAGCCGTCCGGGCCCAGGAGCGCGCGCAGCGACGCCCCGGCGGCGAGCACCGCCTTGTCCGTCATCTGCTTGCAGTCCTTGACGCCCATCTCCTTCATCCTGTCGTAGAGCCTCTCGTCGACGTATGCGCAGCAGACGCACAGCGGGCCGAAGTAGTCGCCCTTCCCGGACTCGTCGGAGCCGCCGTGCGGCGCGGTCAGGGACTTGTCGAGCACCGTCTCGTAGCCGAGCGACGCGCCCCCGAGGACGAGGGGCTCAAGCTGGAAGAGGATGAAGTCCTGCGCCTTGGAGCCCTGGACGCAGAACTTCCTCGTGTTGTGCCTCTCCCTGGAGTAGAGGGTGGCGGTGAACCCGTCGCCTTCCACTGCCCGGAGGGAATACGGGACCTCGCGCGGGCGGTAGTTCCCGGAGTCCATTATCTCCAGGACCTTGACCTGCTGCTCGCGCGTGAGGTCGTACGTGTATGTGGTAAGCTGCGTCACCGCGCCCCTACCTGGCGGAAGTCGCCTTGATGCGGTCCCAGGCCTTGTCGTAGAGGGCCTTCACCGCCGGGGAGTCGTCGATGGGCCGGAGGACCTGTCCGTTCTTGAGGACGTTCTGGTCGAGAACGATCTTCTTGCGGTAGTCCTCGTCGAGCGCGGCGATTCCGGGCTTGACGGGCATGGGCCCCATGATGTACTCCATGTTGGCCTTCGCGACCTCTGTGGTGTAGACGTAGTTGATGAAGGCGTACGCGAGCTCCGGCTCGGGCGCGGACACCGGAATCACCATCTCGTCGACGGCGATGACGAAGCCCTCCTTGGGGAGCGCGAAGCCGATGTCCTTGCGCGGCGGGTTGCCCTCGTCCTCGTCGCCGAGGATGACCTGGGTGGCGTCCGTCGAGTAGCCGTGGCCGATCCAGGTCGCGCCGGAGGCGACTTCGGTCTTGTAGGACTCGGCGTCGAACTTACGGATGTTCTGCTTCCACTTGAGGACCTGCGCGACCGCGGCCTCGATCTCGACGGGCTTGTCGGAGTTGAGCGGGTAGCCGAGCGACATGAGGCCGGCGCCGATCACCTCGCGTATGTCGTCGAGGAGCGTCACCTTGCCCTTGAACGCCGGGTTGTCGAGGACCTTCCAGGTCGCGACGTCGACGCCCGCGGGGACCTTGTCCTTGCGGTACATGAAGCCGGTGTACGTGACGGCGTACGGCACGTTGTACTCGAACGTCGGGTCGAAGACCTGGTCCGCGAACGACCTGTCGAAGTTGGGCCTGACGTTGGGGAGCTTCGAGTGGTCGAGCTTCCTGACGAGCTTCTCCCGCACCATGAGCGGCACGAAGTAGGAGCTGGGCGTGATGATGTCGTAGCCCGTGCCGCCGGCCTTGAGCTTGGCGTACATGGCCTCGTTGGAGTCGAACGTGTCGATGACGACCTTAACCCCGAGCGCCTTCTTGAAGCCATCGAGGACCTCCGGGGCGACGTAGTCGCTCCATGTGTAGATGTGGAGCGTCTTCCCCTCCTTGCCGGAGAGCCCGGCGGACTTGGCCGCCGCCTTCGCCTGGCCCGAGAGATCCACCTTGTCCTCGCCGTCCTGCTTCGAGCATCCCGCCATGACGGCCGCGGCGGCTATTGCGGCGGCCGCGATGCGCATTGTCTTGCTGTCCATTTGCTTTATCTTCCTTTCGTCTTTTGTTGCTGCCCGCGCGCGATGAACTTCGACAAGCCAACCAGCACGCAGGTAAATATCAGCATCAGCGTCGAGAGCGCGAAGACCGCCGGGAGGTTCCGGGAGTGCTTCGTCATCGAGCTGACGTACGTCGGGAACGTGTTCGTCCCCGCGCCGTTGACGAACGAGGTTATGACCACGTCGTCTATGGAGAGAGTGAACGCGAGGAGGCCGCCGGCGACGATGCCCGGCATCAGCAGCGGGAGCTCCACCTTGAAGAACGTGTACCAGGGCCCGGCGCCG
Source organism: uncultured bacterium (assembly GCA_902799955.1). Lineage (GTDB taxonomy): Bacteria > Verrucomicrobiota > Kiritimatiellia > RFP12 > UBA1067 > UBA1067. The sequence goes on along the minus strand of CADCCQ010000023.1, from coordinate 8,526 downwards.
AGGTCGTACGCCGCCTCGACTATGCGGTAGTCGAAGTCCTGGAGCCTCGCGAGGATCGTCATCACGACGTACGACACGCAGAACGTGACGTGCGCGATGAGGATCGTCCAGAACCCGCAGTCGACCCCGCAGGCCACGAAGAGCATCAGAAGCGATATGCCGATCAGGATGTCGGGCATTATGAGCGGCGTGTAGACGAGGGCGTGGTGGAGGCCCTGCAGGCGCGAGCGCCACCTGTGGAGCGCGAGCGCGGCGGTCGTGCCGAGGACGCACGAGACGAGAGTCGCGAGCCCCGCGACGACGAGCGAGAGCCAGAAGCTCTGCATAAGCGCCTCGAGGCGCGAGTCGCCCGAGAATATCATGGAGTACCACCTGGACGAGAACCCGGCGAAGCTCCCCGACGAGTCGAAGAAGCTCATCGATATCCCGTTGGGGATGAACCCGTACACGACGACCAGCACGATCGGCACGTAGAGGAACGCCAGCACCAGCGCCATGACGACTGTCGAGAAGTACGAGCGCTTCATGACTCCCCTCCCGTCATCAGCTGCGCGGTCCTCATGTCCAGCCGGCGCCTGTCGCGCGCCAGCTGCCGCCGCTTCCACCACATGGCCAGGCCCATCGGCACCAGCACCGAGACCGCCATCAGCGTCGCAAGCGCCGACGCGTGCGGGATGTTCCTGTTCTGCATCGCGCGCATGAATATCTTGTTCCCGATGAGCACGCACTCTGTGCCGCCGAGCATCTGCGGGATGACGTACGAGCCTATCGCCGGGATGAAGACCATGAGAACCGCGGAGACGATCCCCTGCCGGACGCCCGGGATGAATATCTTCCTGAACGCGTAGAAGTTCCTGGCCCCGAGGTCGCGCGCCGCCTCGAGGAGAGAGAAGTCGAACTTCTCCGCCGCCGTGTAGATCGGCATTATCGCGAACGGCAGGAAGGAGTAGACCGAGACCAGCACGACCGCGGCCTCGCTGTCGAGGATCGTGGAGAGCGCCGGGTCGACGCGCCCCGGCGACGCCATGCCCGTCCAGAGCAGGAACCGCTGCACGGCCCCCGGCATCCAGTCGAACAGCCACTGGCAGACCCTCAGCCACGTGAGGTAGCACGCCTGGAGCCAGCCGTCGGGGTGGAGCATCGTCTTCCACGCGAATATCCTCACCACGAAGCTCGTCCAGAACGGCAGCATGATCGCCCCCGCCACGAGCGCGCGCCACCTCTTCGACATCCTCGCTATCGCGTACGCGCACGGCACCGCGAGGACGATGCACCAGACCGTCACCTCGAACGATATGCGGATCGTGTTCCAGACGATCGCGGGGTAGTCGGGGTCCACAAGCTCGCGCCACGTGGAGAGCGACCACTCGCCGACGCCGCCGTTCGCCGTGTGCCCGTGGAACGTGAACGCGAGCACGATCAGCGCCGGCGCCGCGAAGAACACGAGCAGCCACAGGAACGACGGCGAGGTGAGCAGCAGCTCCCGCCTCTTCTCCTTGGAGACGGACATCTTCATTTCACTTCCACCATGTATCCGTCGTCGGGATGCCACCAGACGAACGCGTCGTCGTTCCAGGTGATCGCCTCCTGGTCGAGCAGGAAGCGCGAATGCGGCTTCAGCGCCGCGATCCTCAGTCCGCACGCCCTGAGCCAGTACCTCGTGTACACGCCCTGGTACACGATGTCCTCGACCTTCGCGGGGAACACGTTGATGCCCGCGCCCTTCTCAGGCGGCGGGGGCGTCAGGGTGACGCGGATCTTCTCGGGCCGGACGGAGAGGTCGACGCGCTGCCCGACGGCGAGGTTCCTGTCGTTGTAGGCGCGTATCGCCGGGAAGCCGTCGGTCTTGATCGTGCAGTAGTCGCCATCCACGGACGTTATCTCGCCCGATAGGAAGTTGGTGTCCCCTATGAACGACGCGACGAAGCGCGACGTCGGCGCCTCGTATATCTTCGCGGGGACGTCGAGCTGCTCTATGCCGCCCTTGTTCACGACCGCGATTCTGTCCGAGAGGCTCATCGCCTCGCCCTGGTCGTGGGTGACGTACATGAAGGTGATGCCGACCTGGTCGTGGATGGCGTCGAGCTCGATGAGCATGTGCTGGCGCAGCTTGAGGTCGAGCGCGGCGAGCGGCTCGTCGAGGAGCAGCACCTGCGGGCGGTCGACGAGGGCGCGCGCGATGGCGACGCGCTGCTTCTGCCCGCCGGAGAGCTGGTTGGGGTACTTCCAGGCGTGCTCGCTCATCTGGATCATCTCCAGTATCGCGTCGACCTTCTCCTCGACCTCGCCCTTGGGGCGCTTCGCGAGCCTGAGCGAGAACGCGATGTTGTCCCAGATCGTCATCGTCGGGAACAGCGCGTAGTTCTGGAAGACGGTGTGCACGCGGCGCTGGTTGGGCGGAAGGTCCGTTATGTCCTGGCCCTCCAGGTAGATGCGCCCGGAGTCGGGGCGCTCGAATCCGCCGAGCATGCGAAGGAGCGTAGTCTTCCCGCACCCGCTGGGGCCCAGCAGGGAGAAGAACTCGCCTTTCCTCACGGAAAGCGTGACGTCGTCGACGGCAGTCAGCGCGCCGAACCTTTTCGTGACGTGGTCGAACACGAGAAAGTCGTCTTTCAATTCCTGGCTCCTTCTTGTTTCATCTACTAATGCGAATAATACACTTTTCCGCCGCTATGTGCAAGCGAAAAATTCAGGAATTTTTTCAGTTCACTCGTGCGGGCCGTATTCGACCGGGAACCAGGTTCGGTAGTAATTGTCGCGGTGCCAGGTGTTGCCGGCAGAGGCATAGTCGCAGAAAAACACGGTCGCGGGATTGCCCGCTTCGGGATTCTCGTGGTGTGAGCCAATCGGGAGCGTCGCGGAAAACGCCATCCAGATGTCGTCCGAGGGCGTGCGTACCGCCGCGAACGTCGGCATCGGCTGTCCGTCCTTGATCCCGCGCCTGAACGGCTCCGTCAGGTCGCCGTCCGCAAAGCGGCTGTCGCGGGCGAGCAGGACCGGCCCCCGCGTGAATGCCACGTGGTGATTGAGCACATGCGCAACAACCGGCATGTCAAACTTGATCTCCACGATGTCGCCGAGCTTCCAGTCCCTCCTGACCGTGAAATACGAACCGGCCGAGACCCCTTCAAGCGCCTTGCCGTTCACCTTCACCTCCGTTTTTGCGCTCCATCCCGGAATGCGCAGCCTGAGCGGGACTTCGCCCACACCCTCCGTGTGGCTCACGATCCGCACGGCGTTCGAGCGGGGATAGAGCGAGTACATGTCGAACGCGACCTTGCGTCCGTCCGGCAGTTCGCCGCTCACAAGCGCCGACGAATAGAAGTTGAATGTCGCGACACCGTCGCGCACCGCAAAGAGCTTCTTGAGGAAACAGAGGAATCCGCGCGGACCGTTCGCCGTGCAGCAGTCTGTGTGCATGTAGCAATGATGCTGCCCATGGTAGCGGTTGCCGGAGAGCGGCGTGTATCCCGCGAACTCGGCGCCGTCTGCTTTCATGGCCCCAAGATAGGCGTTGTAGAACGTCTTTTCAATCTCGTCCGCCCACTTCGGGTTGTCGGTCGTGTCCAGCAGCTTCTCGCAGAAGCGCATCCACGTTGTGGTGACGCACGTCTCCTGAAGCCTGAGGTACGGCAGATGCTGCTTGCGCGCCCCGTGGAACCACGCTTCGGAACAGGCGCATCCTCCCGCAAGGTTTATCTCCTCCTTCACGATGTCCTCGGCCGTCATCACAGCGGCCTTGAAGATGTCCTCAACTGGCGGCACCGAGTAGTGGGCATTTCCACATTTACCCGACTTCACAATTTCACAGTACTCCAGCAGCCCCTGGTAGCAGCTCATCATCTCGTATGACTTCCAGCGGTTGTGCTTCATAACATACCCGCCATGCGCGTCGGGCTTGTTGCCATATCCATTGCGGTCGGCGACCGATATGCCCTTGAGGGCCAAGTCGATTAGGCGCGGCCCGGACTCCGGCTCGGTCATTCCCTTGACGATGTAGGCGGCGAAGTCGAGATATTTCTTTTCCCCGCAGCGCTTGTACAACCAGACGACAGGCTCAAGGATCGACGAGCTCGCGTACCCCGACCAGTTGCCCGTCTGCCAGAGTTCGCGCCCACGTCTGCCATTCGGCCCGATCTCGGCAATCACGTAGTCGCACAGCCTCTTTGCCGCCTCAAGCGCCCTTTTCCCCCGTTCCCCATTCCCCGTTCCCCGTTCCCCATCATAGTAATGCAACAGTCCCATCATCGTGTACTTCATGCCCCAGACATCCCACCCCTCGCCGCAGCGCAGTTCGTCTGGGTAGTTGCCGATATAGCCGTTCGGCTCCTGCGAGGCGAGCATCCTCTCCACGCCCCGCTCTATACTGGCATGGAGATCTTCCCCTCCTTTACACTTTCCATTCTCCAAGTACCGCTGGTAAGGGACGGCCGAATGCATCCACTTGCCCCAGAATTCCGTCTGCCACCATCCCCGGCGTTCGGTCTTCTCCATGAACGGCGCGGTTATGTAATCGACATCCTGGGCGGCGACGTGGTTCGCGATCATCGCATCCAGCCGTTCGCCGAGATAGCCCTTGAGACGCACGTTCCCCATGTTGTCAAGGGAGTCTCCCGCCGCAAACACGCCACCTGCCATGAACACGGCGGCCAGCGCGCACACACAACTTGTATTTGCTGTTTTATTCATTTTGCCACCTCTGCCTTTACATGATTCAAGCCATTCAGGAGCGCACGCTTGCGCGCATTGTCCGAGGACGGGCGAAAAGTCTTGTAGTCCTCGCCCTCGTGTTCCACACTCCAGCCGGGCCACTCGCGAAATGCGTGGTACGTCCAGTCCCAGCCATATTCCTCGAACAGCGAAATGCAGTCGCTCAAGTATTTCCCGGCACCTGGCGCCCAGCATACCGCCGAGAACTCGCCGGCATAGATCCGCACGCCATACTTCAGCTGGAAATCACGCACGGGCTTCAGCTTGCGTTCAAGGAACGCCCTGTCCCAGCCCTTCTCCGCGTTCGGCCAGCCGACCGTCTCGAGCCGCGCGCCGAGGACGCGCTGGTGCGTGTACTCGAACGGCTCGTACATGTGGACTTGGTAGATGACGTTCTCGACCGGCAGTGGCTTGAGCGCGGCGAACCCGTCCGGCCCGCCCCATTTGTTTGAGGTCACGACGATCGGCGTCTTGGGATCCTCGGCGCGGACAGCCTCGGCCGCCTTGCGCTGAAGGTTCCAGTAGTCGAAACCCGGCACGGCCATGCGCTTGTGGCACGGCTCGTTGATGAGGTCGTAGCCGTAGATTCCCTCGCGACCCTTGAAGCGCCGCGCGATCCGCCGCCACATGTCGACGAAGTACTTGGCGTATCTCTCCTCGTAGAACATGTTGTGCTCGGAGCCCGCGTCGCGTCCGCCTGGTGGAACGTGTACGTCTATCACGACCTTCAGGCCGTACTTCACCGCCAGCGGAAGAACGACCTTGTCGAGATGGTCGAGCCGCGACGTGATCCAGCTGTCGTATTCAACGATGTCGCGGTTGGCGTTCACGCCGAACCAGTCGCGGATTATCTGGTACCGGAGGAGCGTCGCGCCCCACGACTTCAGCGTCTTGAAATCGTCCTCCGTCATGTCGCGCGCGGGCGACATCACGCCGCGGCGGCGCGGCGCCTTTGCGACGGCGTCCGTATATCGGACCAGGGCGGCCGTCACCGGTTCGCCGCGGTGCGCAATAAGCGTGTCGTAGCCGATCTGCACCGAATGGACGCCGCACAGCGAAGCCGCGCAAAGCTGCCATCCAGCCATGACGACGAACAGCGCCGGAAGGATGCATCGGTACACTTTCATGATGAATATTATATCACAAACACGAGAAGTTTGGCCGTGGAGAAGTGTAGAAAATGTAGAAAGAGAGAATGAGAATGTTGCCGACTTACCACTAGCGGCTAACCACTAGCGACTACCATCTGCCAATTATCAACTAACAACTTATAGGCAAATTGAATTCACAACGCACCAGCCGCCTTCATTTCAAGGTATTCGCGTTTCCATTCGCCAGAAAGAAAAGCATCACAGGCATTTACTCCGTTTGTTTGATTCAATGAGACCTCTACTTGCCGAATCCTTGTGATGATATTACTCACAACCGGGTTGTCATAATTCAAACCCATGCAGGTCTCACTTGGCGTTCCATATGGGGAGACGAGAAAGTTCATGGTACACGAAGAACAAAGGGATGGATTTGACATCAGTTGTGCCGTCACAATGTCCGCAAAGTTCGTGAAGTTACTGTAGCCTGAATATCCCACGGCACTCAAAGTCGTGAACCGCACCACCTCGTTTGTCTCATACGTCCTCCAGTCCGCCGCGACCTCCGCGCAGTGGTTGGAGACACATGCCGTCAGCGCGAGGAACTTGGGCATGTCGCGGTCTTCCAAGTCCATTCGTAGCCCGCCGCCTCGTACCGCATCAAAGTATCTATATAACGGCCGCCAAGTATCGTGTGCGTAAACAGATCTAACTTGTACATAGATGTTGGACGCCAACAAATTGTCTGGATAGCTCCATGGACCATTATATCTGGCCTCAATCTGCTCAAAGCTTTCAGCATCAGCGACACCTCCACAGATAATCAAGTACGAAAGAGCAGTTGTGCTCAGCATGCTCAGCATGTGTAATGTTCTCTTCATTTTAGTCCTCCTCTGGTTTGTTGTATCTAGTTGTTCCATCAAGCATTTTGTCGGCATTTCTCTCCACGCCAATGTGCCTTCCGCTTATGACCCATCCATCATAGTCCACAACCCCACAGTGACCGGCTTCACCTGGTGACGGTCGACCAGCTATGAATCCTGGTTCGGGATATATCTGTCCAAGATGAACCCAACCGCTAATATTGTTTCCGTAGACCCAGTCATTGGCGGTAGGAGGATATGTATTGCCAAACAAAGGTGCAGTTTGATTGTGAGGGACTTGAAATCCAGTTTCAATGGCTATGTCCGCAACAAAGCGATTACATTTCCATCTGTTCTCTTTGATTGCTGAAAACCCATAGCGAGAAGGGAGATATGAAAAATACCCATATTCCAAATGTTCCATATATCCCAAGGCCGTGTTCCTCAATCGCAACAACCCTGCAGTCGATGCGACTCCAATATGGTCCCATTGACCGGCCACACATGGTCCAATGTACCCTTTCAGCGTACTGCTCTTCGGCTCATCCGCAACATGCACGTAGAACGTCTCGTTCGACTGGCAGCCGCATACCAACCTTGCGCAAAGGGCGAAGACACCTGAGTCGGACATCGAAAGCGTGGCGCCGGTCGAACCCGAAGCTGCAAGCGCCCACGGGTCGTAGTCATCCCTTGTCCTTCTCTTCGCCGTGAACCACTCGACATTCAACCCCTGTACCCCGGCTGGCCGCACGTCAAGCACGACCCCGACATCCGCGCCCCTCAGCACCGCGAGCCCCGTTGTCGGCGCGGACGGCACGCGAACCGCAAGAGGCGAGACTACCGTCGTTTGCGCGGCGTTCGTCTGCGCCTCGCCCTCCTCCGGCTCGAAGGAGCAGCGCACCTCCACGTCGCCCGCCTCCAGGCTCGCGGCGACGCCGTCGATGGGGAAGTCCACCGTCACCGAACTAGACCACGCCACGGTGCGCTCGACGGGGAACCCGGGAATGGACACCCTCTCGCCGCCCCGCTCAAGCCACACGCGCACGGTCCCGTTTGTGAGCTCGTCCGACTCAAGCCACGCACGCCCGCTCGCGGAGACGCTGCCGGCCATCCACTTGTCGCGCACGACCAGCGCGCCCGGGAGGCTCACGTGCGTAGTCGCCATCGGAAACGAATTGGTCCCGAAGCAGAAGTCCATGTAGGAGCAGAGCAGGATTCCGAAGCCGAAGTCGGCAGTGACGGACAGGCTTGCGCTCCCCCACCGCGGAAAGGTCTCGACCGTGACTTCGGTCGTGCGCTCGCCGGGGGTGGCGGCGGTGAAATTCTCATCCACGTTCCAGTGGAACGAGACCCCGCTCGTCTGCGCACAGTCCGAAAGCGTCGCGGAGAATACGGTCGTCGAATTGCCAGGGGCGAGATGGAACACGTCAGGCGACCCGCAGAGCGCCGGGAGCCACCAGAGCCGCGCCGCGCCCGCAAAGGGCGCATAGTCCGTCCAGAACCCGCCCCAGTCCGGCACCCACTCACCACGGCCAGGGGCGGCGGGCGAACGGAGCGGAGGCGGAGAGGGCGGGGCCGCCATGTCGTCGACCGCGGAAAGCGTAACGCCTCCATTCGGCGGAAAGACCGTGAAGTCGTACGCGACACCCTTCCCGAGCAGGAACACGTACTCGCCCGCGTTGGTGACGGCGACGGAGAGGTCGCCGACGGAGAGGAACGTCGTCTCGGGGGGATCGTCGGCGAGCGAGACCATGAGCTTGTAAAGTCCGTTGGTGAGGTCCGTCCCCACCTGTGCGTCGACCCATGCCGCGTAGCCGCCCGCCGCCGCGATCTCCGCCGCGTTCGTGAAGTTCGCCGCGACCCAT
>CADCCQ010000022.1 GCA_902799955.1 uncultured bacterium | reverse complement strand
GACTTGTTGCGTTCACGGAAGCCGGAGGAGAGCCCCCGGACGCTGTTGACCAGCGACGCGGCGCGCAGGACGGTGTTGTCCGCCTCCCTGTCGCCGGACGACTTGACTAGTTCGTACCCCTCCACGCGCCCGCCGGGCCCGAACCTCACGTTGAGGTGTATCTCGCCGAGCTGGGCAGTCCACGCCGGCCTGTCGGTCCACTTCGCGTAGAACGCCTCGCGGATGAGGGCCTTGCAGCGCTGTTCCTCGCTGGCGTCAAGCCCCTGGTTCACGGGCCCGGGCTTGTACCCCTGGTTGAGGAGCTGCTCCCAGTTGACCGGGCGCTTCTCGGTGCGTCCGTTGTTCTGCGGGCGCGGTGGGTCCTTGACCTTCGTAGTGCTCCTGCGCATCTCCTCCATGATCTGCTCGCGCGTCTTCTTCGGGGGATCCGGCTTCTTCTGCTCCGGTGGTTTCGGGGGAGGGTCCGGCTTCTTCTCCTCCGGCGGCTTGGGCTTCTCCTTGACCGGCTCGACGATCACGGCGTCCTGCACTACGGGCGGAGGGTCCGGCGGAGGCGGAGTGGGCTCGGGCGGCGTCGGCTCCGGCGGAGGGGTCGGCTCCGGCGGGCGGTCCGGCGGCGGCTCGTCCTCGACGCCGTCGAGGTTCTCGTGTACCACCACCATGAGCTCTATCGGGATTGCCGTCTCCTTCACGGACGGCCTCATCCTCCCGATGTACCAGAGCGTGAGGAAGAGGACGACATGGACGACCACGGCGAGCACGTAGTTGCCCGACGAGAACACCCTCGGCCTTTCCTCCACGTCTGCGTACATCCTACTTCTCCACGGTGACAAGGGCCATCTTCCTGATGGCGCACTTGTAGATTATCTTGACGACGTCCATCACGCTCCCGTAGTCCAGGCGCTCGTCGCCCCTCACCAGCACGGGGACGTCCGGGTCCTCGGCGGCCATCGCCTTCAGCGAGGCCTCCAGCTCCTCGCGGGACACGGGGCGGTCGTTGAGGAATATCCTGCCCGCCGCGTCGACCGTCACGGTGTTGGCCTTGCGGTCCTTCGTCGGCAGGGTGTCCGTCTTCGCCTGCGGGAGCATTATCGATATGCCCTGCTCCAGCGCGGGGAGCGTGACGATGAACGTGACGAGCAGAAGGAAGGTCAGGTCGATGAGCGAAGTCATGTCGACCGCTGCCTTGGGCTTCTCGCCTCGGATGCGTCTTCTGCGCCTGAGGCTCATCGCTAGGCGCCCTTCCCCTGGAATTCACAGGCCACGCGGCCGGCGAGATCGTCTGCGAAGCCCTCCATGTCGCTCGTGACGTTGCGTATCGTGGCGTTCATGCGGTTGAACGCGATGACGCCCGGGATGGCGATGAGGAGTCCGACGACCGTCGTGACGAGGGCCGAGGAGATCGAAGGCGCGATGGTGGCCAGGTTCGCGCTTCCGGCGGTGCCCATCTCCGCAAATGCGTCAAGGACCCCCCACACGGTTCCGAGGAGCCCTAGCATCGGAGAGAGCGCGACGACCGTGGCGATCACCCCCATGCCGTGCTCCATCCTGATCTCCTCCTCGTCGAGAGAGTGCTCGCACGTGCCCTTGACGAGCTCGACCTCGCGCGCGGAGAGCGCGGCGGCCCCGTCGCCGTTCGTTTCGCGGCCCGCGAGCAGGGTGCGCACGTCAGGCGAAAGCAGCTTGAGCAGCCTCTCGCACGTATCCTTGTATATGCCGACGATGCCGGTGGTCTGCGACGGGCGTCTGTTGAGGTAGTATTCCAGGACGTCGCGGCAGGTGCCGAAGTCGCGCAGGAACCTGCGGGTCTCGCGCCCGGTGAAGTGCAGCTCCTTCCACTTTCCGATCACCGCCGCCACCATCGCCACAGAACACAGCAGCTGGATGATGACAATCCCCTTTCCTATCGCGTTGGACCCGAAGAATCCGTCCACAAGCGAGTTTGCGAGCATAGACGTCATCTGGCGACCTCCTTCTTATTGGCCTTGCCGCCGTCCTTGGGGGGTTTCTCCCCCTTCTTTGGCTTGTTGGCGGGCTTCTTGACGTCGTCTTTCCTAGGCTGCGCGGCCTTAGGCGGCTCGGCCGCCTTCTTCTCGTTCCCCTTTGCCGGCTCGGCCTTTTTCTGAGGCGCCGGCCTGGGCGGCTCCACCGCCTTCTTCTCGGCTTTTTTCGCAGGCGCGTCCTTCCCGGTCGCGGCGGGCTTCTTGTCGCTCTTCTTCTCCGCCTCTACGGCCTTCTTCTCCGCCTCGTCGATCTGGCTGAGCGTCTTCTTGATCTCCGCGGAGTCTGGGAGGAGCTCAAGCGCCTTCCTGGCGTTCACGCGGGCCTCCTTGAATCGGTCGAGGTGCATCTGGATCACGGCGATGTTGTTCCAGAACGCGGGCTGGCGGGGGTTCCGCTTAAGGCAGACGTTCATGTGCTTCTCCGCAAGGGCGTACTGATGCGAAGTGTAGTAGTACATGCCCATTCCGAAGTTGGCGTTCACGTCATCGGGGTCGGCGTCGAGTATCGGCTCGGCGTAGTAGCTTGCGAGGCGGAACTCGGCGCGACTGAGCGCGTACGACAGTCCCTCGCGCGGCGTCATCTGGCGGAGCATGTGGTCCTTCATGTTCCTCATGCTGTCGAGTATCTTGCGCCTCGCCTCGTTCTTGTTGTCTAGCATGTCGGCCAGTTCGTATTCCTGCTTGGCCCGGCCGACGTCAACGGTCGAGCGCCCGAACAGCTCCGCGCGCTTGTGGGCGAGGTACGCCATGTGGCCCTGCATGCAGAGGTAGACGTGGTTCACGTACACCCCCGCCTCCGGCGCGAGGGCGCCGCGGTCAAGGTAGAAGCGGATTATCCTCTCGATCACGCCGTAGCCGCCCCTTATGCCGGCCTCGCGCCTCTCGGCGGTCGGCCACTTCGTGCGCGCGAGCGTGCCGGAGATCGGCGGGAACTCGCCGCCGCCGCGCTCAGTCCACTCCTCGAGCCCGAACATCATCGCGCACCTCTCGATGCGCGTAGGCTTCGCGTGCCAGGTCCTGAGCAGGTTCGCTCCGCCCATCTCCGCCGACTTCTTGTCCTCTTCGTCGGGCATCCCAGCCGCTGCCGTCAGATAGCGCGTCTGGGGCGACGAGACGTCCGCGAGCGACAGGCACTTCAGCGAGCCCCCGCGCCTGGCCGACTCCAGCTCGATCGCGCGATCGAACGTGCCGTCGGTGAACACCCACTGCGCGCCATCGGCCTCGTCGACGACCTCCTTCACGTACTGGTCGACCGTTGCGATCATCTCCATCGTCGCCGGCTGGCGCCGCCCCCACGCGGCGCCGGCGAAGAGCGCGGCGAACACGGAGACGATCACCAGCGGCTTGACGAGCTTGTTGGCCTTCGAGCCGCCCTCCTCGTCGATGTCCGGGTCGAACTGCGCGGCGAGTTTCCTGTGATCGCGGCAGTAGGCGTCGACCAGAACCACGGCGAGAGAAGCGCACACGGTCGCGGCGGTCATCAGCATGCACACGAAGAGCAGCACGGGGCTCTGCACCTGGACGGACTTCCCGAACGTCCAGAACCAGAGCGGCTGCAGCGACGCCATCTGAGAGTACGCTATGCACCCGATGACGAAGAAGACGAGGCCGACGTGGTAGCTCAGGAAGTACTCGAGGTCCGTGGCCCTCCTGAGCAGGACCATGGCGATGACGAACGGCAGCATGGACGCGCCGATGCCCACGATCCACGCGCCCGGCGTCGCCGCGCCTATGAACATGTGCCACAGCTCGCTCGCGTACCTGATCGGCACGTCGCCGAGCGATATCCCGTTGTACACGAGCCCGTCGAACTTGACGAAGCCGACGACGGCGAACGTCACGCCGGCGAGGAGGCCCAGCGCCCAGAAGAGCGTCAGGTACCACTTCGAGCTCTGCCTCTTCAGCGGCTCGAGGAGCTTGACGTGGAAGAGGGAGCCGTGGCGGAGGAGGACGTGGAACATCCCCCAGAACACCACGAGCATGAACATCCCGAGCGGCGTCTCCGCGCAGACAAGACCCATGACGAACATCGCCCAGTAGGCGGGAGTGACCTTGCCGGAGCAGAGGAACTGGACGAAGAGATAGACGTCAAACGTCACCAGCAGGACGGTGAAGGCGTCCGACGTGAACGCCTGGCCGACCGTCCACACTGGGTCCGAGCAGGCGAACAGCGCCGCCGCGAGTGCCGCCACTGCGCGCGACAGCACCTTCGACCACACGGAGTTGCCGTCGATGAGCCTGATCAGGACGGAAAGCATCCCCTTGAACGACATGTACGCGAATGCCACGACGACGGCGAAAGAAACCTTGCCGAGGAGCGCCATGGCGGCGCACCCGCCGGAGACGCCGAGCACGCCAAACAGGCTCCTGACGACCACCCGCCAGATTCCCGGCATGATCGTCGCGGCCGGCCTCTGCCCGGCTGCGAACGCGCAGTCGTCCCAGGCGGTCGGGTGCAGTCCCTTGTACGAGAACGCCACAATCGCGAAGAACGCCGCCGCGCCTATCAGCGCCGCGAGCAGCCAGTCGACGGTGGAGAACTTCTCCGGCGGCGCGAACATACCGATTTCGCGGCTTTCGTCGTCGTCCTCACGCCTGTGTCTCTTGCCGAATCCCAACATCCTGCGCCTCCGTTTCTGCCTGCCTTCTGGCCCTTCCCTCTCCGAACACTATCGACTTGCCGTCCTTGGCGAGCCGTCCCCTGATGACCGCCGGTGACTTGCCCGCGAGGAGCATGTCCGCCACCGGGTCCTCCACAAGTTCCTGCACGACGCGACGCAGGGGCCTCGCGCCTAGTGCGCTGTCGTAGCCCCTGTCCACGATGAGGTCCGCCGCCTTCGCGTCGAGCGACAGCCTCGAGCCGAGCTTCGCGAGCCGCGTGTCGAGCGCGTCGAGCTCGAGCGCGAGTATCTTCCTCAGGTCGTCCTTGTCGAGCCTGCGGAACACGACCGTCTCGTCGAAGCGGTTGAGCAGCTCCGGCCGGAACGCCCTCTTCGCCTCGGAGACGAGCTTCTCCTTCAGGACGTCGTAGCTCGTCTCGGCGGTCTCGGTGGAGAAGCCCAGCGTGTGGCCCTCGCTGGCGAAGTCGAAGCCGAGGTTCGCAGTGCAGATCACCATCGTGTTCCTGAAGTCGACGACGCGGCCCTGTCCGTCGGTGAGGCGTCCGTCGTCGAGTATCTGGAGCAGCATGTTGCAGACGTCGGAGTTCGCCTTCTCGAATTCGTCGAAGAGGACGACCGAATACGGGCGCCTGCGCACCTTCTCGGTGAGCTGCCCGCCCTCGTCGTAGCCGACGTAGCCCGGCGGCGAGCCGACGAGGCGCGACGAGGAGTACTTCTCCTGGTATTCGCTCATGTCGAGCGCGACAAGCGCCTTCTCGTCGCCGTACACTCTCTCGGCCAGCATCTTCGCGAGATGCGTCTTGCCGACGCCAGTCGGCCCCAGGAAGAGGAAGCTGCCTAGCGGCCGGCGCGGGTCCGCGAGGAACGCCCTGCTGCGCCTGAGGGCCTTCGCGACCGCCGCGACGGCCCGCTCCTGCCCAATGACAGATGCGCCGAGAGATTTCTCGATGCCCACGAGCCGCTCCGCCGTCGTCGCGCTCATCTTCTCGAGCGGCACGCCGCTCATGGACGACACCGTCGCCGCCACGTCGGCCTCGGTCGCCTCGACGATCTCCTCGGCGTGCGTGCGCCTCCACTCCTCGAGCGCGGCGGAGAACTCGGCGGACACCGTCTTCGCCGCGTCGCGGAACTTCGCCGCCTCGTCGAAGTCGCCCGCCTTCACCGCGTCGTCCTTCTTCGCCTTCAGCTTCGACATCTTCGCCTGCATGTCCTGCAGCGCCTTCGGCCTCTCGCTCTTCTGCATCCGCAGCCTCGCGCCCGTCTCGTCCATCGCGTCGATCGCCTTGTCGGGAAGCTGCCTGGACGGTATATAGCGCGCCGTCAGCTCGACAGCCGCCCTGATCGCCGGGGCCGTGAACTTCACGGCGTGGTGCTCCTCGTACTTCGGCGCTAGTCCGGACAGTATCTCCACCGCGTCCGCGACCGTTGGCTCGTCGACCTGAACGGACTGGAACCGGCGCTCGAGCGCGGCGTCCTTCTCTATCGACTTATGGTACTCCTTGAGGGTCGTCGCGCCGACGCACTGGAGCTCGCCCCTCGCCAGAGCGGGCTTCAAGATGTTCGCGGCGTCCATCGCGCCCTCGGCGCCCCCGGCGCCGACCATCGTGTGTATCTCGTCGAGGAACAGTATCACGTTCCCGCTGCGCTTCGTCTCGTCGATGATCTTCTTCAGGCGCTCCTCGAACTGCCCGCGGTACTGCGTGCCGGCGACGACACGCGCCATGTCCAGCGCGACGACGCGCCTCGACTGCATCCTCTCCGGGACGTTGCCGGAGCATATCGCCTGGGCGAGGCCCTCGACGACCGCCGTCTTGCCGACGCCCGCCTCGCCGATCAGCACGGCGTTGTTCTTCGTCCTGCGCGAAAGAATCTGTATCACGCGCGAGAGCTCGCGCCTGCGCCCTATCACCGGGTCGAGGGCGCCGGCCTTCGCGAGCGCCGTCAGGTCGCGCCCGAAGGTGTTCAGCGTAGGCGTCTTCTGCGCCTTGCCGTTGGCGCCGCGGGCGGTCTCGCCGCCCTCTTCGCCGTCCTCGTCGCCGCCTTCCTCGGATTCGTCCTGGCCTTCGTCCTCGTCGTCGCCCGGCGCCTTGCCCTGCGTCCCGGCGGTCTCGAACTTCTCGACTGTGACGCCCGCGTTGAAGAGGAGCTGCGCCGCCGCGTTCTCGCCCTCTCGCATCATCGCGGACACGATGTGCGTCGTGTCGACGGTCGCGCCCTTCCCGGCGAGCATCTCGGCGATCTCCATCACCTTGCGCGTCCGCGCGGTGACCGGAAGCAGCCCGCGCTGCACCATGCCCGCGCCGCCGCCGGAGATCATCGCCTTCATCGACTCCTCCAGGTCGCCTATGCTGAGCCCGAGGCGCTCGAGTCGCTGGCACGCCTGGCACTTGCGGATCGCGAAGATGGAGAGGAGGATGTGCTCTGAGCCAACGTGGTCGTGGCCGAACTGCCGCGCGCAGCTCTGAGAGGCGTTCAGCGCGTCCAGCGCGTTCTTCGAGAACTGCACGCTCACATGAACCTCCGTTCCGCCTCTTCGGTCAGGATGACGTTCTCGAAGCGCCCGTTCATCTCGTCCGCGAGCGACGCGTCGATGGAGTCTATCGTCGCCTGGTCGAAGCTCTCGGGGCGTTCGTCGTCGGGGAACTCGATCTTCGTCATCATCGAGTCGACCTCCTTCAGCGTCAGCCCGTCAAGGTACCTGTTCATCACCGCGAGCCTGATCGGAGAGAGGATGTCGAGGAGCTCGGCGTGCGAAAGAAGCCTGCAGCTCCTGAGCGTCGCGAGCGCGCGGCAGATCGCGTCGCCCATCACGCGCACCATTTCATCGTCGGCGAGCCGCGCACGCGCGTTCGCCTCCTGCTCCAGCACGTCGTCGAGCATCCTCGCCGCGGCCTCGCCCGCGTCCTTGCGCGCCATGATCCTGTAGATGTGCCCGGGCTCCTTCAGGCCCTGGGCCGTGATTCCCTCCAGACTCATGCCAACCGCCCGAAACGCCCTCTTCGCCGCCTCGAGCTCGCCAATCAGGAAAAGACCCTCCAGGTGGAGGCCGCCGCGAATCCTGTACGCAGACTTCACGTTTTTGCACGGCAGCGCGACAAGCGGCTCCTCATCGCCCTTTGCATCCTTGCCGCCTTCCTTGTCCTTGCCGCCCTTTTTCCCAGCCTTCGCGGCGGCCTCGCCGTTGATCTCGGAGACTACCCCCTCCACGGCGTTCATTATTGCCTCGATTATCGGCGGCGGCTTCTCGCCTCCGCCGATGCGGGTGACGGTCATCGACACGCCAGACTGCGGACGCGAGGAGTCCCGGCGGGTGCGGAGGCTCTTCTTCTGCCGGCGCGCGCGCTCCTTCTCCGCGCACTCCCGGCAGACGTACAGCTCGTCCTCCACTCCGTCCTTCACGGTGGACACCGCCGTCTCGGCGTCGTTCTGCTTGCACAATTCACATTTCATTTCCGTATATTATATCACAAATGGCAGTTAAAAATGAAGTGCAAACCTTATATGGCCAGGGCCTCGGCTATGTTGAGGTAGTAGGCGCGGATGCGCTCGTACGCGTTGATGACGTCAAGCTCGACAAGCACTCTGTTGGGCGACCCGGGGTCCGCGGGGCCGACGCGCATCAGCTGAAACTGCCTGCAGCGGCGCACGTACTCGTGGATGTCCTTAGACTCCGCCTGCAGCGCCTCGAGGTCGAACGCGACGCGAGGAGAGACGACGAGCGGCGAGACCTTCGCCGCGAACGCCATGACGCGGGAGTGCAGGTCGAGGATCCTCTCCTTCGACACCTGCGAGAAGTGCTGCTTCTCCTTGCGGAGGCGCTTGCGGGCCTTCAGCACCGCCGCCACCTCGTCGGAGACGGACTCCAGCTCGTCGGCGATTCGCAGCAGACGCCGCGCACGCGCCGCGACCGCCATCGGCAGGCGCTTCACGAGCAGGTTGCCGAGGAAGTCAGTGACGTCGTGCTGCACCTCGTCGAGCCGCGCCTCGCGGCGGACGATGAACGCCTCGTCGGCGTCCGTCGACTCGTCTGAGAGCACAAGCTTCGCCCTTGTCAGCATCACGATGTCGGTGTCGCGCATGAACGTGACCTCGACGAGCGCCTGGTCGCAGGCGATGACTGGGGATATCTTGACGCCCGACTTGAGCGCGCTCAGGTGCGGCCTCTCGTCCTCCTTCGGCGGGATGATGCGCTCGATCAGGCGCGCGAACGGGGCGACGAACGGGTAGAGGAGGATTCCGCGGATAAGCGCGAAGACGGTGTCCGTCACCGCTATCGGCGCCATGACGCCTAGCAGCACCGGCCCCTTGTCGGTCATCGTCTCGGCGTTCCACCCCGGGAAGAGCGCCTGGCCGAACTTGACGAAGAGCGGGAAGAACCAGATGAGCGCGACCGAGCCGAGGAGGTTGGAGAGCGTGTGCGCGAGGGCAGTGCGCTTCGCGACCGACGGGCCGCCGATCGACGCGAGCCAGCCAGTGGCCGTCGTGCCGATGTTCGCGCCGAAGAGCACCGCCACAGCCATTTCGTACGTGATGAGCTGCTGGGTGGCGAGCGTCATCGCGATCGCGATCGTCGCGGCGGAGCTCTGGATCACGGCGGTGAAAACCGCCGCGACTAGCGCGACGAGCGCCGCCTCGCCTATCGTCGTGGCCTGCATCCTCGTGAACATCGCCTGAACGCCCTCGTGCTGGCGGATGGGCAGCACGCCCTTCGACATGAAGTAGAGCCCCAGGAACACGAGGCCAAGGCCGATCACCGCGAAGCCGAGGTCGTGCAGCCGGTCGCTCCGCAGGAAGAAGTAGAGGCACCCGCCGATGGCAAGGCCGGCGAGGCCGAGCATCTCCGGCGACGGGGCGAACGCCACGATCCAGATCGTGCCCGTCGTGCCGATGTTCGCGCCGATGAGGACGTTCACCGCCTGCGCGAGCGTCATCATCCCGGAGCCGACGAAGCCGACGAGCATCACGGTTATGACGGACGACGACTGCACGATCAGCGTCGACGTTACGCCCGTCCCGATCGCGGCAAGCTTGTTCGACGTGGCCATCCCCATGAACTTTCGCAGCCCGCCCCCGCCGACGGACTGCAGGCCGTCGGAGAGGTTCTTCATCCCAAGCAGGAACACGCCGAGCCCGCCGAAGACGGTCACGACCACGTTCAGCAACAGCATCACCGACTCTTTCATCTCTCGGAAACACCTTTCTCCGCGCCGCGCGCGGCGTCGCCCTTCTCTGGGCCAACCCAAAGTTCCTCGATCCACGGCGCGGGGAGCGTGCGCTGGTGCAGCGGCACACGAATGCCGTGGTGCTCCGTGAAGCCTGGTATCGCCTCTACGGGGCTGGGATCCCCGTGGAAGCACAGTATCGACGCGCCTGACGGCTTCTTCGGCGGCATCATGAGATTGAACGGGAACACGCGATGGCAGCTGCGCTTGAACGACACGACCCAGTCCTCCGGCCACCAGTTCACGTTCTCCACGCCTACCGCCCATGTCATGAACGCCTGTTCCGTCGCGAAGCGCTTCTTGTCGTACGCAAAGGCGAGGTCGCCGGCGAACGAGCGCCACACGCGGTCCATCTTCCCGGCGTCGAAGCGGAAGCACGACGAGTTGCCAATCGCGGGGCGACGGCGGAAGATAAGCTTGCGCCGCTCGATCCAGTTGTGGATGATGCAGAACTCGCCCGGGCGGTAGTCGAAGAAGCGGTCCAGGGGGCCGACGATTATCTGGTCGATGTCGAGGAAGAGCGTCGGGCCCGAGAGCCCTCCGCATCCGTCCTTGAACAGCGAAAGCTTGGTGTACACGGTCGGCCACTTCCTCTTCTCGGGAAGGCCCTCAGGGCGCGGCGGAACCGGGCACACCTCCACACCGGGCACAAGGCCCTCCGGCTCGTCCGTGAAGCACACGAAGCGGAACGGACGCGACAGGTTGCGCCTCACTCCATCGTACAGCCTGTTGACGTAGAACGCGCCGTAGCGGTCGCCCCACTTGAGGCACACGACATTGACACTCTCGCTCATGATGCAACCTCCTGTCTTCCGCAAAGCAAGCGCTTCGCATGGCTCCAGAGATCCGAAAGCGCGCAGCGCGGCGACAGCCTCGCCCTCCGCCTCGTGACCAGGACCCCGCGCACGGACGGCCCGGAGCCCGCCGAGTCGCACTTCGCAACCACCTCCGCGACCTGCGCGAAGAAATTGTACTTCGTCAGCAGAAGCCGCCGCGCCTCGGCGATCGCGCCGCGCCGCCGCTCCCATTCGCCGGCCTCCACCGCCTCCCTGACGATCTTCGCCGCCTTCGCTGGGTCGTCTATCGGGATTGGGATGAACGAGCCCTCCGGCAGGATGCGCGCGACGGACGGGTCGCCTGCATAGAACGTCAGGCACCCGCAGACTATCGGGTCCGCAAGCTTCTCCGTCCAGTGCCCCTCCGCCACATGGTTCTCGACCGCGATGTGGTACTTGTACGGGTCGAGGGCGTCGTACTTGCTCTTGAGCGGCTTCACTCCCTTCCCGAACCAGTCGACGCCTGGAACGGTCTCCACGATCGAACTCACCAGGCGGAACCTGTCGAGGTGGTTTGTGTGGCGCATCTTCTTCGACGAGCAGACTACCGATATCCCCTTCGTCTTCTCCGCCTCGCCCGGCATCCGCCGCGCCGCCTCCTCGGCGAACGAGCGCCCCGTGTACCAGACCATGTACCCCTCGCCGCGCACGTACCCTGGGTGGCCCTCGGCGGAGCGCGGGCGGTTCGTGAGGAGATGCCCGAACTGCCCGGCGTACGCCGCGTTGTAGGACTTCACGGAGACAGGCTCCTGCGTGGCGAGGATCGTCCGCGACGGCGGACACCGAAGCGGCATGACGCCGCGCCGCAGCTCAGGCCAGTCCCTCGGCATCTCGTCGTAGACGCAAAGCCAGTCGTAGTCCGCCTCCGCCGGGTCGCAGGTGAAGCGGATCCTCCCTTCCCAGTCGAATGTGCGCGCGCCCATGAACCGGCGGACGGTTCCGCCGAACGTCTTCACCACAGTCATCGAGTGCCCGCGCTCGGCGCGCTTCTTCGCGTACACGACCTCGCGCAGGTCGCGGTACATCCCGAAGCGCCCCGCCATGCCGATGCGCTTTAGGAGCGACGGCCTCCCGTCCCTCGTCCGCCTGTCGATCTTCCTGAGGAGATACGAGTCTATCGCGAAGAGCCATTCGCTCCGCGTGAGCTGCATTCGCTCGACGATCGCCGCGAACGCGGCGAGCAGGCGGCGGCGCGCGCGCGGCGTCAGCCACTTGCGGCGCTCCGCGCTGCACAGCGTGTAGCGTATGATGTCCTCGGCGGGCGTTCCAAAGCGCAGTTCCTCCAGGTCGAGGAACCCGCTCACCTTCCCGTTCGCGAACCTGAAGTTCTCGTAGTGCAGGTCGCCGTGGATCACACGGATGCGCGATGGGTCGAGGACGAGCGAGCCGTCGGCGACAAGCCGCAGTTCGCGCGCCCACGACGCCAGCCCCATGCCCTTCAGCCTCTCCACTAGCCTGGGCTTCAGCGCCGCGGCGTCGCGGAGCGGAAGTATGAACCCGTCGTCGCGAAGTCCGTCCAGGAACTTCGTATAGGCGGAGACGAGCGAATCGATCCCCGCGTCGTCGAGTTCGTCGGGCGACACCCTGTCGCCGCCGATCCAGCGAAGCGCCATCACCTTCAGTTCGCCGAAGTCGAGGACCTTCCCTCCGAAGAGGCGGGTGGCGGCGACTCCGCCCTCCGACGGCGCGGTGTGCGCGAGGAGCCGCTCAAGCGCCGCCGTCTTGCACGACTGGACAACCTTCGCGGCGAAGACCGTAGAGCCGTCCACCACCTTGAAGTTGAGCGAATGCGCGTATCCCTTCAGCGGCGTCAGCACGGGCGAAGAAAGCCCGTATCCGGCGCGGAGCGATTCCGCGAGCGATTCCAGCGAGAAGTCCCGTTTCATCGCCAGCTCCTCCTCCATTCCGCGATCCGCCCGAAGAAGAACGACATGGCCCAGCAAAGGAGCACCGCGTATCCCAACAGCTCCGTACCCTCCTCGACGACGCGGCGGACAGACGCCACCTCGTCCGCCGAGAGGTGCAGGGCGCCCCATATCGCCCTCATCGAAACAAGCTTGGAGACGCCCCAAATGCTGACGAACGCGAACGGCAGCGCTAAGAAGCTGCGCGACGCCACGACGCGCTTTATGCCGCGGACGGCCGAGCGCTTCGCGAAGACGGCCGCGGCGACGCCCGCCGCGACAACGACGCACACCGCCACTACGCTTACCGCCCTGCCGCCGACGTTCAGCACTTCGCGCAGGAGTTCGTATGCGGCCATCGCGGCGAACAGGACCGCCATGAACGCATACCCCGCCCGGCTGCGCCTCTCGATGACGGCGAGCACGGCCATGAGCAGCGCCGAGAGCCCCGCCGCGCCGAACTGGCTCCATGCGACGAGCGAGCGCTCGCCGCAGGCCGTGCGCATAACCGCGACGTCGATCGCAAGCGCCCCGACGACAAGGACTGGAAGAAGCAGCGCGGGCGCAAGGCCCGCCGCCAGCGCGAGCGGCGTATGCAGCGCCCGCCAGCGCGAATACCTGAAGCCGAGCACGAACCTGCCGCCGATCAGCACCGGCTCGCCGCCGTTTAGCACGCCTGTCGTCTCGTCGCCGTCGTCGGGCACGCACGAGTGCACGAGCCGTCGCGCCTTGTGAATGTCGCCAAGCAGCTTCACTCCTATGCGACCGCCGGACTTCGGCACGGCTATGAAGTCAACGCCCTTCCCCGTGCCGTCCACGGGGATGAACTTTGCGATCGGCTCGCCGAGACGGCTCTCGATCGCGTTGCGCAAAACGTCCACGCCGAGCGGCGGCTTCGCGGCGATGCGGCGGAACACCCTCGGCAGCGCGCCTGCGGCGGAGAAGCACACGGCCATCTTCTGGACGCCGCACTCCAGGCAGGCGCTTATCCTGTGGTGCCCCTGGCGGAGCGAGTCCTCCACGCCGCAGGACCTGCACAGCATGACGTTGATCGGGAACGAATCGTCGTAGCCCGTCGTGCTGAGGCTCTCCTTGAGCTTCGCCATCTTCGCGCGGCGCTTCTCGATCTTGCCTCGCGCATGGGGGTCGTCGAGCGTGCGCACCGCCCTCTCCAGCCCCATCTGGCGGACGGCCTCGGGCGCGATGTGGTACGTCTGCGAGCACTTGAAGCGCCGCATGTTGCGAAGCGGGCGCACAAGCGTGAAGAGGAGGTTCCACTTTGCGATGGACGGCTCGAACACTATCCTGACGTCCACGACTCCGTCGCCAGCCGCCCTGACGGCCTCGCGCCCCCTCAGGAGGGCGTCGGGCCGCCCGCGGCGGATCAGCAGCACGACCTCGTCGTCGGGAAGGTCCCTGGCCGGGATCTCTGATCCGGAATAGTCCTCCACCGCCGCGAAGTCCGCGGCGTCAAGGGGATATGTTCTGGATGACCAGCCGAGGAACATCGCTTCGCGTCACTTCTTGGACGTCTCGAAATCGTACGCCCCGAGTATCTCGCCGCTTTCGTCCGCGGCCTTCACCATCATAAGCCGGTACGTCTTCCCGTCCGGCGCGACGTCCACGACGGCGTGCGCGCCAACGAACGACTCGGGCGCGACGTCCTTCATCCACGCCTCGGCGGCGTCCTCCTTGCGGCGCTTTTCGGGGAAGAGCCCCGGCGCGTAGAGGCACGGCCAGCCGCCCTTCGCAAGGCGGCGCACCGTGTCGCGCGTCATGTGCGCCAGGTGCCAGACGCCCGCGAGGACGACGCGCGCGTGAAGCGCGTCCACGAGCTTGGCGGGCATGGAGTGGTGTCCGTGGTGGTTGGCCTTGGCGACGTCGACCTTCGGGCACTCCGCCGCGAGGATGTCCTCGATCTCCACGCGCTTGCCGTCCTCGCCCTTCACGCCGCCCTGGAAGTCGCCGGCGGTGAAGTAGCGGAAGTCGCCCAGGGAGAGGACGAACCCGACGGACATCTCGTTCTCGCCGAACTTCGACCTAGGCCTTCCGAACTTGCCGAGGTCGAGCACCGTCCCGTCGCGGCGGAGTATCTCGCCGCGCGCGCAGAGCGGCGTGTACGAGAAGCTGCCGCCGCCTCCGTGCAGCTGGCGGATCTGGTCGCAGCCCTTCTCGAGCCGGAAGCGCTCGATCTTGATTCCACGCCTCTCCACCTCGGCGTAGACCTCCTTGAGGTGCTTGACCGTCCAGTCGTCGAATTTGTCTTCGCGCGGCGCGGGGTCGTCCATGTTCGGCCACGAGCGGTCGATGAACGTCGTGAAGTCGAGCATGTCGATCGCCTGCCCGATGCCGCTTATGCTGTACTTGCCGTTGGCGCTTCGCCCGGCGTTGAAGGGAAGCCCGCCCGCGTGGTCGCTGTGGTAGTGCGAGAGGAGGAAGTAGTCGACCTTCCTGCCGTTGGGGTTCTCCCTGAGGATGTACCGCGCCGTCCAGTCGCCCGCGCGGCGCGAGCCGTTCGGCAGGGCCGGCACGCCGCAGCAGCGGTAGTCGCCGCAGTCTATCAGCATGGACGTCCCGTCGGGGAAGACAAGGAAGGACGCCTCGGAACTTCCGGTGTAGAGCATGGTTATGCGAAAATGCCCCTTCTCCCACTTGGGAAGGGTCTTCCCGGCGAGCGGATGCCTCGCCATCTCCGCCCAGACGTCGATCCCAAGCGAACCGGCGCCGGCCAACGCCAGCGCGCCCTTGAGGAAACCGCGGCGACTTGAATCGCAGAATGCAGCTACCCCCAGACATTCATTCGTTCTATTCTTCTCCATGTAGATAATTATATCACAAACGCGTTAAAGTATCACACCATATTTGCTCACCGGCCGAAGCGCCGGAGGAGCCAGACGAGGGCGATGTTCAGGACCACCATCAGGCAGAACACCACGCGGTACTCGGTCTTCGACGACTTGTGGCGGAAGAGCTGCTGGGCGAGCCAGGCGCCCGGCCAGCCGAAGAGGAACTCCAGCGTGTGGAGCGTCCGCTCGGATATCCGCCACGCCCCGCGCACCGCCGCGAGCTTGTCGACGGCGTACGCGACGAGCGTGACGACGCTCATGAGCACGTAGACGTACAGAAGCATTCTCATGTGCATGGCATCCTCCAAATGGCGTGCGAATATCTCATGTCGTCGCGAGGAACGACAGGATAGATCGGCGGAACGCGCTCTCGCCCGAGGCCGCTGCGCGCTCGCGGAAGGCGTCGGAAGGCGTCCCGCGTGCGCTCAGGCACATCTCGCTAGTCCTCTCGACGGGCAGGTACTCGGTCCACGGAACGGCGACCTCGTGCCACTTGCCGTCCCCGCCGTGCACCTCCTCGTAGTCCACGCGCTCCTCTCCGCGGAACCCGTGCGCGGTCACGGCGACTGTGCTCTCGCCGTCGCCACGTCGGACCACCCGCGTCTTGAGGATGTTCTGCGTGACGCTGGCTGGGTGCTTGAAGTTGCCGGCGCCGTGGTAGTTCGCGATCGCCTCGTGCTCCCAGAACGACGCCGGCCTCGGCCCGACGACGCCCTTCCATATCTCCTCGTGTGTCCGCGTCTGCTGGTAGAGCGGAATCGAGAGCAGCGGGGCGAGCGCGAAGTAGGCGTCCTTGAAGTACTGCTCGTTGAACTCGACGAAGAACGCAAACGCCGCGTCGTAGTCCCAGTTGCGGAACCGGGACGGATCCGTGTCGATCGTCGCCTCGTTGAGGTGCCGCGAGAAGAGCACGTTGACCTTGCGCTGCTTTATGAACGCGAAGTCGTCGCCGTAGCCGACGGACGTGTCCTTCATCAGGTTCATCATCTGCACCTGCGCCACCGGGGTGAACAGCAGGCGGAACTCGACCTCGTTGTCGCGGTCCTTCGCGTGGAACCACGTCTCGAACTCGTGGTTGCCCATGAGCGTAAAGTTCGAGTCGTCGTCGAGGTTGCGCGAATACGCCTTCAGTCGGCTCAGCCGCCACTTCTTGCGGATGGAGCCCCACAGTTCCCCCTCCGTCCCCGTGAGCCCGGACGGCTCGCGAGAGAACGAGAGGTTGGGCGCGGCGTCGTTGCCGTATATGAGGAGCTTCTGCTCGCTGTAGACGGGGATGGGCTTGGTCACGGAGGCGACAAGCGTCTCGTACTTCGTGACCTGGCGCCTTACAAGGTGCGATTTCCCGTCGGAGCCGCTCTCCCATCTCTCCTCCCACTCCGTCCAGGAAATCTTCTTCTCGCCGTAGTACGTCTTCTCGCCCCAGTCCATGTCGAGGTAGTGCCCGAACACGAAGGGATTCCCGTTTATCTCGCCGGACTGCGCGAAGATGATGGACTTGTCGTCGTTGAAGGAGTCGTCCCAGCCGAACTGCCTGTGCAGCGACTCGAGCCTGTCCGCCGTGAAGTATGGGTCGAACACCAGCCTCGGGACCGTGGCCTCGATCAGCTTGACGGGGATGTCCCACGTGTACAGACTGTTGAGGGGCTCCATCTGGCGCCAAGCCGCCGCCTTCTTCGAGGAGATCTTCTCCTTGAGCCTGTCGAGCAGCTCGGCCGCCGCCCTGAACGGGCCGATCATCGCGAACCCCAGGACCGCCCCCGCGACCAGGCCGAGGATGCAGAGCCCCCGCGTCGAGTTCTCGATGCCTGACGCGAGCATTGCGTAGGCGGCCGCGGCCACCGCGCCGACGAAGCCGAGCGCCATCAGGCAGCCAAAGCACGTCTTCCTGGTGCTTGCGGCGTCGGCGCGCTTCTGGAGCGCCTTGATCTCGCCGACGAGCGCGCGGTTCGCCTCCACGTCCACGCCGGAGCGCTCCGTCAGCTCCCTGAACTTCTCGCGTGCCAGCTCGGAGAGCTTCTGCCTGAACTCGTCACGGTAGCGCGCCAGCGGCTCGTAGACGTCTTCTATCAAAAGAAGGTCTCCCTCGCCTGGGCCTTGATCTCGGC
This sequence comes from uncultured bacterium, assembly GCA_902799955.1. Taxonomy (GTDB): domain Bacteria; phylum Verrucomicrobiota; class Kiritimatiellia; order RFP12; family UBA1067; genus UBA1067. The sequence continues at coordinate 16,924 of CADCCQ010000022.1, read as the reverse complement.
GGACGCGGTGAACGGAATGCGAGTCGTGTACCCGGCGCGCGCCGCGACGATCTGCTTTGTGGGCCAGTCGAAGATGTCGGAGTTCCACTGCATCACGGAGTCGTTGTAGAGCTGCCTCGCGGCGGTGATCTCCTTCTGGAGGTAGCTGTTCTGCTGGATCGCGTCGGCGATCGCGGCGTGCGCCTTGAGGTCGGGGTACGCCTCGACCTGCGGGAAGAGGCGGCCGAAGCATCCGTCGATCTGGCTGGCGACGGCGTTGCGCTCGGCGTCGGGGAGCCGCCCGCCGCGAAACGCCGCGACGGCCTTCATGACGTCCTTGTCGAGGTCGATCGCCTTCTCGACGAGCTTCGCGAGGTTCTTGAGGATCATGACCCTCTGCTCGAGGAAGTTGTCGATTGTCGAGGCGTCGGCCTGGATCTTCTGCTGGAGCTTCTGGAAGTAGTTCTTCGCGCCGATCTTCATGAAGAGGAATATGAGCCCGGGAAGAATTCCAAGGCACCACAGCACGATCTCGAACAGCGTGGACCCCCAGCCGACGCGGGTCGGAAGCTGCCTCTCGATCACGTTTATGTCGCGTCCGGCGCCGTTGACGGGCCCGGTGATTTCATCCAGTTCGTTTGCCATCTTGCATGTTCCTTTCTTTGTGCTTGGTACTTTGTATTATACCACAACAAAGCGTTGTTGTCACGGCTTGGACACGCGACATGCGACAGGCGCGGCGACATCTCGACTTCCGGCGCGGTCGCGCGTTGCGTGTCAAAGCGTGTCGCCTGTCGCGCGTCGCATGTCAAAGCTTGTCGCTCGCCGCCCGTCGCCCATCAAAGCGTGTCGCTCGTCGCGCGTCGCGCGTCAAAGCTTGTCGCTCGCCGCCCGTCGCGCGTCAAAGCTTGTCGCCCGTCGCCCGTCGCATGTCAAAGCTTGTCGCTCGCCGCCCGTCGCGCGTCACAACCCGCAGCATGCCGCACGTCGCATGTCATTTCCATTCCCACTTCCGCGTGCCGTTGCAATTGGGGTAGGCGGCGCAGCTCCAGAATGAGTTGCCAGCGTTCTTGCCTCTCTTGGCCATCTGCTTTCGCATGGGGCCGCCACACTTTGGGCACTTCGGCGCATTTACGTCGGCGGCGGCCATCTCGTTGCGATGCTCAAGCCTCACTTTCGTCAGGTGCTCTGTAAAGCCGCCCTGCTCCCGAAACTCTTCGCCGAGCGCGTCAATCTGCCGCCGCAAAAGCGAACATGCCCGGTCGATCGTGACAAGCAGCGCATTCGCCGCGATCACGGGATCTTCGTTTTCAATGGCCGGGGCAAAGCGCCTGCGCATTTCCGCAAGATGCACGAAAAAGCCGTGCCGCAGGTCTTCGCGCCCCTCGAACACGTCAAACTTCAGGTTTTTCGCCTTGATCCACTTTGGGTCGTTTTCACTCCACGGCAATTCGCCGTGCGAAAAAAGGAAGTCCTCATAGTCGCCGGCGAGTTCTTCAAGCGAGCCTTTCGCGACATCGTAGAGGCGTAATTCCGTCTCGCGGCTCGTCCCGGCGCGCGACGAGCCTTCCACGATGTTCTGCTTGGCGCTCCGGGCCGCGCCGACCATCTGGCCGAACGTCTTGCCAAGCGGGTCGTTCTTCAAGCCGAAGTTGCGACGACAGAAAATCTCGGTGGCATAATAGACAAGGCAGACAAGCCCAAACGAAAGTGTTTTCCTGAAGCCGCCCGACTTGCCGATGACCGGCGTAGAACCGCCTGTCGCTCCCAGCCCGTTACTCGTCGCATGTTGCGGCGTGTCAAAACCTGTCGTATGTCGCGTGTCGTCACTCGTCGCATGTCGCGTGTCGTCACTCGTCGTATGTCGTATGTCGTCACCTGTCGTATGTCGCGTGTCAAAGCCCGTCGCATGTCGCGTGTCGCATGTCATCTCACATGTTCCTTTCTTTGTGCTTGGTATTATATCACAACTAAGCGTTGTTGTCACGGCTTGGACACGCGACATGCGTCATGCGACATGCGCGGCGACATTTCGACTTCCGGCGCGGTCGCGCGTTGCATGTCGTGCGTCGCGCGTCAAAGCTTGTCGCCCGTCGCCCGTCGCATGCCAAAGCGTGTCGCCTGCCGCCCGTCGCGCGTCGCGTGTCGCCCGTCAAAGCTTGTCGCCCGCCGCTCGTCGCGCGTCATCACTTGTCGCGCGCGCATCTCGCCATGTAAAATGACGAACCGCGGAGCGCCGGCCATAGCCAGCATAACTGGCGGAGGGGGGGGGATTCGAACCCCCGGTGGAGTTGCCCCCACACAACCTTTCCAAGGTTGCACCATCGACCACTCGGACACCCCTCCGCAATCTACCTTCGTCCGTACATCCGGCATGGTGCCAGGAGCGGGACTCGAACCCGCACGTACTCACGTACAGCAGATTTTGAGTCTGCCGCGGCTGCCATTACGCCACCCTGGCGGCTCAACCGTCTTGGAGCGGGCGAAGGGAATCGAACCCTCGTGGCCAGCTTGGAAGGCTGGAACTCTGCCATTGAGCTACGCCCGCCTGACATACGAACGGCATAAAGTATATCATTTCCGCGGCAAAAGTTCAATGGCAAATTTGCGTCAGTGATTGACAGACAACCATTCGTTGTGATATACTATGCGTCATTGAGGGCTATTAGCTCAGTTGGTTAGAGCGCTTCCTTGACATGGAAGAGGTCAGTGGTTCGAATCCACTATAGCCCACCATTCCCCCTCGCACAAACCCCTTCATTTGCTGATGGTTTCGTGTTTCCTGGTCAAGAAGGCAACCCTTCCAATTCCTGGAATCTTCATACATCTGTGAACTCAAAAGTACGCTCCCTTTCGTTACGCCATAGTATATCAAATCACACCACCTTGAGTCAAGGGGGCCGGTTTTGCTGTGGCATAATAATCGCAAGTGCGAGATAACAAGCTTTTGTTGTGGTATAATATTCACAGCGCAGAACCAGTATCGACGACAAAACAAAAGGCACACAAAGGCAAAGGGACAACCATAATGGAAATCGCGAAGAACATCAAGCTCGTAGCCGCCGCCGTGGCCATGGCCGCGGCAACATGCGGCGCGGGAGAAGACCACGCGAAACAAATAACCGAACGCATCCTCCAGAACGTCGCCAAGATCAAGGCCGCCGCGCCGGACGCGGTGCCGATGGCGTTCTGGGACTTCGACGGGACGATCCTCAAGGGCGACATCACCGAGGGGCTCGAGGAAAACGGCGTCGTGCGGTACAAGGGAATCGTCCAGCGCACAACCGAGGCGGGCCTCTGCCCCGTGTACAGAGGCGAGGCGGGATGGCGCCAGTACGTTGAGAGGGACTACCCGCGAATGAACGCGATCGGGCGCTGGCTCGCCTGGCCATACAACGCGCAGATGTACGCAGGCGAGTCCGTCGTAGCCATCGACGCCTTCTGCGAGGCTGAATGCGAGGCAGTCTACAGAAAGTGGTACTTCACGTCGTCCCTTGAAATGCTGCGCGCCCTCGAGGCCGCCGGCGTGGAGAACTACATCGTCTCCGCGAGCCCGGAGCTCTTCGTGCGCGCCGCCGCGAAGTCGCTCGCCCTTCCGCGCGGACGCTTCCGCGGGATCCGCGTCGAGCTGAACGGCGACCGCGTCACTTCGAACGTCGTGCATCCCGTGCCATACGGCGAGGGCAAGGTGGAGAACATCAGGTCCATCATACTTTCGCGGCCAAACGGCGTCGCCGTCGCGGCATTCGGCAACAGCTACTCGACGGACGGCGCATTCCTGCGATACGTCGCGACGCAGCCGTCGCTGCCGGGCGGAGCCGCGGGCACGGCCGTCATGATCAACGGAGGCAAGACCGTCAAGGGCTACACAGAGCACTTCATCACAGTCTCGCAGTCCGAGACGGTCGGCGGATGTTCATTTGTTGTTGCACATTAACGCTAAAATATGGTAATATACTCGCCATGAAAACTCACACACTCGGGAAAACGGTCGCGGCGGCCGCCGCCGCGTTGGTTCTCATGAATTCCGCCCCCGCCGCAAGGGTGGACGTCTATCCGCAGAGCTTCGAACCCGGCGGATGGAGCCTCGACGCGCAGTTCATGGACGTCATGGGCTCGCCGTACCTGATCGCCCACGGGCTGGGCGTGCGCGTCCTCGACGCGAAGGCGCGCGTCTCCTTCCCCGCGCCCGGCGAGTACCGCGTGTGGGTGCGCACGAAGAACTGGACCGACGGCGCGCCCGGGCGCTTCCGCGTGCTGGTCGACGGCAGGCCGCTCGCCAAGACATTCGGCGCGGGGCCCCGCGAATGGGCATGGGAGGACGGCGGCCTCGTGAAGATCGACGGCCGTACGGCCACGGTCGCGCTCGAGGACCTCACGGGCTTCGACGGACGCTGCGCCGGCATTTCGTTCGTGTCGACCGACACCAAGGCCGAGCCTGCCGCGCCCGGCGACCTCGACCTCGCGTCGATGATGCAGCCCCTTCCCGCGACCGCAGTCATGCGCGAGCCCGGCTACTTCGTCTGGGGCGGAAGCATGACCAAGGGAGAGGACGGGCTCTACCATCTCTTCTACGCGCGTTGGAAAAAGGAGACGCATTTCTCCGGATGGGCGACGCACTCCGAGATCGCCCACGCCACAGCGCCCTCGCCGTCCGGCCCGTGGACGCACCGCGACGTCGCGCTGCCCAAGCGCGGCGCGGAGTTCTGGGACGGCATGTGCACGCACAACCCCTGCATCCGCAAGTTCGACGGAATGTACTACCTCTACTACATGGGCAACACCGGCAACGGAAAGGTCACGCGCTCGCTCAACTGGACGCACCGCAACAACCAGCGCATCGGCGTCGCCGTCGCGAAAAGCCCGTCGGGCCCGTGGCAGCGCGCCGACAAGCCGCTCATCGACGTCAGCGCCGACAAGTCCGCCCCCGACTCCCTGATGGTGAGCAACCCCGCCATCACGCGGCGCCCCGACGGGACGTACGAAATGGTCTACAAGGCCGTGGGGCAGCAGAAGAAGCTCCCCTTCGGCGGCCCGGTAGTGCATCTCTCCGCCACGTCCAAGTCGCCCACAGGCCCGTTCGTGAAGAACCTCAAGCCGATCTTCACGGACGGCGTTTCGCACTTCCCGGCGGAAGACCCCTGCATGTTCACGCTGGGCGGAAAGGTCTACACGATCATCAAGGACCAGGGCGGCTACTTCGTGAAACAGAAGGGACGCTCGCTCGTGCTGTTCGAGGCAGACGGCAAGGGCGGATGGAAGCTCGCCCCTCATGCACTCATAACCGGTACGTCCATAACCCATGAATCAGGAGAGGTGCAGCCCCTCGCATATCTCGAACGTCCGCAGCTATACATCGAGGACGGCAGGCCAATCGCCCTTCTCGCCGCCGCGGCCACGCTCGACATGAAAGAGACGTTCAACGTGCAGATCCCGCTCGCGCCGCCGCCCCCCGGTGCGCCGACGGGCCCCCTCAAGATCGACGAGGCCGACGTCGCCGAGACGGTCAAGGCCGACTTCGTCGTCGTAGGCGGCGGGATGCCCGGGACGTGCGCGGCGGTCGCCGCGGCTAGGCGCGGGCTCAGGGTCGTCCTCGTGCAGGATCGCCCCGTCCTCGGCGGCAACGCCTCCGGCGAGATCCGCGTCTACTGCGCAGGAGAGGCGAAGCACGACCTCATCCGCGAACTGCGCGGCTACTTCATGAACCGCGACGTCAACATCCCTCTCTGCGACCTGCGCAGGATGCGCATCGTACAGGACGAGAAGAACCTCGAGGTCCGGCTCTCCACTCGCGCGTTCGGCGTGGAGAAGAAGCCCGACGGCACGATCGCCGCCGTCAAGGCGCTAGACCTCAAGTCGAACCGCGTCGTCCGCTTCGAGGCGCCGCTCTTCTGCGACGCGACGGGCGACGGATGGGTCGGGTACTGGGCAGGCGCCGACTGGCGCATGGGCCGCGAGGCCAGGGCGGAGTTCGACGAGTCGCGCGCGCCGGAGAAGCCGGACGGCGACACGCTCGGGGCGTCCATCATGTGGACGAGCGCGGACGCCAACGCGGCGGTGCCCTTCTCCGCGCCGTGGGCCGAGCCGCACGCGCAGGGCATCGTCGCCGTCAACGGCGAATGGAACTGGGAGTACGGCATCCACCGAGACATGATCACCGAGGCGGAGGAGATCCGCGACAGGATGCTCCTCGCGATCTACGGCGCGTTCTCGCTCGCGAAGAAGCGCCCCGAGAACGCCAACAAGGTCCTCAACTTCTGCCCGTTCCTCCTCGGCAAGCGCGAATCGCGCCGCATCATGGGCGACTGGGTCTACTCCCAGAAGGACGTCACGTCCATCACGCCGTTCGAGGACGCCATCGCGACCGGTTCCTGGGCGATCGACCTCCACTACGACAACTGCAAGAAAGGCGTGGACTTCCTCACGACATGCAAGGGGGACACGTACGGGCGCTACTGGATTCCCTACCGCTGCATCTACTCGCGCAACGTCGGCAACCTCTTCGTCGTCGGGCGCTGCTTTAGCTGCACGCACGTCGGCCTCGGCGGGCCGCGCGTCATCAACACTCTCTCGCAGCTCGGCGTCGCGGCCGGCGAGGCGGCGGCGATGTGCCGCGAGCTGGGTGAGACGCCGCGCGGGATCTACAAGGGCGGACACGTCCGCAAGCTCCAGGAGCGCCTCGGAGGCGGGTTCCCCGGCGTGCCGGATGCGAAGACGGCAGGCTGGCTCATCGTCGACGACGAATCGGAGGGCGTGACATTCGGCAAGGGCTGGCGCAAGGCGCACAACGCCAACGGCGACCAGGTCGGCGACTGGTACCACAGGGCCGGAGGCGGGGCCGAGACCGTTGTGTACAAACTTCCCGTGAAGACGCCCGGGCACTACACGCTCATGGGCAAGGTCCCGTATCTGTGGCACGCGAAACCCGGTGCGAAGACCGCGCTAGAGATATGCTCCGGCGGGAAGACAACCGCTTTCACCGCCGACCAGGCGCAGAGCACAGGACAGTGGGTGAAGATCGGCGAGTTCGACCTGGAGCCCGGCGCGACGCTGACGATCATCCCGGCGAAGTCTTCCGGCTTGACCATCGCCGACGGCTTCGCCCTCGTCCCGTGAAACGGGGAAGAGCAGACCGTTAAAAAATTTCGGCCGTGGAGAAGTGGAGAAAATGTAGAGGGAATGGGGAATGGGGAATGGGAAGAGTGTAAAGTGTAAAATGTAAAGTGTAAAATGTTGCCGACTAGGCACTAATGACTAGCGACAAATTGCTCCCACGCAAGGGGCGGATACGCGAGTCTTCTGGTTTTGACGAGTCCCATGACAACACAAGCTACTGCCGCGACGCAGTCAAGCATATACAGTAAACATATACAGAAAGGACCCTCTTGCTTGTATCGATGTCGAACACGGCGAAGAACTCCTTCAGGAAGCTCTGCGTCTGCGTTCGGTGAGTTCTACCTATCCCTATAACTTTGCCTTTACATGAAATTGCGCAATGCGGGTTAATCCAATTGATATTGCATTCGCTCACTGCTTCAATAAAACAGCAGAAAAACCGGGTGGTCGCCGGATCCATGTTTCGCGAATTCCATCAAGATCCGCTCCAGATTTTCGCATGATGACATGCTCAAATCACATTTCACTTCCAAATAAGCATTGACATAAGGAGTTGAATCAAATATGGAAAAATCAATCTCCGTGATTTTGATATCCGCCCCAACAGACATACCGACATAATCATCTTCATTTCCTTCAACGAAGTATGAACACCTTGGACCGAAATATACGGGCAGCACACTTCCGCTCTCAAGACGGATTGAATAGACGGCGGGAGAAAGCAAATCATGATTGCTGACATTCGACACAGGATCTATAATATTCCATAATGTCCTCGCCGATGCCTTTTCTACATGTTCAAAAACCAGTTCTCGTGCACTTTTTATCCCGCAACGCATTCTAAAGCTCTTTTCTTTGTTAGAAACATCGTATACCTCTCCCTTGACAATTACGTTGTCAGAATCGACAAATGTGATGGCAACTGTTTCTGAATTACAGCATACATCAATGCATCCGCAACATAGAATTACCCATAGGTGAACAAACAGCTTCGTCATTTATACTCCTCCTCATCTCTTATTGGATGTTTTCTCAAGGCATTTTCGGTTTCGGCGTAAGACTTATTTGACTCATTGGCGTTTTCTCCCTCGAATATTCTAATACGCACAGGACACTTTGAGGGTTGCGGATTAACGGCATATCTCGCAAGACGGCTGTAAAGTGCTTCGTACATCCTACCGTAATCATCAACACTACTCGTGTATTGAGTTCTCCAGAGTGTACGACTCGGAACTTTTCTGACAGCTGCGCTTATGTAGCATCCAAATACATTATCCATGTTTACACCCAAAGAATGAACATCTATTCCCGGCGGTTTTCCCGTCGGAAAAATGCGCTCATCTACGCTATCGCTTTCGTTCCATAAATAATGTCTGCCGCGAAAGACCTTGTTGTTAATCACAAGGCCACCATGTGCGATTATGTAGACATTATTTGCATTTGCGGCAATTTCCTTTTTCAATGACGAAACAGGGGTGGTTACAAGATCGCAGATTTTTGCATCATATACTTTCTGTCCAGCCACATAAATGTTGTTCAATTTGTCAACAAGCCGAATGATGTTTCGTGCATGATTATATCCGCTGAAAATAATTCGCTTTGTTCCCTTCAATGCAAACAGAGATCCTGTAATCATGCGTGCTTCTCCTAATGCATCATGATAAAGAACTGTATCATTCTCGCACATTGCATATAAATTCAGCCCCCCATCATCGCCAATAGGATCCTCGGTCAGCCAGCGCATAATCTGTGGCTTGTAGTAGCGGTAGCCGTAGTAGTATAGGCCGTTTTCGGAATCGAGGTATTTAGTCGAGTAGCGGAAAGCAAAAGCGCCTGCCATTGGGCCTGACTGACCGATTATGTTGCCGAAGGCGTCGTAGGTATAGGAGGCAACGACATTACCCTGTGCATCGCGGTAGCCGAGGATGTTACCGTAGGCATCGTACCATGGAATGTAGAGTTGTTGAGTGGAGGAGTTGGGAGTGGAGGAGTTGGAGACAGTGAGGTAAAGCAGCCCGCCGATTCCCGCCGCGCCGTCACGTGTGCCTGAAATATCCTTGCCCCAGACGTATTCGATTTCGTTTGTAGTGTTGTTCGGACGAACGACATGCTCGTACACAAGCAGCCAGCCGTCGTAGAAGTAACGGTGAGTTCCGTCTGCGGCGACTTTCTTAACCCTGCGTCCCTGCGTATCGTATGACATCGAGGCTACGGTGATTCCGTTAGACGCAACGAAAACGAGGCGATTGCCCGAATCGTAGGCGTAAGTCCATTCGCCGTGCCGCGTCATGTTGCCATCGAGGTCGTAAGATGTCTCACGCGAAAACGCGGAGAGCGCAGAGGTTTCATTGATGCTCATATATTGGTTGCGATTGTTGGAAACATACGCATTGGTTATGTCCGCCAGCGAATTGGAAACAAGATTACCTATGTCGTCGTAGGAGTACGTCTCCTCTGCGTTCTCTGCGCCTCTGCGTGAGAAAATCACCTCCCCTCGGTCGTTGTACGCAAACGAATCCAAATTGCGTGCTATCGGGCGTTGCAACGCATCGTAGGAATACTCAAGCCCCTGCGAGACATTGCCGCAATGGTTAGAAACGGCGACAATGCAATTTCTCAGATAGTCATGCCGGAACACTTCTCGCGAAAAGTCTGCCCCGCGCTGCACAGCAAGCGCATAGCCTGCATCAAGGACATCGCCCGTGAAAGCATATTCCACAACGACGTTACCATTTGAGACAGTGGAAATAGCCCCATGCGGCGCATAACCGAACATGGACTCCTCTCCGCCGATACGGGCGAACCGCTCAATCCGCCCGTATGCGTCGAACTCGCGCTTGAAGGAAACGGAAAAGCCATCGACAGTCTGTGTCTCGTTCGTCGCGCCCCAACAGTCATCCAGCGAATACTCCGCAAACGCAACGGAATTAGACTCCGTCATTACTCGTCCGAACTCGTCACGCTGCATGGACGCGTCCTGTGCGCCGTCGCTGGAAACGACGCCGACGATCTGCCGTGCTGCATCGTATACGTTCTCCTTCCATGCACCGCTCGGCTTCGTCTCGCGCAGAAGAAATCCGTCTGGCGTGCGGGTGTAGGCTACGGTCGAGCCGTCGGCGTAGGTCTTGACGGTGCAGAAGCCGGTCGCGGGGTCGAAGGTCCAAGAGGTTGTGTCGCCGGCGGCGGCCGGGACGGAGCCCGGCCCTCCCGCATCGCGGAAGGTCGTGAGCGAGGTTCTGCGGCCGTCGGTGTCGTAGCCGTTGCGGACGGGATAGGTCGCGCCGCCGGATTCGGCAAGGCGGTTTTCCGCGTCGTAGGCGGAATAAGTCACCGCGCCGAGGGCGTTGGTGGCGACGATGCGGTTGCCGAAGGAATCGTAGCCGTAGAACTCGGCATAGTAGGCGTTCCCCTCGGAATGGAACGTGTCGTATTCTTCGACATCGCCGTAGTCGTTGCGGCCGATCCAGTCAACGCTTCGCCCATCCTTTTCCGTGTAGAACACGCGCCCGTAGGGATCGAAGAAGTTCGTGGTCGTTCCGGCGCTCGTGGTCGTCTCGATCACGACTCCGTACTTGCTCTTCGTGGTCGTCGTGCCGGTCGTGGCGGACTCTGAAACCTCGGTGAGGATGGCGTTCGTCGGATCGAAGCTGGAGTGCGTGTGGAGCGCCAGCGCGCCGTTCCGGTATTCAAACGTCTCGCTCCGCAGCTCGTCCGAGAGGCCGGTCAGGCGCTCTTTCGTGACGGACGCGACGGAGCGCGTCCCTCCCGGCGGCGCGTTTGGGACAACGCACCCTACCGCCGTCGTCTGCGTCGTCACGCGCCAGAGGACGTTGGAGGACACTTCGTATGTCGTGTCGGTGCGGTTGGTGACGCCGTTCTTCACCTGCCCCACGGCCTCGCCAAGGTCGTTGTAGAGGCGGGTGACTGTCTCGCCCGATATGGAATCCGTCGCCGACAGGACGCGCGGGCTTGCGCCGTCGTATGTGTAGGTGACGTCTGACGTCGGGCGGACTGCCCGCACCATGCGCCCGAGGAAGTCGCGGTAGATGGTCTGCGCCGTAACGGCGGCATGGTCGGACGCCATTATCGTCGTCGTGTCGATCCTGCATCCGTCCGCGCCATACGAACTCGTCCGGGAAGTATGCTTCCATCTCCAGTCCGCCCATTCCTCGTACACGTTGGACGCGCCGTTGCGGTAGGTGGTCGCCGTTGTCGTCTTGTTCGACTCGACCGTCTCCACCTCGTCGCAGTCGGAATATGCGCGGCGGATCGTCGTCGTCTCGTTTCCGCGCATGTCCGTGGAAACTTCGTAGTCGGACACGCCGTAGGGGTATGCCGTTGTCTCCGAAGTCCGCCAGCCGCTGCACGTCCAGTCGCGGTTCACCGCCGCGCCCTGCGCCTTGCAAGTCCGAACGACCGTGTTCGTCTCGCGTCCGAGCGCGTCCATGAAGTGCTGCGTGACGCGGTAGTGGTTGTCGCCCGACGTGTAGTTCTCGTATGGCGCGTATCCCGCAGCGTTGCCGTTGGCATTCGGCAACTGCCCCAGCGACACCTCCTCCACCGCGTAGTAGAGGTGGTCTTCGCCCGTCACCGCGCTTCTCAGAACCTTGCGCCCGGCGCGATCCTGGCTCCAGAGGAGGCGGCAGCACGAGTAGGCGTTCGTCGTGGACGAGCCGTCGGCGTGGATCGTCGAGCGCAGCCGGTTCTTGTCGTCGTAGAGGTGGCACCTCTCGTCAAACGACATGCCACTCGCCGCGTGGACGCTCCACTCGCGCAGGACGCTACCGTAGATGGCGCAACGCTCCGATGCGGTGGCAACGGGGGACGGCTGGGACATATAGGACTTTTGGGACGTCTGGGACAGGACGCCGTTGGAGATGGTGTAGGTATTCTGTTCGAGAGTGCCATCCTCGTCGAGGGATTCGATTGTCGCGCCGCGAAGAACGAGGGGAACGCCGGGGTCGGTGTCGGAGCAGGTGATTTCGTAGGAGTAGGCGTCAACGGGCGGGACGCCCGTTGTCCCAGTGCGCCAGGTTTCGCGCTTGACGGCGGGGAACCCGTCGCGGGTGATGTGGGTGTAGCGGGCGCGGGTGCGTCCGATGAGGGTGACGGTGCCGTTCTCGACGAGGTAGCGCGATACGGTGCGGGGCTTGTCCGCGTCTTCGGCAGCGGCGTCATCCCCTGCAAGCGGCGTGTAGTCGCTGACCGTGGCGACGGCCGTGAACCACTGGCCGCCCAGCCATTGAAGGACGTCCTGGCCGTCGAATGCATCGGCGTCCATGTGGTCAAGAATCCCGTCCGGGCACCAGGAGCCGTTGTGCTGGTCGAGCGTCAGGATCGTTCTGCCCTCGGCGTCGTAGGCGCAGAACCGCCACGCACGGGCGTTGCCGCGTTCGAGCCGGATGTTCCCGTTGCGCTTCGGGTTGTCGTTGTCCGTGTAGTACGACGCGAACGACTCGTTCCAGCTGCCGCTCCAGTTCTTTTCGGCGTGGTACGTCTCGCGGATGACGGCGTTGGCGAACGACCCGAACCGCTCCGACTTCGTTGCCGTGTGCGAAAGGACCGCGCCGGATGCGTCGCTGACGATCCGCTCCTCGCGCTTCCAGCCCTCCTCGTTGATGTCGCCGCTTGAAACGAGTTCTTCCGAAGTCTGCGAGACGTTGTCGAACTTCGTCCAGCCTCCGTTTTCATAGACGTACGTGTCGTCGCTCATCGTGTTGTCGAGGCGGCTGATCTTCCAGAGGCGGATTCGCGACGGCGAGCCGTCCACGTTCAGGATGCGCCACGTGTGCTCCAGATTGCCGGATGCGGTTTCGGTTATCGTCACCTCGATTCCGTCTGTTACGGGCAGTATCGCAAGCGTCCGTCCACGGTTGTCGCCGCAGACGACCGTGCGTCCGCTGCCGGAGGACATGTCCGTCACCTGCGCGTCGCCGCGCGACAAGACTTGCAGGGTGTCGATTCCAATTACAAGCGGCTCTTCTGTCAGGAACCACGCGAAGCCGCTGACCTGCCCCTTGCGCGGCACGCCGAGCGGGATGCGGAACTTGAGCGAGCCGAGCTCGCCGCCCTCAAGGGCGTCGCAGTTCCCGTCCTCGCACCCGCCGCAGTTGTCGCATCCGTCGTCCGACAGAAGCTCCTTCTCCTCCATGCCGCCCGCCGTGGACACGTCGTGCGTCGCCGTGCCGCTCCACACGCTTTCGCCGCCTATCGAGACCGTTCCAGTCGCCGTCTCGCCGTTCGCGGTGAGATTCGTGGCGATGTCGGGATAGCCATAGATGTCGAACCCGACGGACACTTCAGGTTTGCAGTCGCACTCGTATCCGCCGGAAGAGTCGGAGTGCCACGAACACCACAGGCAGCCCGAATCGAGCGGATATTCGTACGTCTCGGAGTACGTTCCAGATTCGGGATCGTAGTCGAGTCCCGAACCGTCGGAGTGGTGTCCGCCGCCGTAGGAGACGCGGGGGTTCAGGAACGCGAGGTAGCAGCTGTTCGTCGCGGACATGGGGAGCGGCGGACTTCCGCGCAGAACGGGCTGAGCAAGCGCCGGAAGGTCGATCTTCGGAAGCGGGTACACGCCCGGCGCGTCCACCAGGAGCGTGCCGTCGCCCTGGAGCCGGAGCTTTCCGCCGTCCGTCGATAGTTCCGCGCTGGCTTCCTGCGGATAGAGGGCGGCCCTGCACGGACGTTCCGAGCGGTCTATCGAAACGGCAAGGGAAGTCTCCTCCTTGATGGTCGCAACCGTCCAGACGGCGTTGGACGTCGTTATCTGCCGAGCGTCCCCGACCTCGACGGCCGGCGAGTATGCGAGGAGGTAGAGCGGCGAGCGGCAGGCCGTCGCGGCCGCCGTCCGGCGGAGCCGGATCGTCAGCGTCGCGGGGCCGTTCGTCGAGACGGGGAGATACAGGCTGTCTCCGGGCGGGGAGGCCGTTTCCGTCCCCGACTCGCCTTCCGAGTCCTCCCAGTCGAGCGCAAGCCCCTCAAGATGCCACGCCCCGGCGCGGTCGGGCCTCGACGAGAGGAAGAACTGCTCCCACCCGCCGTTGCGGGCGATGCGGAACGTCCGCTCGTAGATGTTGCTCGCGACAGCGGCGTTCTGCGCGAAGAAGCCGTCCGTGATCTTCCACGCCGCGATGCGGTTCATGGACATGAACGCCGCCTCTGCCCCGTTCGTCGGGCTGATTCCCGACGCGAGTTCAAATCCGACGTTGAACCCGTTTGCGCCGAACTCCCCGGCGGAATCCACGACGTTCGTGCCGCCAAACCAGTAAGTCTCGTATGCGTCGGGGATACCGTCGCCGTCGAGGTCGTCGAGAGGCGTGGCGGAGGAAGGATCGGGGTCGGAGCCGTCAACAAGCCCGTCATTGTCGCTGTCGCGACCGGCGGGATTCGTGCCGTTGGCAATCTCAATGCCGTCCGGAACGCCGTCGTAGTCGGAATCGGGATGGCGGGGGTCGGTGTGGTACACAAACAGCTCGTCGATGGTGGCGAGGCCGTCGTTGTCGGGATCGTGGTTTACTGCGTCCTCGGCGGAGAGCGGGTAGAACGTCATCGAGGTGACGTTGGTGGGGATGGCGTTCGTCGTCCAGTCGTTGCCCGCAAACGCCGCGCCGACAACAACATTTGTGATGACACCCTCCGGTAGGGCGGTCGCCCCGCGACCGCCGCACCGCGAAAGGTCGTAGCGGTAGGTGAACTGGCCGTCCGTCCTGAACTCGATCTGGAAGGAAATCGGCGTGTCGGTGTCGCGGTCGAGCAAGGCGTTCTGCCATGTGATTTGCAGCGTGTTCGACGGAGTGACGTAGTGCCACAGCTGGCTCGGCCTGTCGGATTCGGCAAGCCAGTCCCAGTTCGCCTGCCGTGCAATTCCGAGCGACGCCATGAACGGCGCGAACCAGTAGTTGGTGGCGATCTCGCCGCCGGACTCCATTATCTGCGGCTCTATCTTGCCGAAGGCGTAAATGCGCAGACGGTCCACGTCGTTTGTGGCGACCTGAAACGCCCAATTCGTGAGGGCCACGTAAATCCAGTCCGTCGCCGCGCCGAACGCACGCCAGTCGGCGCAGACCACGGCGTTTGACGGCGCGGCAAAATCAAACGCCTCGTCCGTGCCGATGCGCGTCATCACGAAACCGCGCCGGAAGTCATCGGCGGTAATCATGCGGAGCGTATTCGTCGAGGTGATGACTAATGTTGCCATTGTGGAAATGTTGCCAGTTCCAATGTTGCCATTTCCCAATTGGGCAGTTCCCTCCAATTGGGCATTGGTACTGGTAATTGGCAACACTTCCACATTGGCAACATTTCCCAGTCCGCTGCTGGAGCCAATCACCATCTGTACATTGTTCGTGCCGCCGCCACCAGAATCTCCGCCGCTACCACCGCCGTCCGGCTTGATGCTGGCAACGAGCCAGAATGCAAGGAACATGATCCCGAACACGACGCGCCCTGTCTTCGACTGTTTCTTGAAGAACCCCACCATATCCCGCACGGGGCGGATGTCCTTCTCGTGCATCAGCGCGACAAGCCACGCGATAGTCAATATGCCCGAAAGTGAAATGAGAAACGCTATCCAAAGTCGTGAAAGCATGGCGTTACCTCACCTTGAGCGCGAAGGAGTTGTGACGCACGTCACACCGTACCCACTCGGACGGCGTTCCCGCGCCGCGCCGGACTACGCGCGCCATGTTCCATTCGCGCCTGAAGAGCCACGTTGGGGGAGGCGTGGTGGAAAGGCCGGCAAAGGCCGTCTCGCCCCCGCACGTGGCCGTGAAACGCCTCGGCGCGAAGTCCGGGCCGTGTTCCAAATGGACGTCCAGGACGCCGCACAGGGCGTTTACGGCGGCTTCCGTTTCAATCCGCTCCCAGTGGCGGACGTTCTCGACGAAGTACCGCCCCGCGCGCCAGCCGTAAACCGTCTCGATCTCCGACACGTCCAGCACGCCGTTCGTGTTCGCGTCGCATCCGAACGCGATTTCAAGATTGTTCGTCGGCGTCCCGTCCAGTTGCAGCCGTATCTTCACGTCCCTCACGTCCGTACGCCCCGTCTGGATCACGACGTTGGTGGAGACCTCCGTGTCCGCATACGGCGACACCGGCTGCGTCGGCACAAGGAGCGTCCTTGCGTACACACGCACCCCAAGTGTTACCATGAGCAGCGGCAAAATGATCTTGGCTGTCAGGTTGCCAACATTAACATGACAAGTGTTGTTCTTCATTATTCTTTCCTGCACTTAGGCGTTGTGTTTTATCTCGCCGAAGGTTTCCGTCGAGAGGTGGACATCACGAAACGAACGCCGGGGCGTCATCCGTAAGCGTGTATGTCGTGTCGCCTGTTCCCAACTTGAGTCTCATTGGAATCTCCTGTCAGGAGTGGATCGGGGAGGATTCGCGGTCGTGGACCTGGCTGCGGTAGAGACTCCAGCCGTTGTTGAGCCAAAAGGCGATGCCGCACACCCACATCGCGGGCATGAGCAGCTCGTGGTTGCCGCTGATCTCGGCCACCATCACGATGGCCGTGATCGGCACGCGGATGGTGCTCGCGAGAAATCCTGCCATGCCCACGAGCGCAAACTCGGCGGGCACGATGCCCGCCCAGGACGGCAGGACATCCTGATACCAGAACCCCGTGCCGAGTCCGAGCGCGCAGCCGCACACGAGCGCCGGCGCGAACACGCCACCGGAGCCGCCGGAGCCGACCGTGAACGACGTTGCGAGAACCTTCAAAAAGAAGAACGCCGCGCAGCAGAGCGGCGCCATGCGCCACCAACCGTGACTCTGGGCAGTGGTTCCCGCAAAGGACAAGTCGACCAGTCCGTAGCCCGCA
>CADCCQ010000021.1 GCA_902799955.1 uncultured bacterium | reverse complement strand
CTGGTGGTGGGATGAGTACGTCGCCGCCAACAAGCCGCCGCCCTGCGTCAGCGAAGAAGATGCGAAAGCAGTATGGCGCGTCCGCGAGAAGGGCAAAATCTACACGGCGACTCCGGCGCAGGTCGAAGCCGTGAAGAAGCTCAAGTCCATCGAGGCGGCCAAGGCCGAGCTTGATGCTGAAGCCTCCGCGATACGTGCCGACCTTGAGAACGCAATGCAAGACGCCGACACGATGAAGGCCGAGGATGGCAAGACGCTGTTGACTTGGCGGCAATCAGAAGGCCGCAAGACAACCTCGTGGAAGTCCGTCGCGGCGGAACTCCACGCGCCCGCCGACCTTGTGGAGAAATTCACGGTCACGGGCGAGCCCTTCCGCACGTTCAAACTCGCCATATAGGGGCGAATCCAAGGAATGAACTCCTCCACAGAAAACAGAATCAACGCCTTCGCGCGAATCGAAATCCCGACCGCCACTCCCCAGCAGAAGGGGCTGATGGTTGTCGGCGGGCGACCGCGCTATTACACGAAGGGCAAGGTGAAGAGCGCCATGTCCCTGTATTGGGCGGTGATTCTGTCGGGGAGGCCGAGGGGGTTCAAGCCGTTCGAGGGGCCGGTCCGCGTAATGGTCACGTTCTGTTTCGCCGCTCCCAAGTCATGGAGCAAAAAGGCACGGGCGGCCATCACGCCCAAGACCACGCGTCCCGACCTCGACAACATGGCGAAGACCGTTCTCGACGCCGCGACCCGCGCCCATGTATGGAGGGACGATGCGCAAGTCACGCGCCTCGACCTCCGCAAGGCATACGGGCCGGAGGAGTTCGTCCGCATCGTAATCGAAGAAGACGCAGAAGCGCAGAACATGGAGGAAAGCCAGCAATGATTATCCACAAACTCAACGCGCGTGTCGTGACCGTAATGGCCGAAGAGACCATAACCTTCGGCAATACGCCGACGCGCAAGCGCACACTTGTTTTCGAGGAGGCCGAAGCCGAATATCCCGCACAAGTCGCGGTTGACTGGTGGGGAGACCGGGCCGACCTTGTCCAGAATATACGGGCCGGAGACGTGGTGGTGGTCGAGTTCAAGATTGAATCGAAGCCGTCCAAGTTCAAGGGCAAGCCGTACACGAACCTGTCGGGGCGCGCAATCGCCCTAGCCAAGAAAGAGGAGGAATCCGCTCCTCCCGCAGAGGAGGCCGTTCCTCAAACAACCTCTTCAGAAGGCGATTATCCGCCGTTCTGATGTTTCACACAACCAAGCAACAAGGAGTAATCCACCATGCAAGACAACACTAACGCAGTAGCGCTCACGGGCGGCGCTAGCCTCCAGCCGCAGAACGCGGCGGCGGCAATCTCAATGTCCCGTGAAGCCGCCGAGGTCATCACGCAAATGCAGATAGCCAAGGCGTTTCCCAGAAACACCATCCTCGCCCTCGACAAAATCAAGATGGCGTGCTCCCGCACCCGTCTTGCCGAGGCCGCAATCTACACCTACACGCGCGGCGGAACCGAGGTCACGGGGCCATCAATCCGCCTCGCGGAGGCAATCGCCCAGAATTGGGGCAACATGGCGTTCTGCGTCCGCGAGATAGAGCAGAAGAACAATGGTTCCGTCTGCGAGGCGTTCGCGGTTGACTACGAGACGAACACGCGCGTCACGAAAACGTTTTTCGTCAGCCACATCCGCCACACGAAGAAGGGCGACTACCTCGTTACCGATCCGCGCGACATCTACGAGATGGTCGCCAACAATGGCGCGCGGCGCGTTCGCGCCTGCATCCTCGCGGTTGTGCCGGGCGACATCGTAGAGGAGGCCATCGAGGAATGCAAGAAAACCATCGAGGCGTCCGTCGGGGAGGCCATCACGCCGGAGGGCAAATCAAAGACGGCATGAGCAAGCCGAAAGACTGGTTCGGCGAGGAGGAGAAGCCGGAAGACAAGGGCGCGAAAAAGGAGACTGCCGAGGAAACCTTCAAAAGGGCGTCCCAGAGCGCGTTCAAGGCGATGGGCAAGGGAAAGACACCCAAGAAGGCCAGCCCCCCTCTCAAAACGCCGGAAAACGCCCCTAGCGGCGATTCCACGTTCGTCGATGCGGAGCCCGAAACCGAAGCAACGCCCGAAACCGCCGAAAACGGCGCCGAGTCCGAACTCCTCACCGACGAGGAGGCGGAAGAGGCCGAGCGCGAGCATGACGTCTTCGACGAGGGCAATGACCCCCTGCCGTGGTAAACCGTCCACAAGCCCGCGCCGTGTCTCACGCAGACCTCCGGCGCGGGCCAAACAACAGAACGGAGAATCCACATGGAGATGCACACACTCACTTTCAGCGACCTCGAATGGGCCGTCATTCTCAACACCTACTCGACTGACGAGGCTGTGGCCGAAATCGTCCGCTCTCACGCACAGGCGCGCGCACACGCGGCAAGTGAACTAAGTAATCCTAGTTCTAATAAGAATATAGAGAATACTAATGAGAGTGCGTGGAGGGGGGTTAAGGGGGGAGTGCAAACCGCTTCTGCGGACGGCACTTTCATACCTCCCGACATTGAGGCCGTCAAGGCGTATTTCAAGACTAAAAGCGTCCCGGAAAGCGAAGGCGAAGCCTTTTGGAACTACTGGGAGGCAAGAGGTTGGATAATCGGTAAAAAGTGGGGGAAGATGAAGAACTGGCATTGTTCCGCCGCCACTTGGATACGGAACATTCCGCAGTACTCGGCGCAACCCAAGCCCACGCGCCCCCAGCCCGCAACTCGCCGTCCAGACAACTACCTCCCGCCGACCGAAGAGGAAAGGAAGCGCAATGCCAGCCTATTCTGAGAAAGTCCGCGATAACGTCGCCTCCCGCCTCACGGCGGGTGGCTTTCTCCCATCCGTCGCAGGCGAAGACTTCGACCGCGTGTGCGAAGCCTACGCGACGGCCCTAGCCGCCAATCCCATGCGCGACCTCCTCCTGCAAGGAAAGTGCGGTTGCGGCAAGACCTTCGCCGCCCGCATCCTCTCCCGTAGCCGAAGGTTCGCGCTCGACTTCATCGACTGCGCCAACCCCGTTAACGTAGGATGGCTCGATGTCAAAGACCACTACACCGTCGGCCAAATCTACGAGCGCGGCTTCGTGTTGGATGACCTCGGCGCAGAACGCCCCTCCAACGAGTACGGCGTCCTGTACAACCCCGTCGCAGACTTCCTGTGCTGGTACTATTCCCAGACGCAGAAGCGGGGCCGCGTATGCAAGTACCCGTCCATCGTCACAACCAACCTTTCAGCCGAAGACCTCTCCGCACGGTTCGGCCAGCGCATCGTGTCCCGTATCTACGAGCTTTTCGTGGTATGCCCCATGATTGGCGATGACAAGCGGAGGCCCATCGTCGTGGGCGCGCCAAGGAAAGAGGCAACCCTTCTATGACTAACACGGAAATCCGCCAACTTGAGAACGAAAACGCCTTTCTCAAAAGAAAGCTCGCCGCTATGGAGAAGAAGTACGGCGCGTTCAAGGGCAGGTCCTTCCTAGCCATCGTCGCGGAACGCAAGGGCAAGCGATGGAGCGGCGAAACAATCTTTGTGGAGGACGCCGCCGACGCCGTGCGCGTCTCTAACTATCTCCATGACATCGAAAACTATCTCGTCGCAAGGCAGAAGCCCGTTGACGCCCCGGCATAAGCGAGGACGCAAAACGCAACAGAAAGGAGCGGTCTCCACAATGCCGGAATGCCACACTTGCCATTGGGATGGCAAGCCGCCTAGCGATGCCAAGCTGAAAGCCTGCCTCGACTGCGCGGCTAACGCGAATATCGACAATCTCACGAATAAAGGCCGGACAATCGTCTCGTTTGACGCCGGAATGGGCGCGCAAACGGCTGCAACCGTCCGCGCCGCAACGGAACAGTACCTGCGGGAGCAGAACGCCGACGCTCACGGAACCATCGACCCGTCAGACCAGACCATCCGGGAGGCTATGATTCTGGGCGGAGTGCGGCTCCTTCAATACCTCCGCGACCTCAAGACAAACGATATGTTGTTTATATTCAACATTTTGTCGGCATCCCTAGCAGACGTCGCCCGCGTCACGCAGGGCGCCGACCCAAAGACGAGAGCGTGGGCGTCTAAGTGGTGGAGGGATATCGTCGCACAGCACCCGGAACTCGACGCCGTGATTTTCAGCAACAAAAACAACCCGTCCCTACACGCGCGGGCGCGTATAGAGCAGGAACAGAGAAAGAAAACGCATAATGGGCGGCAGAAGACTCAAGGACGAACAGATAGCGGAGGCCCTGCGCAAGTCGGGCGGGGTCCAGTCGGCGGCGGCGAAGAGGCTTGGCTTCTCTAGGAGCCAGCTGAACCAGCGCATCAAGCGGTCCCCGATGCTACAGGAGGTCATTGACTCCGAGTACGAGCATCGTGTGGACATAGCCGAGTCGGCGCTCCTCAAAGCCACCGCGCAGGGGGAGCCTTGGGCCGTCCGCTTCACCTTGCAAGTCAGCCCGTGGGGCAAGAAGCGCGGCTACGGCGAACAAACGGACGTGAACGTGCGCACCTCACCGAGCGCAGACATACCGACCGAAGAGCTTGAACAAATCATCCGCGAAAGGCAGAATGCGAAAGCCAGCTTGGAAAAAGGTGAAACGGCCGCAGACGGATGAAGAACTCAAGCGCGAACTTGCGCGGAGGTACGCGAGGAGCGACCTCCTTAGTTTCATGCTCTGGACTTGGGAGAAGCCGACCCCGTTCGTCGTGGGCCGACACACGCGCGCCATCTGTGACCGCCTCACCCGCGCGATAGAGGACTGGCGCGAAGGGAGGAGCACGTTCCTCCTAATCGCAGTCCCATTCCGGCATGGCAAGAGCGAAATCTGTTCCGTGGCGCTCCCAGCCTATTTCCTTGGACGTTGCTTCGACCTTCAGCCCTCAGTCATCATGAGCGGCTACGGCGCGTCGCTCGTTGAGGACTTCTCGCGCCTCACGCAACGAAACATGATGGGCGAACGGTACGCAGAGCTGTTCCCGAAGTGCATTCCAGAAGGAACGTCCTCCAACTGGCGCATCAAAGACTCGTTCTGCAAGATAACGGCGGTCGGCCTCGGCGGCGCAATCACCGGCAAGGGCGGCAACCTCATCGTCCTAGACGATTACTGCAAGAGCCGCGCGGAAGCGGTAAGCGACGTGTACCGACAGCGCACGTGGGACGCCTTTAGAAACGACCTCCTCACGCGCCAGAACGCCCCCGCCTCAATCGTCATCGTCACCGCCACCCCGTGGCACGTGGACGATATACGCGGCCGCATTCTCAAGTACATGGCCGAGGACCCGACCTTCCCGCAGTTCGAGCAGTTGACTTTCCCCGCGCATCAGCCGGGAGATGGCGGGTGGGACTACCTGTTTCCCGAAATGTTCCCGTGCGAGTGGTACGACGCCCAGAGAACCGTCCTCGGCGTACAGGCGCACGCGCTCCTAGACTGCAACCCAATTGTCGAGGGCGGCAACCGCTTCGACACGTCCAAGGTTGTCATTCACTACACCCGCGAAGGCTGGCCCAAGACGCGCGAGATTCGAGGCTGGGACTTGGCCTCCTCGACGAAGGAGCGCGACAAAGACGATCCAGACTGGACGTGGGGCGTCAAAGGTTGCGTGACAAAGCTGAACCTCGGCAACGGCGTCATACGCAAGTCGCTCTGGATATCTGACATGAAGGCCATACAGGCCGAGGCCCCCGCCCGCGATGCCATGATACGCGCCACGGCAATGACGGATGGCCCGACGGTGGTTCAGTATGTCGAGGCTTTCGGCGCGTACAAGGACGCCTACAACACCCTGCGCCGCGCCCTGCCAAACCGGCTAATCAAGGCATCCCACCTCACAGGCGACAAGGCCGCAAAACTTGCGCCCCTAGAGGCCATCTTCGAGAACGGCGACATCCACATTCTCTACGAGGGCTGCAAGGAA
This sequence comes from uncultured bacterium, assembly GCA_902799955.1. Lineage (GTDB taxonomy): Bacteria > Verrucomicrobiota > Kiritimatiellia > RFP12 > UBA1067 > UBA1067. Next base: position 32,099 of record CADCCQ010000021.1, on the reverse strand, counting down.
TGGCTCGACGTGTGGCGGACGCAGTTCAACGATTTCCCCGCAGGCGCGCACGATGACGGTTGCGACGCCACGGGCGTAATGTTTCACGCTTCCGACAAGTCCTATGTCGGCGCGCTCGTCTAAGGCGTCGGGTTGACAATGCGGCCTGTTGAGAGTTGGAAAGGACCTGAAATCGACGCCGCGGCGAAGGAGGAACCAGGACCCCTCCTCGTCGCGGCGGCTTTAGCGTCATGGTGGAAATCGTCATAGGCAGGGATGTGACCGTTGCAAAGGGCTTCCTAGAGCGCGCAAGCGCCGAGGTCAAGGCCGCAGTTCGGCGCGCCAACATCGCGTCCGCAAAGGCCGTGAAGAAAACCGCGAAGCTCTACTGCCCCATATCCCCCACCCAAGCGCAGGTCAACGCCGCGCGTAAGGCCGAAGGCAAGAGGCGGCAGAAGCACAGAAAGGGCTTCCATCGCAAGCGCCCCGGCGACCTCATGCGCTCAATCGACGCGAAAGCGGACGGAAACGGCTTCTCCGTGTTCATTCCGCAGGGCGCAAAGGCGCAGGCATACGCCAAGTACATCCATGACCAGAAGGGCGTCAAGTGGTTCAAGCGCGGCCTCGGCACCGTGGCAAAAGGACCGCAGGCCGATGAAAAGTTCATCTCTCGCGCCGTGCGAGACTCAAACCGGACGATTCTCCACAACCTCGACGTTGAAATAGCAAAGGCGGCAAGGAACCTCAACAATGGCTGAAACCATCCTCAACTGTTTTTCCAAGGCGGAAATCGACTGTTGCGTGTACATCGCGGAGGCGACAGGACACACGTTCGGGCGCACGGCCTTTATCGGGCCGCAACTCCCCTACCCTTCCTGCATGAGCTTCGAGTTCACGGGAAGCAACTCGAACGACACCAGCTTCCTCTCGTCCCATTCGATGCCGACGTTCCCGATGTCGGCGCGCGTGTACGTGAGCGCGCTGACGCGGGAGGCTGTATGGGACTTCGTCGCGCGCGTTGTGAACGCCCTCCCCCGCCGCGACCTCACCGAGAACGTGGAATTGCTCAGAATCTCGTCCGTGGGCCTAATCACGGCCGAAGAGCAACAATTCCAAGGCGAACCGCGCCCCCGCGTAGTGTGGACGTGCCAAATCGACTCGCAAGCGGTTGTCATCACGGGCGGGAAAACCGAAGAGACGGCGGAGGAATAGGCGGTCATGGCGACATTCTTCAATCCAGTTTCCCGCTTCGACTACGACGAGGGCGAGATACAGTCTGCGAACGAACAGCTTTCAAAGGTGCGCTTCGTGTCGCCGGACGGCATGGGTGGCTTCGCGCCCTGCGCGACCTCCGCCTATCAGCCGAGAACCGCGAGGACGGAAGTCTATCACATCCACAAGGCCGCTGGAACGACGTTCACAACCCCTGCGGTCGGCGCGACAATCAACGGCTGGCGCATCCAATCTGTGCGCGTCGAGCATTCATGCGAGGCGTGGCCCGTTGTGACGGTTGTGGGACACCGACACGGCGACGCGGAGCATTGGGCAACAGGTGACGGGCTGACATTCACGCCTTCCCTCGCGTTCCCCTCCGGCTTCGGCGTCGTTCCTTCATGGTGCGGCGATGGAGGGCGTTCCTCGACATACGCGCTTGAGGCGGAACAGGCAGTTTTGACGGACGAAGAGAACGAGGTCGTTGCTTGCGAACTCTACGGCGGCATTGAAACTGTCACAGGCGAAACCACAAACGCCGTCCCGATTCCTCCCGCCGAAGGGTGGGTGCAGACTGGCGGCGTCACAGACGAGCAGATTCAAGACATCCATTACCGTTCCGCCGAGTTCACGCGCACATTCACGGGAGCGGAAGCGCTATGACAGGCGAAGATGGAAAGACCGCCGCGCCAAAGCCGCGCGTGAAAGTGAAGTTCGAGGGCATGACCGACTGCGTTCACCGAAACGGCCTCTCTTGGGAGGACTACGACTGCCCGTGCGGTTGCGTTTACACGCTGGCATACGTTGACTGTTCGCTTCGCGGACGCATCAAGGCGACCTCATGCCGAATGCTCTGCGGCGACTACCGCAAGAGACCATTGGAGGATAAGTAAACATGGGCATTGGCGTTGGTTCAGTAACGCTCCCGGGCGCCTTCGCAAGCTCGGGGCTGACAATCGAATCGTATTCAGAGGAGCCGTATGTCGGCGACACGGCAGAGCTCAACGATGAGTGGGGGGACGTGGTTGAAACCGCCCGTTTCGGCGCAGATGCCGGAATCACCGTCTGCGAGGCGACGCTTGTAGTGGACTGCTCGACTGCGGCAGTTCCATCAACCGTGGTTCTCGGCGGAAGCGGCGGAATCGAATCCGTCGGCATCAGCACGGCGCAGGGCGATTTTCCGAAAATCAATTTGCGCTGGTACTCCGGCATAACGGGATGCGACGCGGGCGCGACCTACACCGCCTCGTTGTCCGCCGTCGAGGGCAAGAAAAAGGCGCAGAACGTGGCTGATGCATTCACGCCAGACCCGCACGGCTACATCCAGTCTTCAAGCCTCACCTACTCGTGCCAGTTCTCTCCGCTATGGAATGTGAACGCATCGACGGGCGCGGTTTCGCTCAAGGGCTATGCCTTCACGAACGGGCGCGCCGAAACGTCCCTCGATGTTGCCGGTAGCGGCATTTCCGTCCCGAACAACTCAACCTGGGATGTGACGAGCGGCCCGTCTATGACGAAGACCTACAACGGCTTTCCCGCGGCATCCGCTTCCGCGACAAAGAACCTCGCGCGGAATACGCCACAGAGCCAAAGCAACTCATAGTCCATGCTTTGGAAGCTCACAGGTACTGCTGAACAGGCAATCGACGGGCTTCGGGGCGAAGGGATAGAACCCTCACCGCAGGAGGTGCTGTACATACAACAGCTCTCCCTCGACGTGGAAGCCCCGAAGTCCGGCGTAAGCCTCTGTAAGGGCGCTCCCGTTGAAGTTGGCGGCGTCTGGCTTTGGCCGCTCACAATCGCCGCGTCCACATGGTATGGGGAAATCATGGAGGCCAGGTGGGCAACTGCATCCGTGAAGATGGAGGTCTATTGCATGGCTTACGCGATGGCGCATGGGCACAACTCCGACCTTGCGGAGACAAGGGGATTCCGCGCGCGCGTCGCTGTTCGCCTGTGGGCATCCCGCCTCCGTTGCACATTGGCCGAGCTGGCCCAAGCCATAGCCGATGTGAACGGCGACGAAATACACGTCCTGTCTGACAAGCAGAAGCGCGATGCAAACGACCCGAGCCGCGTTGCGGAATCGGCCCTCGCGCAAGACGCCTGCGCGCTTTGCGGCGGGTCGCCAGACTTCTGGGAGCGCGAATGCTCAATGACCTACGTTGCAGAGCTTGTCACGCGCGGGATGCGTCTCAAGAACGCGCTTGGCGGGGCGCGGGTCGATGAATCTGCCGAAGCCCTCGCCATCCTTGCGCAATACGTGCGCGATGTGCGGGAAGCGCACAAGGCCGAGGCGGCGGAAAAGAAAGGCGGTGAATGATGGCTGGCAATGTTGTGGACTTCGTAATCAACACCGTATTCAAGAACCGAGGCGTCCAACAGGCAAAACAGGCCATCGCTGGTTTATGGAATAGCGTCAAGGGCTCTCTAAAGTCGATTAACGGCGCGGCGCAGGCATCAATGGATGCGCTTAAAGGGTCTCTTGGCGCGCCATGGGACATGGCGACGCGGGCCATACGGGAATGGGCCAAGGTCGTAAAAGCGATTTTGGATGATGCCGCGCTTAGGGCGAAGGAAACCGCGCTCGCAGTTGCTGATAATTGGAAGGCGTCCGCGGAATCAATGAAACAATCGTTCACCCGCGTATTCAGGTTCATCGCTGACGGGTGGGACAATCTCAACCGGAGCCACAAGAACGACGCGACCGTCCGCAACGCGGAATACGAAAACGATGCGGCGAACCTGTCACTCGAACACGAGCGCGAAATCAATAGGATGGCGAGGAGCGGCGCAAGCGACAAAGAGATATCCAACCGCCGCGAAGAGCTCCGCTATGAAGAACGATTAGCGGAGATGGAGCGAAAACGGGCTGAAAACGAACAAAAGTTGCTTGACATCGAGGAAAGACGCAGGCAACGGTCGAAGGACAAGGAGATTATTGAGAAAGAGGTCCTTCCTGACGCCTATGGGTTGATACGTAATTCAATGCCCGGCGAAAGGCAGAAGGAACTGGCGGGCACGTTGGCGGCTTCATTTTGGAGTTTCACGACAAAACGGACGCGCGATAACGCCAAGGAAATATTGAACGGCGAAATGGCGGCGCTAGACGCACGGCGCAAGGTAGGCGAGGAGGCTGTGCGCAAGGCGAGTGAAACGCTCAAAAAGAATGCGGCGGCAGAAGAAGATGATGCCGCTGAAGAAGAAAAGCTGAAAATCCAGAAGGAAACTCTGCAAGCGCAAGAAGAGCAACTTCGCATTGCCGAACAAACGAGAAAAATACGGAATGGGCAGAAGGACGCTGAACGGGCAAGCGCTGAAGCGCTCAAGAAGGCAGAGCAAGAAGAGAAAGCGGCGCGCGAAAAGGAAAAGCAGGACGCCCGCGAGGCTCGGCAGGCCGCAATCGACGCTAAGCGCGACGAGGTTGAAGGCGCGCGCGAGGCGGCGGCGGAAGAGCAGAACGCGCATCGCGCCAAGCTAAAGGCCATCCGCGAAGAGGAGGCCGAAACCGCAAGACTGCTCCAGACGGCGAAAGACGCCGCGCAAGCTCAAATCCCGACCGACGCAGACGTAAGGGCGCGCCGGAGGTTTGAGCGACGCGGCGGCTATGGAGGCGGCGGCATCGGAAGAGACGGCATCGCGGGGAACTGGGATGACCCCAAGGCCATCGCCCGCTATGAACGGATCCAGAAGAAGCTCGACAACCCGGCATGGCACGGGAGACTGTCCAAGTCTGACGTAGAGTTCAAAAAGAATTGGGAAGCGCAGAAGAAGGCATTTGAGGACGCCAAGAAACTCGCCCGGCAACAAGAAGCGCTCCGCAAACAGCGCGAGGCGGAGGAAAAGGCCGCATGGAAGGCGCAGGTCGATTCCGCCAAGACGCTGAAGGACTTGGAGGCCGACCTCAAAGCCCTGCTCCGTGCGAAATAGGAGGCACACATGGCTTCATCCTGTCTTGTGACAATGACAATGGAGGAGCGCGGGTACACGCAATCCTTCTTTACAAACGCTACCATCGACGCGCAGGGCGGAATCAGCGAATCCTATAAAACGTGGCGGCGCACCGTGACCGAGACCACCACGTTTTACAAGGGCATGTACACGGACGTCAAGGCGGCTGTTATCACGGCGGCTGGCGCCCAAGGCGGCGCAATCGTCAACCCATACGAGATAAGGCGGTCCGACGGCCCGTGGTGGGAGGCTACCGTCACGGTCACGGTGTATGGAGATTGGGAGGAGGTCGTTCCAGACCCATCCCAAGCCGCGAACGAGTAACGCGCGGAAAGGAGCGCAGGGATGGTTCTTCGTAATTGGCTTCGGCGCTTCATCAAGGGCGACCCGGTAAACAAGGTGTGCGACACGCGGAATATGAACCGCATCGCAAACATCTTGGAGGACTTGGAGGTTTTTGGCACGAACGGCATACGCGCGGCCATTAACAAGCCCACGAACGCGGAGGGTATGGGATGGTCAATTCAAATCGACGGCGGCCTGTGCGCGAAGAAACTCCCGTTCGACATTGAGAAACTGCCATCCGGCAACCTCGGCGTGTATATGCCAGACATATCGACGGCAGTTAAAATCGACGATGGCAACAATGTGCTCCTGTGTGACACGTTGCCTACGTTCGGGGACTTCATCGACCTTGGCTCCACCGCCACGGTGGCCGATCTTTATGTCGAAGTCATAGACAACGGCGGATACCCAGAGTATCATTGGGGCGTCAATGACACCGGCGATTCCGGCGGGAATACGAAGCGGACCGTAGTAGTGCTTCAAATCGGCTGGGCAGGCGACGAGATTCACCAGTTGTGGCATGGGAACATCCATATCAGCGATTGCGCGTGGGACGGCAGGAGCATCAACCGCGACAATAACGAGAACGGCGATAGCGTGTTGCAACTGCTCGACTTCCGCGACGCGACCGCGATTACATCAGACCCGTGGACGAGTAAAGACTACGTTGTTCGGCACGGGCCGGGCGGCTCTTACGGCACGAGCTATCAAGTGAAGTATCTTGATGGCACAGTCCTTCGTGATGCCATAATTTCAATGATTGACCAGCGAATCGCTGATGCGTTGTCCGACCTCCTCGACCCAACAGAGCCGCCTGGCGCGCAACTAATAGCGCTGTTGAGCGGGTACTTCCAGCCGCTCGTATCTACATCAACGACTACGGACGGCACCGACTCTGGAGCTTACGTTGGTATTTTGCAAGCCAACGGGAAGACATGGGCGCCAGCGCCGACGCCCCCATCAGCGTAGCGTGGTATGTAGGACGCCCCAATTGACGGCACGGCCTAGCTTATGAACCCGTACCGCACAGAGAAGGTGCTTGTTGACATACGCAAGCGAAGCGTCCCGAACCCGATAGCCGTAGTGGCTTCCACCGACGTAGAAGTCGAGCTATCCGTTCTCGCAGACGGAACGGCCTACGATTGCTCCGGCATGACGGGGAGCAAGGCTGTGTTCTACATTTCGCAGGACGGAAGAGCTGACACGTTCGGCGCAGTAGAAGCGCGGCGCGGCAAGCTCGTTTTCCGCATCCCCGCAGGCCACCTCGGCTACCCCGGCGAGTACAGGTGGCAAATCGTCGTTTCTGACGGCGAGAGGTTCAGCGAATGGGCGCGCGGCGACTTCTTCATCCGCACGAACCCCGCCGCAGACTTCGAGCCAATGCAACTGCTTGACCCGCCGTGGTTGAAGTCCGCCGACTTTGAAAATGTCGAGGAGGTCTCCGTTGGCACGTTGAAAAATGTCGCGGCAAAGGTGAACGAGTTGGTTAGGATTCTAAAGGGCGCAACGGGCGTTCTCGCGCTGGCGTTATTGGCTACCACGGCGCAAGGAATCCCATTCGACGAAGTGTTGCCTAGCACGCCCGTGAACACAAACCTTATCGGTGCGGCGATTGGCGATGGACTTACACTCACCAATGGCGCGCTTGTCGCCACCATGCAGGGCGGCGGCCTCACAACCAACGACGTCGAGGCAATCGTCGCGGCGGACGCATCCATCGCGCGATACGACTCTAACGGCGGCCTCAACGCCTACGAGATTCTCGCCGCAACTAACAACGCCCGCGCGGCGGCAAGGCTCCAGCCCGAGCGCATTATGGTATGGGGAGAGGGCGAGTACGGCGAAGGCGAGGGCTCGACCGCGATTTATTTCCCTGTCAACACATGGGGGACGATGGCCGTGCGCGAAGACCTCGCGGACTACGCGCGAACCGACTCCCTCGGCACGGCGGCATTCAGCGACGTCACGGACTTTGCGACGGCTTCCGCCGTGGCCTCCGTCACCCAGCGCGTGGACGTCGCCTCCTCTGCCGTCGTGCGCTACGCAACCGGCGTCCTCTCCCTCACCGTTCCGGCAAACGCGACGCTTGCGCCGAACTTAGTGGGGTGGCCGGACGGCGCGGCCGTTTTCGCGCGCGTATCGGCCAACGGCGCCTACAGCGTCGCGCAGGGTCTTTCGCTCATCGGCTACGGCTTCTGGCCGACTAACTCAGCAACAGTGGTTTTCGTCCGCGACGGGCAGACCGTGCGGGCTAACGTGGTACAGGGGAACTGACATGAAACGCATTGACACTGCCAGCATCGCGGCCCTCGTCGCCGCATTTCTCGCGATTCTCGCCCTCGGCTCGTCCGCCGCGCCGTCCTGGGTGTTTAGCGCCGACGGCACCAATGTCGTCGGCTCGCCTCGCCCGTGCCCCGTGCAGGGAGTAAGTCTCTCAACGGGCCGAGTCATTGTTGGACTAAATGCTCTTGGGGCCGTCGAACAGGTCGATTGCGGCTACTGGCCTGTCACACGCAATCCCGCGCCGACGCCCGTATCGAATGAGCAGTATCGTGTGAGCGGGTGGGCTTTGGACCGCGCGGGGCTACGCGCGTTGCAAGTGTGGAAGCCCTACGTTCCTAAGCCGCGTCCCATTGACTACTCTAAGCGCAAGCTCTTTCGCGAATTCACGCGCCTCGGCGTATGGCCGCAGGTCAAAGCGTACATGGAGCAAGCGGGCGCATGGGAAGACTGGGAATATGCGACAACCCTAGAATCAACAGACCCGCTAATGATTGCGGCTGTTGATGCCGTCCGGCAGTTGCTAGGCTATACTACGGCCCAGATGCAAGAGGTGTTAGACCGATGTGTCGCGGATTGATAATCAGCCTCGTTGCGCTAATAGCTTGCGCGAGTTCGGCTGACACGCCGCTCCCCGCGCTCATGAGCACGGCGACCGGCCCTGAACGGATGTTCTCGATGAACATGTCCGGCTCCGCCGAACTTCCGCCGTATTTCGCGGAGGGCTGGGAAACGGGGCTGACAGTGGTGGCGTGGGTCAGATTCGCCCCGGAGCTCGGCAACCTGGGGCTCTTGTGCTTCCCGACGCACTCGACCGTTCCGGCGCGCGCCACGTGCGAGGGCGGCGCCGAGCTCCCCGCGTTCCTGGACCTTGATTCCGTCCCCTACAGCTCTGGAGCGACTTGGGGCGCCTCCGGCGTTGTCCCGCAGGACGCGGAGACGGTTTCGGGGAACAATGGACCCAAATTCGTGGTATGCGTCAACTGCTCGACGGACATGGCAATCACCCTCACCGTCGGCGGCGCGGAATTGTACATACCCGCCACGAACGGCTACATCCGCAACCTCGAAGTCGTGCCCGGCGACACGTCCGTCGCCGTCTCCGCTGCGGCCGCCGGCGCGCGGACATCACTCGCCCTCGCCGTCAATCCCTGGATCCAGTTTTTCAACGGCCCGACCTACGCGCCCGCCGACGGGCAGGTGGTGGCGTCCTCGATAACAAACTGCTGGACGATGCTGTGCTGGCGCGCGGACCTCTCCGGCGGGACGCTCGCGGAGTCTTTCGACCGCATCACACGGGAAGGGACGCGGGACGCCGTCTCCTCCTCGTCGTCTTATCCCGCCGCGGCCTTCGTCCGCGACAGCCGGTTCCGCTACAGCCTCGCGTGTCTGGCCGGCATGGTGCGCGGCCGCCTCGACGTGTACGGCCTCAAGCACATCCCGCACGCCCTCACGGACGCCGAGGTCTGGCGCGTCTGGGAGCTCGATCTCGCCGAAATCCGGCGGCGCGGCCTCGACACGGCCATCTGGGCGCCTGGGGAGGGCCCGCAATGACATCTTCTCCCGGCATGGGCGGGACGCAGGTTCCTTCCTTTTCCTGCGGACGGTCTGCCCATGCCGCTTTTTGACTTGTCGGCATAGCATAGCAACAAGGAGCAATTAGACATGGCGGACGTGAAAGAGATTGCGGCCCAGAAGCCGTGGGAAAAGATGAACCTCAAGTTCGAGCTTATCCCCATCGAGAAGATAACGCCCTATGACAAGAACACGCGCAAGCATACGGAGGTTGACGTGGCAACCACCCGTGCGAGCATCGAGAAGTTCGGCATGGATGACCCTATCGGCGTCTGGGGCAAGAAGAACCTCATCGTCGAGGGGCACGGGCGGCTCCTCGCGCTAAAGGCTATGGGCTGGAAGGGGCCGGTTCCGTGCGTCCGTCTCGACCACTTGAGCGACGCCCAGCGGAGGGCCTACGCGATAGCGCACAACCGCACGGCAGAGATGAGCGAATGGGACTTTGACGCCCTCGACGAGGAACGCGCCGACCTTGAGGAGAACTTCGGGATCGACTTCACCGACATAGGCTTCCCAGAGGTTGAGGACGAACCGCAGGGCGAAATGGGCGACGGCGAATCGTTTGTGAACGACTTTGGCGGCGAACAGGTCTTGCAGGACAAGGAGCTTGAGAAATCGACTGTCGCGTTTGAAGTCCCGCGCGAGAAGTTGCCGCTCATACGTGGCTACCGCTCTAAGTTCGGAGACGGCGTTATCGTGGACTTCATACTCAAGACCGTTGACGAGGCCATGCTGGCAGAAAAGCCCGCGCAAGGCCCGTCGGAAGGCGAAAAGGAGTAGCCGTCCAGATGCCGCACACAGCAGGCTCATTGATGGGGTGTAACTTCCCGATAATCTTCGACACGTACAAGGGATGCACCCATTGTTGCAGATACTGCTTCACGAACTTCCGCGCCGGTGGACGGCACACGGGGGAGGGCGCGAAGGTCACGCCGTTTGAAAGCGCAGTCAGCCTAGAGCGGTGGTGCAAGGGCCATCGCGGGCCGCGCGAGGCATGGTGCGACTGGGAAATCCCACTAGGCTTCGGGCGGAACACAGACCCCTTCCAGCCTTGCGAGAAGGTCATGCACCGCTCGTTGGACGCGCTCAAGGTTTTTGCGAAGTACGGCTACCCGTTCCTGCTCACGACGAAAGGCGTGTTCCCCGCGTTTGACAAGGAATATCGCGCTGTTTTGAAGGACTGCAACGTATGCTGGCACGAGTCGATGTGCAGCCCCATGTACGACAAGCTAGAACCGGGCGCTCCGAGCTTTGAGAAGAGGCTTGAGGCGATACACATCCTCTCCGGCATCGTGCCTCGCGTGGTGGTGCGAAGCACTCCGTTTTTCCCCGAGCTGTGGGAGTCCCACATTCCGCACATAAGGCGCATCAAAGAGGCCGGGGCCTATGGCATACTAGCCGAGACGGGGCAGTTGCTTAGGCCGAAGGGGATGTGCAACACGCGCGCGGGGCGGCTCTACGACTACGCGCCAAACATCAAGGCCAAGTACCTATCCCTTCTCAAGGAAGAATGCCACAAGGCCGGGCTCAAGTTCTTCTGCTGCGACTACAAGGACATGGGCGATTCGTGCTACTGTTGCGGCACGGAGGGGATGAGCGGTTTCACGCCAAACTACGCGAACGCGGCATGGTACTTTTTCTTCCCGAAAAAGTTTGGATATACGCCGAAGATGAAGGAAAAGGGCACGGGCGAGGCGTTTCAGAACCTGTACACGGGCCGTAAGTCCTTCAACGTGATTCGGGAGAGTTCCTTTGCGGAACTCATGGACGATTTTATTAGAAAGACCGAAAAAGAAGTCTTTGGCCCAGCCGGGGCGGGGAGGAGGTGAAATGGAATATGGCCAAGTGCAAGATGGGATGGGGTTCTTCGACAGTAGGCCGTGCGGCCCGCGCGCGCCTCGCGCGCTCCGGTGGCATCGGCGCCCAGCTGGCGACAGCACCCGATTCGGTTATCCGCGATTTCGCTCGCACAAACCCGAACGTTCGCCGCGCCCTGCGTAGCAACCCTCGTGGCACGTCCAACCGTGGCCGTCGCCGTGCAACCAGCGCCGAGGTGACGAGCGCTACGAACCCCGCGCGCTAGAGCGCTTTTCGTCCTCCCAAGAACACCACTTGGGAGGTTTTTCGTTTACGGGGCGGCATGGTGGCAGGAGGATAAGTTATGACTAAGTGCAAGATGGGATGGGGTTCCTCATCCGTTGGAAGGTCGGCCGCCGCAAGGCTAATCAAAGATACCACGGGCGCGATGCGCCAGAGGGCGGGGAAGAAGTCTATGAGCGGCACGTCCGCAAAACGGAACGTCACGGAACAAGGAAAAAGTCTTGGCGAAACGGCACAGGCAAAAATTGCGGAGAGCGGCTCTGCAACAATAGCGACCTTGCCGAAGGTTGATATTTCGAAATGGACGTGGGAGCAAGTAAAGAACCCTCCTTCGTGGCCAAGTGATGGAGAGACGCTTGCTAAACTTGCCGCTCGCCGCGTTGGATTGTCGGTTTTCCATACGAATGCGCAGCATATAACGCAAGCTAAGATGAGCGACGACATATATTGGACGAGAAGGGTCAAGGCTGATGAATTCGTTCGTAAGCACTATCCTGGCAACGCGCGCCAAAAGGGGCAAGCTGTGAGAAAGATGAACCATGCGTGGTTTAGATTAGAACGTGATTCAAAAGCCCCTCCTCTCCGGATCTTCGCCTTCCGTGGGTTTAGGATTGGCGAATTGTAATGTTGACATATTGTCGTTTCGGCATCATAGCGAGGGCTTTGTGCTATGAGCTTCAAATCGACAATGTGGAGGCTTGTCTCGTTCGTTTGGGACAACCTCGCCTACTATTTCGCGTCTGACACGCGCGCCGCGCAGGGGGAGGGTGCGGCAACACCCGCGCAAGCCGACGAGTTTCCGCAACATTTGGCGTCGGCATCCCCCACTTCTTCCAAGTACCCGCTCGGCCTCGCATCATGCTGGGATGGGGCGGGCGCATCGAAACGCATGATGAATATTCTGTCGCCCCGCATGAGCGACGAGAAGTTCACGGAGTATGTGAGGTGGATGGTATCGCGTGGGTGCACCGTCGCGCACGTGATTCTCGCAAATGGCGGGGATGGCGAGTGCGCGGGCTATGCGGCATGGCACGATTCCGACTTTGCGCCGATGCTCCGCCGCTTCAACGAGATAGCTTATGCGGGCCTGCGCCCGATTCCGTGGATAATCACAGACGATTCCACGGTCCTTCTTCGCGAGCTATTCCTGAACCCTGTCGGCAAGGTCGGTAAACTCTCGGCCTTCATCGACTCGGCCCCGTATGTCGTACTTGGGTTAGAAATGGACGAGGGCGGAACGGCCGGGCAATGGGCGGCGGTGCGCGACGCCGTGCGCAACCGCTACAAGGGGCCAATCGGCGTCCACCACACGAGCGGAAACTCATTCACGATGGCGCCAATGGCCGACATCATCCTTGGTCAGTTGGACCCCGGCTGTACCGAAGCGCAGGTCAAGGCGCAAATCTCGCGCATCCGTTCTCTCGGCAAGCGCGCCGTCGGGTTTGAGTACGCGCGGGGGCCGAACCGTAAATTGGCACAGGCGGCCCTCGACGCGGGGGCGGAAGGCGTAGGCAACTGGTAATTGACTTAATGCAGGGTGGCCCAGTAGCGACGGCATCGGTCTGTAAAACCGAGACACTAGAAACGGCGCTGGTGCGAATCCAGCCCCTGCAATCAACTAAGTGGAACACATGGACACGGCGGTAGCAATCGCAACGGCGAAGAAAGTAGCGAAAGTGGCGAACAAGGCAATCAAGTACATCAAAGCCGACAATGATGCGGCATACGGTCTCGACGAGGAGGTCTCCGTCGTCCTCATGGGAGACGGCGTGGCCTATGTCGGCACGACCCTCGTGCCGCGCGAATACACGACGAAGGACGGGGCGCTGACCATTGCGCAGACCGCCGACGCCATCGACTGGGGCGTCCGCCTCGTCGCGCATCCGTTCCCGGTCGAGTCGCGCCTATGGAACGGCCCGGACGTGATTGCGAACAACCAGTACCGCTCCATGCTCGCGTCCCTGTTTCATGATTTAATCTGGGGCCATGCCGACGAGCTGGCGCGCGCTTGGGGCGTGAGCAGACGCGATGTTCTGACATGGGGCAATGGTGTGTTGTATGCGTTGTGGATGTACGCCTCGGCTGATTCCGTTCGCGGGCGCATTGAGGCTCGCTTAGCGTGGATGGCCTGTGAGTTTAGCAAGAGCTGGTATCACACGGTTAAGAAATGGCTTGGTCTCCACAGCATCCTGTTCGCTCTGCTCATTGCCGCCGGGTGCGGAACGCCTCCGGATTGGCAGGTTGTCGAAATCACCGGCACGAACGCCGTTCTGCGCGCTATGGGGCGGCAGGTGGAATACAAACAAGACATCAGCTCGTCCGAGGCCGAAACGGGCGGAGAAACCAACACGTCGCCAACTATTGCGGAATCTTCAACAGTTGCAGACGCCGTGGACTTCTCGGCCCTCAACTGGTGCTGGGGAGGGTTCAACGGCAAAGACGCGAAACCCGTGGACGGCGTGGAAATCACGGCTCTCAAGGTGACGGCCTCCGGCCTCTCCTACAAGTGGACGCGAGGAGGTTGTGAGAAGCTGGGCGCCTCATCCCCTACCGACGCTTCCTGCATCGCTTGTCTTTTCGTGCGCATCGGCGGCAAATGGCAGGGCGGCAAGTTCGACTGGGTGAGCACGTCCCGCACAACTAGAGACTTCAAGAACGTGAGGGACGGCTACAACGGCTGGCGCGCCGACGCAATCGAGGCCGCAGACGCCTATGCTTTCGTTATCGTTTCGAAGGACGGCAGGAAGCGCACCAACGTGGCCGCATCGGGGAAATAGCAATGGCAGTCAGCGAGAAAATCCTCAATCGCACCGACACGGCGATACAGGCGATACGAGATTCACATCTTGCGCCGGGCGAAAAGGACGATTTAATCGAGATTGTATGCGACGCAAGAGACGGCACTAACGGCCTGTCTCCGGAAGAGAAGCTTCAATCCAACGCCAACAACATCTTCGCGCTTGTGTTCCTGTTCATACGTGCGGCCACGGCGAAGCCCGCGCCGACCGATTCGTGGAAGGATGTAATCATCAAGTGCCGACGTGAAATGCTTATTCTCGGCTTGGGCGCTCTCGCGCTTCTGGCGTTTAGGCCGCAAATCGCGCTTGTGATAGAGCACTTCATCCCGCATTGAGGCTGTGCTCGATTGCGGCCAACCATTGCAAAATCATTGCAAACTCACATCCGGCACGAAAGACGCGCTCCCGTGGCGATGTTGCTTAACGTATTGGGGCGCGGCGGGTTGCGTAATGGTAGGCCAGGCGGGATTCGAACCCGCGACCCTCAGATTAGGAATCACAGGCGGCCAGATTATGCCCTTCTGCAAGTGGAATCGCTATAACATTTACGTCCCGAATTAAGCAACCATGTGCGAGACAAGGAGCATTTTCCTTAAAATGTGGGCATAATCGGCGTCCCATTGCAAACCATTGCAAAGACACGACAGGGCGAAATCATCGAACATGGCTCTTGCCTGTAGGCCGCGGAAGGATGGAGAAGAACCGCTCGCCGTCTCCGGGCGCCGCAAGCGCCCTGTAGTTTGAGAAAAAGACGGCTGTTCCCGCATGGCCCATAGTCGAGGCCACGAAAGCGGCGTCCTTTTTCAGCTCGTAGAGGTAGGTGGCGTAAGAGTGGCGCAGAACGTCTTGCGGGAGGCGTAGTCCGGCGCTGGCGCGAAACCGTTTGACTTGTGTGGCGTTGAAGCCAGCGGCGGGGAATGGGAAGCGCGCAAGCCATGCGCCGAGGTTCGGCATCACGGGCACGCTCCTTGCGTCCCCTGTTTTGGCGACCTTTTCTGAAATGAAGATGTAGCCGTTTTTGAAGTCGGCGCGTTGGATCTGAAGAAGCTCCTGCGGCCTCACGCCAGCGAACAGGCCGACGGCGTAGTACGGGACTAGGCGAGGCGCGTAATTCGAAACGAAACGCATTAAGGCGGCGGCGCGTTTCACGGAGAGGACGGCTGGCGCGCGCTTCTCGACCTTTGCGCGGCGCACGAATGCGCACGGGTTGCGTTCGACGTATCCCTGCTCAACGCAGAACGAGAAGAGCGGGGAAAGAGAGCGCAGGGTGAAGTTGCGAGTCTGTTTCGTCATTTCATCGACAAACGCCTGAATCCTGTCTCGCGTGAAGAAACTGACCGGCTTGTCTCCGTAGCGGGATGAGAGACGGCGAACGACGGCCTCGTAGCTCTGGAATGTGCGGGCGCGGAGGCTGTCTTTCACGGCAGAACGGTATTCCTCCCACGCATCGGACAGTCGCTTCTGAACGCGCGCCTTGTTATGCTCTAGCCAGAACTCCACCGCATCAAGCAGGGACACGTCTTGCGGAAGCCGTGAGCGCGCCTCTGCCGCCTCTTCGACAAGGAGCTGGTCTGGCTTGGAATCGGTCGTTATCCATGCTTTGGCTTCGGCAACCGTTTTCAAGACGGCGCGGCGGCACTTCCCGTGACCGAGGGACACGAAACAGGAGTAAGTTCCCCGCTCGTTGAGGGTGATGATGCCGGGGCCGTATCTCCACCGGCGTTTCGCGGCGGCGGACATGGGTTGCCGTCCTCGCTTCTGCTTTTCTTTCTACCCCCTCTTTAGAGGGGTCTTTCTTTTACTCTTCTATCAACCATAGGTGTACTAGAAGAGTATTGGGTTAGACTTAACCCTGCGCGGGCGCGCGCGATGGGGCTTGGACGAGGCGAGACGGCGCGAGAGATTCAATCACGCGCGTTAGGGCCTCGACCTGCGGACAGGAGCGGCAGAGGATGCGGGAATCGTCAGCCGCCTCGACCTTGCCGTTGGGAGACATGACGTTGGAGTTGGACGCCGTTATCGCGGCGGCGTGGCCGTGCGGCTCGTCAGTTAGGCCGAGCAGATAGTCAGCGGACACGCCGTAGGCGACGCAAAGAGCGGCGATGCTCTCCGCATTTGGCTCGCTACGCCCGCTCTCCCATGTGCCGAGCGTGACCTCCTTGATTCCAGTCTCATCCGCTACCACGCGGCGAGATTTCGCACCTCGCAGGGCAATGATGCGCTCACGGAACAATTCCTTGCTGTACATTGTGGCATCCTCCAATCTGATACTAGTATATCAAAACCAAAATGGATGGGCAATACAAAAATATAAAACACGCGTCCATATTGACGCGGCGGCCTTACTCATGGCATACGAATACCTCATGCGGCGCAAGAACGCCATCATCGCGTCTCGCGCCCCGCAACTGCACAGGAATCTCACCGCCTTAAAGGGCGGGCGGCTCTACATCGACCTCCGCCTCTGGCGCGCCCCCAACGAAAGCAACCTCTCATGGTACGGAAAGGGGCGCGGCATGGTCGGGCGCCGCGACCGCGCCTGTTGCATCAACGACGCCGGGCGCATCGCGTCCAAAATCGCGCAGTACATCTTCTCAAAGCCCATCAAGCGCGCGGGCGTTGACGAGGCGTGGGCGAAGGCCGTCACAAAGGAAAGCCAGTCCATTAACGAGTTCTGGGCCGACGTGTGCGACGCCTACACGGCGGGGCAATGGTGCTGGCTTCAGGCCGACCGCCTCGCCCCCATGCGAGACGCGGAGGGCCGTCCTGTGCAAGGCACGATGCTCGACAAGGCCGCTCGGGGCGACGTGGTGCGCTGGCGCCTGTGGGACGCGCTCTCCGTTCCCGACTGGTCTTTCGATGAGGCCGGGAACCTCCTGTGGGTGCTGACGAGCGAAAAAACCGTTGACAACACCGACCCCACGAAAGAGCCGGTCAAAGTCCACACGCGCACCCTGTGGCAACGCGCGGCGGGCGGGGCCACCTTCACGCGCTACCAGCAAAGGAGCGACGGCGGCGCGGAACAGGTTGTCACGGGGACGATTTCATCGCCGGAGGTTCCGTTCGTGATTCTCGGCAAGCCGTCCCCCGACCCGTGGTGGTTTGACGATGTGGAGCTGATACAGGCGCAACTCCTAAATCTGGACTCCCTGCACGTCGAGAACCTTGTCAAGACAGTTTACCCCCAGCTCATCATCCCAGACGATTCCTTAGCGGGTTTGGAGGCGCGCATCATCGAGAGGAGCGGACAGGAGAACGGCGAGCGCGTCATGGAAATCGTGCGCGAAATCGTCCGCGGCCTCGACACGCCCCTCGTCGAATCGGTGGAGACGAAGGGCATCACGCGCTTCATCCAGCCGAACATCGCAGATATGCAGGGCTTGCCGACTGAGCAGATGCGCAAGCGGCAAATCCTCTTCGACCAAGCAGGCCTCGCGCTCTTCAACAAGGAGTCGCGTCAGGTGCAGACTGCCGAAAGCAAGCAGTTCGACCACTTGGACACCGAAGCCACCCTCCGCGCCCGCGCCGCGCTCATGCAGACCGCCGAGGAGAAGCTAGTCGAAATCTCGCGGCAACTGGACTCGTCTTTCGCGGCCTACAAGCCCGAATGGCCCGACTCCTTCGACGTGACGGACCTCGCGGCGGAGACGGGTTCCCTCGCGGCGATTCAGAATTTCGAGGGGCTGACCCTCACGCAGAGGAAGACCGTCCTCCGCGCCGTCACGAAACTGCTCCAGCAACTCGTCAAGATTGACGAAAAGACGGCGGCGGCAATCGAAACGGAAATCGACGCGCTGGAGGAGGACGATTTCGGCATGGGCAAGCTCGGCGAAATGATGGGGCAACTAGGCAAGGGCGGGAACGGGGAAGGCGAAGAATGAATCCCTTTTTTCAAAACGACTATGTGACGCTTTATAACGGTGACTCGTTTGAAATTGTGCCGCAACTCGGCAAGGGCATCTTCGACGCTGTAATCACAGACCCGCCGTATGGCACAACGCAACTCGCGTGGGATGTCAAGATTGACTTCCGCAAGATGCATGAGATGATTCGCAACGCGGGCAAACGCAACGCGGCTCGGCTTGTTTTCTGCACGATGCCGATGGCAGTCGATGTCGCGGCCGCGGCGAGGGACGAGTTCCGGTATGAGCTAATTTGGGAAAAGACTCAAAAACAAGGATTCCTGAACGCGAAGAAAATGCCCTTACGCGCGCATGAGAACATTTTCGTCTTTTATTCGGCTCTACCGACTTACAACCCGATAAAGTTCAAAGCCGAGACCCCGCGCCACGCCGTCCATCACGGGAAAAACGGAAAGCGGAGTGAAATGTACATCGGCAGGGTGCGGCATAATTCCGTGAGCGACACAAAGCCCGGCATCCAGCACCCGAAATGCAAAAGCATCATTGAAGCTAACTACACCTATGTGGATGACGGGTCTAGGTACCCTACGGACATAATCAAGGTAAGCAACTGGAATGGCTCTCTGTTTGGCATGGTCAAGAGGCTGAACCACCCAACGGCAAAACCAGTCATCCTTCTGCAATATCTCGTTTCGACATTCACAAACGAGGGCGACACCATTCTGGACCCGTTCGGCGGGGGAGGAAGCACGGCTGTCGCCGCAATGCTCAGAAGGCGGAAATGCGTAATTGTCGAGCGCGAAGAGCGGTATTGCGAAATGACCGCGAAAAGGCTTGAAAAGGTGCAGGAGCGGTTCGCGGCGCAGTTCACGCGCCATTGACGGGACGGCATGATTTTGACGCGGCCCTCCGCCCCGCGCTCATCGGCGGTGATTCGACTGGCGACACGCCCGCCTTCAAGTGGCGCGAAGGAAAACATCCATGAACCTCAAAGACGTACTCGCGAAAATCAACAAGGCCGAAACCCTCACCGACGAGGAGAAGGCCTACCTGTCCAAGTTCGACTACGACGCCGAACTTAACGCCGCCGCCGCCGCCGCAAGGCGCAAGGCCGAGGGCGAGAGGGACGCGCTCAAGACCGAACTCGACAAGCTCAACGCCGCCGCCGCCGAAAAGGCCAAGGCAGACGCAGAGGCCAAGAAGGCATCCATGACCGCTGCCGAAAAGCAAGCCGCCGACTTCAAAGCCCTACAGGCCAAGGTCGCCCAGCTTGAGAAGGACAAGGCCGAGGAAGCCAAGCGGGCCGCCGCGCTACAGCGCGAGCAGGACATTGTGAGACTTCGCGAGAAGGCCGGCATCCAGTTCGCCGCCAACATCGACCCCGCCATCACAGGCTCCGCCTTCGCGCGCGCCTTCGACGGCCTCGACGATTTGACCAACGAGCAGGAGGTCGCCTTGCGCATCAAGAGGTTCAAGGACGCAAACCTCGGCCTAATCGCAGACAACACGGGCCGTGGCTCCGGGCTTGGCGGCTCCCCCGCAGGGGACGCCCTCGCCAAGAACAACCCGTGGGCCAAGGAAACTGAGAACATCACGAAGCAGGCCGAGATTGAACTCTCGAACCCGTCCCTCGCCGCAGAGCTGAAAGCCGCCGCGGGGTACGAAACCGCCTAATCGGCAAAAAGGGCTAGAACATGGCCAACACCTCACTCGCTGACATCATCTACACCGACGCCTTCGCGTCCTACTACAAGCGCGCCAGCACGACCAAGAGCGCGCTCATCACCTCCGGCATCGTCACGATGGACGAGCGCATCGCCGCCGCCGCCGCCGCCTGCCCGACAGGCGCGCGCCTTGTCAATCTCCCCTACTGGGAGGACCTTGCCGGTGACCCCGAACCGCTCATCGACGGCCAGTCTCTCGGCACGTCCAAGATTGACCTCAACAACGACGTCACCATCGTCATGCGCAACGGCAAGGGATGGGCAATCTCCGACCGCGCCATCGAGCGCGCGAAGAGCGACCCAATCCGCTCCATCGCCGACCAGCTCGTGCGCTACTGGAACCGCGAGACGCAGAAGGACCTCTTCGCGCTCCTCAAGGGCGTGTTCGCGTCCAACCTCGCCAACAACGACGGCGACCACGTTCTCGACATTTCCGGCCTCTCCGGCGACGCGGCCGTCCTCAACAAGAACAGCATCATCATGGCCTCCCAGCTCCTTGGCGACCACAAGGACGAGCTGACCGCAATCGCCATGCACTCGATGGCCGAGTCCGTGCTGAACCAGGCCGAGAACTCCGCGACCTCCTACCGCCCCTCCACCACGCCGGGCGAACTCGCGCAGTACAACGGCAAGAGCATCATCATGGACGATATGTGCGGCTACAACCCGACCACGGGCGTTGCCGAAATCTACCTGTTCGGGCGCGGCGCTGTTGCCCTCAACCCCGTCCCGACCGAGCACGAGACGGAAGCTGACCGCGACAAGGCCGCCGGAATCAACAAGCTATACTCTCGCCGTGGGAACATCCTCCACGTTCGCGGCGTGAAGTGGGTTGACGGCGACGGCTACTCCGCCGAGGTCCCGACCCGTTCCGACCTTGAGAGCGCGGCGCATCACCTCCGCGTTTGGGAGCCGAAGGACGTTCGCGTCGTGAAGCTCATCTGCAAGGTCGCGTAGGCGTCGAATGGCTAGGAGGGCCGCTCCGCGCGGCATCCTCCTAGCCCGCAATCATCGACTCTCAACCAGAAGAGGAACGAAACCATGAAAAAGACCATCATTATCGCTTCCGTAATGGCCGTCATCACCATCGCTGCCCTCGCGGACAAGCCCGTGCGCGTCTATAAGACCGTTCCCGCCGGAACCAACGTTGTGGTGTCCGTCAAGTTCGGCAACGATGCCGTGAACCCGACCGCCTACGACATCTTCGGCGTCACGAACGGGACGTGCGCGGTCTATTCCATCGTGCAGAAGAACGGCGCGCCCGTCACGAACACCTATGTTGCCGCGAAGGCCGTGGCCTCCACAAACGCCGTCACGAACGCGGACGTGAAGAAGTATCTCTACGGAGACTTCCTCCTGTTCAAGTTCAGCCAGTCCAACGGCGGCCAAATCTGGGTTTACGGCGACCAGAAGCAGTAGGCGCACCGGGAGGCAATCGACATGAGCAAGGAAGTCGAAGGACTCTACTGCAAGCTCCGCGCCAATGAGACGGAGGCCAAGATAGCCAAGCTCCGCAAGGACGCCGAGGCCGTCGGCTACTCCATCGTCAAGACCGCAGACCTTGAAGCCCTCCGCCTCGCCGCCGCGCTTGGACGGCCGCGCAAGGCCGCGCAGAAGCCCGCAGGTTGACGCGGCGGCATGGTTCAGCATGGGACATGTTGATTCCTTGTTGTGTGGTGCGCCCCCCGCCTCGTTCTTCCTTTCTGCGATGCGGGGGGCGCTTTTTTAGAACAAGACCTTAAGCGAGGATTAAGCAATGGCAATCGACCTTGAAAGCGCTGACACGTACTTCTCCGGCAACGTCGCCGCGTCCCTCTGGTTCGCATACACCGATGAGCAACGCGGCAATGCGGTCGCAACCGCGAAGGCCGAGCTTTCACGCGCCCTGCGGCGGGACCTGCGCGAAGATTATTCCGACGCGGCCTACGAGCCTCATGACCACCGGCGCTGGCTTCGGGACGATTACGCGGCCTTTGAGCAAGCCCTGCACGACCTCCGAAGAACGCCGCAGTCCTCGCCCGTGGCATCGCCCCCCTACCCCGTCGCCGCCGAACCCGGAACAGCGGATGGCGCGCCATACGCCTACGCCTACGAGCAATGGAGCCGCGAAGCCCTGCGATGGCTTGGTTGGACGGGGGCGAGCGTGGTTCGCGCATAAGAACCTTGTAAGAACCTTGTAAGAGCATGGCTAACGAAGCGAGGAAACGCATCCGCAAACTGCTCCGTAAGACAGAGCGGAGCGCGGCGCGCATCATGTCTGCGCAAGACGCGGCCCGCGAACACATCGTAGCCGAGATTCTGAACCCAAGATACACGCGCGGAGGCGGCGCGTCCAGAACCGCGCTCTATCGTGAAATCGTCTCCACGTACGGCAAAGCCGCGCGAGTCATGGACGGCGAAATGTACGGCATCTGCCGCGAAGCCGCCGAAGCCGCCTCAAACAAGGCCGCGACGAGAACCCTCTACGAAATCATATCCCCCGCGAACGGCGAGAACCCGGCGGCGGCATGGGCGCGCAACATGAGCGAAGCTACAATATCCGCCCTTAGAAACGAGTTCATTGAAACCGCACGGGAGGCCGCGCAAAAGGGCATGGCGAAGCGGTACATACAGGGTCTGCTCCGCCGCAGGTGGAATGAGGCCGCGATGGACGCGCAGAACTTCCAGTTTGTTGACCGCGCGGGCCGCCATTGGAATCAGGACGCCTACGCCCGTATGCTCACGCGCACCACGGCCCAGCGCGCCTACAACGAGGCCGTCCTAGACCGCCTTGCCGCAGACGGCCAGATGTATGTGCGCATCACAAGCCCCGGCGTCCCAGACTGCGCAATCTGCAAGCAATGGAACAACCTCGTCGTGCGGATAACCGAAGACGGCGAAGGCCCCGTGCCGACGGTCGCAGACGCCACCGAGGCCGGAGTCTTTCATCCCAACTGCTTGTGCTTCCTTGAGGCCGTCGATGGCGCGCCCCGCTAGCTGTTGACTATGATTGCGGCGACAATGTAGAACACTAAAAGGGCGAGGATGTTGAACGCAAGCCCGTACAAGGCCATAATCGCGCCATTGCGCCCCTTGATTAGCCAAGCGAGCAGAACGCCTATCAAATAGAGTAGGAACCCAAGCCAAAAGCAACCGTCCTTTACAAGCATTCCAATTGGCGGAACCTGTGTCGCAAGGTCGTTTTGTTGCGTTTGATGGGACGGCGACGCCTTCCTTAATCTTGGCGCAGGGCGTTTCACCTCGACGGTGTTTCCACAATATGGACAGTCTGCCAGTTGGCCTGCCATTTCATCGTCAGCCTCTATTTCGCTGTGGCACGAGGGGCAATTGAACTTGAACATGAGATGTTCCTTCCTGTTGTGTGAATGGGCGTTGAGGGATGCTGATACCTCGCGTTGCCCCAGCGTTATCGGCTTAGCCGCATAGACTGGCGCGGGCGGATGCGCGCGGAGGTTTCCCACCTCCTGTCCTTGACTTTTCACTTGCGTGGCCGTTTGTGCCACCCTCTAACGTTCCCAAAATGCTAGCACAAGGGAGTGAAAGTTTCAAGCCTCTTTTCGGTTCTGCCTGTACGGCGGCAACTCCACCATTTCTGGCGGATTGCGCGCCAGCATACGCCGCTCGCGCCATGCCTTGAGGTCGGCGGCGAGAATGCGCCAGTCCTTCACGCGGGGCTTCTTCTTCGCAAGCGAGACGTGGAAGGCCGGAAGCTCCCCGCCCTTCACATAGTGAACCACCACGTTCCGGGACACGCCGAGCATTTCGGCTATCTCATCTACCGTCAGCGCGTCAAACACGGCTTCGGCTTGCCTGTTCATGGCGTCTCTCCCTGTTCAATTCTTGGACGAATGCCGCGCCGCTTGGCGTCGAGGCGAGGGTGATGAAGTACTCGCACGGCCTCTGCATCCACAGCGGAGGAGTGCGACACGCCCTGCGAGGCATATACACCGTGTCGGGTTTCGTCACGCCGTTTCTCCTTCGCGCTTTGGCTTGTCGCTCGCAATGTCTATCATGCTCCTCGTAAGAGTCGCGTATCCTAGCCCAAACGCGTTTGTTGTATTCGCGGATGTGCTCGCGGCTCTTCTTGCGCCATTCCCTATTGCGTTCGGCGTGGCGGGCCTTATCCTCGGCATCTGACATTGCGGGCCTCCATTCGCCTTTCGCGTTCGTAAAGAACAATGTCCAGAATCTTGTTCAGACATTCCTTTGCGATTTGCCGCGTCTCCTTTGGGAGGTCGGGGCAGTTGGCTATGCGGATTAGCGTGTTAATGCTTTCCTGCGTTGTCATTGCGCGCCTCCTATCAGCCATCGCAGAACAAGTATCAACAAGGCCGGAACGGCTAGGACGAGCGTCACGGCGACCGTCGCTAGGGCGTAGGGGAGGCAACCTCCCCGCATTCCCGCCGCGCGTTCGTTCTGGGCAAGTAGGGATTCGTCAGTCATCGTTATGCCCCCACCTGTTCCAGAGGAGTATCGCCTTGTCCTCGGCAATCTCGACTATCGCCTTCGACAATTCATTAGTCTCATCTTCGAAGTCTATCCTCGGCTTCTTCACATCGTCTGCTTGAATCGTGACCTCTGGGCCGACAGATAGGCAGTCTGGACACTTGACGTATGCCGAGAGAAAGTTCACGCCCGGCACCGTCACACATTCCGTGTTGTCCATGCCACAGAACGGGCATGGTCTGATTCTGATTTCCATTAGAACAGTTCCTCCTGTTTTGGTTGTGGTGGATTTTGAAACTCGTCGATGAGCGCGTCTAGCTCCCGCTCGGTGCGCTTGTCAAGGGTCAGCGAATTACTGTCCCTGTCGCGGAAGTACCACTTCTGATACATCCGCACGGCGTGGGCCGCCTTGAACAAGCGGACGAAGTTCTCCGCGTTGAAGTGCGGCGATGCGGCGCAACGTTCCTCGGCAGTCATGGTTCGCCCTCCACCAGCGCCTCGCGCGCATCCTTCCACGGGCCGACCTCGCGGAACATAATGGTGCGCTTCGGCGGGTTCGGGACATCATAGGCCTTGTCGGCATCTTCCATGCGCTTGACGAGGCGTTTGGCGCCGGACAACGACCGCAACAGTTGTTCGTCTTCCGTGTTTTCGCCTTTCCAGATGTAGCCACGGATGCGGATTGCGTACTCAATCATTCTTTGCCCCCTTCTCTTCTTTCCTCTCGCGGCGGTAGTAGTAGCATTGGCCCTTGCGACAGCCTATTGCCGGGTCCCACTCGTCGAGTACGCACGACCAGCCGGGACGCCAGCGCCCTCGCCCGATATGCCCGATAAAGCGGAGAACTGGAACACAATGGACGCAGTTGCTTTTGCGCATCACTTTCACCTTCGGGCCTCCTTCCGTAGGCGCTCGTAGATTGCGGCGATCTCCTCCAATGAACCCGCAATGCGACGTGCATTTAATTCGGCATGTTCGGATAATTGCTCAAGTGGCATGGCGCGCACATAGAACCTACTGGCCTCAACGTTGACCTTATTTCGGCGGAGCTTCCTCCACGCGCTCAAGACGGCCTTGATGGCCGGTATCTCACGGCGCGACATCCACGGGATTGTGTCGCGGTCTTTCAAGGGGAGCTTCATTCCGCGCCCTCCGTCAAATATCTGATACGGGCCTTGAGTCTCTGGACTTCGCGCCAGCTCTCTTCCGCGCGCCTCTCGGCCTCGCGCGCCTTTGCCTCGGCATCCATGCGCATCTTGTTGAGCTTGCCGTAGATGTCGAGCAGTTGGTCGGTGTCTGTAATCTTGACAATCGGCAACTGCTCTAACTGCATGGATGCGACACATGGGTTCACCCATACGAGGCGGGGCCTTTCAGAGTCAACGCGCTCGATGTAGATAGGCTCGGCCAGCTTCATTCCGCGCCCCCTTCCGCCGGGGCGAAGAGCCAATTTAAAACTTCGTAAAACAATGCCATTCCGCTTCGGTTTTTGAACGCTTCCCAAATGGTTTCGTGCGTGTCCCAAAATGCCAGCCGCGCCACTTCCGCCGTTGCAAACTTGTCGCAGTTCCGGGGTGGAGCGGAGAGGGCGGATGAAATAATGCCGAGAGTATCTCCGGCATGGAGCGACGAGCCGTCCTCGCCGCGTGCCAGCCACGATTGCTCAACCCTCTCCAGCGCCTCGCGGAGCGCGGCGGCATTGCCGACTTTCTTCTGCCGCGCCGCCTCCACGATTCCGCCTACGGCGAGCGCATCCGCCTCAATCTCCGCGCGCTCCCGCTCCGCCGCCGCTTCGATGCGGTCGGCCCAATCCTCTACAGCCTCCTGCGGCACGAAATTGCGAGCGGTGATTACGCGACCCTCGATAACCGTGTCGGCGCGGTTGCGCATCTCCGCGAGGATGTCGGCTAGTGCCTCGTCATTCATCGCGCGCCTCCTTGCCCTCTGCGGGGCGGCTCTGAACGAGTTGTTCTGCTAGCGCGCTGATGCAAATTGTGTTGATGACGCACCTGTCGTGGCCGGAGAGATTCCGCCAACAGCCGAAGCCGTCCTGCGACGTGATTTTGAGTATGCGCGTCAGCGCCTTGCGCAATGCGGCCTCGCTATCGCTCATCCCGCGCCTCCTTTGCCATTCCCTCGTTGCTTTCCTCGAGGACCTTCATGGCGGCGCGGTAGGCGGCCTCGGCCACTTCCCCCGCGCAATAGGCGCTCTCCACCTGGCCTCGGAAGTTCCAGAGGACGAACCTCTCCTCTCCGGGCCTGTCGGCACCGATGATGGATTCGTCAGCTTCAATCACGATTCTCATTCCGCGCCTCCCTTCATCGACAGGAGGAACGGGACGGCGGCCGCGCCGAACATGACGGCGTATGTGCCGTAATACGTGGCGTCGCTGGACAGCCACGTTTCGGGGAAAAGCCATACGAACGCCGCGCAAACGGCGTAGATGGCGTAGTAGGGGATTGCCCTTTTCATTGCGTGTGGTTTCCTTTCTGGTTAATGCCGCCGCGTCAACACGCGCCGACGCGAACGGCATGGATTGGTGGGTTCAGTAGCCGTATGCGGAGACAAGCGCCGCGTCAGCTTCGCGTTGCCGGAGGACGTAGTCTATGCGGCTACGCAGGTATTGAAGGCGGAACCGCGCATCGTTCAGCGCGTTCGTGTAGAACTGGACGGCCTCCGCCGCCGCTCGCCGGAAGTTGTCGCCGTAGCATTCGCGGTCTTGGAAAACGCGCTGTTGCCGGACGGCCTGTTGCAAATCTGCCTCGATGCTCCGTATGTCGGCCTCAAGGTTCTTCTTCTCGGCCCGTAGGCCGACAAGTGTTTGTTCGGACTTTGTCATGCGTTGTGCTCCTTTCAAATAATCGGGAAATACCGCTGGTCGCGGTCGGGAGTTGCCGCAATCACGCGGCGCGCGAACATTACAGACGCCTCGTTTCGCGCGTCGAACATGGACTTTGCGGCCATCTCCTCGATGAACGCGGCGCAAAAGCGCATGAGGTTTTGTTCAAGGGTGGGATGTTCTCTCGCCATGCGCTTGGCGACCTCTCGCGCGTTGAAGCCATAATCGTTGATTAGGTTTGACAGCGCGGCGGCTTTCTCTGCATCCCTCTTGTCATAGTAGTCATCGTTCATGGTGTGGTTCCTTTCGTGGTTGAATTGGATGCCCCTCGCCCTAGAAGGAGGGGCGTTCCCGTTCGTGGTAGGTTTCCTATTCAGCGAGGGCGTGGATTACCCTTGAAAGCGGTTGCGGCTTCCAATGGAAGTCGAGCTCGATGCCGTAAACGGGATTGACCCGCGTGGTCGTGAGCTCGTGCAGGGTGACGTAGCCAAACTCGGCTTCGTGGATTTTGCAGTACCCGTAGAGCTCCGCGCCGTCTTCGCTCCGCTCCAGAAGCCACCAGTCGCAACCTCCGAAAAAGTAGTGGAGGAGGACTTTCCTCTGGGAGTTCGGCTTGCCGTCGGTCGCGTAGAGCTTCGGCATTTTGGCGAAGTTCGCGGCTTGCGTCTCAACGGCCCGGACGAGCGCGTTGTATTCCGCGACACTCTCAAACCTCCTTACCTCGTCGAGGCATTCCTTCTGATGCGTCGGGAGGATGCGGAGCGCCGTCTCGCTTAGCTCCAGCGGCTCGGTATCGTCTATTGTTGCAGTCTTAGTAGTCATGGGTGGATTCCCTTCTTGGTTGTGTGGCTGAAAGAACGCCTCCCCTCCGCCACTCGGCTCGGGGGAGGGTGTGAGTTGGTTGACTATTCCTCGTCTCGCGGCTGTTCGCGTCTGCCGAGGATGTAGTCGGCAGCCCTCTGTGCTTGGCTGGCGACCTTGATAATCATGTTGGCGGGGTTCTGGCGGATGGCTTCGGCCCAGCCCTTGCAGTACGCGGCGGAGTTTTCCAGGGTTGACTGGATTCCGCATTCCGCGCACAGCATGGCCGCGCCCATTTCCGCCACCAGTTCCTCAGTTCCATAGGATTCGTAGTCGCGCTTCTCAAAGTCTGGCCTGCTTAGCCTCGCTTTGATTCCCGTGGAGTGGATGGCCTCGTGGAAGAGGGTGGAGTAGAATGCCTCGGCGGTATTGAACCGCTCCGGCTTTGGTAAGACGATTTCGTCGGTCGATGGCCTGTAGTAGGCCCGCGCGCCCCTGTAGTCGAGGGACGGCCCGTCTTCGTACCCCTCCCATATCGCGTTAGCCTCGGCAAGCGGCTCGCCCACGGTCGGCGTGGACTTCGTGAACCGCTCCGGCAGGCCCTCGCATTGCTCCACATTGAAAACGGTATAGCCGCGAAGGAGGAGGCCCTTGTGGACTTCCTCTTCCCCCGTCTCGGGGTTTTCCTTCGTGTACTGGCTCTTCTTCCAGAGGATAACCAGTTGGCCGTGTTCGCCCTTCTTGACGTTTCCGCCTAGCTCGTTAGCCTTGTGGACGGTCAGCCAGCGGTTATCGTCATAGTCGGAAATGGAGAGGAGAAAACTGTTGATTCCCCTGTAGCGGTAGCCGTCTATTGACATCGGCCTCCCGCCTCTCCATTCCATCTTCCACGGACATACGCCTTTGTCGAGGGCGTCTAGTATCGCCTGTGTGACTCGTTCTGCGGTCTTCATTGGACTTCTCCTTGTCGGTTGTGGGATGAAAGAAAGACCCCGCCGGGTCGGGGCGGGGTCGGTGGCTATTGCAGAACCTCGATTATTACGTCGATAATTCCGAGGACCGGAAGTGAGAAGAGAAGCGCCAGAAAAGCCGCTTCAAAGAACGTTGTCTTAGTCATGGTTGGACTCCTTGTTGGTTATGCCGAAGCGAACGCCTCAGCAAAGTTCTTGAGTTTCAGAACGTGGTTCAGGACGCCGAAAACGCCCTTGCGGTACTGGCTCGTAGTGATTAGCTCCTCGCCGTAGTACAGCCACCATTGGACGATTTGGGTGTTCCGCCTGTAGATGCGGTAGCCCTCCTCTTCGTGGATGAGTTCAAACTCGGGGCGGCGGCGTCTGCCGTCTTCCCGCGCCCTTTGTTCCTCCCAGCGGCGGATTTCGATTTCCCGCGCACGTTCAAGAACCTCTTTTTCTTCCTTAGTCAAAGTCATGATGGACTCCTTGTAGGTGGGTTGTGGTCTGTGCCTCCCCGTCACTCGGCGGGTCGGCGGTTTCAAAGAACATAGCTTTTACGAAGTGCTATAACTTGGACTCCCGTAGGAGTTGCGCTTGGCTTCGGGCAGGGCTTCGGGCGGCGGCATGGCTAAAACATTATGATAATACTATATCATAAACACATACACTTGTAAAGAAAAATATTTACATATATTTAGAATATTGAATATAAACATACTGCGAGAAGTGCCGCGATTGAGCGCCGCGTTAAACCTCGCCGCGCGAAATGCGTATTTTATGTACTATGTTCAATACCAACATACTAAACAATAATAAATATTTTAATTGACAATTGTAGATGAATTGTGTATCATAGTAGGCGAAAATTAAGCCATGCCATAAACCGACGCCCCGCCCCTCGCCCGTTGCCATGCCCTAGACGCTACCAGCCCCGCCCCTAGCCACGGCGGGCCGCTCGTGCGGAAAATAGCGGCTATGTTCATTCACAAAGCGCCCCCGCGCGTGCGGGGCTCCGCAATGACTACAAACCGCGATAATGCGCCAAATGGCGCGCATTGTCGCACAAAGGCGCATTAAGCGCCAGAAAGGCACAACATGCCCAAAGCAAAAGCAACTGGCCCCAACTCCACGAAGGCCACCGCCCAACAGCCCACTCACATTGCGCAGGTGATGAAATACGACGAGCTCGCTCAAATCCTCACCCTGCACAATAAAGGGCACAAAGAGACCGGGAGCATCAATCCCGAGCCAATCTACGGGGTGGTGGTTTTCAAAGCGGAAAACTTCACGGAGCATTATTCCGTAATGGCGCGGAGCTTCTTAATCGGGTCCAACAACCCGTGCTTCGCGTTCGTGCAGAACCCGCCCGTCGCCTGCTACGGCGACTGCCTAGACAAGTCCCAAGACCAAGGCGTTCGTCTCGACTGGCTCACATGGAAGGTCGAGTCCTGCTATATGTGGGAAAACCGGGAAGAGGCGAAACTCCTCGACAGCTACTTCATGGAATCCGCGAAGGAAGAGGAAGTGGCGAAGGCACGGGAAGAGGCGGCGAAAGCCGAGGCGAAAGCCAGAGCCGAAGCCGACAAAGCGGCGGAAAAAGCCGCGAAGGAAAAGGCGAAGGCCGAATCCGAGGCCGCGAAGGCCGCGAAGACGGAACCCGCCCCCGCACCTGCCGAGACTAAGGCCGAGAAGAAAGCGAAGAAAATCCCGCGAGGTGTTTTCCCGCAGAATCTCGAAGCCCTCATCCGCGAACAGCACGCCAAAAGAATAATGGCCCTGCCGCGCGGCGAGGAATACGTCGCGGTCGCGAGGGGCGTAATCGAATCCTTCTGCCGCGCAATGAATGAAAACGGCAAGGGGAAAATCGAAGACGCCGACGTGGCCGAGGCAGTCCTGCTCATTGAGGCGAACGTTAAAAAGCTCGCCGAAAAGCAGAACGCGAAGCCCAAGGCCGAGCCCAAGGCCGAGCCCAAGGCCGAAAAGCCCGAAAGCGAAAAGGCCAAGAGCAAGGGGCCGTCCAAGACCAGCAAACCCGCCGCCAAGCCCGCGCAGGGCAAGGCACCTTCCTTCCCCGTCCCGGTCAAGCGCGGAAAGAAGTAAGTCAACAACCCGACCAAGCTCCCCCGACCCGAAAGGGCCGGGGGAGTTCTTTTCATCCCACAACACGAAAGGAGGCGTCCCATGAAAAAGGCGCAACACTACAACGGGGAGGAAATCACACCTCTGTGGGTGTACTGGAATCCCAACCCGCTCAACAAGAGAACGGGAGACTGCGTTATCCGCGCAATCTCCAAGGCCACGGGCAAACCGTGGGCCGACCTGCTCCGCGAAATGACGGAGTGGCTTATCCCGCGTGGCGAAGTATTCGACGAGAAGGCGGGCTTTGGCCCGTACCTCGAAGAAGTCCTTCATTTCCAGAAAATGAGAATGCCGAAACACGCAGACGGAACATCGTATCCGCTCTGGGAGTTCCTGAATGGCGCACAAAGAAACTTCCACATCATCGTCCAAGTCAGAAACCATCTCACCTACGTTTTCAACGGCCAGTTCTACGACATCTGGGATTGCACGAACAAGTGCGTGTACAACTTCTGGCTCAAGCCATCCAAGAGCTTCTACGGCGAGCGCCGTAGCCAAACTAACCCACAAGCAACAAGGAGTTAATCCGTGACAAGCGAACAAGACAGAATAGCGTTTTTGCGTGAACGCAAAACAGGAATCGGCGGCTCTGATATGGCCGCCATCAAGGGGCTGTCCCCTTGGGCGACTGCCGTGACCATCTGGCTAGACAAGACACAGCCAGACAACATCGACCCGTCCCCTTCGTCGCCGCGCCTCGACCTCGGCACGTGGCTTGAGGAGCCGTTGGCTAAGTGGTACGAGCAGGAGACGGGCCGCAAGGTCCAGCGGTTCAGCCGTATGCTCCGCAAGGGGCACGTCATCGGCCACATCGACAGGCTCGTGTGTCCTGACGGCAAGAAGAGGGCGTTCTCCGCGCACGGCGTGTTTGCCGAGCGGTTTCTCGAAATCAAGACCACGGGCGAGCCTTCCGACTGGGAGGAGGGCGTTCCGGCCTACTACCTCGACCAAATCCACACCTACTTCGGGCTTGCTGAATCGTTGCAGGTGTGCGACGTGCCGGTCGTGTCCATCAAGCCGTTCGTTGAGCGCGACATTAAGTCCGTTGAGCGCGATGACGAAATCGCAAGCCAGCAGATTGAGTTCGGCAACT
>CADCCQ010000020.1 GCA_902799955.1 uncultured bacterium | reverse complement strand
CACGACGCAGACAAACCTGCTCGCCACGCACACCCAGCGCTTTACGCTCTTCCCCAACGGAGACTCGGAGACGTCCAAGTTCGGCTGGACTGTCCATCGTGGCACAAACGGCGTTTCCACTGTGACGGGCCCTGACACATCCCCCGGACAGAATTGAGACCTGTCATCAGTTCTCGACGACGAGGACGTCGTCGCTACGCAGAGATAGTTGTTAGTGGCTTGTCTCTAGTCGCTAGTCATTAGTGGCTAGTCAGCAACATTTTTCACTTTACATTTTACACTTTACACTCTCCTCCCATTCCCACCCCTGCTAGGGCATCGCCTTCGGCGACTCGCTTCGCTCGGGGGATACGTTCCCTCTACTTTTCCTCCACTTCTACACGGCCAGATTTTGTATTCCAGAACCATTAGGCACTTGATTTTTCATGCCGTTTCGTGGTATAATCAGTGATATGAAACTGAAAAAGCCAAAGACGATAAAGGCTCCGGGGGCCGACAGCCCCGCGGGGGGCGGCGGCGCGACGATAGCCGACAGGTTCAAGCTCGACGTCCCTGCAAAGGGCGGCGCCGGCACCGTCGGCAGGACGTCCACCGCGGTGGCGTTCTCCGCCGCGCTGGTGGCGCTCGCGCTCATCGGCGGCCTCGCGGCGATGCTCTACTACCACTGGGAATACCTGATGTCCGTCTGACGAAAGGCGCTGCCGAAGTGAAGGACGTCATGCTTTCCTCCCGCGCCAGGGCCGCCGTGCGCGCAGCCCTGGACGAGGATCTCGCCGATGCCCTGGACGTGCGCCGCGACAGATGGCTGGACGCGACGAGCGAGGCGCTCGTCGACCCCTCCGCCGTCGCGACCGGCGAGATACACGCCAAGGGCGCGGGGTGCGTCGTCTCGGGCACGACCGTCGCGCGCGCCGTCATGAAGGCCGTGGACCCGAAGACGACCGTGCGGATTCTCAGGCGCGACGGCGAGGTTGTCGCGCCAGGGGAGCCGATACTCACGTTCCGCGGGAAGGCGAGAAGCATCCTCGCGGCGGAGCGCACAGCCCTCAACTTCATGCAGAGGATGTGCGCGACCGCCACGCTGACGCGCAAGTTCGTCGACGCCGTGAAGCGGCGCGGCACGATGATCCTCGACACCCGCAAGACCACGCCCGGCCTGCGCGCGTTCGAGAAGTACGCAGTCCTCTGCGGCGGCGGGTCGAACCACCGCATGGGGATGTACGACAGGGTCCTGATGAAGGACAACCACCGCAGGCTCTGGCGCGGCGGCGACCCCAACGCGCTCGACCAGGCGGTCGTCGCCGCCCGCAAGGCGTTCCCGAAGCTCGCCGTCGAGGTTGAGGTCGAGACGCTGGAGGAGTGCCGCAGCGCGCTCAAGGCCAGGCCCGAGTGGATAATGCTCGACAACATGAGCTGCGCCGACATGAAGAAGTGCGTCAGGCTCTGCAAGGGGATTTCAAAGACCGAGGCGTCGGGCGGGATAACGCTCGACAGGGCCAGGGAGGTCGCCGCGACGGGCGTCACGGCGATTTCGCTCGGCTGCCTCACGCATTCGGCGGGATCTGTGGACCTTAGCCTGGAATGGAGCGTCGTCTGACATTCGCCGTCGTGGACGTCGGCAACACCTCCACGGCCGTCGGCCTCTGGAGGAACGGGCGCGTGACGCGCACCGCCCACCTCGACGGCGGCTTTGCCGAGGCGTCCGCCGCAGTCGATTCGCTGATGGCGTCCGCCCGCGTCGACGCCATCGCGTATGTCTCCGTCGTCCCGAAGGCCGACGCCAGGTGGCGGCGGTTCGCTAAGGAAAGGGGCGTCGAGCTCAGGGCAGTGACCCACGCCGCCGCGGCGAGGCTCATGCCCATCGACTACCCGAAGCCGGAGACGATAGGCGCGGACCGCCTCGCGGACGCCGTGGGCGCGGTGTCCCGCTACGGCGCGCCGGTCATAGTCATGGACTTCGGAACCGCGCTCACCGCGGCGGTCGTCACCGGCGACGGTGTCTGGCGGGGCGGCGTCATCGCGCCCGGCTTCCCGCTCATGCGCGACTACCTCTTCGAGCGCACGGCGAAGCTCCCCAGGATGGAGCTCGGCCGCGGCGGCGTCCCGAGGATCGGCCGCTCCACCGAGGAGGCCATGCGCTTCGGCGCCATAGTCGGCTACCGGGGCATGGTGCGAGAAATCGCCGCGACCCTAAGGCGGAACTTCGCCGAGGACTTTCGCCTCGTCGCGACAGGCGGGTTCGCAAGGTGGGCGCTCGCCGGATCCGGAATGGACGTAACCATAGACCCGACATTGACACTACACGGAGCAGGACTGATATGCGCAAACTCATTGTAAACGCCAGGGCGGCGCTCACGGCCGCCGCCGTCGCCCTCCTCGCGCAGGGCTGCGGGCCGTTCTGGGTCAACCCCTGGATCACTGTCCAGGAAAGCCAGCTCAACTGGGTGGAGATCCACTACTACAACACCGACCGCGACCCGCCGAAGCGCATCGCCGTCTACATCAACGGCGCTGGACACGTCGAGCTGCGCAAGGGCACGAGCGACCGCGTCTCCAACGACTTCTCCAAGTCCATTGCCGGCATCGACTGGAAGGACTACAGGACGCAGCGCAAGATGGCCGACCCCAAGCACGTCCAGGACATATTCCAGGACCTCGTCAATGCAGGAGTCCTCGACCGCGACAAGTGGGGCAAGAAGTCGAAGAAGAAGAAGTTCGACCGCTTCATCGCCGTCAAGGCCAACATCTCCAACCAGACGTACTCCGAGCCGGACAACATATTCGAGGTCGACCCGGACCTCGCCGAGCTGCTGCTCGACGTCATCCGCGAGTTCGACGACCCGACGCTGTGAAGAGTGTAAAATGTAAAGTGTAAAATGTAAAGTGAATATGGAACTGGGAATGCGCGTCTCGCGTCTAACGCCTCATGCCCAAGTCAACAAAGGGAAAAAGGAAGCGGGAGAGCGAAGAGTGTAAGAAGAGTGTAAAATGTAAAGTGTAAAATGTAAAGTGAAAGGAGAAGACATGGCAAAGGAAGCAGTCCAGAAGGACGCGAAGAAGTCGTCAGGGAACGCCGCGCTCGACGCGGTGATGAGCCAGATACGCAAGGAGTTCGGCGAGATGTCGATCATGCGCCTCGGCGACCAGGAGGTGAAGGAGATACCCGTGATCTCTACGGGCGCGCTGTCGCTTGACCTGGCGCTTGGCGTTGGGGGGCTTCCGCGCGGGAGGATCGTGGAGTGCTACGGGCAGGAGTCTTCCGGAAAGACCACGCTCGCGCTGCATGTCGTGGCGAACGCGCAGAAGGCCGGCGGCGTTGCCGCGTTCATCGACGCTGAGCACGCGCTCGACCCGCAGTACGCGAAGAAGATCGGCGTGAACCTCGACGACCTCATCGTCTCGCAGCCGAACTCCGGCGAGGAGGCGCTCACGATCTGCGAACAGCTCTGCAAGTCGGGCGCGCTTGACGTGATCGTCGTTGACTCCGTCGCGGCGCTGACGCCGCAGGCCGAGATCGACGGCAACATGGGCGACTCGCACATGGGCCTCCAGGCGCGGCTGATGTCGCAGGCGATGCGCAAGCTCACGAGCGTGCTGGCGCAGACGAAGACTCTCTGCATTTTCACGAACCAGGTGCGCGAGAAGATCGGCGTCATGTTCGGAAACCCCGAGACGACGCCTGGCGGCAAGGCCCTGAAGTTCTACGCGTCCTGCCGCCTCCAGGTGCAGCGCATTGGCGCGATAAAGAACACGGCCGGGCAGGTCGTCGGCAACCGCACCCGCGTGAAGGTCGTGAAGAACAAGGTCGCGCCGCCGTTCACCGAGGCGGAGTTCGACATCCTCTACACCTGCGGAATCTCCTACGAGGGGTCCGTCCTCGACGCCGCGCTGGCGCGTGGGATCGTCGAGAAGCGCGGCAGCTGGCTGTCGTTCGGCGACGAACAGCTTGCGCAGGGCTCGCTCGCGAC
The DNA here is from genome assembly GCA_902799955.1 of uncultured bacterium. Classification (GTDB taxonomy): domain Bacteria; phylum Verrucomicrobiota; class Kiritimatiellia; order RFP12; family UBA1067; genus UBA1067. Next base: position 32,257 of record CADCCQ010000020.1, on the reverse strand, counting down.
GATCGAGTACCTCAAGGCAAACCCCGAGGTCACGGCGAAGATCGTGGAGATGGTGAAGGCCACGCCCGCGAATCCCGCCCTGGCCAAGAAGAGATAGTCCGCTTGGTCTTCTCCGTGGAGGCGAAGGCTCCGTTGTCCGCGCTGGTCCTCGCCGTCTCCGCCGCGCTGTGCGGATGCGGCGGGTCGGGGGGCGGAGGCAGCGCGCGGCTCGAGTGGCCCGTTATGGGAACCGTCGCGGCGGTCCAGGCGAGAGGATGCGAACCCACCCTCGCGAGAGACGCCGCGAAGCCCGTCTTCGCCGAGGTCGAGCGCCTTCTGAACGCGCACGACCCCAACTCCGAGCTGTCGTCGCTGGCGAAGCTCGACGATGCCGAGGTCCTTGCAAAGTGCACCCCGTCCATGAGGCCGTGCTACGAGGCGGCTTTCAGGATGAGGGAGGAGTCCGGCGGCGTGTTCAACCCGCGCTGGAGGGGGCCGGGGACGATGGATCTTGGCGCGATCGCGAAGGGCTTCGCCGTCGACCTCGCCGCGGAGCGGATGAGAGGCGCCGGCGCCGCCGCGAAGGACGGAACTCTTCTCGACCTCGGCGGGAACCTGAAGGCGGTCGCGGGTGACTGGCGCGTCGGCGTGTTCGGCGGCAAGGGGGAGATGTTCACGCTCAGGGAGGGCGAGGCCGCCGCCACCAGCGGCGAGTACTTCCGGGGGCGGCACATCCACGACGGACGCACCGGAGGCGAAGCCGGCGCGAAGGTGTATTCCGTCACCGTCATCCACCCGTCCAGCGCAATGATGGCGGACGCCCTCTCCACTACGCTCTTCATCCTCGGTCGGGAGAAGGGCGAGGCATTCCTCCGCGCCCGCCACCCCGAGGCGCGCGCAATCTGGATTGAATGACCGTTCCCCGTTCCTCTCCCATATTTTGGGTGTTGACATTGTAGCATTCTTTTCGTATCATATTAGCACTATGCTAAATCCCATGCAATTCTTCAAGCCGCTTCCCCCGAAGCCCGTCACCCTCGCGTCGGACGAGGTCAACCGCCGATTCTCGTTCTTGCGCTACCGCCAGGTGGGCGTGATGCTCGTAGTGTACGCGCTGTTCTACGTATGCCGGCTCGCGTTCTCCGCCACGAAGAAGACGCTCATCGACCAGGGGGTGTACAGTGCGCAGGAGATTGGCTATGTCGGCGCCGCGATGCTCTGGGCATACGCCATCGGGAAGGTCGTCAACGGATTTCTGGCCGACCGCGCGAACGTAAAGAGGTTCATAGGCTTCGGGCTTTTCGTGACGGCGTTCGCCAATCTGCTCGTTGGCTTCAAGATGCCCGCGCTGGTGCTGATCGTCGTCTGGTTTGTGAACGGCTTTGCGCAGGCGTCCGGTGCGCCGTGTTGCGTAGTGTCGCTTTCCCGCTGGTTCGCCAAGAGGGAGCGCGGCACGTTCTACGGCATCTGGAGCTGCTCGAACAACCTCGGCGAGGCGATAGCGTACGTGCTCACGAGCGTCGTAATGGTGTTCGTCGCGAACCACTATGGAGTGAACTGGGGGTGGCGTTCCGGCTTCTGGGGGGCCGCGTTCTGCGGTTTCGTCGGCATAGGGCTGATAGCGATGTTCTTCAAGGACTCCCCGGAGAGCGAAGGCCTGCCGTCGGTTGCCGAATGGAAGCACGAGGTCGCCGATGCGGGGGAGAAGGCCGTCGCCGGGGACGTGAAGAGGGGCCAGCGCCTCGCCCTGACGAACTGGGCCGTGTGGATGGTCGCGATTTCCGGCGGACTGTTCGCCGCGAGCCGCTACGCGATCATCGACTGGGGCATTTTCTTCCTCGAGACGAAGAAGGGCTACCCCAACACCACCGCCGCCGCGATAATCACGCTCAACTCCATCGTCGGAGCCGTTTCGTCGTTCCTCTCCGGCATAGTCTCCGACAGGTTCTTCAAGGGGAGCCGCAATGAACTCGCCCTGATCGCAGGGCTCATGAACGTTACTGGCCTATCGCTGATGCTGCTCGTCCCCGGGCGGCACATCTGGCTTGACGTCATGGCCATGGTGCTCTTCGGCCTTGCCGTCGGAATCCTGCTCACCTTCCTGGGCGGGCTGATGGCGGTCGACCTTGTGCCGCGCATCGCCGCAGGCGCCGCGCTCGGGATCGCTGGGCTCGGCAACTACATAGGGGCGGGCCTTCAGAGCATCGTCTCTGGGTACTTCGTCACGAAGGACGCCGCGACCGGCAAGGCAACGCTCATATCCCACACCTTCGCCAACGGCTACACGCTCGACTACATTTCAATATTCTGGATTGGAATGGCGCTTACGTCGGTCCTTTGCGCGCTGTCGGTGTGGCGCGTCAGGAAGGGGGAAGCGTAAGCGTCCGGACGACGCGGTTGTTGCCGGCGTCGTGGACGGTTATCCGGAGGCGTCCGCCGTCCACGCGCCCCTCGATGACCGTCGGGAAGCTCGACGACTTGCCGGGGATGAAGTCCGGCCCGCCGCCGACCATGTGCCCCCACGTGCGCCCGCCCGAGGGCGGATCGTACCGGAATACGTGCTGGTGGGCGGTGACGACGAGCTGCACCCCGGCCTTGTCGAAGAGCGGTCCCCACATCTTGGCGCACGGCCTCTGCCACGCCGCCCACGGGTACATGTAGCGCGGGTCGCAGTCGTCCGGCTCTACGTCCCCGGGGTTCTGGTTCGCCCTGGAGTCGTACAGCGGGATGTGGCAGAACGCCACCTTGAACTTCGCCGTCTTGACCGCCGGCGTCTCGATGGCCTCGGCGAGCCAGCGCGTCTGCAGTTCGCGGTACGCCTTCATGCGGGTGATGCCGCCCTGGATCGGGTTGGTGTCCTGCTTGTCCTCGCCGGTGTCCAGGCCTATCAACGCGATGTCGCCGAGGCGCTGGACGAAGTTGCGCCCGAGCGCGGCGAAGCGCGCGTGGCGTTCGTCGTTTTCGCGCATCATCATCAGCTCCTCCAGTCGCAGGCCGAAGCGCCCCCGGAAGTCGTGGTTGCCGTTTATGAAGAAGAGCGGCGCCTCCGCTGCGTATTCAGGATGGGCGGGGTGGGGAAGCAGAAACGTGCCTACGGCGTCGCGGTACGTCCTGTAGAAGTTGCGCGCGTCGCCGTTCCAGATGATGACGGACGGCTTCAGCTCGGCGAGCTTCGCGAGCGTCATGCCGACGATGGGCTTGCGGTCGTGCGTGTCGTTTATGACGCAGAACGAGCCTTCGGCGTCCGCGCCCAGGGTGGTGAACGAGCGGATCTTCGGGTCGACCTCGGGGCCGAGGTTCCGCCGTTTGTAGTCGTTCTCGAATTCGATGCGGTCTGCGCCGATGCGGTAGAAGTAGCGCGTGGCGGGACTGAGGCCGCGCAGGCGGATGCAGGCGAACCTGCCGTCGACGCGCATCACGCAGCCGTCTCCGGAGAACACGCGCGTCGCGTCGCGCATGTCCGGCGAGGTCGAGTACTCCGCCCAGCCGCTGGCGTCCGCCGAGACCGCGAACGCGACGCCGACGGAAGTCTCCGCCGGGTTCATCAGAACTGGCGCGGACGCGATCAGCCGCCTTGGCGTGGCATCTCCGGCCTTCGTCTTGACCATGGCATCCGCCCTCGCGCCATCCGTTCCCGCCCTTGCGGTCGTCGCCGCCGGATCCGCCATTTTTGCGTTCGCTGATGCCGTACCCGTCGCCGTCATCGTCGCGCCCGCGATTCCGCCCGCGACCAGCCCGCCGCGCAGGAAGTCCCGCCTCGTGACATTGCATTTGTCGGTCATCTCAGTTAGGGGTTGACGATGTTGAGAGAGGGGAAGAGTACACGGAAGTCGTTGGCGTTGCGTGTGATTAACCCGTCATTGGCTTGCGCGAGGGCTCCGATCATCACGTCCGCGACTGGGCGTCGCACGGTTTTACCGGAGCGTTTGCGTTGGATATGGTCGTTCCATGCTGCGTGCGCAAGCGAAAGGTCGTCTTCGCCGAATGTTGGCGGAAGGTCGATTCCGATTTCGAAGAGGAAATCACGTTCGCGTGTTTCATCACCGAGAAAGGCGGGCGAAAGCTCGACATACGTGAGAGGCGAGATGATTAGTCCTCCTTCGGCATGTTTCTCAAGCACTTCGGCTGATGCGATGCCAAAGGTGGGGTCTTGCTCAAGCACATCAAGGATGATGCATGTATCGACGACCATGCTCACAGGCGTTCCCCCTCGCGAAGTTCGTCCATCCACTCGGCGGTAGTGCGCGGCTTGCGGAATGTGGCTGCGTAACCAAGCATGGCCTTTGCCCCTTTGCGTTGAGGCGTGTGGACAATCGTTATTATGCATGTGTAGTCATCCTGACCGCGATTCCACAATAGTGTCGTCCCAGGTGTCATCCGCATAGACTCGCGGATTGAGGCAGGAATTGAGACCTGCCCGCGCTCGGTTACTTTTGTCACAAATGTTTTCATACCTAATATCATACATCATGCCTGACATCATGTCAAGAGGACAAGTAATGAAACTTTGATGTACTAGAAGCTGCAATCTGCCAACTACAAATCTTGGCCGTGTAGTTCGCCGCCCGTGTTGCGCATGGGAATGGAAATGTTGCCAATGTGAAAATGTGGAAACAGCCAATACCACGGGAGGGGGATTTTGCGAAATATGAAAAACGCGAAATTTCGACTTGACGAAAAAGGGGTCGAAGTAGTATAATATGCGCCCTTCCATCTGGATCGGGCCAAAACCGACTGCCCGAACGGCGAGGAAGACAACGAAAAAACAAGGAGGCGACAATGCCTAAGATGAAGACAAAGAAATGCGCGGTGAAGCGCATGAAAACGTCGGCCACGGGGAAGGTCATGCGCTCGCAAGGCGGCAAGGCCCACCTGAATGGCTGCAAACCGAGGGCGCGCAAGCGCAACCTCCGCGGCATCACGGTCACGGATGCCACGGTAACGAAGACGATGAGGCGCATGCTTCAGGACTAAAAAGGGGAGTAGCCAGAAATGAGAGCAACAAACGCACCCGCATCACGCGAACGCCGCCGCCGCCGGCTAGAGCTGGCGAAGGGCTTTTACGGCGCCCGTTCCAAGCTGTTCCGCACCGCGACTGAGGCCGTCGACCGCGCAATGCGCCTCGCGACCGCGCACCGCAAGCTCAAGAAGCGCGACTTCCGCCAGCTCTGGATCGCCCGCATCAACGCGGCGACCCGCGCCGAGGGGATCAGCTATTCCAAGTTCATCGCCGGCCTGACGAAGGCGGGCGTAACGCTCAACCGCAAGATGCTCAGCGAGATCGCCATCCAGGATCCTGCGGGCTTCAAGACGATTGTTGAGATCGCGAAGAACGCGTGAGAGTTCCGGCGTTAGCCAGACTTGCGGTCTACGCAGCCACGGCGGGGGTCTTCTTGGCCTCCGCCGTGTGGTATACACGCCGCCATCCGGTTCGCTACGCCGACGGAATCAAGGCATGCGAGGCGCTGGGCCTACACCATCCGATGGTCGCCGCGGGTTCGTCGCTCGCCGTGCTGTACAAGCGCGTCGAGTCTCCGTACATGGGGCCGATCGCGGAGGCGCTGAAGGACATGCTCGGCATCGGCGACGACAGGCGCGGCAAGGTCGCCAAGTTCATGAAGGTCTCGAAGCTCGACAAGGCCGACGTCCGCTGGGGGCTTTTTTCCGTCGAGGCGGTCTCCGTGCACGCCGACGGCACCCTGGAGCGCAAGCCGAGGTGCGCGCTCGCGCTGTCCTTTGAGCACGACATCGCCGACATCCTAGCCGCGTTCGAGGCGGTGCGCGGCCCTGACTCGCCGCTTTCGTTTGAGGAGATGCCTCCGGTCGAGGGCGTCCCGGCATGGCGCGTGAAGGCTCGCGGATGGGACACGGAGTCCGGCACGCCCGACGCCTCCGCCGTAATCGCATCGCTTGACGGCGAGATTCTTTTCATCGTCTCCGACGCCGACGTCCTCGGCGGGCAGATCCGCCTCTACCGCGACGGACAAGGCGAGGACGTTCGGTTCCGGACGGTGTCGTCCGGCGGGCGCGACGCCTTCAGGGTGTTCGTGCCGAACCTCGGCAGGTTCATCGAGAAGGCAGTTCCGAACCCGAAGGAGGCGCTTGCGGACTTCAATCTGCTCTTCCCCGACGGCGCCGCGGCCGTGCTGGCGCTTGGAGAGCTGGATCTCGCGGTCTCGCCTGGCGAGACGTCGGGCCTCAAGATACGCCTTTCCCTGCGCACGGCGTCGCCGGAGAACGCTGACGCGATATCGTCTATAGTCAAGGCCATACGGATCCGCGGGCTCGCCGACGCGAAGAGGGCGGCGGAAAGGGACGGCGCCGACGAGTGGGCGAAATCTGTTTGCGAATCCCTAAAGGGATTGACTGTAACTGAAAAAAATGGTATTATATCCGTTGTCATACCCGTCTCCGACGCAAGCGCGCGGCGTGCCGCAACGGCCGTCCTCGCCTGTCTTGGGATATGAGGGCGCCTGGGATAGGCGACCCGCGCCGTGGCCGGTGCGTCCACAAGAAGGAGTCCATGACGAAAAAAACAAGAAGGAAAGAAAAAAGATGAAGACGCTGAAAGTAGTGTCCGCGGCCGCAGTTGTCGCGTCGATGATCGGCTTCTGCCAGGTTGCAGAGGGCCGTGCGTATGAACCGAAGGCCCCTGCCGACGCCGTAGCCGCCGCCTGCTACCGCCGCAGCACCGCGCCTGCCGTGAATCCCCTGGAGGACGCCTTCAAGAAGGCCTTCGCGGGCGCCATGGCGAAGGACAACAACGCGGCGCAGTTCGACAAGTTCGTGAAGGATGCCGGTCTTGAGGGCAAGAGCCTTGAATGGGCCGTCGGCACGGTCGGCGGTGCGAACCTCGTCGAGTTGATGAAGAAGGACAAGGTCCCCGAAGTCTCCATCGCCCTTCGCATCGACCATGACGCGGCCAAGCTCGCCGCGGCGATCAAGGCCTCCGCCGACGCAGACGAGAGCATAGCCGATACAGAAGTTGCGGGCCTCAAGGCGTGGAAGATCGTAAGCCCCAAGCTTGCTGAAGACGGTGTGACGCCCGTGTTCACGTCGCTTGACGGGCAGCTGGTGCTCGTCGCTACGGAGCAGAAGGCCCTAGCCCGCCTCGTGAAGCTCTACCGCGACGGCGAGGGCGCGAGCGCCGCGTTCGCCAGCCTGGCTTCCGGCAGCGGCGAGGTCGTTCGCCTGTTCGTCCCGAAGTTCGGCAAGCTCGTCGCGGACATCGCGAAGGGGAACGGCTCCGACCTCTCCGAGCTCGACCAGATGATTCCCGACGGCAAGAGGCTGGTCTCCAACCTCGGCGACTTCGATCTCGCGTTCCTCGCGGCGGGCAGCGCCGCCAGCGTGAAGGCGAGCGTCATTGCCTCCACCGCCGATGACGCCGAGACGATTCGCACGCTTGTGAAGACGTCCCTGATGCCGCTCAAGGCAAGCCTCAAGGAGGAGCAGGACGAGGATAGCAAGCTCGCCCTTGAGGTGCTCAACGGCGTGAAGGTTGGCGGCGAAGGCAAGACCGCCGTCGTCACGGTTCCCGTCCCGGCCAAGTTCATCAAGATGATGGCGGACGCGGCCGTCGAGTCCGCCAAGTAAGGCGTTCGACGGACGAGAGGCGTTCGGATGACGCTGGACGCGAAGGCCAGGCGGCTCTTGGCCGCCTTTGCCGACAGATACGAGACGGAGTCGTTCCTTGAGGGCGACCCGTCTTGTTTCATGCACAGGGTCTCCGGCGACGCCAACCGCGAGGCGACCGCGTTCGTGGCCGCCTCGCTCAGCTTCGGCGCGAGGAGCCAGTTCCTCCCCAGGGTCCAGTGGATAATAGACCGCGCCGGAGGCGACGTTGACGGTTGGATCAGGGCGGGGCGTTTCGAGCGCGACGTGCCGCCGGACGCCGCGCGCCCGTTCTACCGTTTCTTCACGTACGCGACAATGAACTCCTTCTTCCGCGCCTATCGGCGGCTGATGGAGGATTTCGGGACGCTTGGCGCTTTTGTTGCGGCGCAGGCGCATGGCGACGCCGTGCAGGCCGTCGCCGCGATATGCAAGGCGTTCCGCGAACGTGGCGACGAGGGCGTAGTGCCGAAGGACGCGCATTCCGCGTGCAAGCGCGTCTGCATGTTCCTGCGTTGGATGGTGAGGACGGGCTCCCCCGTGGACATTGGCCTGTGGGCGGATGCGATAGACCGCCGGACGCTTGTCGTGCCGATGGACACTCACGTCGTACAGGAAGCGCGTCGTCTCGGGCTCCTGAAGTCAGCTACCGCCTCGATGGCGTCCGCGCGCCGGCTTACCGCCGCGCTTGCGGAGGCGTTCCCGGGCGACCCTTGCCGCGGCGATTTCGCGCTTTTTGGCCTTGGGGTGATGGGAGGCAGGCCTGCCGCCGCGTTGCGCACCGAAGAGTAAATGAGGACGGGTAAATTATGGAATTGTGGAATTATGGAATAGCGGAATTATTCATTGCATAGTGGCAGGGATGCCAATTTGCATTGGTGGCAATTGTGAACAATTGAGATTTATGAACAATACGAAGATAGTGGGCAATAGCGAAGAGTAACAGAGAGAAGAACCAAGGAAATGAAAGCTCAATGCCGGATAGAGGATGTGGTCGCCGCGCTGAAGGCCGGCGAGAGGGTGCTGATGATGACGCGTCACGCGGAGCGTCCGCACATCGACCCGGAGGACCCGACATTCGGGGAGAGCCTCCCCATAACCGACGGCGGGGTCGCCATGGCGCGAGGGGTGGGCGAACGTCTCCGCCCCGCCGCCGACATGGCGACCGTGCAGTTCCTGGCCAGCCCCCTGCGCCGCACGCGCATGACCGCCGCCGCGATCGCCGATGGCATGGGCCTTGCGGAGAAGTGGAACATCGACACTATTCCGACCGACGTCCTCATCGGCAATTCCAGCCCTTACTACTCCGACCCCCATGAGGCATGGGAGATATTCCGCGGCGGGGAGTTCTACCGGCTGATGTTCGAGTACTGCGAGACTGGGCGGCAGAGGGGGTTCCGGCCAATAGACGAGGCGACGGACATGGTCGAGGACCTGGTAATGTCGCGCTTCACCGCGCAGCTCGGCGTCTTCACGACGCACGATCTCTTCATAGCCGCATTTCTCACGAGTCGGCGAATCTACAGTGGCTGGACGGTGCCGACGTGGATTCAGTACCTCGACTCCGCCGCCATATTCATCGCCCCCGACGGCACCCGCCGCTACGCGCTCGTGAGGGCGTAGTTGGCTGAACTGGCCGAACAATAATTCACGGTGTCTTGGCATTTGACGAATGCGGTAATCGAGAACCCGATTGCGAGTTTTCGCTATGGTATCCTGCATTATAACAAATTGCGGTTCGTAAAAATCAGGAAATCAGGAAGTTTGTTTCTACTTCGCTTGTTTGTGGTATAATGGTGCACAGAGAACGAATAAGCAATAGGAGAAAGAACATGAAATCTACAGTGAAGGTCATTTCCGCCGTTGTCGCCGTGGTGGTTGCGGCGGGCGCGGCGTCCGCCGGGCCGTGGGTGAAGTGCGGCGACAAGCCGGTACTGGGCAACAAACGGCTCGGCACGTGTTTCGACATCAACGTGGTCACGAACGGCCCAGCGCCGTACACGATGTATTTCTCGTGGCGGCCGAAGAAATCCATCGCGCTCGTACGGAGCGACGATGCGCTCACGTGGACCCAGCAGCCGGAGATATGCCTCCACGAGAACCCCGCAAGCGGCTGGGAGGACCTCGTCAACCGCTCCAGCACCGTCAAGAAGGACGGCGTGTGGCACATGTGGTATACGGGTCAGTGCGCGAAGGAGCATCACAAGGGCCGCATCGGCTACGCCCGCTCGACGGACGGCGTCCACTTCGAGCGCGTGCAGAAAGACCCCGTCCTCGTGGCTACCGAGGACTACGAACAGCCCACGGTGATGTGTCCGAGCGTTCTCTGGGACGAGAAACGCCAACTGTGGCGGATGTGGTACTCGGCAGGCGGCACGTACGAGCCAGACCGCAACTGCTACGCCGAGTCGAAGGACGGCATCCACTGGGAAAAGAAGGGCGTGGTACTCACGCGCGGTCCGCGTGAATCGTGGTACCGCGACCGCGTGGCCGGCTGCGAGGTGCACCCTCTCCCCGATGGACGCTTCGCGATGTTCTTCATCGGCTATCCCGACGTGGACACCGCCCACATCGGCTGTGCGATCTCGTCGGACGGCATCCACGACTGGAAGGTGATCGACCAGTCTCCGCTCGTCATCCCCGATCCCGGCACGTGGGATTCCAGTGCGTGCTACAAGCCGTCCGTCTTCCGCGACGAGAAGAACAACCGCTGGCTCCTCTGGTACAACGGACGCAGCGGCGCTCCGGAGTACGTGGGCTGCGCGGTCCACGAAGGCCTCGACCTCGAGGCGCCGCCGGAGAAGCTGCCCGACCCGAAGGCACTCCTCTCCACGTATGTGCGCCGCTTCAACGCCTGCGACGAGGAGACCGTGACGAACGCCTTTCCCAACGCGGTGTCGGAAAAGTTCCTTGCGGACAACGTGCCGCTCTTCGCGTGTCCCGACCGCGAGATCGAGCGGACGTACTACTTCCGCTGGTGGACCTACCGCAAGCACCTGCGCAAGGGCAAGAAGGGCGGCTGGCGCGTGACGGAGTTCCTGCCGAAGGTCGGCTGGAGCGGCACCGACAACACGATTGTGTGTCCGGCGGGACACCACTTCCGCGAAGGACGCTGGCTGCGCGATCCGCAGTACCTTGCGGACAACGCCCGCTTCTGGCTGGCGGACAAGGACGCGTCGCACAGGTGGGGCTATTCAAGCTGGCTCTTCACGGGGACGTGCCAGCTCGCCGAAGTCGCGGGGCTGGACGACCTGCCCGCCGCGCTGCTCGACGATGCCGTTAACTACTACGAGCGCTGGGAGAAGGGCGTACCGAAGAATGGCGGCAAGTTCATTATGGGAGGCGACGGCAAGGGCGGGTTTATGTCCCTCGACGGACATGAAGGCACGGAGATTTCGCTCGGCGGAAGCGGATGGAAGCCGCTCTTCAACTCGGCGATGTGGAGCGAGGCGAAGAGCATTGCCGCCGTCGCGCGCAAGGTCGGACGAAACGACCTCGCGGAGAAGTTCGAGGCGAAGGCCGAGGGCGTCCGAAAGGCGCTGATGGCGAAGTGCTGGAACGGCGACCTCAAGTTCTTCACCACGCGGCATCGGGACGGGGTCCTGACGGCGGTACGCGAACTCCACGGCTACGCGCCGTGGTACTTCGGCATGCCGCTTGACGTCGCGCCCGACTGGGAGCAGCTGTTCGACGAGAAGGGCTTTGCCGCCCTCTACGGCCTCACATTCCCCGAGCGCCGCGCGAAAGGATTCAAAATCGCCTACAAGGGACACGAATGCCAGTGGAACGGGCCGAGCTGGCCGTTTGCGACATCGGTTGCGCTCACTGCGTACGCGAACGGCCTCCACGCCCGCGCACGGAAGCCCGGCGAGAGCGAGCGCTTCACGTTCCTCATGTGGCAGTACGCCTTCGCGCACAAGCTGCACCGCACGCCAACCAATCCCGTGGGACGCAGGTTCGACCCCACCGTGCCGTGGATCGACGAGAACATGAACCCCGACACGGCGGACTGGATTGCGCGCACGCTCCTCATCCAGCGCAAGCAGAAGCCCCGCGAGCGCGGCAAGGACTACAACCACTCGACGTTCTGCGACCTGGTGATTTCCGGCCTGGTCGGCTTCGAGCCACAAGGCGCGGACGGTTTCGCGGTCGATCCGCTCTTCCCTGCGACATGGGACTACTGCATCCTCGACAACCTGCGCTACCGCGGCCATGACGTCTCGATCCGCTGGCATCGCGGGCGCGGTCTGACCGTGACGGTAGACGGCCGCGAAGCCGCCCGTAGCCCCACGCTCGCCAAGGTTCGCGTAGGCCTTCTTACGCCCCCGGCGCGGAAATAATTTTCCCGTGGGTATTGACTAAAGGCGAAATTTTCGGTAAAATATTACAAAACTGTAGATTGGACAAATAAGGCAAAGAGAGCGATAATGTTCGGCAAACTAAAGTCACTTTTCTCAACAGACATCGGCATCGACCTCGGTACCGCGAACTCGCTTGTCTACGTAAAGGACAGGGGGATCGTGCTGCGCGAGCCGTCGGTGGTCGCCATCCAGGCGGGCTCGAAGCACGTGCTGGCGGTGGGCGAGGAGGCCAAGCGCATGATTGGCGTCGCCCCTGCCAACATAGTCGCGATACGCCCGATGAAGTCTGGCGTGATAGCCGACTTCGACATAACCGAGGCGATGATTGCGTATTTCATTCGCAAGGTGTGCCCGAAGCGATTCTACTCGAACATGAAGTGGGCCCGTCCGCGCATGGTCATCGCCGTGCCCAGCGGGATCACCGAGGTCGAGAAGCGCGCGGTGGAGGACGCCGCCCAGCAGGCGGGCGCCGGCAAGGTGTTCCTCATCGAGGAGCCCATGGCCGCCGCGATCGGCGTCGGGCTGCCGGTCTCCGAGCCGGCGGGCTCGATGATCGTCGACATCGGCGGAGGAACTTGCGAGGTGGCGATCATCTCGCTCGCGGGAATAGTCCACAGCTACTCGGCCAGGGCCGCCGGCGGCGACGCCATGGACGAGTGCATCATGAAGTACGTACAGCGCGTCTACAATCTCCTCATAGGCGAGCGCATGGCGGAGTGGATCAAGATGGAAATCGGTAGCGCATATCCGATGGGCGAGGAGAAGAAACTTGAAATCAAAGGCAGAGACATAGTAGCGGGATTGCCGAAGACCTTGACGATAAGTTCGGAGGAAATACGCGACGCCTTGAAGGACCCCGTCACGCAGATCGTGGACGCAGTGCGCTCGACGCTGGACAAGTGCGAGCCGGAGCTGGCCGCGGACCTGGTCGACAGGGGCCTGGTGCTTTCCGGAGGCAGCGCCCAGCTGCGCGGCCTGGACAAGCTTTTGTCGGAGCAGACGGGGCTTCCCGTCACGCTCGCGGACGATCCGCTCTCCGCAGTCGCGGAGGGCACAGGCGCCGTCATGAACGAACTCGACCTGCTGGCTAGGAACAAGCGCGAAGCGTAGGGCGGTCTTCGGCGGTCCCCTTCTTGCATAGAGGGAAGGACAGCCGGCAATGAAGGCGAACAGAAAAAGCACGTTCACGGCCATCGCAATTGCGGCGGTCGGCGTGCTTTTTTTCGCCGTGTCCAGGTCCGCCCCCGCCGAACTGTCGTACCCCTTCCAGCGAGTGAAGCTGTTCTTCACGCGGCGCGTCGCCGCGCGGATCTCCGGGCTTTGGCGCGGGTCGGCGGCGATGGCGGAGAACAGGAGCCTCCGCCGCGAGATCGACGCGCTCGCGATGGACCGCGCGGAATACGCCAGGGTGCTTGCCGAGAACGACCGGCTGAGGAAGGCTCTTGACTTTGCGGAGGCGCACCCCGGGCGCTGGGTCGCGGCGGAGGTCCTCTCCCATGGCGGGGGTGCGGCGGGCGTCATGGACGTCATCAGGGTGTCCAAGGGGTCGCTCGCGGGCGTGCGCGAGGGCGCGGTCGTGGAGACTCCGGCCGGGCTCGTCGGCAGGGTGGCGTCAGTCTCGCTTCACACGAGCGAGGTCCTGCTGGTGACGGACCCTGCCCTGAGGGTGTCGTGCTTCATAGCCGGCCAGCAGCAGACGCACGGGATACTGTCGGGCGGCGGGCCGGACTCGCTAACGATCCGCCACCTACGCTCGGCGGCAGGCGTCTCGCCGGGCGCGAAGGTCTACACCTCCGGCCTGGGCGGAGTGTTCCCGGGAGGGATAGAGGTTGGGACGTTCATGTCCGTCCGGCGCCGCGGCGACTCGCCGGAGGGGAACGGCGCGGCGGGGCTTGAGTCTGAGGGGGAGGTTCGCCCGTCGGTGGACTTCGAGGCGCTTGAGGACGTGTTCATACGGCGATGAGGGGCGATGCTACCAGACTGGCGCTTGCGCTTTTCGTGCTTGTCGTCGCGTGCGCGGTCGAGGAGGCCGTGCCGAAGGCCGCCGGGATAGGCGTCCCCGCGCTGCTTTCCTTCGCGATCGTGTTCGCGCTGCGGCGTCCGCCGCTTGAGGGCGCGCTGTTCGCGCTTGCGGCGGGGTTCGCGGAGGATTCGCTCTCGTCGATGCCGTTCGCCTCATGCGCGCTCTTCTTCACGCTGGCCGCGGCGTTCTTCAGGTGGCGGAAGCTCCCCCTGGCCTTCGCCGTGCCGGTGTACTGCGCCTTCCAGATATGGCTCTGGATGTGGTTCGGCGCGCGGCTGAGGGGCAATGTGTTCTCCAGGACGCTCGTCGCGCTTCCGATAGGGGCGCTGACGCTCTTCGCGGCGCATGTGTTCCTGGCGTGGCTGGATAGAAAGGCGGCGGTGGATGAGTAGCCCTTCGTCGATGTCCGGCATCGCCGCGTTCGGAGCGCTCACGGCCGTCTTCGCCGTGGGCTTCACGGTCCTCGCCGTCAGGCTCAAGGAGGAGCAGGTCGACAACGCGGCGGAGCACCGCCGCGACATGCAGTCGCAGTCGTTCCGCCGCGTGCAGACGTCGGGCCTGCGCGGCCGCATATTCGACAGGCACGGCACGCTGCTGGCGGACAACAGGCTCTCACTGGACATATCCGTGAACCCGGTCGCGTACCGCTCCCACGCGAGGGGCGAGACGACGGAGGCCCGGCTCTCGGGCGCGATAAAGGCGCTTTCCGCGATAATAGGCCGCAAGGCCACCGTCGGCGAGGCGACGCTGCGCCGCCACCTCAGGCAGGAGCTGGCGCGTCCGCTTGTCGTGTGGCGCGACGTGACGGACGCCGAGCTGGCGCGGTTCGAGGAGTGTGCGGACGAGTTCCCCGGGTTCGAGTGCACGGCGTCGTGCGAGCGCGTCTACCCGCAGGGGCGCCACGCGGCGCACCTGGTCGGCCGCGTCGGCCGCGACCGCCTTCCCGCGTCGGGCGGCGCGGCGCCCAACTTCGTGGACCGCGACATGTGCGGCCGCGAGGGGCTGGAGCTCCAGTACGACGGCTATCTGCGCGGAATGCCGGGCGAGGAGCGGATCCTGGTGGACGCGCGCGGTTTCGCGGTGGCGCACGAGACGCTCGTCGCGCCGCACGACGGGCCGGATCTCAAGCTTACGATCGACATCGACCTCCAGAAGGCGGCCGAGGCGGAGCTCGAGGGGCGCCGCGGCGCGCTCGTCGCGCTCGACCCGCGCGACGGCGCGGTGAGGGTCCTCGCGAGCGCGCCGTCGTTCGACCCCAACGAGTTCGTCCCGATCCTCACGCAGGAGGTGTACGCCCGCCACCGCGACGACCCGGACCGCCCGCTGCTCAACAGGGCGACGGCCGGGACCTACGCCCCCGGCTCGACGTTCAAGCCGCTCACGGCGCTTGCCGGGCTGCGCACCGGGCACGGCGCGGACGAGATCCGCGAATGCACCGGGGCGTACGACCTCGGCGGGATGAAGATACGCTGCTCCAGGACGTGGGGGCACGGCCCGCTAGACCTCACGCACGCCCTGCGCGAGAGCTGCAACCCGTACTTCTGCGGACTAGGCGTCGCCGCCGGCACGAACGCCCTCGTGCACGTCGCGCGCGCCTTCGGGCTTGGCGCGAGGACGGGGATAGACTTCCCGACGGACGCGGCGGGCGTGGTGCCCACGCCGGAGTGGAAGGCCGCGCACGCCATCGGCGACGACGTACGGTGGCGGACGGGCGACCTCGCGCAGATGTCTATCGGGCAGGGCCAGCTCCTCGTGACGCCGCTCCAGATGGCGCGCGTCGCGGCGGCGCTCGGCACCGGCATGCTGTCGCTGCCGCGCCTCAACGCCGCGCTCCCCCCCGAGTGCGTGCCCGTTGACGTGAAGTCGTGGTGCCTCGAGGTCGTGCGGCGCGGGATGCGCATGGTCGTTGACGGCGGCACCGGCCGCAGGGCCGGCGAGGGGGTCGACGCCTACGTGATCGGCAAGACGGGTACCGCGCAGGTCGGGCCGCGCGGGCGCATCAGGAAGAACACCTGGTTCATCGCCTACGCGACTCCCGTCGCCAGGTCGCGGGTCCAGGAGCCGCTCGCGATGGCGGTCGTGGTGGAGGACGGCGAGTCGGGCGGCGGGACGGCCGCGCCGATCGTCGCCTCCGTGCTCAGGTCCTTCTACAACAGGAGAGAGGAGGCCGTCCAATGATGACCTTCCTCAAGAGGTTCAACTGGATTTCGTTCGCGTCCATGGTTGCGCTCATCGTGATCGGCGCGATGGTCCTGCACTCCGCGGGCGCGGCGCGCGGCTCTGCCGTGATGGCCGCCAAGTGGAAGTCGATGGTCGCCACGTCGCTCTTCGGGCTGGTCTTGTACTTCGTCCTCGCGCTCGTCGACTACCGGACGGTCCTCGACTGGCTGTCGGCGCCTGCGTACGGCTTCGCCGTGCTGATGCTTGTCCTAGTGCTGCTCGTCGGTACGATGCAGTTCGGCGGGAGGCGTTGGCTGTGGTTCTTCCAGCCGAGCGAGATCTCCAAGCTGTGCGTCATCGCGTTCGTCGCGCAGCTCTTCGGCGGAGGGGAGGAGCGCTTCCGGGGGCAGTTCGGGTTCCGGGGCTTCCTCCTGGCGACGGCCGTCATCGGCCTCCCGTGCGCTCTGATCCTAATGGAGCCCGACCTCGGCACGACGCTCGCGCTTGTGCCGGCGGTCGTCGTGATGCTGCTCGCGGCGGGCGTCTGGACAAAGGGGCTCCTCGCGCTCGCGGCGGTGGGCTGCATCTGCGTGAGCGCGCTCCTCGGCGCGGTGCACGAGGCCGAGCGCCCTGGCGTCCCCCAGGAGCGGCGCGAGGCGATCATGAACGCGCTCCCGCTCAAGGACCACCAGGTCACACGGGTCAAGACCTTCCTGAACCCCGGGGCGGACAGGCTCCGCTCCGGATACAACCTCCGCCAGGCGACGATGACGATCGGCTCCGGCGGGCTCATGGGCAAGGGCTACGGGAAGGGCGAGGCGATACGCCGAGAGCTCCTGCCGCCCATGGGCATAATGAACGACTTCATCTTCTGCGTATGGGCGGAGGAGATGGGATATTTGAAGGGATCCCTGCTGTTGCTGGCGCTGTTCGCCCTCCTGGGCGTCTCGACCGCTCACGCGGCCGTGGCGGCGGCGGACGGCAGGGGCAGGCTGTTGGCGCTGGGCATGGCGACGCTGGTGTTCGCCCACGTCTACGTCAACATAGGCATGTCCCTGGGGCTTGTGCCCATCACGGGGTTGCCGCTGCCGTTCCTTTCGCTTGGCCGCACGTTCCTGGTGACGGTTCTGTGCGGACTTGGACTTGTACAAAGTGTGTCACTTCACAGAGAGGAGATAAAATGAACCTGTTCGGATGGCTGAAGCGCTCGAAGACGAAGCGCGAGATAATCGTGAACGTGGAGAAGCTCGAGACCCGCGTCGCGGTGATGGAAAACGGAAAGCTCGAGGAGTACATGGTGGAGCACTGCGAGGAGGAGCGCCTCGTCGGCAGCGTGTTCAAGGGCCGCGTCCAGAACCTGGAGAACGACCTCCAGGCCGCGTTCGTGGACATAGGCCTGAAGAAGAACGCGTTCCTCCACTACTGGGACATGACGCCCGACGCGGACGCCGCGCTCGACGAGGACGACACGCCGCGCCAGGGCAGGCTTCCGCGCAAGAACCGCCTCTCCGACGCGGAGATCGCCAAGCGCTTCCCGCCGGGATCCGAGATCGTGGTCCAGGTGACGAAGGGCCCCATCTCGACGAAGGGCCCGCGCGTCGTCGCCAACCTCTCCATCCCCGGGCGCTACCTCGTGATGATGCCCGGCGCGAAGGACTCGCACGGCGCGGCGCTCAGGGGCGTCTCGAAGAAGATCGGCGACGCGAAGGAGCGCATCCGCCTGAAGAAGATCCTCGACAGGCTCCCGCTCCCCGACAACGTCGGCCTCGTCGTGAGGACCGTGGGGCAGGGCGCGAGCGCCCGCGCGTTCGCGCGCGACCTCAGGAACCTGCTCTCCGTCTGGAACGAGATGCAGGCCAACATCAAGACGCGCCGCACCCCGTGCTGCATATTCCACGAGCCCGACCTCTGCGAGCGCGTGGTCCGCGACTGGCTCACCGAGGACGTCGACGCCATCGTTATAGACGACGCGGCCAGCTACGAGCAGATGCGCGAGGTGACCGCGCGCATCTCCAGGCGCGCGAAGTCGAGGATCCGCCGCTACGACGGCAACGCCAACATCTTCGAGCACTACGGCCTCGAGCGTCAGCTCGCCGAGGCGTTCGCGCGGAAGGTCCCGCTCAAGTCCGGCGGCTACCTCGTCATCGACGAGACCGAGGCGCTCATCGCCGTCGACGTCAACACCGGCCACTACAAGGGCAACGGCTCCCAGGAGGACGCCATCCTCGAGGTCAACCTCGAGGCCGTGGAGGAGGTCGCCCGCCAGCTCCGCCTCAGGAACATCGGCGGGCTCGTCGTCCTCGACCTCATCGACATGAAGTCCCGCAAGCACCAGAAGCAGGTGTACCGCGCGCTGAAGGAGGCCCTCCGCCGCGACAGGGCGAGAACTAACGTGCTGGAGATCTCCGAGCTCGGGCTCCTGGAGATGTCGCGCCAGCGCCAGGACCAGTCGCTCCTCTCCGCGCTCACGTCGGCCTGCCCGTACTGCCAGGGGCACGGCGTCGTCAAGAGCCCGATGGCGATCTCCATCGAGATCCAGCGCCACCTCACGTCGCTGCTCAGGAAGGCCGCCGCGGACAAGCGCCCGTTCGAGCCGAAGGTCGTCATCGCGCCGCAGGTGATGCAGCGCCTCAGGACCGAGGACGCCGACACGCTCGCGAAGCTGCAGAAGGACTACGACACACGCCTCACCTTCGTCTCGGAGCTACACCGCCACCCCGAGTCGTTCTCCATACTTGACGCGGCAACCTCTCAAGTGCTATACTCACAGTCATGAAGAAGATGAAGACATACCGCATCCTCGCCCTCGCGGCCGGGATGGTCCTGCCCGCCGTCCTCTCCGCCGCCGTCCCCGGCGCGAAGGGTCGCGAACTGAAGGTCTCGGCCGACCGCATGGCGGCCGACAACAAGACCGGCGCGATGACGGCCACCGGCAACGTAAGGGCGTCCCTCGAGCCGTACCGCCTCATGTCCTCCGGCCTCTCGCGGCAGGGAGGGAAGTACACGTTCTCCGAGCCGACGATCGTCACGACGTGCACGAACGACGAGTCGTGCCTCCACTGGTCGCTGAAGGGGTCCGTCGTCTACACCGACTCTGGCGAGGAGGGCAAGGAGGTCGTCGCGCGCGACATGGTCCTCAGGCTCTGGGGCGTGCCCGTGATGTGGGTCCCCTACTGGTGGCAGCCGCTCGACACCGACTACGGCTGGCGCGTTGTGCCAGGCTACAGAAGTCGCTGGGGCGGCTTCCTGCTCACCAAGTTCGTCTACGGCATCGCCGGCAGCCTGGAGGAGGGCAGGTTCGGGCTCAAGGGCTCCACGCGCTTCGACATCCGCACTGAGAACGGCGTCGCCCTCGGGCAGGGCCTCAGGTGGAGCCTCGGCGACTTCGGCAAGGGCTCGTTCAAGGCGTACTACGCCTGGGACCTCGACGCCGACCGCTACGACAGGCACTGGAACTCTTCCCGCCACTGGCACTACGCCAACTGGGGCAGCACCGTCCCCGACGAGCGCTATGCGCTCACGCTCGCGCACCGCTGGCGGCCCACCGAGCGCGACACCGTGCGCCTGCGCGCCGCGTACTACAGCGACTCACACTTCCGCCGCGACTTCTTGCACGACGGGCGCTTCGGCCTCGAGAATCGGTTCCCCGGCGCCGACAGGAACGAGCTCGCGTGGGAGCACCTCGAGAACGTCTTCGCCTTCGGCGTAAGCGTCGCCGGTCCGCTGAACGACTTCTACGGCGGCGTGGCCCGCCTCCCCGAGGCGTACTTCGACGTCCTCCCGCAGCGCGTGTTCGGCCTGCCGGTCAACTACGAGTCGCAGTCGCGCTTCGGATGGCTCGACCGCAACTACGCCAAGCACGGCAAGAAGTTGACGACCGCCATCCCGTACAGGTACGACCCCGGCCAGTGGGCGGACTACCAGGTCTTCCGCATCGACTCCTACCACCGCCTGACGATGCCGTTCAGGGTCCTGGACGTCGTGTCCGTCGTCCCGCGCGTCGGCGGGAGGGTGACGTACTGGTCCGACTCCGCGAGGGAGAACCTCGACGGCTACGGGCGGGCGCACTGCCTCGACGACGACGTCTCCCGCACCATCGCGGAAGGCGGCGTCACGCTCTCCGCGCGCGGCACCGCGCCCATCGGCGAGGACTGGCTCCACGTCCTCGAGCCGTACGCCGACTTCCTCGCCCAGGAGGCAGCCTACCACGGCCTCCGCCGCGGCGCGAGGGGCCTGTGGTTCGACTCCATCGACGGCAGCGCCGACTACCTCGACCAGTTCGCCGGGCGCAGCCGCAACCTCCCGTACTCCTGGTACGGCGTCACCCCGGGCATACGCAACGCCTTCAGGAAGTCCGACGAGAAGGGCCGCATGAGGACGGTCTTCGACATCGACTTCTACGCGGCGGTGCAGCTCAACGACACCTCCTGGACAGAGGGCAACAGGTACCACCGCCTCTCCCGCCACCAGAAGAACCCCAACTACGGCAGGGACGGCGAGGCCAGCGTCTACCCCGGCACGAGGGCGATATGGCGCGTCTCGGAGAGCTCCTCGCTCTCCGCCCGCGCCGAGTGGGACGGCGAGAACGACACCGTCGCGTACGCCGACGTCGCCTTCAAGAACAAGTTCTCCGACAGCTTCAGCGCGACGTTCTCCTACACCGCAAGGGACCAGCGCTGGTGGGACTACTCCTCCACGCCCTACGACCCGGAGGTGGAGCGCAACGAGGACTTCAACTGGTCCAAGTTCTCCTACGCCGGCGTCTCCATCGAGCACGACCTCTGCGACGCCGTCGCCTGGGGCCCGTACCTGCGCTGGGACCTGCGAGAGAACGAGCTTGACGAAATCGGCGCGTGGCTTGACCTGCGCACTGACTGCCTCGGCTTCCGTTTCAGCTTCTCCTACGAGAACGACTACCGGCGCATAGACGGCTCCCGCCACGACGACGACTGGCGCTTCAGCGTCGGCGTCTACCTCCGCGCGTTCGGGCCGTCCACTGCCCTCCGCCTCGGCGACTGACGCTTGAACAACGACAAACACATAGCAGAGGGCGACATGATGAAGACGATGAAGACCACGGGGATGAAACGATGGTGCTTAGTGGCGGGGACCGCGGCGATGCTGGCTTCGCCGCTGGCGGCCGCCGCGGAAGGGCGGTGCTGCGGCTTCGCCTCGCCGAAGGGCGCGGCGCGCGAGAACACCGGGCCGCTCTTCTGGCTGCACGGCACGGAGACGGAGGCCCGCCTTCGCGAATACGTGGGGCGCGTCGACGAAAGCGGACAGGGCATCCTCACGATCGAGTCGCGCCCGCACATCGACTGGATGCGCGCGGGCTGGTGGCGAGACGTGGACATCGTCCTCGACGAGTGCAAGAAGCGCGGCATGAAGGTGATGATGTTCGACGACTACTGGTGGCCGAGCCAGGGCATGGGCGGCAAGTACCCCATCCCCGAGAAGTACCAGTGTCGCGACGTGAAGGGGACGGTCTACTGGGGGCACGAGGCGCCGGAGAAGGCGGAGAAAGAGGTCGCGCGCATCCTGGTGAAGGAAATCGAGAAGGGCGTGTTCAGGCCCGGCCCCGACGGCGACAAGGTGATCGTCTACACGTGGTTCACGTCCAAGGGTAACTACCGTTTCCCCACCGTCAACGGACTCGACGAGGAGGCCGTCGACTGGTTCATCGGGGAGTACTACCAGCCGTACTACGACCGCTACGCGAAGGAGTTCAAGGACGGCACGATCCCCGGCTTCTTCTTCGACGAGCCGCAGTTCCGCTCCTGGTGGGGCGACGCGCTCGCGAAGGAGCTGAAGGCGCGCGGCGAGAACGTGGGCGAGCTCCTGACGGCGCTAAAGTTCAAGCTCGCCGATTCAGAGGACCAGGCCCGCGCCCTCTTCCGCTACCACGACGCGCGCGCCGAGGTGTGGGGGCGCACGATGTACGGACGCCAGAGCGAGTGGTGCAAAAAGCACGGCGTCTACTCCAGCGGACACTTCCTCGAGCACGCGAACTGCTACTACAGCCACGTCCTCGCGGGCGGCAACGTGATGCAGCAGATGAAGTACGTCGAGGTGCCGGGCGTCGACCTCGTCTGCCGCCAGTACTACCCCAACCAGCGCGAGAGCCGGAAGCACCAGATCGACTTCGGGCAGATGCCGAAGTACGCCTCCTCGGTCGCGCACGTCTACAACCGCCACAACGGCAAGAACTGGTGCGAGATCTTCGGCGCGTACTTCCAGGACCTGACGTATCCGCAGATGAAGTGGATGTGCGACTGGCACCAGTACCAGGGCTGCTACTACCTCATCCCCCATTCCTTCAACCCGAAGGCCCCGTTCGACAAGGACTGCCCGCCATACTTCTACAACGGCGGATACGAGCCGCGCTACCCGCTCTTCCGCGTGTGGGTCGACTACAACAACCGCTGCGCCATGCTGCTCTCCGACGGCGAGCACGTCTGCCACGTCGCGCAGTGCATTCCGGGAATCAGCTACCACGTAGGCAAGACGATCCGCCCAGAGATGTTCGCGTTCGCGATCCAGGACGCGCAGCTCGACAGCGACTGGATGGGCTATGACGTGGTCGAGGCCGCCACCATCGCGAAGAACCCGCGCACGGGGCGTCCCGCGCTCCGCACGGAGAACGGCAAGGAGTTCTACGACATCCTCACGCTTCCCGCCACTGAGTACGTGCCGTTCGCGGCGCTCGAGAAGGCGCTTGCGTTCGCGAAGGCGGGCGGCGTGGTCGTCGGCTACGGATTCAGGCCGGACAACACGCCCACTATAGGCAAGACCGCGCTCGACGCGAGAAAAGTCGTGAACGCGATCTTCGAGCAGCCCACCGCTCTTTTCATCGAGGGCGAGCCTGACGGCGCGACGCTCCGCGCAGCGCTCGCGAAGAACTATCCGGGGGAGGATCGTCCGCTCGCCATGCGCGAATTCGACTTCCCCGGGCTCTCCGCCGCCGACGGGCGCATGCTCGCAGTGAACCACTACGTGAAGGACGGCAGGGAGACTCTGTTCATCGCGAACCAGGACTGCAAGCGCAGGCGCGATATTTCCGTTTCCGCCGCATGGCCGGTCGACGAGGCGGAGCTGTGGGACCCGATGCAGGGCACGGTCGAGAAGCCGGAGGTGGAGAACGACCTCGTGAAGCTTTCGCTCGAGCCGAGCCAGGCCGTGTTTTTGGTGTGGCCTGCTACTTGTTGTAGTACGCTTGTTGTTTCTGCGTCGAGCAGTCCCGTCGTTGCCAGCGGGACGGCAAGCGTACAACAGCAAGATGCGGTTCTTCCCCGTGTGGACATGCCGAATGGCGAGATCGTTGCGGCGACTGCGAAGGAAACAGTCACGCCGATGACGGTGGCGGGCGAGGAGCCCGCGAGGGACGCGCTACTCACATACGCACAGTGGATCTGGCATCCTGTCAATCCGAGGGCGCAGGGCAAGGTGACGTTCAGGACGAAAATCACTTCTCCCGCCGCCGCCGAGGCCAACATGGTCTTCGCCTGTGACAACGCCGCCTCCGTTCGCGTGAACGGTCGCGAGGTCGCGAAGCAGCCCGCCGGCGAGGAGCCGAGCTACGGCGGCTGGCGGACGCCCACCGCGGTGAAGTTCCCCCTGAAGGCCGGCGTGAACGACATCGAGGTGCTTGCCGACAACGTGGTCCCGGGATACGCGGGGTTCGTGGCGGCGATCCAGTGGCCGGGCGGAGTGCTGCGCACGTCGCCGGGCGCCACGGCCGACCACGCGTCTTCGAGCGACTGGACCGTCGAGCGCGCGGGCGAGGCGCCTGTGCAACCGCTCGCGATCTGCCGCTATGGCGGCGGCGTGTGGAAGAAACTCGGGCAGAGCGGACGCGTGACGGCGAGCCCGTTCGCCGAAAGCGTCGCGACGGAACTTGCGTTCACGTTGCCGGAGCTGAAGCCCGGCGAGCGCGTGTATCTCGCGTGTGACGACGTGGAGGGCGAGAAGAGCGCGGCGATCACCGTGAACGGCGCGTACGCGGGCGGCTTCATCGGCGCGCCGTACAGGCTCGACGTCACGAAGTCCGTAAAGCCCGGCGCGAACACGCTGGAGACGAAGCCGTTCCGCCTGAAGAACCCGCGCATAGTAATAGTGAAGTGAGAAGGGTAGTGCGAAGATGGCAAAAAGAGGAATCGTTGTTGTAACCGCCGCCTGTGTCGCGATTGCGTTCGCGCAGGTGGCCTTCGGGAAGGAATGGCGGAACGTAACGCCGGAGACGCGCATTGGCGGACGCATCGTCTCGCCCGGCTATCTCCAGGGGAAGGTCGTGCTGCTCGACTGCCGCGACTACGCGGACGCGTCGGGCGCAGAGGCCATGAAGCGGCTTCAGGGCGTGTGGAGGACATACGCCAGCAAGCCGTTTGTCGTCCTGGGGTGCCATACCGGGCGTTCGAACCGCGCCGCCGCCGCCGCGCTCATGTCCAGGCTCGGCATCACCTATCCCGTGTACGAGGGGGCGTTCATCAGCGACGAAGACGAGGCGCCGCCCGCCAGGCTTGTCGCGGTAGTGGACGCCGCGGCGCAGTTCGTCTACAGCGGCACCGACGACCGCAAGGCGTCCGGCGCGTGCGGCGACGCGATATTCTCCGCAAAGCGCCCAGCCGGCCCCGGCCAGTGGAAGCACATCCTCGACTACGAGGTCGAGCACCTTCCGGGGAGCGCGTATCTCAGGCTGAAGGAGCTCGGGACGCTCAAGAAGGACTTGACGGAGCTGGCCAAGAAATACCCCGAGGACGTCAAGCGGTACGTCAGGGTGTTCGCCGGGCTCAAGGCCAGCAAGGACGTCAAGAAGCTCGCGGAGCTTGTCGCGGCGTCCCGGCTCCTGAAGGACCGCGACCCGTCGGCGAAGAACGCCAGGAAGATCACGAAGGCCGACCTCGACAGGATTGAGGCCAAGTACGTTTCGCTGAAGTCCAGCGAGGACCCGAAGGTGGCCCAGGAGGCCAAGAACTGCCTGTACGACATCAAGTGCGTCAAGGCGACGCTCGCGAGATAGCGGCGGGGCGTCCGCCGGACAACGCCAATCCAAGGGAGATGAAATGGAGAACATAACGGAGATACTTGAGCGCAACGCGGCCGAATGGCCGTCGGACGTCGCGCTCGTCGAGATAAACCCGCAGGAGCTGGAGGCCAGGCACACGACCTGGCGCGAGTACTCCCTCGTCGAGGGGTCGCCCATCGAGGCGTTCCGAAGCGAGCTGACATGGGCGCAGTTCAACGAAAAGGCGAACAGGTTCGCGAACTTCCTCCTCTCGCGCGGCATGAGGCGCGGGGACAAGGTCGCGATTCTGCTCATGAACTGCCTGGAGTGGCTTCCGATCTACTTCGGCGTCCTGAAGGCGGGCTGCATGGCCGTGCCGCTGAACTTCCGCTACACGGCCGACGAGATAAAGTACTGCCTTGAGCTGGCGGACGCCGACGTGCTAGTCTTCGGCCCGGAGTTCATCGGACGCGTCGAGGAGATCGCCGACCGCGTTCCGCGCCTGAAGATGCGGCTCTACGTCGGCGGCGACTGCCCCAGCTTCGCCGAGAGCTACAGCAACCTCGTGTCGTACGCGTCCTCGCGGACGCCCGCCGTGCCCATGAAGGGCGAGGACGACGCGGCAATCTACTTCTCGTCCGGCACGACGGGCTTCCCGAAGGCGATCGTGCTCCAGCACAAGGCCCTCATGCACAGCTGCAGGGTCGAGCAGAACCACCACGGCCAGACGAGGGAGGACACGTTCCTCTGCATCCCCCCGCTGTACCACACCGGCGCGAAGATGCACTGGTTCGGAAGCTTCCTCGTGGGCGGGCGGGCCGTCCTCCTGAAGGGCGTGAAGCCGGAGTGGATACTCCGCGCCGTGAGCGAGGAGAAGTGCACGATAGTCTGGCTCCTCGTCCCGTGGGCGCAGGACATCCTCGACGCGATCGACCGCGGCGACGTGAAGCTGGAGGAGTACGGGCTTTCGCAGTGGCGGCTCATGCACATCGGCGCGCAGCCGGTTCCGCCGGCGCTCATCAAGCGCTGGAAGGGCGTGTTCCCGCACCATGACTACGACACAAACTACGGCCTTTCGGAGTCCACCGGACCCGGCGCCGTGCATCTTGGGATCGAGAACGTCGACCACGTGGGCGCGATCGGCGTCGCCGGGTTCGGATGGGAGACGAAGATCGTCAAGTCGGACGGCGCGACGCCCGTCGCGCCCGGCGAGGTCGGCGAGCTCGCCCTGCGCGGCCCCGGCGTGATGCGCGAATACTACCACAACCCGGAGGCGACGGCTGAGATCCTCAAGGAGGGCGGCTGGCTCCTCACGGGCGACATGGCCGAGGAGCGCGACGGCTTCATCTACCTCGTCGACCGCGCGAAGGACGTCATCATAACAGGCGGCGAGAACCTCTACCCCGTGCAGATAGAGGACTTCCTGCGCGCGCACCCCGCCGTCAGGGACGTCGCCGTCATCGGCCTCCCCGACGCCAGGCTCGGCGAGATCGCCGCGGCGATCGTGTCCGTCAAGTACGGCATGACGCTCACGGAGGACGACGTCAACTCGTTCTGCATGGGCCTTCCGCGCTACAAGCGCCCGAGGAAGGTGATCTTCGCCGACGTCCCCAGGAACCCCACTGGGAAGATAGAGAAGCCCAAGCTCCGCCGGATGTACGGCGGCGCGGGGCTTGTCGCGCAGCAGAACGGCATCGCGACGGCGCCGCAGCAGTAGCGGCGGCGCGGCATCGCGGCGGGCACGCCGCTAGAGCGTGGCCGCGAACGCGGCGAGGCGCTCGATGCAGGCCGCGAGGT
Source organism: uncultured bacterium (assembly GCA_902799955.1). GTDB lineage: Bacteria > Verrucomicrobiota > Kiritimatiellia > RFP12 > UBA1067 > UBA1067. The sequence continues at coordinate 5,322 of CADCCQ010000020.1, read as the reverse complement.
TCTCCTTGTACTGCCCGGGCGTCGCGCCCGAGCCGTACACGTCGCTGACGCACTTCCACATGGAGCACGGTACGCCCGCTAGTTCGCAGACGTGGGCGATTGCGCCGCCCTCCATGTCCCTTATCCCGATCCCGAGCCGGCGCAGGAGGGCGTTGTCCTCCGCGCTGTCGTTGAACCGGTCTCCGGAGCCGAGGATCTTCGCCGGCAGGCGGCCCGCCGCCGCGCACGGGATGTACGGCGACGTGCGCTCGTTGAGCGTGCCCATCTCGGTGCCGTTGATCGCCGTCAGGTCGAAGTCGTACTGGACGGCCGCCGAGACCTCGAAGAGGTCGCCGACGCTCATCGAGTCGTCGACCGCGCCGACGACGCCTATGTTCATCACCGGCGCCCCGCCCGAGAGCTGCAGCGCCAGCTGCGTCGCGGCGGCCGCGTTGCCCTTGCCGATCCCGGACACGATCACGGCGGTGTCCTCTCCGTTCAGCGTGCCGCGCACCACGCGGCGGCCGTACAGAGTCTCCTCCCTTGGTTCGGCGAGGTGGCGCGTCACCGCCTCCGCCTCGCAGTCCATAGCTATCACGAATGTCTTCATGCTAGACATTATACCATTTCCCTGTTGACTTTCAAGTGGAAGTTTTGATATAATATACGTCGACCTGTACATCAGGCATCTACTTTTCGGAGCGTAGCGCAGTCTGGTAGCGCGTTTGGTTCGGGACCAAAAGGCCGAGGGTTCAAATCCCTCCGCTCCGACCATCTTCCCCCATTCCTGCAAAGGCGCAGCGGACAACTGCGCATGAAAAAGCCGGCGGCATTTTCTCTGCCGCCGGCTTCGCAAGGCTGGTAACTCTTTCGTCTGCCTTGCCTTCGTGAAGGAATTATTTCTTCTTCTTCAGTTCTTCCTTCATCTTCTTCAGCGCCTCTTCCGCTTCCTTGAGCGCCTTGTCCTTCTCTTCATCGGAGAGCTTCTTGAACTTCTCGACTTCCTTCTTGACGTCATCCTCGTTGAACTTGACTGCACCCTTCGTGCCCTCTTCTATGAGCTTGTGGGCCTCACGGGTCATACTCTCGTACTTGCTCTCCTTGCTGCATCCAGCCAGCATGACGGCCATGACGGCCATCACCAGCGTCATCATTATCTTCTTCATTGTGTGTACTTCCTCCTTTTTTGACTTTGTCCTCTTTTTCCTTACGCCGCGGCGGCGAGGACTTTCCCGTCGCTTGGTGCTTTCCTTGTCGTCTACAGGAACACATCCCCGATGCATCCCCTTGACGCTTATATTATACCAAATCGACTTTCATTTGTACAGCGATATTATCAAGGAATTTTCTTGACGCGGATTTTCTCCTCCGCCTCCTCTATCAGCTTGTCCTGCTCGTCCTCCGAAAGGGCGCTGAACCTTTCGAGTTCGCGCTTGATGTCGTCTTCCGTCGGCGCCTTGATGCCGTTGCCGTCCTTCTCCACGAGTGTCGCGAACTCCCTGCACAGGTTCTCGTACTTGTTCGCCCTCGAGTCGCAGCCTGCGAGCGCAACGGCCGCGGCGGCCATTGCAAGTGTCAGTGGTGTCATTTTCATTCCCATTTCCTCCGTCGACAATTCTACCAGAAAATCGCCTTTTTGCCTAGCGTTATTTTTTGCGTGTCATTTTCCGCTTGAACATACGGAGGATTTTTGGTAAAATACAAGCATTCTTTTTTGGACCGGTAGCTCAGTCGGTCAGAGCAGGTGACTCATAATCTCCTGGTCGTGGGTTCAAGTCCCGCCCGGTCCACCAATTTGAAAGCGCATTCCACCCAACAAAGTCATCAGACACCGAACTTTCAGCTGCGGTTGCCGGTGGAATGAATTTTTCTTGTAATATCTCCTTCCCCTCGTTGTTGTATTACCTTGGTTGCCTGGTCGCGGGCGCTGCGGCGCTGCCTGCCCGAGGGGAACCCAGGCGCGAGGATTTGCTCATAATCTGACTGGTTGTGGTCAGATCCTGAACGCCGGCAAAAAAAGATGGAACAAAGCGGAAAGAATTTCGCTTTGGCATGGTTCTTGCTTGTGTCACAATGACAGAAAGAAGGAGAAAGAATGAAGAGAAGAGAAAGAAGGATGACGGCAGCCGAGTTTTTCGGCGGTGCAGTGGAGAAGAAGGTTGCGCGCCCGCGCAGCCGGAAGCCCGCCGCGGATGATGTTTTCGCGGACATAAAGGTGCGGATGGTAATGCGCATCTATGGTGTGACGCGCAGGAAGGCGGAGAAGATAGTCGCCGCGCACATGCGGGACGACGAGGCCGACGAGGGCGCAGCGGGAGCTCCAGATGTGTCCGGGCTCGCGGATTCGGCGGAGAACCTTCTGGTCAGCGAGGATGCTGGCAAGAGCCTGGACGAGCTCATTGGACTTTGATGAAATGAAAGTAAGGGAGACAAAGAAGATGACGGAGAGGGCAGGACTGATTCCGATGGTTGTGGAGAAGACCGGCGGCGGAGAGCGCGCGTACGACATATACTCGCGGCTCCTCAAGGACCGCATAGTGTTCGTGGGGGGCGAAATCGACGACGACACGGCTAATGCCGTGGTCGCGGAGCTCCTCTTCCTGCAGGCGCAGGACTCCAAGAAGGAGGTGTCGATGTACATCAACTCGCCCGGCGGGAGCGTCACGGCGGGTCTTGCCATCCTCGACACGATGAAGATGGTGAAGTGTCCGGTGGCGACGTACTGCGTGGGGCAGGCGGCGTCGATGGGCGCGATTCTGCTCGCGTCCGGCGAGAAGGGGCGCCGCTTCGCCCTGCCGCACGCGCGCATCATGGTGCACCAGCCCTGGGGAGGCGCGCAGGGGAAGGCGAGCGACATCGAAATCACGGCGCGCGAGATACTGCGCCTCAAGGGGATTCTCAACGAAATCCTCGCGGAGACGTCAGGAAAGAGGCTCGAGGACGTTGAGAATGATACGGACCGCGACCACTTCATGTCCGCCGCCGAGGCGAAGGAATGGGGAATCGTGGACAAGGTACTGTAGTAGTAAAAGGAAAGGAAGGGAAGAGAGAGATGGCGAAATTCAAGCAGGTAAAGCAGAACTATCTGTTCCGCAGGCTCCTGAAGTACTGGGGGAACATGGTCAAGAACTACGACCAGGACTGCCGCGACAATGACTTCTTCGACGTCGTGCGCAACTGCTTCGACCACGACAGGGCGGTCGAGCTGATAGAGGCGGCCTACACGCCGGCCGAGCTGGAGGAGATGAGGCACGCGAAGTCGCGCGCCGCCCGCCTCGACCTGGAGGACACCCTGGACGACGTGTTCTTCGCGCTCTGGAACAACGAGGACTCGCGCAACAAGTGCCGCGCGGTGCTCGACGCGGCGCGCGAGTACATGGAGTCGGACGGCGCCGAGTCCGGCGAGGACATCGTTGCCCGCCGCTTCGCGGAGCTGGTGCGCGTCCTGAAGCTGGACGAGCTGGAGGCCGACATCCTCACGCTCGCATACGTCCGCGACCAGACGTGCTTCAGCTGGCCGAGCCGCGTGGAGAACCGTGAGAAGCCGCTCTACTACGCCATGGCGCTCGACCGCTCCTACGAGGAGGTCGTGAAGGCCCTTTCGGCCAAGGGGACGCTCCTCAAGTACAACCTCATCGACGAGGACTACGACTTCAGCCGCCGGACTCTCTGCGGCTACATGGACGGCACGTCCGACGAGACCATAGAGCGCCGCTTCTATACGAAGAGCGACAAGAAGGACGTCCTGCCATGGGAGTTCTTCGGCGAGCTCGCCGCGAAGGACGGCGAGGTCCTCAAGCGCATGATTGCCGCGAGCGGCGGGAAGTGCAACATCCTCCTCTACGGCGCGCCCGGCACGGGCAAGACCTCCTTCGCCCGCTCGCTCGCGAAGGAGCTCGGCCGCATGGCCTGGGAGGTCCGCCAGGGCGACGACGACGGACGGAACATGAAGTCCGAGGCGCGCATGATGGGCATCCAGGTCTGCAACATGCAGGAGGACCCCGCGGAGAGCCTGATGATTGTGGACGAGGCGGACGAGCTGCTGCGCGGCAGCTCGTGCGGGGTCGGCCTCTTCGGCCTCTTCGGGTTCGACACGGGCGGGAAGTCCACCGAGAAGGGCGTGATGAACACCATCCTCGACGACATGCGCATCCCGGCGGTGTGGATATCCAACGCGCCCGCCGGGGCGATGGACGAGTCCGTCCGCCGCCGCTTCGACTACTCCATCTGCTTCGAGCGCCTGAACAACGGCCAGCGCGTGGCCATCTGGCGCAACCAGGTGGCGAAGCACGGCCTGGAGGCGCTCGTCCCCGAGGCGAAAATCGAGGAGTACGCCGCGAAGTACGCGACTAGCGCGGGCGGAATCTCCACCGTGCTCTCGAACGTGAAGCGCATGGCGCCCGCCCCCGAGAAGGTGGACGAGCTTGTGGCGACCCTCATGAAGCCGCACTGCAGGCTCATGGGCGTGAAGGACGAGAACGACTTCCTCCCCGCGAAGGACTACTCGCTCGAGGGCCTCAACATCAAGGGCAAGGTCGGCCTCGACCGCGTCGTGAAGGCCGCGCGCAACTACCTCGACGCCGGCTTCGGCGCGGCGTCCGAGGACAAGCCCCGGATGAACATCCTCCTCTTCGGATCCCCCGGCACGGGCAAGACCGAGTTCGTCAAGTACCTCGGCAGGGAGCTCGACCGCCGGGTCGTGGTCGTGAAGGGCAGCGACCTCCTCTCGAAGTGGGTGGGGGAGAGCGAGCAGAACATCGCCAAGGCGTTCCGCCGCGCCGAGGCCGAGCACGCCATCCTCTTCTTCGACGAGGTGGACGGCCTCCTCCAGGACCGCTCGAACGCGACCCGCAGCTGGGAAATCACCCAGGTGAACGAGCTCCTCCAGCAGATGGAGAACTTCGACGGCATCATGGTGGCCGCCACGAACTTCTCGAGGAACCTCGACCCGGCGACGATGCGCCGCTTCACGTTCAAGCTGGAGTTCGGCTACCTTGACGACGCCGGGAAGAAGTCCTTCTTCGAGCGCATGTTCAAGACCACGCTCGCGGACGGGGAGCTCGCCGAGCTGCGCCAGCTCCGCAATCTCGCGCCCGGCGACTTCCGCACCGTGCGCCAGGAGCAGTTCTACCTCGGCGACGCCGTCACGAACCTCGACCGCATCGCGGCCCTGAAGGAGGAGTGCGCCGTCAAGAAGGACGGCGACCACTCCGCCGCCATCGGCTTCGCCGGCTGAACCGGTAGGGCGGTCGCCCCGCGACCGCCGCGACCGCCGCGGACGGCACGGGGGTGCCGTCCCTACCATGCCAAAAACTCTCATTCAAAAAAGGACAAAACGAAATG
>CADCCQ010000019.1 GCA_902799955.1 uncultured bacterium | reverse complement strand
GATTTCGCCAACCTGATGAACGTCATCGAACATGTCTGGCTGGGAGGCGGCGAGAAGGCGAAAAAGCATCTTGGCGTCTGCGGCACTCCGACCGGCATACGCGCTGAAGTCGAAATAGACGGCGCGACCTTGTCGTTTGAGGACCTTACACTTAAGAGTTGCGGAAATCACTGAAAAACAGAACTTGTCCTCGTTTCCGATATCAAAATCATCAAGGAAAGAATAGATTATGGAACAGATAGACCTGACAGAAAAGACGCTCGCGACGGAGCGGAAGTACACCGGGAAGATCATCAGCGTCGATCTTCTCGACATCGAACTGCCTGACGGACGCAAGGCGAAGCGCGAGGTGATCCGCCACGGGAACGCCGTCGCCATCCTCGCGCGCCGTCCCGACGGCAAGTTCGTGTTCGTGAAGCAATACCGCAAGGCGGCGGAAGAGGCGCTCATCGAGGTCATCGCGGGCGGACTCGAACCGGGCGAAGACCCGATTGAAGGCGCGAAGCGCGAGACCGCCGAGGAGACCGGCTATGAAGTGACCAGCATCAAGTTCCTCACGACCATCATCTGCACGCCGGGCTACTGCGAGGAGCGCATCCATCTCTATTTCGCGGAGCTGTCAGAGACGGCACACGCCCAGGACCAAGACCCGGACGAGAACGTCTATCCCGTCATTCTCTCCGAGGCGGAGGTGGAGGACGCCATCCGCAACGGCACGATCTTTGATTCCAAGACATTGTCCGCCTGGCTTTGCTGGAAGATCGCAAAGTAGGAATGGGCACGAACTTGAAATAACGGTGAAGTCATGAGTGGGACAAGGCCAACCGCGATTGAGGTGCGTGGGGCGAGGAAGAACAACCTCAGGAACATTGACGTCGATATTCCGCTGGGGAAGATCGTCGGCGTGGCCGGCGTCTCGGGAAGCGGCAAGTCCTCCCTCGCGCTGGGTATTGTGTATGCGGAGGGATCGCGGCGCTATCTCGAGTCGCTTTCCACCTACACCCGCCGGCGCATGACGCAGGCGGAACGCGCGGAGGTGGACGACGTGCGCTACGTGCCGGCCGCGCTCGCGCTCCGGCAGCGTCCAGGCGTCCCCGGGATCCGTTCCACGTTCGGCACCTCGACGGAACTGCTCAACTCGCTCCGGCTCATGTACTCGCGCCTCGCGTCGCACCGCTGTCCGAACGGACACTACCTCGCGCCGTCGCTGGACGTGGCGGCAGAGCGCGAACTGGTTTGCCCCGAATGCGGCGCGCGTTTCTTTGCGCCCGGCGCGGAGGAGCTTGCATTCAATTCGCAGGGTGCGTGCAAACGCTGCGACGGAACGGGCGTGGTGCGCGAAGTCGATCTGGCGACGATCGTGCCGGACGATTCGCTCACGATCGACGAGGGCGCCGTCGCGCCGTGGCAGTCGCTCATGTGGTCGCTCATGAAGGACATCGCGCGTGACCATCTCGGCGTGCGCACGGACGTGCCGTGGCGCGACCTCACCGACCGGGAGCGGGACATCGTCCTCCACGCGCCGCCGGAAAAGCACCACATGGTATATCAGATCAAGAAGGACGGACGCTCCGGCGAAATGGACTTCACGTTCTTCAACGCCATCCACACCGTCGAGAACGCGCTCAAGAACGTGAAGGACGAGAAGAGCATGAAACGCGTCGCGAAGTTCCTGAAGGAAGGACCGTGTCCCGACTGCGGCGGCACGCGCCTCTCCGAACGCGCCCGCGCACCACTTCTGCGCGGCATTCCGCTCGACAAGGCGTGTGAGATGACGCTGACCGAGGCGGAGGAATGGGTACGCGGCGTTCCTGCGTCGCTGCCCAAGCCGATGCGTCCGATGGCGGAGCGGATCTGCGAGGCGTTTCACGATACGTCGCGTCGGCTGATGGAGCTCGGACTCTCGTACCTTTCGCTCGACCGCGCCGCCTCGACGCTCTCCACCGGCGAGCGCCAGCGCATGCAGCTCGCACGAGCCGTCAGGAACAGGACAACGGGCGTGCTGTATGTCCTCGATGAGCCGTCAATTGGACTCCACCCGTCGAACCTGGAGGGGTTGACGGGCGTGATGGACGACCTGGTCGCGGACGGCAACACGGTCTTGCTCGTGGACCACGACACGCAGGTCCTTTCACACGCCGACTGGATCGTGGAGCTGGGCCCCGGCGCCGGTGCGAATGGCGGCCGCCTCATCGCAGAGGGAACGGTGGCAGAGATCGCGAAAAACCCCAAGTCGATTATAGGGCCGTTTTTAGCCACAAAGAACACAAAGAGCACAAAGGACGGAAGGGACAAAAAGGACGCAAGGGACAAGCTTCGCGTATCAGCATCTTCGAGTGAGATACGGCTCTCCACTTCCGCGATCCACACCGTGCAGCCGCTGGAGGTGTCGTTCCCGAAGGGCAAGCTTTCGGTCGTGACGGGCGTTTCCGGCAGCGGCAAGACGACGCTGATCCTCGAAAGTCTCGTTCCGGGGCTTGCCGCGCAGATCGGCAAACGCGCGCTCCCCGCGCACGTCCGCGCGCTCTCCGCGCCCGGCATCGCGCAGGTGAAGCTTATCGATGCGACGCCCATCGGCATCAACATCCGTTCGACCGTTGCGACGTACGCGAACGTCCATGACGAACTCCGCAAGATATACGCCCGCACGGCGGACGCGAAGGAACGCGGATACAAGGCTGGCGACTTCTCGTACAACACCGGCGCGCTACGCTGTCCGACCTGCGACGGCACGGGCGAGATCAACCTAGATGTCCAGTTCCTGCCGGACGTGGACATTCCCTGTCCCGACTGCCGCGGCGCGCGCTACGCGAAGGCTGCGTTTGCCGTCAGGCGCAAGGGCGTGTCCCTCCCTGAGCTGATGGCGATGAGCGTAGACGAGGCGCTGGAAGCCTGCGCGGACCTTCCGCTCGTCAAGAGCCGTCTTCAGATCCTGCACGACATCGGCCTCGGGTACCTCACGCTCGGAGAGGAGACGCCGGGTCTTTCCGGCGGCGAGGCGCAGCGGCTCAAGCTTGCGAGCGAGATGGGGCGCGGACAGGGCGATTCGGTGTTCGTCTTCGACGAGCCGACGATTGGTCTTCATCCCCTTGATGTGCGTACGCTGATGGAGGTGTTCCGTCATCTGATCGGCAACGGCGCCACTGTGATCGTAATCGAACACGACCTCGACGTCATCCGCTCGGCAGACTGGATCGTGGACATGGGCCCTGGCGGCGGCAATGCCGGCGGCCGAATCGTCGCCACCGGCACCCCATCCGAAATCAAATCCTGTTCCCGCAGTGTGACAGGCCGCTACATTTAGGAATAATTTGGAAGTTGTACTTTCTTATTATCCGTAAATGAGGTATAATGCACAACCATGAAACGGCGAACTACGCTTGGTGACAATCTTCGCGTTCATGCGGTCTGTCGGCCTCGTCAAAGACCACGTCCGCTTTTGTTTCCGCTATAAGGAGCTGCGCAAAAACGATGGCATAACGAAGCGCGTAAGGGCTTGATTCTGCGCAAGTGTGAATTTTACCAAAATAGATGAATCTCGATTTTGGTAATTACCAAAATAGACAAGGCTCGATTTTGGTACTTGACAGTAATAATCAAATTTGGTATACTACAGCCAATGGAACGTATATACAACAAATTGATTGCAGATCATTTTGCCAACAATCGGCAAATGGTGTTCTTGTCTGGGCCTAGGCAGGTCGGCAAGACGACACTTGCGCATGACGCACTGCCAGAGGCCGCATATTTCAATTACGACAGGACGCAAGACGCACTCGCCATTTCATCAGGTGCCGAACATATTGCTGCGATTGCCGACCTTTCGAATCCTGTAAAGGCTTCACACGGCATTCTGTTTGACGAGCTACACAAGTTCCCAAAGTGGAAAAAGTTCCTCAAAGGCTTCTTTGACGCATACGCCGACAATCGAAAGCTGAAAGTGGTCGTGACTGGAAGCGCGCGGATGGATGTTTACAAACGCGGAGGCGACAGCATGATGGGGCGCTATTTCGCATATCGCGTCCATCCGTTTTCCGTAGGAGAACTTGGCGGCACGGACATAGATCTTGAAAAGCCGTTTCGCGCACCGCAGACTGTTTCGCTGGACGACTTGCACCGACTTGTGAAGTTCAGCGGCTATCCGGAACCGCTTATCAGGGGAAGCGAAAGATTCTACAACCAGTGGAAGCGGTCACGGCTTGAAAAGCTTTTTGACGAGGACGTCCGCGACCTAAGCCGAGTGCAGGATCTGCGGGGATTGCGCGCATTGTCCGAGCTTCTCGCATCGCGGGTGGGCGGCGGCATCAATTATGCATCGCTGGCTTTGGATCTTGCGGTTGCGCCGGATACGGTAAAGGCGTGGATTGGCGTGCTGGAATCGGTTTACTACTGTTATGCCGTGACACCATGGTTTGCAAATGTCGCCAACTCGATTCGAAAGCAGCCTAAAGTCTATCTCTGGGACTGGAGCCTTGTTTCGGATACTGGCGCACGCAACGAAAACTTCATTGCCTCGCATCTGCTCAAGGCCGTCCACTGGTGGACGGACTCCGGCCTGGGCGACTTTTCGCTTCATTACCTTCGCACTAAGCAGCAAAAGGAAGTTGACTTCCTTGTCGCCAAGGACAAAAAGCCGCTCATGCTCGTCGAGTGCAAGACTTCGCCGGAAGAACCATTGAGTCCCGCACTAGTCGAATTTCAGAAGACCCTTTCGGCGCCGTATGCGTTCCAGGTCGCGATAGAAGCCCCTCCAAGCGATTTCGTCCCGATGCAGTTCGAGGGACAGGCAGTTAAACTTGCGGCTTTGGATCTACTAAAGGTCCTGGTGTGAAAACAACAAGCGAACTTGACATCAAAGGAACGAACAAGAATTCGTCTAATGATGATAAGGTGGTGTTTTTCCGCTCGTTGTTCAGCGGGCGGGGTGATGTTTTTGCGAAACGTTATGATAACGCCAAGACGGGCAAGAAGGGTTATTCTCCATATTGCGAAAACCAGTGGGTGCGAGGGCTATGCGGCTTGAAGCACGGCGTGAAATGTTCTGAATGCTCCAATCGAAAGTTAAAGCCTGTTTCGGATGAGGTAATCCGATGGCATCTGCGAGGAAGGGATGGTGGACAGAAACCATTCGAGATGGGTACGTATCCGATGGCAAAAGACGAAACTGTCTCGTTTGCCGTCATTGACTTTGATGAGTCGTCTTGGCGCAGAGACGCCTTGTGCGTAGTGCGGAAAATCCGTGAGCTGGAGCTCCCCATCGCATTGGAGCGATCAAGGTCTGGGAAAGGTGCGCACATCTGGTTCTTTTTCAAGGAACGCATCAGTGCGCGGATGGTGCGCGCGGCATTGTTCTACATCATTACTCTGACGTTGGAGGCATATCCGGAAATCAGCCTTGACTCATACGACCGCATCATACCAAATCAGGCGACACTTCCAAAAGGAGGTTTTGGCAACCTTGTCGCACTCCCCCTTCAGTTTGAGGCGCGTAAACTTGGGAACAGTTGTTTCGTTAATGATGACTGGGTGCCGTATGACGATCAATGGGCATTCCTTTCCTCGGTACGTCGATTGTCCAAGACGGAAATTGCAGCGCTAGTAGCGCGCTCCAAGACCGAAAACCGTTCATTGGTTGAAATAGGGAATGCGTCGCGTGGCGAAGAAAAGCCATGGACGTTTTTTCTTCCGTTGTGGTCAACTTTGACACCTGGAGGCTGTCCAACTCAGATTTCAGAGAAACCGATTGAGGTGGTGCTTGCCAATCGTGTTTATGTTTCACAGGAAGGTTTGTCAGACGAGTTGCGGAGCCGTTTAATCAGGAGTGCGTCGTTTACCAATCCCGAATTCTACGAAGCAGAGCGCATGCGGTTTTCCGTGTACGGCAAGCCACGCATCATATCCCGCGCACTGAATGGCGGCAAATATCTTGAAATGCCGAGAGGATGTCTTGATTCAGCGGTTCAGATACTGAAAGACGGCGGATTGAAGGCGCACATTGACGACAAGCGCTATGGTGGGGCCCCGTTGCAAGTAGAGTTTTACGGCGAACTAAGACCGGAGCAGAAAGCTGCCGTTACAGATATCATGAAGAATGATACAGGCATACTCGCCGCCGGTACGGCCTTTGGCAAGACAGTTGTAGCGATCACTGTAATTGCACAGCGAAAGGCCAACACGCTCATTCTCGTTAATCGCCGCCAACTTCAGGCACAGTGGATTGCAAGAATCGCGTCATTTCTAAACATCCCCGAAAAAGACATTGGCAAGATTGGCGGCGGTTCCGGTCGGTGGACGGGGCGGATAGACGTCGCGTTGATGCAGAGCCTTTGCCGTAAGGGCGTTGTCGATCCGCGTGTGAAAGAGTACGGGCAGATAATCGTCGACGAATGTCACTCCGTGGCGGCGGAATCATTTGAGACCATAGTAGATGTCGCCCCGTGCCGATATGTTTTGGGGTTGTCTGCGACCGTGATGCGCAAGAACGGACACGATCCACTCATCATGATGCAGCTTGGGCCGATTCGGCACCGAGTTGATGCCAAACAACTTAGCCGCCGTGAGCCCTTTGCACATTTCGTCTATGTCAGACAGACAAGTTTTCGTATGAAGATCGAACTCCCTGAAAATGACGGACATTTTGACTACGATGGGATGCTCAAAGAAATGATCGCAGACGCCCCTCGTAACCGCCTTATTGCCGATGATGTTGTCGCTGCGGTAAAAGATGGGCGTTCGCCTGTTATCCTCAGCGAACGCCGGGAACATGTCGCCGTATTCGAGGCACTTCTGGAAGGACGCGTGAAAAATGTAGTTTCCCTTACCGGCGGCATGGGGTTGAGGGCAACGCGGGAACGCAAGGAAGGACTTGCTGCGATAGGTGATAGTGAGGAACGTGTCATTATTGCGACAGGGGCATATCTTGGTGAAGGTTTCGATGATTCACGACTTGACACCCTTTTTCTTGCAACGCCCATATCATGGAAAGGGCGAATTACGCAGTATGCCGGACGGCTTCACCGCCTTCATGACGGGAAACGTGAAGTGCGTATCTATGACTATCTTGATTCCAATGTTGCCGTTTGCCAGAAGATGTTTGAAAAACGGCGGAACGGTTATCAGGCGATTGGCTATACGATGATGGTGCCGCTGGGAATGGCGGAGGGGTGGCCAGCGGAAGTGCGTCTGCCAATTGAACCCAAATGGAAGGAACGTTTTTCCGACAGCGTGAGGCGTCTGAGCCGAGACGGCGTGGATGTTGCACTCGCCGATTTGTTTCTTAGGGCAACATTGGCAATCCAAGGAGGCAATGCTGAATGGGCCGTCAAGGTAAGCCCCAAAGAATCTGCCCAGCGATTCCTTTTTGCACGGCTTGACTCGCTTGACGGCAACAAAGGAATGTTCGAGCAAAATCGCCGTCTTCCGATACCCTGTGGCATAAATCCATATCTTGAAGTGGACATTTGCTCAGAAAGGAAAAAGCTGGCGATTATGTTGGACACGCCTGAATCCATCTCTGACATTTCGCTTTACCGCCTTGCCAGACGTGAAGATGCGCTTTTGCAGAGAAAAGGTTATAGGATAATCCGCTTCATGGCCGAAGATGTTTGCGAACGACTCGCTGCTGTTCTTGGCGAGATAGGAATGTTCTGCGTTCCAATGGAGAAAAAAACAACTTGAACCAGCCCATTTTACAGTTGATTTTAGTACTTGCCAGTAATGGTCAAATTTGGTATACTACAGCAAATGGAACGTATAAGCAACAACAAAAGAAACTCGCTACGATTGGTGGATGCCGCGTGACCGTAATGTGACTTCAGGAGGTCTGGAATCTTGAAATTGACGGGAACGCATATACGCAGCCTCATTGGAAAGAAGGAAGACGAACGCGTTGAATTTAAACGCGCTGCCTCTGAATTGCCCGACAACCTCTGGGAGACATACAGCGCCTTTTGCAACACGGACGGCGGGACGATCATTCTGGGAATCCGCGAGGGGAAGAACAAGACGTATTCGATCGAGGGCGTGTCAGACGCGCACAAGCTGATCGACGATTTCTGGTCTGCCGCGAACAACCTTGAGAAGGTCAGCTATAGCATCTTCTTCGGGCACTACGTTTATCCGGTGAAATGCGGACGCAAGACGGTGGTCGTCATCGAGGTGCCGCGCGCGCCGCGCGAGGCCAGGCCGGTGTATGTGGGCGAGGACGTGTTCAAGGGGACGTTCCGCCGCAACGGTGAGGGCGACTACCATTGCTCGCGCGAGGCCGTCAAGGCGATGCTACGCGACCAGTGCGCGGAGACGGCCGACATGTGCGTACTTGACGAGCTGCTGGTTTCCGACCTGAACGCGGAGACGATCCGCCGGTATCGTGGAAGGTTCTCCAATTTCAAGGTCGGCCACGTGTGGAACGACCTGCCAGACGACGAGTTCCTCACCAAGATCGGCGCGGCAAGGCAATGTCCGGACGGGAAAGTCCATCCGACGCTCGCGGGACTCGTCTGCTTCGGCGACTTCGTGACCATCATGCGCGTGTTGCCCGACTACTTCCTCGACTACCGCGAGCGGCTGTCTAACGAGACACGCTGGAACGACCGCGTGGCCGCACACGACGCGACGTGGAGCGGAAACATCTACGACTTCTTCTTCAAGATACACGACCGCGTGACAGGGGACGTCAAGGTGCCGTTCAAGATCGCCGCCGACGGTATCACGCGCATCGACGACACTCCTGTCCACAAAGCCCTGCGTGAAGTCCTTGCCAACGCGCTCATACACGCCGACTACCACGGGCGGCGCGGGATTGTCGTGGAGAAGCACTTCCGCACGATTACCTTCTCAAATCCCGGCACAATGCGCATCAGCAAGTCCGTTGCTGTTGCCGGCGGAACGAGCGATGCGCGCAACACGGCTATTTTCAACATCTTCGCGCTGGTCGATATTGGTGAACGTTCCGGTATGGGCCTTGCAAACCTCCATGGACTGTGGAAGAAGTACGGCTACGCCGAGCCCAAGATCACCGAATCATACGACCCAGATAGGACTGTAATCGTTGTCACTACCGATGATGATACTGAAAATGATACTGTAACCCGACCAGAAAACGGTTCCGAGCCCGACCAGAACCCGACCAGAATCCGACCAGAAGTAGACAATAACCTAGAGGGTGACAATAAAGTGGCTAATAACGCTGACGGCGGCAGTGAAGTGGACAATAAAGTGGACAATAAAGTGGACAATAACGCTGACGGCGGCAGTGAAGTGGACAATAAAGTGGACAATAACGCTGAGGGAGACAATAAATCAGAGGGTGGTAATAAACAAGATGAGAGAAGGTTGCTTAAGGAATTGCCAGCGTCGTGTAGGCAGGTTTTCCAAGCGCTATTGGAAGACGGGTTTTCTACACAGCAAGCCCTAATCAGTAAACTCGGTCTGTCGCGGACAGCAATAACAAATGCTATTGCTATTTTGATAAAAGAGCATTATATAATCCGTCGCGGTGCCCGTAAGAATGGTTACTGGGAGGTCTTGCCATGAGCGTTGGTATGACGGAAAGTTTGCCATTCACGCTCTGCGCCGACGGCCATGCGCCGTGGATTGCCAATGAAGTGAAGATCGGTAGGGCGCTGTTTCATAAAACGCTTTCGGAAGATGATGTGGCAGCTGTTGTTGAAGGTTTGTTCAAGTGTGGATGTGTTCGCGAGGATGGCAAGCGTCTAGTTTATTCTGATGAGACAGTGTGAAAGAGCATCTGATGTCCTACGATGATTCCATATTGAGAGAGTTGGGAGGCTACTTCAGGGGCGAGGAGCCATGGCAGCGTGAATGCATGTGATGCGAAAAACCGCGCCGTGCTGGCCGCCTGTGGCCTCGTGTCCGATACGCCGCCGGAAAAGCTGGTGACAATCCCCGCTGGCGTTCTGGGCATCGCGTCGTTGGGCGTGGGCCTGGTGGTGATAGGTTAATTGGTGAAATTATGAATAGCGCAAGCGACAACGTCAAGGCTTCGATTCGGCGCGAAATGAAGGCGCGGCGGAAGGGGATGGCTGCGGACGAGAAGGCCGCGGCGGATGCCGCCATCTGCGAAAAGCTCAAGGCACGACGCGACATCGGCGTGATGGCTGATTCGCTAAACTTCGTCGGAGCGCTCGCCGTTTATCTCGCGTCGTCCGATGAAATCAACATCGACCCTTTCATCGAGTACATGCTTCGCGCGGGCGTCGAAGTGGTTGCGCCGCGCTGGAATGGCGAGACTTACGAGCTGGCGAAATTGAAGGGGCTGGACGAGAAGAATCTTCGACTTGGCCCGATGGGAATCCGCGAGCCGTTCGATGCTGACGTCGTCGAGCCGAAGGAAGTCTCTGCGTGGATCATCCCCGGCCTTGCTTTTACTCGCGGCGGCAAGCGCCTCGGCTATGGCGGTGGATGGTACGACCGCTTTCTCGCATCCGCGCCGAAAGACGCCGCCAAGATAGGCGTAGCCTATTCGTTTCAGATTGTCGATGACTTCCCTGCGGAGCCGCACGACATCCCGCTCACTGATGTTGTTGGCGCTTAGCCTGTTCGCCATTTCTATTGCCGCATGGGATTCAATTGAGGAATCTCGTCTTGCATCGCAATAAACATACGCTAGACGAGAAATGGAAATGCAAATTATGGTATACTATTACCAATCCCAGGAAAGGAGACCATAATGACAGAGCAAGAAGAACTCGAGGCGAAGCTGAGCGAGGCCTTCCACCTCATGTACGACGGACTCCCCGAGCCCGTGCAGCTGTGCCACAAGACGTACCGCGTGGTCGCGGTCAACCCGGCGTGCGAGCGTTACGGACGCAAGCCCGGCGTCGTATGTGCGCAGGGGTGCCCAGGGTTGAAAGCCGGCCTCTGCCGCCAGGCGCAGATGCGCAAGGTCGGAACGACGACGTGGCTCTACACGGAAAAGACGGAGACCGCCCCGCGCATGACCACGTTCTGGATTCCGGTCGCCGGATACCCGGACTACTATGTCCACTTCGGCATCGGCGTCACAATCGACTACGCCGCAAGGCCGACAGAAGAGTAACTCTAAAGCTTCTTGCAAGAGGTAAAAATGAAAGACGGCAAATACAGGCTGCTTGTCATAAACCCGGGTTCGACTTCGACGAAAGTCAGCCTCTTCGAGGACGAGACGTCTGTCTTCGAGCGGAAGCTCTTCCACGAAGCCTCTGAGCTCCTGAAGTTCTCGCACGTCAACGACCAGATGCCGTTCCGGCGTGGCGTGATCCTTGATATGCTCAAGGACGAGGGCGTCGACCCCGACACGATCGATGCGTTCGTCGGACGCTGCGGAGGAACGCACTCCCAGCCAAGCGGCGTCATACGCGTCGACCAGAACCTCTACGACGACGCCGTCAAGGGCGTTGACGGTTCGGAGCATCCCGCCAAGCTCGGCGTGATGCTTGCGTGGAAGTTCGCGGAGGAGTTCGGAAAGTCCGCATTCACTCTAAACTCCACCACCGTGGACGAGTTCAACGACTACGCACGGCTTACGGGCATAAAGGGTGTGTACCGCTTTTCGCACACGCACTGCCTGAATCAGAAAGCCGTGGCCGAGTTCCACGCCGCGAAGATCGGCCGCAGATACGAGGACTGCAACTTCATCGTCGCTCACATAGACGGCGGCATCACCGTGGCCGCCCACGAGCGCGGCAGGCTTGTGGACAGCAACATGGGCGCGGACGGAGATGGCGCATTCACCCCAACCCGCATCGGATCGCTGCCGGTCCTGACGGTGCTCAACTACCTTGAGACGCATTCCGTCGACGAACTGCGCCTCCGCTGTACGCGCTCCGGCGGATTCGTCGATTTCTTCGGGACGTCAAACTCGGACACGATCCACGCGCTCGTGGAGAAAGGCGACAGGAAGGCGACGCTCGTCTGGGACACGATGATCTACCAGGTCAGCAAGCTGATCGGCGAGATGGCGGTGGTCCTCTGCGGGAAGGTGGATGGCATCCTCCTCACCGGCGGGCTTGTCCGCTTTGCCGATGTCGTCGAAGGCATAGAGAAGCGCTGCGGATTCATCGCGCCCGTCAGTGCGTATCCTGGCGAGATGGAGCAGGAGGCGCTGGGGCTCTCTGCGCTCAAGGTGCTGCGCGGGGAATGCGCGGCGCTCACGTATTCCGGCCGCGACGTGTGGCAGGGTTTTGAAGGAATGGATCTTTGATCCGGAGGGATCCTTGCATGGAAGTGGTGAATAAAATCAAGGAGAAGGCGCGCGCATCGGTGAAGCGCATCGTGCTGCCCGAAGGCGACGAACCGCGCACGGTCGAGGCTGCGCGCATTGTCGCGGAGGAAGGCGTGGCAGAGCCGATTCTGCTCACGCCCGAGATCATAACAAGCGCGGAGAACAAGTCCCGTTTCGATGCATACGTTGGCGCGCTGTACGAACTCCGCAAGGTGAAGGGCCTCACCGAGGAGGCGGCCGCCAAACTGGTGGCCAATCCGATGTACTACGGAATGATGATGGTCAAGGAAGGCGATGCGGACGGTCTCGTGTCTGGTGCCGTTCATTCGACGGGCGACATGCTTCGTCCGGCGCTGCAGATCATCAAGACCGCGCCGGGGATGAAACTCGTCTCCTCCGCTTTCCTGCTGGAGAGTCCGTATACGCAGTTCGGGGAGAACGGGCTTCTGGTCCTGGCGGACTGCGTGGTAAACCCGTGCCCGAACGCCGAGGAGCTTGCGAACATCGCGGTGGCGACGGCGAACACCGCCCGCGCGCTCTGCGACTTCGAGGAGCCGCGCGTCGCCATGCTGTCGTTCTCGTCCAAGGGAAGCGCGGAGCATGAGCTCGTCGACAAGGTGCGAGAGGCGACGGCAATCGCCCATGACCTCGCGCCGGACCTTCTTCTCGACGGGGAACTGCAGCTGGACGCCGCCCTCGTCTCCGAGGTGGCGGCGCTCAAGGCGAAGGGGAGTTCTGTGGCCGGGCGGGCGAACGTGCTCGTGTTCCCGGACCTGCAGGCTGGCAACATCGGCTACAAGATCGCCCAACGTCTGGGCGGCGCGTCATGCTTCGCCGTCCTTCAGGGACTCGCCGGACCGTGCAACGACCTCTCGCGCGGCTGTTCCGTCGAAGACATCGTCAACACCATCGCCGCCACGGCCGTGCAGGCGGCAAAGTGATTGTGGGCCATGGCCGCAAAGAACGCGACGACCGTATCAGAAAGGAATGCAAATGAAGAAGGCAGGCAAACTCGACATCAAGGGAACTGTCGTCCGCGTCGTGAAGATCAACGGCGAGGACTTCGTTTGCCTTACCGACATGGCGAAAATCAAGTCGGAGGACACGCAGCAGACAATCACTTCGTAGAATAGGGAGGAGAAGCAATGCAAAGCGAAAAGAAACTTGCTGTCCTTATTGATGCGGATAATGCATCGGTCAAGAACCTTAAACCCATCATGGGTGAGGTGGCCAAATATGGTATGCCGACAATCAAACATGCCTACGGTGACTGGGCAAGGCTCGCCAACTGGAAAGACGCGCTCCTTGATGTCGGAGCGGTTCCGGTTCAGCAATATGCCTACACGACGGGAAAGAACTCGACTGATGTGGCGTTGATAATCGAGGCTATGGATATCCTCCATAACGATGTTGTGGATGGTTTTGTCATCGTGTCAAGCGACAGTGACTTTACTCCGCTTGCCTTGCGATTGCGTGAATCTGGTAAGATGGTGTTGGGTATAGGCGAATCTAAGACCCCCAAGCCATTCATCAAGGCTTGCGACAAGTTCATATATGTTGATGTACTTGTGCCTCCCGTGCCACCGGTACAGGAACAAACGAACACGGCGGGAAAGATTGCAGTTCCTTCAGCACAGCCACAGACGAAACCGATCCCCACTAAGACGGTCAATTTCATTGCGCAGTGTATACAGGAATCCGCCAACGAAAGCGGACAGGCCCTGCTCTCACATCTTGGTACGCTCATCATCAAGAAGAAGCCAGACTTCGACAGCCGCAATTATGGGTACTCGCAGCTATCAAAACTACTTCGTGTAATCGAACGTTTTGAAGTAGGCGGCGCAGGGACTCATGTCTGGGTAAAGGACAAAAAGGTTGAGCAATAATGAAGGTGTGTCACCTGTGCAATCTGGATTCCAAACCTGTCGAATTCGGTAGGTTTAGCAGGGACGATTCTAAACCTCTCGGATTCGAGGGGTTTAGAAAAGGGCAGGCCGCCAATCCAACGTTCAAAGGCAACCAACGCGACTACGCCACCATCAACCAGCTCATCTGCATCTCCAACATGGAGAACATCAACGCCGTCATGATTAATGAGAATGCGCCGCAGAAACGCAACGCGTTTCGGAGGGAAGCCGCGCAGCGAGCAAGGCGAGCGAGCGCACGAGCGCAGCGAAGTGGCCGCAAGGAGCCACGCATTCCCCAGCCGCAGCGGTTGAAGAAACTCAAAGAAATCGCCATCCAGCAAATGCGCATCCTCTCCGAAGTCGAGGGGAGGAAGTATCTGAAGTAACGATCACAAGGGACTTTTGTCTTATGATATTCGAGGTTTTATTTGCGGCGGCTTCACAGAAAGTTGATGCGTTTGGTATCGTACTGAAACCTCTTATGCCGTTTCTTGTTATTGTGGTAGTCCTGAAGATGTTGGAATTGTCCATTCCAAAGCGGAGGAGAAGATTTCAGAACCATAAAAGGCGCAAGCATGGAATGGAAAGGCACAAGTATGGTATAGAAAGAAAGGTGAAAGAGCTATGCATGGGCTGCATGACGAGCTTATGCGGATTGGCTGTCTTTGTTTGCACTGTTATTTATGGGTCGGGTTGGAATCTGGTAATTTGGTCTTTTATCGGACTTCTGTTGTTTATATTACCAATCTTAAGTGGATTCTTGCGCTTCAACAAAGGAAGAATTGGCGAATGGATTGTTTCGTCACGACTTAAAAAAGGATTGTCTGAGAAAGAATATACGATTATCAACGATACGCCCTTGCCAATACAGAGCAAAGAAACGACGCAAATTGACGACAAAGTAAGTAGTTGCAAAACCCGAGATGACGATGGAGCCATCGCCCTGGTGGTAAAGCCGAGGCGGCCTTGCGACACCACACACGCATGGTCTAATTGCTGCAAAGGAGAAAAAGGCGAATGGATTGTTTCGTCACGACTCAGAAAAGGTTTGCCTGAAAATGAATATACGATTCTCAACGATGTGTACTTGCCAATACAGAACAATGAAACGACGCAAATTGACCATATTGTTGTCTCGCGGTTTGGAGTCTTTGTAGTCGAGACAAAGAACTTCACGGGATGGATTTTTGCAGATGCATCGTCTGGCATTTGGACACAGGTAATCTATCATGAGAAAAATACGTTTCAAAATCCAATGAGACAGAATTTCAGACATATTTCTGCGATATCTGAGAACCTTGGCATCCCGATAGGTTATATTCGCGGCGTTGTTGCGTTTACTGGTGATTGCACATTCAAAACGCCGATGCCAGAAGGTGTTATATATTCACGGCAAGCGGCCGAATACATAAAATCATTTGCGACACCCATTTTGAAAGAGCATGAGAGGAATGACATTGTGGAGGCGTTGCGCGAATGGGATGCATCTGTCACGCCAGAACAACGTGCTAGTCATGTCGGTAACCTACGCAAGCGACATGGGGGGTAAATGGATGTGATGAAAAGAATGATTAACAAACGGAGAACGACGAATGACTGAATTTCCAAATTTATTGTACACTGCGCCTGAAGGGGTGGTAAAGGTGAATGCTGTCCTGAAGGATGAAACATTGTGGCTGACGCAGTTAGCCATGACACAGTTGTTTGAAGTTGATAAGTCTTCAATCAGCCGACATTTGAAGAACATTTTCGCAGAGGGAGAACTTGACGAAGGAGTGGTTGTCGCAGAATTTGCGACAACCACTCCCCATGGCGCTATAGCCAGGGGAACGCAGGAACATGCCGTATGCCAATTAAGCGTTTTTTTGACGATTCCGAGCTGCAGGCGCATGAAGTGCCGACGAATCCGGAGGACAAGACCGAGACGGTTATTTTGCCGATCCACGAGGCGTTCAAGGCAGACATCGCAGGCAGCATGAAAAAAACTGTGGAGAAAACTACGGGGAAAACTACGGGGAAAACCATGGAGAAAACTGTGGTGGAAACTGTGGAGAAAACTGTGGTGAAAACTGGGAGTAAAAGCGAGAAAGTAGTTGTATGTTTGAGAATGAATCCGTTTGCCACACGTCAAGATCTTGCGAGAGACACTGGACTATCAGTTCGCGGTGTTGAGTGGAATTTGAGAAAGTTGTCCCAGTTAGGCATCATTCGCCGCGTCGGCCCAGACAAGGGCGGACATTGGGAAGTGATCGGGAATGCCTGAGGAGACTTAGAAAGGAAACCAACAAATGAAAGACAACAAACCATTCGCCATGTTCTTCAACGCGAGCCCGCGCAAGGGCTGGAACACGCACAAAATGCTCGAGGCCGCCAAGGCCGGGGCGGAGGAGGCGGGTGCCGAGACGGAACTCGTCAACCTTTACGACATAAAGTTCCCCGGCTGCAAGAGCTGCTTCGCCTGCAAGCTAAAGAACGCGAAGACCAACGGCGTGTGCGCGATACGCGACGACCTGCGTCCGGTCCTCGAGCGCGCGCGCCAGGCGGACGTGCTCGTCCTGGGCTCGCCCGCAAAAGATCCTGGCGTCGAATTACATGTAGACCACATTTTCCCTTGGTCAAAAGGAGGGGGAATTACATGTAGACCACATTTTCCCTTGGTCAAAAGGAGGGGAAACGGTATTGGAAAACTTGCAGACGCTTTGTTCGAAGTGTAATGGCGGCAAAAGTAATTTACTCTAATGAATCCGACAATTACGTAAAATAAATCAGAATATGGAATGTCAGGAGGATGTCTTATGACCCTTGAGGAACTGAAATCCATAGTGGCGTCTGGCGAAGGCGAGACGCTGGAAGTAAAGGAAACGACTGGTCAGCGAGTTGACGCTTGCGAGACGCTGTGCGCGTTCCTAAACAAAGACGGCGGTGCAGTTGTCTTTGGCGTGGGCAAGAATGGTAAGGTCACAGGGCAACTCGTTTCCGACAAAACTAAGCGTGAACTATTTGAAGTGTTCGCCAAGTTTGAACCGGCGGCGGATATCGCCGTCGAATGGGTTGATGTGGATGAGACTCATAAGGCCATAGTCTGCAAGGTTGAGCGTGGCAATATGCGTCCGTATGTCTATGACGGCAGACCGTATAAGCGAGTTCAGTCCTCCACGACCGTAATGCCGCAGGAGGAGTATGAGCGGATGCTTGCCGAGCGCAAGGGATTCCAAAGCGACTGGGAACTTGAAATCAATCCCGATTTGAACCTTGCCGACCTTGACGAGAACGAGATTCGCAAAACGGCTCGTATGGGCGTGGCGGAGGGACGGTTGCCAGACTCCACAGACATCAATGATGTCATCGGTCTTTTGGACGGTTTCAAGGTACGGAAGGACGGTACGTTGCGAAACGCCGCAGCCGTGCTGTTCTGCAAAGAAGACACGGATTACATGCAATGTCTGCTGCGCCTTGCCAGATTCAAAGGCAAGGACAATCAAATATTCATCGACAACAAACAGGTCACAGGCAACATCTTCAGGCTAATAGATGCGGGCATGGCGTTTTGCTTCAACCACTTGTCGTTGTCGGGAGTTATAAACGGGACGTATCGGGAGGAACATCTTGAAGTGCCTGCCAAAGCCCTCCGTGAGGCGCTCGTCAATGCTTTGGTACATCGACTGTACGTCAAGCGCGGCAGTTCCGTCTCCCTCGCAATCTATGACGACAGAGTTGAAATCATCAATCCCGGCATGTTCCCGTCCAACTTGACGATGGCGGAACTCCGCGCCGGGAACAAGAGCGAGCCACGGAATCCCACAATCGCGAGGGTTATGTATTCGCGCAAGACGGTTGAGACGTGGGGACGGGGAATCAAGTTGATGTTGGACGAATGTGCGAAAGCCAACTTGCCCGAACCACAAATTGTCGCCGAGGGCGGATATACGAAGACTGTTTTTATGCGTCCTGTGGCAGGTTCAAAAGGTGGAGTAAGAACCTCTGATTCTGATCTAAGTCATGGGTTGGATGAGGTGAGTCGTGAGGTGAATGAGGCGAATCGTGAGGTGAATGAGGTGAATCAGCGTATATTGCAGATTCTAAGGAGTGCTCCACGATGTACGATTCCTGTTATGGCTCAGATGGCGAAAGTCTCCAGAGCGACGATTGATAGAGCTATTAAGACCTTGAAAGAACAGGGGCGCATTCGTCGTGTAGGTAGGACCCGTGGCCATTGGGAAGTTATAGAGGAATAATTCACAAGCATTTCAACATGAGTGAGGACCATGAGGATCAATTGACCAATCGAACAAAAAAAAGGATTAACTGAAATGAAAGACAACAAACCATTCGCCATGTTCTTCAACGCGAGCCCGCGGAAGAACTGGAATACATACAAGATGCTCGAGATGGCAATCGTTTTTGTCGGTTGTCTGAATTCTGAATCTGAATAAACAAAAAGGAGATGAGACAATGAAAAGGGTTCTGTGTGGTCTGTGTGGAGTCGCGGCGGGGACTGTCATTGTCGCGTTCACATTCGCCGCGTTCGCGCAGGAATGCGGGGACGGATCGTGTCCGCCGCCGTCGGGGACGGACGAGGCGACGTATTCGGTCGTGTCGCCCGTTCCTGAATCGGCGGTTGAGCCGATGCGCGCCGCGCCGCGACTGGCGACGCTCTCCGGCAAGACGATCGCGCTCGTGGGCGGCAGCTTCATGGCGAACGTCACGCACCCCGAACTCAAGAGGCTGATACTTGCGGAATATCCGACCGCGAAGGTCTACCTGCTCTCTGAGATCGGCTCGGCGGGACCGTATCCGCGCCCTGGCGTGGTGCGCCGCGAGAAGGACGAGTTCCAGCGCAAGCTCAAGGAGTTCAAGGTCGATGCTGTCGTTTCGGGCAACAGCGGATGCGGACTCTGCACGCCGAAGGAGACGGGTTCGTGCATCGCCGCCGAGGCGCTTGGAATCCCGTCTGTGATGATCGCCGCCCCAGGCTTTGTAAAACAGGCGAGGAGCGCGGCGGCGTCCGCCGGGCTCGCTTCTCTCGCCGTCGCGGAGTACCCCGGCGCGTTCGCCAGCCACACGAGGGAGGAGCTGATTGAAAACACGCGGAAGGTCCTGTGGCCGCAGGTGAAGAACGCCCTGACGGGCGAATGTAAAGTGGAAAGTGTAAAGTGTAAAATGGCGGATGTGGTACAGCCAGCAAACCACACTATCTCCGGCACCCTGGCCGAAATCCAGCAGATCTTCCTCGACTCCGGCTGGACGGACGGGCTGCCGATAGTTCCCCCGACGGAGAAGGCCGTTGCGGAATTCCTCCGCTTCACCGACCTCAAGCCCGACCATTCGCTGGGCGCGGTCCCTCCCGCGCAGCGCGATGTGACCGTGCGCCACGTCGCGGCGAACGGCGTGATGGCGGGGTGCCCGCCGGAGTTCATGCCGCTCCTCCTTGCGTTCGTTGAGGCGATGAAGGACGGTGACTTCCGACGGCCGCTTGCCTCGACCCACGCCTGGACACCCTACTGCTGGCTCAACGGCCCCGTCGCGCGGCAGCTCGGGTTCGACTGTGGGCAGGGCGAGATCAACGAGCCGAAGAATGCCGTCCTCGGACGCTTTCTGAACCTCGCGATGCTCAACCTCGGCGGCTATCGGGTGAAGGAGAACCGCATGGGGACTTTCGGCTATCTGATGCCCTGGTGCCTCGTTGAGGACGACGCCGCCGCGCTGAAGGTCGGATGGAAGCCGTACCACATGCAGCAGGGCTTCTCGCTGAACGACTCGACGTTGACTGCGGCGTCGTCCATCAACTGGGGCAACAACCTCGTGCCGGCCACGGCGGACGGAGAGAAGATAAAGGACATGATGGCGTGGGACGCGGCGGAGAAGTCGCAGATGGCGGTCAGGAGCGGAATGCCATGCACGTATCGTGCGTTCCTCGTCACTGAGGGCGTTGCCCGCGACCTTGCGAAGTCATATCAGACGAAGAGCGCGCTCGAGGACGCGCTTGTGGAGTCCGCCCGCATCCCGCTGGGGGAGAGGGCGTTCGCGAACTACTGGGGAAATCCCGGAAGCGCGTTCGACCCGTCGACCCATTCGGTTTCGCGCCACGAGCGGCGCATCGCATATTCCGAGAGCGCGGAAGAGACGCAGACTCCGCCTTGGCTGGCATGGACGGGGAAAGACCCCATGCAGACCGTCCCTGCGATGGAGCGCGGCAAGAGCGCGATCCTCGTCACCGGCGACCCGGCTCGGAACAAGGAGCTCTGCGTCCCCGGCGGCGGCTTCATGACGGTCAAGGTCGAACTTCCGAAGGCGTGGGACTCCCTGATGGCGGAACGCGGCTACAGGCCGCTTGCCGACTTTGCACTCAAAAGCGACATGAAGCCGGACACGCCGCCGCCCAGGCAGCGACGGATGCCGCGCACCGGCGCGAGAGGGGACAGGCCGTACGGAACTAGACCGCGGCGCCCCGACGGCGGCGATCAGCGCCAATGGCAGAGAAGGCGACGGATGTACCCGTAGGGTCGTCCATCGCCTTTGCCGCCGAATGGTGATTTCACTATGCGCTTCTGACGCGGGCGACGGCGGCGTGCCAGCCGGAAAGGGCGGCGGCGCGCTCGAGGTCGCCGATCGCTGGCGTGAAGCGGCGGAGTCCGCCGACGTTGGCCTTCAGCTCCGAAGGCCCGCCCCAGAAGCCCACGGCGAGCCCGGCGAGGTACGCCGCGCCGAGCGCCGTCGTCTCCACGCACTCGGGCCTCTCCACGGGGACGCCGATGACGTCGCTCTGGAACTGCATGAGGAAGTCGTTCGCGGACGCCCCGCCGTCGACGCGCAGGGCGTTGAGCGCGATTCCCGCGTCCTTCTTCATCGCGTCAAGGACGTCGGCGGTCTGGTACGCGAGCGACTCGAGCGTGGCGCGGACGACGTGGTTCCTGTTCACGCCCCGCGTTAGGCCGAGGACCGCGCCGCGCGCGTACTGGTCCCAGTACGGCGCGCCGAGGCCGGTGAAGGCGGGCACAACGTAGCATCCGTTCGAGTCGGGGACTGATTTCGCCATTGCCTCAGAATCAGCCGCGTGCGCGAGCAGACCCATCTCGTCGCGCAGCCACTGTATCGCCGCGCCGGCGGTGAACACGCTGCCCTCGAGCGCGTATGTCACCTTGCCGCCTACGCCCCATGCGATTGTCGTGAGCAGCCCGTTCCTCGAGGGAACGCGCCGGTCGCCCGTGTTCATCAGCATGAAGCATCCCGTTCCGTAGGTGTTCTTCGCGTCGCCGGCGTCGAAGCACGTCTGCCCGAAGAGGGCGCTCTGCTGGTCGCCCGCGACGCCCGCGACGGGAAGGGGAGCGCCGAGGAGGTCCGCTGCGGTCTCGCCGAAGACTCCGCTTGACGGAAGCACTTGCGGTAGCATGGACTTGGGGATCCCGAACTCGCGCAGGATGTCGTCGTCCCACCGCAACGCTCCGATGTCGTAGAGCATCGTACGCGATGCGTTCGAGTAGTCCGTGGCGTGGACCTTCCCTCCGGTGAGGTTCCAGACGAGCCATGTGTCGATGGTGCCGAAGAGGAGCCGTCCCGCCTCGGCGTCCGTGCGCGCGCCGGGGACGTTCTCGAGGATCCAGCGTATCTTCGTGCCGGAGAAGTATGCGTCGGGGACGAGCCCGGTCTTCTCGCGGATGGTGTCCGCAAGCCCGCGGCTCTTGAGCCCGTCGCAGTATTCGCTCGTGCGGCGGCACTGCCAGACGATCGCGTTGTAGACGGGCTTGCCAGTCTCGCGGTTCCAGACGACCGTCGTCTCGCGCTGGTTGGTGATGCCTACCGCGGCGACGTCCGCGGCGTCCGCCCCGGCCTTCGCGAGCGCCTCGCGGGCGACGGCGAGCTGCGTCTCCCATATCTCGAGGGGGTCGTGCTCCACCCATCCCGGCCTTGGGTATATCTGGCGGAACTCCCTCTGGGATACCGACACTATGCGTCCGCCATGGTCGAACAGGATCGCCCTGCTTGAGGACGTTCCCGCGTCAAGTGCCAACACGTACTTTGAGCCCATGCTCTTCTCCTTTCGATGTCTGTCGTTCGCGAACCGCCATCATTATAGCACATCTCGACTCCACGCGCAATGCCTGGAATCGAGACACGGGCCCCGTCTCGCAAGATGAGCGGGTGTAGCGAGACGGGGCCCCAAAGCAAAAGCAAATACTGTCGCGCGTTTTTCGCGCAGGCGCGGCGGCTCAGAACTTGAGCGTCAGGCCGACGCCGCCGTAGAACGTCCAGGAGTGGTCGCAGCTGCTGCCCCACGCGCCGTTGTACTCGCGCGCGCCATCGCGGAGCCTGCGGTCGAACCAGTAGTCGCTGTACGCGACGTAGGCGGTTAGCGAGACGTTTGCGCACACAGCCCACTCGAACTCGCCCTTGATCGTCGTGTCCATGAGCCCGCCGTGGTCGTTTGCGAGTTCATAGCCGCGCGTGCGGTGCTTGTCTCCGAATCCCTGTCCGACGGAAGGGGTGAACGTGAGGACGGCCTCCTCCTCGTCGCCGATCAGCGTGAAGCCGTGCCCCAGCGCGAAGTTCACGTACGTGCCCTCGTCGGCCATGAGGTCGCGCTCGATGGCGAGCGTTGGCTCAAGCCAGAAGATGCCGTCGGAGAGCCCGAGCTCGAGGTTGAGGTACTGGGTGTCGCCCATGTCGCTGTGGTGGCGGCGGAGGTACTCGTAGATGTAGTTGGCGTCCACCGAGAGCTTGCCGAACGTCTCGCCGAGCTCGAACTCGTGGGCGATGCCGACTGTCGCGTCGAGTGTCGTCCACTTCCCGGCGCGGTTGCCGTATTCGCCGCGCTTGCCGTTGCCCTTGGTGACGTCGAAGATCGACGAGACGCCCAGGTAGGCCCAGTCGAGGAACGTGAGCTGCGCGCTCGGCGTGACTATCGGGTCCTTGCCGTCTATGACGCCGTACGTCATGTACTTCGAGTCGAAGGATATCCCCGCCTCTGCGGAGAGTATCTTCTGCTCCCCGAAGGATATCCCCTCGCCAGGCGTGTAGAAGGATATTCCCTCGCCAGGCGTGTACGATACGCCGTTGGCCTTGTCCTCGTCAGCCAGCGCCGCGCACGCGATCCCCGCCGCGCAGAAGGCGGCCATTGTCATTGTCTTCTTCATCTGTCTTTCTTTCCTTTCTTTTTTTGTTTGTGTATTAGGTTAGTCTAACTTCAGTTCTGTTGTTTGGATTGTTTGCTGTCAGGAATGTCTCCTATTGTTTAGTTGGATGCGATTTGCCTTCCTCTCCGCAGCGGCAGCCGTCGCCGCCGCTGCAGCACCCGCAGTTCGAGCCGCACTCGCAAGGGGCGCCTTTCTTGATGTTGCGCCAGATCGCGAACACCGCGAGCGCAAGGACGACCGCAAGCACGATTGCCGACTGGACGCTCATCACTTCACCTCCCTTGCCGAAGACGGACGGAAGATCATCCAGAGGCAGAAGAGGTCGAGCAGAATCGCCACCACCGTGCCGACGCCGAACACGCCGCCGGACAAAAGCATGCCGATCTGGTAGACGCTGAGCGCGAGCACGTAGCCGACGAACATCTGGAACGCGAGCGCGAACCATCCCCACGCCTTCGAGCCCATCTCGCGGAAGGTGACGGCGATCGCCACCATGCACGGCGGGATGAACAGGTTGAAGACCATGAACGACATGGCCGCGAGCCGCGGGAAGTCGCTCATTGACGCGAAGAGGTTCTGCACGCGCGCGCCGCCTGCCGCGCCCTCCATGCCGATGGAGACGACCTTCAGCGTGGCCGTGGCCTGTTCCTTCGCGATTTCCGCGGACACGGCCGCCGCCGCTCCCTGCCAGTTGCCGAAGCCGAGCGGCTTGAGGAGGCACGCGAGCCAGCTGCCGATGTCATGGAGAATCGACTGGTCGAGCTGTTCGTCCGAGAGGAGCGTAAACGACCAGTTGAAGTGCATCACGAACCACAGGAAAACGCATGCGGGGAAGATTATGAGCCCGGCCTTGAGGATGTAGCCCTTGGTGCGGATCCACGTATGGCGCCAGATGCCCGTGATGGTGGGCATGTGGTAGGCAGGCAGCTCCATCACGAACGGCGCGGGATCGCCTCCGAACGTCTTCGACTTCTTGAGCGCGATGCCCCCAAGGACGATGATCGCGATTCCCGTGAAGTACATGAGCGGGAAGACCCACCACTGGTTCCTGAAGAACAGCACCGAGAACATCGTGATGATCGCGAGCTTCGCCCCGCAAGGGATGAACGTCGAGAGTATGATCGTCATGCGCTGGTCGCGCTTGTTCTCGATCGTTCGCGCCGCCATGATGGCGGGGACTCCGCAGCCCATGCCGACAATCATCGGGATGAACGACTTGCCCGAAAGGCCGAACTTCCGGCAGATGCGGTCCATCACGAACGCGACGCGCGCCATGTATCCGCAGTCCTCGAGGAACGCCAGGAAGAGGAACACGAGGACGATGACGGGGACGAATCCGAGGACCGTCGAGACGCCGCCCCATGCGCCGTCGTTCACGAGCGAGGCGACGGTTTCGCCGACGCCGAGCTTCTCCAGGCCGGAGCTTATCATCGCTCCGATGCCGGGCACCCACACGCCGAACTGCGACGGATCAGGCTCCTCCCACTCGCTCGCCTCCTTGTACGCCGCGTAGTCTACGTCCCAGAGATCGGGCTCGCCGCAGCCGCAGCCGCAGTTTTCGCATTCTTCGCCCGCGTCGCGCCTTGCCGTGCACTTCTCGCAGTCGCACTCCTTGGCGACGGGCTCGCCCGTCTCCTCGTCCTCGACGAACACGCCCTTGGCGACAACCGTCTTCGCAAGCGCCTCGTCAAGTACCTCGAATTCGCTTGCCTCGAACTCGTCGCCTTCCTTTTCGGGCTTGAACTCGGCCTTTGCCTTCTCGTTGCGGTCTTCGAGGGCCTTGTCGTAGGAACCGTCGCCGTTCTTTGCGTTGTAGGCCTCCTTGTAGGCCTCTTCCCACTTGGACTTGGAGGCGTCCTGCTTGGCGAACTCGCCTTGTGCGTCCTCGAACTCCATGCCCTTGTACTTGCCCTCTGCGCGGCACTCGTGCGTCGTGAACGGAAGGTGCCATCCATCGCCGAGGAAGCCGTCGTTCGCCCAGTCTGTGACCACTCCGCCGGGAACGACGGCCAGCCAGCCCATCAACCCGATCGACAGGGCGAATATCGGAAGCGCAAGCCACTTGTTGGTCACCACCTTGTCGATTCTGTCGGAAAGCGACGCCTTGTTCTTCCTCGCCTGGCTTCTCGTGAGCGCCTTCGACATCAGCTCCTGGATGAACTCGTAGCGCTGGTTGGTTATGATCGACTCCGCGTCGTCGTCGAGCTCCTTCTCGCAGTCGCGTATGTGCTGCTCGATGTGCTTCATGTCGCCGACGCCGATCCCGAGGTCCCTTATGATCTCTCGGTCGCGTTCGAATATCTTGATTGCGTACCAGCGGATCGCCTCCTTGCGCACCTTGCCCTGTATAGACTCCTCGATGTGGGCGATCGCATGCTCGACGGAACCCGAGAACCCGTGGGGGGATTCGCCTTTCCTGCCGGATTTGGCGAGCTCTACGGCCTTCTGCGCGACCTCGATGTCGCCTTTCTTCTCCAGTGCGGAGATGCCGACGACCTCGCAGTTGAGCGCCTTCGCGATCTTCGCGAAGTCGATCGTGTCGCCGTTCCTCTTTACGACGTCCATCATGTTGACGGCCATCACCATCGGGATCCCCAGCTCCGCGAGCTGCGTCGAGAGGTAGAGGTTGCGCTCGATGTTCGTGCCGTCCACGATGTTCAGGATCGCGTCTGGCTTCTCCTCGACGAGGAATTTGCGCGACACCTTCTCCTCAAGCGAATACGGAGACAGCGAGTAGATGCCGGGAAGGTCCTGGATTATCACGTCCTTGTCGCCCCTGAGCCTGCCGTCCTTCTTCTCGACGGTCACGCCCGGCCAGTTGCCGACGTACTGGTCGGAACCAGTCAGGGCGTTGAAAAGGGTGGTCTTGCCGCTGTTCGGATTTCCGGCAAGCGCGATTTTGATCTGCATTTCTTTCGCTCCTTGTGTTGTCTTTGCGATTAGGCGCGGCTAATTAGATATGTCTAATTACTCCGCCAAAAAATTTACTCACGAGTTTTTCGACGTGACCTCGATTGTCTCGGCGTCCGCCTTGCGGATGGAGAGCTTGTATCCCCTGACGGTCAGCTCTATGGGATCGCCAAGGGGAGCTATCCTGTCGACGGTCACTTCCGTGCCCTTAGTGAGCCCCATGTCCATCATGCGGCGCTTCACCGCTCCTGCTCCATTCAGCCGGGCGATCTTCACGGCGTCGCCCACGACCACTTTGTCCAATGTCATTTTTGCATTCCTCTAGTTGCGCCAGCCATGTTTCCAAGTCGGCTATTTTCTCCAACGCCCATAAGTTTACCACAGCTAACAATCGTTGTCAAGTGCCAATCTCGAAAAAAAAACAATGGAAGATGGCATTGAGAAATATGCCCTGGTTGTGGTATAATCTTCATCATGAGCAAACTGAAGATAGGAATCCTGGGTTCGGGCGCAGGCTCGAACATGCAGTCAATCGTGGATGCAATCGAGGCGGGCGAGCTGGACGCGGAGATACGCCTCGTCATGGCGGACGTCCCGGACGCGAAGATACTAGACCGCGCGAGGCGCCATTCCATACCATGCCGCTACCTGGACTGCGCGCCGTGGAAGACGAAGCTGGAAGGCCCGGCGGAGGACCTCTGCATAAGCCTCCTGAAGGAGGCGGACGTGGACACCGTCGTCCTGGCAGGCTTCATGCGAATCGTCAAGCCCGGCCTCCTCGGCGCCTTCCCCGGAAGGGTGATCAACATCCACCCCGCGCTTCTTCCGGCGTTCCCCGGCGTCCACGGCTGGACGCAGGCGCTTGACTACGGGTGCAAGGTCGCGGGCGTGACGGTGCACTTCGTCGACGCCGGGACTGACACCGGCCCGATAATCGTCCAGCGCGCCGTCCCCGTCATGGAGGACGACACGCCGGAGACGCTCCACGCCAGGATACAGGTGCAGGAGCACATCGCCTATCCCGAGGCGCTGCGCCTGATAGCGTCGGGCCGCTGCCGCATAGATGGGCGCAGGGTGCGCATCGCGCCGCCGCAAAGCTGAGGGGGATAGGACATGTTCGAGGGAACTGCATTCGGAAGGCTGGACCAGTCGCTCCAGCACGCGATATCCGACGCCGGGTACGACAGGCCGACGCCCATCCAGGCCGAGGCGATACCGCTTCTCCTGGACGGGCGCGACATAATCGGCTGCGCGCAGACCGGGACTGGAAAGACGGCGGCGTTCATGCTGCCGATCCTGAACCGCCTCATAAAGGTGCGGCGGCCGCGGCGCATAGGCCACCCCAGGGCTCTGGTACTCTCCCCGACGCGGGAGCTGGCGGTGCAGACCGCGGAATGCGCGAGGCTTTACTCCAAGCACGCCGGGCTTCCGTTCGCGTGCCTCATCGGCGGCGTAAGCCAGTTCGGACAGGTCAAGGACATAAAGAAGGGCGCGGAGACGATAGTCGCCTGCCCGGGCCGCCTCATCGACTTGATGACGCAGGGGATAGTCTACCTCGACCAGGTGGAGTGCTTCGTGCTGGACGAGGCGGACAGGATGCTCGACATGGGGTTCCTGCCGGACATCAAGCGGATAATCTCGAAACTGCCGCCGAAACGCCAGTCGATGCTCTTCTCCGCCACGATGCCGCCGGAGGTCCGCACGCTCGCCGAGTCGTTCGTGCGCAACCCGGCGTCCGTCTCCATCGCGCCCGAGTCGCCGACTGTCGACCGGATCAACCAGCGCGTGATGTTCGTAGAGAAGGGCGACAAGGACGCCCTGCTGGTGCATCTCCTCGTATCGCACCCGGAATGGAACAGGGTGATCGTGTTCACGAAGATGCGCCATGGCGCGGACAGGATCGCGAAGAAGCTGCGCAGGGTGGACATCCCGTGCGCGGCGATCCACTCCGACAAGACGCAGAACCAGAGGACGCATGCGATGGACGGCTTCCGCAGGGGCGACGTCAGGGTGCTTGTCGCGACAGACATCGCGAGCCGCGGGATAGACGTCGCGGACGTCTCGTGCGTAGTGAACATGGAGCTTCCGCTTGAGACGGAGAGCTACGTGCACAGGATAGGGCGCACCGCGCGCGCCGGGGAATCCGGCCAGGCCATAAGCTTCGTGACAGAGGAGGAGCGCGGGCAGCTCAAGGCGGTCGAACGCCTCATCAGGAAGACGATCCCCGTCGACAACAACCATCCATTCAAGCCGACGGCCCGCCCGGGCCAGCCGCCGCATCCGCAGCAGCAGCGGAACGGCGGGCGCGACAGTGGATTCGGGTCCGCCAAGGCGAGGAAGGACGGCCGACGCAACGGACGCAAGTCGTTTGCCGGACGCCGCCAGCCCGACTTCGGGCAGAAGGGCGGAAAAAGGAGTTGAAAGTGGAACACACTACAAGTACTTTGCACTTCAACAATGCCGAGCGCGTGCATCTGCTCGGCGTCGGCGGCGTGGGCATGAGCGCCCTCGCCACGCTGCTGGCGAGGAAGGGATGCGTCGTCTCCGGTTCGGACAGAAACCTCGAGACGCCGAACATCCGCTTCCTGCGCTCGATCGGCGTCGCGTGCCACCCGGACGACGGAAGCGGCGTGGACGCATCGCTCGACGCGGTCATCGCGTCGACGGCCATCGAGGGCGATAACCCCGCTCTTGTCAAGGCGAAGGAACTGGGCGTGCCAGTGTTCCACCGCGCCGCCGCGCTCTCCGCCGCGCTGGCGGACAAAAAGCTCGTCGCAGTCGTCGGGACGTGCGGCAAGTCAACCGTGACGGCGATGCTCGGGCACGTCCTCGCGGAATGCGGGCTCGACCCGTTGTGCGTGAACGGCGCGAACGTCCCCGGCTGGGAGGGCGCCGTCCGCTATGGGCGCGGCGAATACGCCGTGGCCGAGGTGGACGAGAGCGACAAGTCGCTGGTGGCGTTCCACCCGTACGCGGCAATCGTCACGAACTCATCCGCCGATCACTACTCCAAGGAGGAGATGGACGAGGTCTTCGACGCGTTTGTGAAGGGGATGCCGGGTCCGCTCGTCGACGGTCGGCACGACCGTGGAATCGTCGCCGGCGAGGTGGAATGCAGCCTCCCCGGGAGACACAACCGCGAGAACGCCGCGAATGCGCTTCGCATGGCGTTGGCGCTTGGCTGCGACGAGAAGACTGCGCGGCTGGCGCTGACGACATTTGGCGGAGTGGAGCGGAGGCTCCAGCGCATTACGCCTCCAGACGCCGCGCCTGGCGTCCCTGTGGTCTACGACGACTACGCGCACAACCCCGAGAAGATCAAGGCGATGTGGACGACGCTGTCCGAGGCGTATCCAAAGGGCCTGTGCGTCGTGTGGCGTCCTCATGGATACGGCCCGTTGAAGAAGATGATGGAGCCGCTCGCGGCGATGTTCCGCGAGACGGTGCGCAAGTCGGATAGGCTGATCCTCCTGCCGGTCTACGACGCTGGCGGGACGGCGGATAGGTCCGTGTCGTCCGCCGACCTCCTTGCGATGCTCGGCGGGGTGAATGCGGAGCTTGCCGACGGCCCCGACGCGGCGTTCGAGCGCATGGCCGCGCTTCGCGGCGAATACGGTGCGTTCGCGACGTGCGGCGCGAGGGACCCCGCGCTGCCGGTCCTTGCGCAGAGGCTAGCCGCCGCGTTTTCGGAGACGGCGGGATGAGGGTCGACTTCCACGTCCATTCGACCGCGAGCGACGGGACGTTCGCCCCTGCGCGGCTTGCCGAGCTTGCCCAGGAGTGGAAGTTCGCCTGCCTGTCGCTGACCGACCACGACAACATGGACGGCGTCGAGGAATGCCGCGCGGCCTGCCGGGAGCGCGGCGTCCCGTTCGTCGCGGGGATGGAGCTCTCGATAGAGCCGGGCGCGGGGTTCGACAAGTTCCACCTCCTCGCCATCGGCGTCGACCCTGCGGCGGAGAGGCTGCTGGCGCTGCGGCGCCGGATACTCTCTGGCCGCGACGACAGGAACAGATTGATCATTGAAAGGTTCGCGAAGATCGGGATAGAGATTCCACAGGGGGAACTTGACTCCTACGCGCATGGCGATGTCCTCGCGAGGCCGCATTTCGCGGCGTGGCTTAGGGACCACGGGCATGCGACGGGGATCAAGGACGCGTTCGCGAAATACCTGCTGCGCGACTCCCCGCCGGAGACATGCTGCTACGCGGAGCGGTGGCGTCCGTCGCAGGAGGAGGCGTTCGGCGCGGTCCACGAGGCCGGCGGGCTGTGCGTGATGGCGCATCCGAAGTACTGGCGGCGAGCGTGGGCCGACGGCTGCGTGGACTACGACGCGGCGCGCAGGGAGCTGTCCCGCCTGAAGGAGGCCGGACTTGACGGGCTTGAGGCGAAGTACCAGGCCAACACGGCTGGAGAGGACGTGGAGTTCACGCGCATCGCCGACGCGGTGGGCCTCCTCAAGACCGCAGGCAGCGACTTCCACGGCTCGAACAAGCCGACGATCCACCTCGGCATGGATGTCGATGAATCGTTTATCGCTCCGTTTCTGGAGGCGATTGTGGTATAATAATGTAGGGTGACAACACAGGAAAGGACACGACAAATGACGACAAGGATACTTGGGGCCGGAGTGCGCGGGGCGATGATTCTCGCGGCGACCGGAATGATTCTGACCGCCGGGGCGACGCCTGTGGCCGTGGACTGGAAGGCAACGGAGACGGCGCCAGTCAAGGTGGCGAGGCCTTTCGCCGGGTTCCTGGCGGACGGCTCGTTCCTCGTCGCCGGAGGCAGCGATTTCGAGGGGACGAACAAGGTATACCGCAGGGACGTCGTCGTCCGTTCCGCGGACGGCAAGTGGGCTAGGGTCGGCGAACTGCCCCGCCCCGTCGCCGAGGGCGTTTCCTGCGAGACGCCGAAGGGGATCTTCTGTGCGGGCGGCACGGATGGCAAGGCTAAGTTCTCCGACGCCTTTCTGCTTACTGTCGAAAACGGCGCGTCTCGCATTCAGGCTCTCCCGCCGATGCCCGAGCCCGTCTCGATGGGTGCCGCCGCCGCTGACGGCTCGATGGTGTATGTCGTCGCGACTAATGGTTTCATATACAGGCTGGATGTCGGCAAAGAGAATGCCGCTTGGCAGATCGCCGGCGAGATGCCAATCAAGAAGCGCGAGCAGCATGTCGCCGCCATACAGAACGGCGACCAGAAGGAGAAGGTGCTCGTCGTCTACGGCGGCTACGACGTCAAGACAAAGTTGCCGCTCAACGACGGCATTGCGGTGGAACTGTCCGGCATCGAGGCGTCCGATGCCTCCGAACTTCCTAAATACAGGGTTTCCGGGACGTGGAAGCAACTGGCCAAGCTGCCCGAGAACACCACTACAATCGGCGCGGCGTTTCTGCCGAGCGGACACCAGCACATACTGCTCATCGGCGGCTTCGGCGAGAAGGGGTGGGTCGACCGTGCGATAAAGGGCTCAAAGGAATCCGACCCCGTGAAGCTCGGCTGGCAGAGGAAGATACTCGCCTACAACTGCGTGACCGACGCGTGGTGCGAGTATGGCGAGCTGGCTGAAGGGGACAAGCCGCGCTGCGGCGCGGCGGCGGGCATCAAGCCCGGCAAGACGCCCGAGCAGTACACGCTCGTCATCGCGGGCGGCGAGGTCGCCCCCGCGACGCGCACTGACGCGGTCTCCGTCGCAAGTTTCAAGAAGACCGGCAAGTTCGGCGCGGCCGCGTGGTCGGTCGTAGGCGGCTATGCGCTTCTCATGGCCGGCATGGCATGCTTCTTCATCTTCAAGAAGAAGGACGAGAACGACTACTTCCGCGGCGGAAACCGCATACCATGGTACGTCGCCGGCATGTCGATCTTCGCGACGATGCTCTCGTCGATCACCTTCATCGCGATTCCGACGCAGGCGTACCTCCAGGACTGGCGCTACTTCGTGATGGCGTTCTTCATCATCGGCATGGCGCCGGTCGCCATCTACTATTACCTGCCGTTCTTCTGCCGGCTTGGCATAACCTCGGCATACGAATACCTCGAAAAGCGCTTCAACCTTGGCGTGAGGCTCTTCGGCTCCGCCGCGTTCGTAGTGTTCATGGTCTGCCGCGTCGCGGTCGTGACGCTGCTCCCGGCAATCGCGCTCAATGCCGTCACGGGAATTTCCATCGACGCGTGCATCCTCATCTGCGGCGTCCTCACGATGATCTACTGCTCGCTCGGCGGGCTTGAGGCCGTCATCTGGAGCGACTTCGTGCAGGGGATCGTCCTCATGGGCGGCGCGGTCTCCGTGCTGGTACTGCTCATAATGAAGACCGGCCCGGCGGGCGCTCACTTCTCGACGTTCTGGTCCGTGGCGGACTCCTGCGGCAAGACGCGGATGTGGGACTTCCGGCTCCTCTTCTCGCAGCCCGTCTTCTGGGTCGTCGCGGTGCAGGGCCTCATATCGAACCTCTCCAGCTACACGAGCGACCAGTGCGTCATCCAGCGTTACATCGCGACGCCCGACGAGAACGCGACAAAGCGCTCGCTCTGGTTCAATGGCTACATGAGCGTGTTCGCGCAGATCGTGTTCTACGGAATCGGCATGGCGCTCTTCGCGTTCTACCGCACGAACCCGTCCGCGATGGACGTCACGATGCCGAAGGGCGACTCGGTACTCCCGATATTCATGGCGACGGAGATGCCGCCGTGGCTCGCGGGCCTCGTGATCGCGGCGGTCTTCGCCGCGACGATCTCGACGCTCTCGGCGAACCTCAGCTCGGCTTCGACCGCCGTCGTCACGGACTTCGTGAAGCGCTTCAGGCCCGGCATCTCCGGCAAGGCGCAGATACGCTGCGGACAGGTCTGCACGTACGTCGTCGGCATCGTCGGCATAATGGCGGCGCTGACGCTTGCGAGGATGGAGTCGCAGGCGCTCTTCGACAACTTCAACAAGTACATCGCCATGCTCACGGCGGGGCTCACGGGCCTCTTCTTCATGGGCGTGTTCATGCCGCGCATCAAGGGCCTGGCCGCCGTCCTCGGCCTGCTCGCCAACTACTTCGTATGCTTCAGCTGCGAGATACTGAACTGCAACGTGTTCGGGCTTAAGTTCCACCCGTTCCTGCTGGGCGGAATAGGGCTAGTCGTGTGCGTGCTGGTCTCGTATGCCGCGTCCTTCTTCATCCGCGAGAGGGGACGCGACCTGAAGGGGCTTACGCTGAAGACTCTGGCGAAGTGACTTTGGTTGATTGAACATAAAAACACAAGGAGGATACAATGCAGAACAGAAGGGAATTTCTCAGGAACACGATGCTCGCAGGGGCGGGATGTCTTGCGGCCGGGGCGCTCAGGGCGGACGCGGCACGCGTCGCGGAGGGCGGTGCGCCGATGCTGGGCTTCGCGTGCAAGCCGATGGAGACCGTCCGCGTTGGCGTGGTCGGCGTCGGTTCGCGCGGCATGGGCATGATCAACCGCGTGAGCAAGCTCCCAGGCGTTGTCGTGGCGGCCGTGTGTGACATCCAGGACGACAAGATCAACAAGGCGAAGCAGTCCCTCGCCCGACAGAAGCGTCCGGAGCCCAAGGTCTACAAGGGCCCCGAGGCATTCCGCGCGCTGTGCGATTCCGGCGACGTGGACGTGATCTACAACTCGACGCCGTGGCACCTGCATGTCCCCGTGGCGCTCGCCGCGATGAACGGCGGCAAGCACGTCCTCACCGAGGTCACGTCCGCGTTTACGGTGGAGGAATGCTGGCAGATGGTCGAGACCGCCGAGAAGCGCAAGGTCCACTGCATGCAGCTCGAGAACTGCATCTACGGTGAGATCGAGATGCTCACGTTCAACCTCGCCAGGCTGGGAATGCTCGGCGAGATCGTGCACGCCGAGGGCGCGTACAACCACGACGGACGCCACATGGCGAACGACCTCTTCCCCGCCTACCAGTACTGGCGCTACGACTGGTACCGCGAACACGCCGGCAACCCGTACCCGACGCACGGCCTCGTTCCGCTCTGCCTCACGATGGACGTCAACCGCGGCGACCGCATGGACTACATCGTCTCCATCGACTCCAAGAACGCCGCGTTCGCCGACTTCATGGCGCACGGCCTCAAGAAGGGCAATCCGCGCGCGGGCCAGAAGCTGAAGGTCGGCGACATGAACACGAGCCTCATCCGGACCGTGGGCGGCAAGACGATCATGCTCCAGCACACCGTCTCCGTGCCGCGTCCGTACTCGCGTCTCCAGCGCGTCCAGGGCACGCGCGGCATGATCGCGGACTACCCGTACCGCATCGCGCTCGAGGGCGACGGCAAGTACTACTACGGCAGCGGCGCGCACGCCTGGTGGGACGCGAAGCGCGCGGAGGAAATCCGCCAGAAGTACAAGCATCCGCTCTGGAAGACGATCGGCGAGATCGCGAAGAAGTCGGGCGGGCACGGCGGCATGGACTACATCCAGGACGCGCGCTGGTCGTACTGCCTGCGCATGGGCCTTCCGCTCGACACGAGCGTCTACGACCTCGCGACGACCGGCTGCCTCTGCGAACTCACCGAGAGGAGCGCCACGAATCGCTCGCAGGCGATGGACGTGCCGGACTTCACCCGTGGCGCGTGGAAGACCGCGAAGAAGATGGACGTTGTCGACATCGACCTCGCCCACTTCAAGATCTGACCGACATGAGAACGAGGCGGTGAAGCGTAATATCGCATCTTCACTGCAGTTTTTCAGGCGCTTCCCAATTTTGGACTCATTGAGCCCAAAATCTGGTGGACTACGGCTGAAACTTGGAATGTGAGGACGCTTCAGCGGATGTTGTTGAATCAGCACACGGATTTTGTAAAGAGCTTGAATGGTGAGAATAACAAATGATGAACCACACTACGAATAAAGTGATGGCCGTCGCGCTTGCGGCGGCGGTTGTGGCTGGGGACTGCTGTACGGCGAATGTGCCGCAGGGCGCGGACGACGGGCAGGGGCGTCCTGCCGAGACGGCGAAAGCCGTGTTTCGTGTAGGGACGTGCAATGTGCGCGTCTGGTCGAAGAAGGACCTCGCGGAGGGAAATGTTTGGGACGAGCGCAAGGACGACCTGATTGCGCTTCTCCGTCGGCTGGACATGGACGTGTTCGGGTTTCAGGAAGTTCATGGCAGGCCGTACCGCGAATTGTGCGCCGGACTGAAGGAGTGGGAGCTCGTGGATGACTACGACGTCTCCACGCCCGTCGCCTACCGCAAGAGCCGCTTCGACCTCGTGAAAAAAGGCGTGTTCTGGCTGTCCGAGACGCCGGATGTCCCCCGTTCAATGGGATGGGGCGCGAAATACATACGTCCGTGTCTGTATCTGATCCTGAAGGACAAGCAGTCGGGACGCAAGCTCTGCTTCGTGAACACGCACACTGACCACATCGCGGTGAAGGCGCGGGTCGAGGGCATGAAACTCATCATGGAGCGCATGAAGTCATTCAGCGAGGGACTCCCCGTCGTGTTCGTGGGCGACCACAACGACGGACCGAAGTCCGAGATGTCGGCGATTGCGCGCAAGTTCCTGAAGGACGCGCGCGACATCTCCGAGAAGAAGGATCCCGGCCCGATCAACACGTACCACGCCTTTGGTCGTGCAAAGCCGAGGGAGCGTCTGCGCGTCGACTACATATATGTCTCGGACGGCATCCGCGTGCGCGACTTCGTGACGCACGACGACAAGCGTCCCGGCATGGACCGTTATCCGTCGGACCACTATCCGCTCTCCGCAACGATCGAAATGCTGACGGATTCCACCGCTACAACAAAGTAAAGCAAAAATGGAGGAAAAACAATGCAGAGCAGAAGGGGATTCCTGAAAGAGTCGTTGTTCGCCGGTGCCGGGTGCCTCGCGGCGAATGTCGTGGCTAAGGGCGTTCCGGCGAAGAAGCCGGCGGCGAAGGACAATCCCCTCGTCTGCCGGATGCGTCCCATGAAGGCGGAGCTGTCGCGCGAGCTGACCGTCGCCATCGTCGGCGCGGGCGGACGCGGATGGGGATACCAGGGATACGGCAAGCGCTTCCCCGGCACGATGAAGGTCGTAGCCGTGGCCGACCTCCTGCCTTTCCGCCGGGAACGGATGGCGAAGGCGTGGAAGATCCCCGCCGAACGCTGCTTCTGCGACTATCGCGAACTCCTCGCCGCAAGCGAAAAGGGGAAACTCGCGGACATACTCATTGTCTCGCTCCCGGATCAACTCCACTGCGACGCGACGATGAAGGGGATGAACCTCGGATACGACGTGCTCGTGGAAAAGCCGATGGCGCAGTCCTCGCAGGAGTGTCTTGCCATGCTCGCGAAGCAGAAGGAGACGGGACGCATCGTGGGCGTCTGCCACGTGCTTCGGTATGCGCCGTACTTCGAGGCGGTCAAGTCCGCCATCGACCGCGGGCTCATCGGCGAAATCATGTCGATCCAGCACACGGAGCTTGTCGACAAGATACACACGTCTCACTCGTACGTGCGCGGCAACTGGCGCAACTCCAAGATCGCCACGCCTATGGTGATCTCGAAATGCTGCCACGACCTTGACCTCATCAACTGGTTCATCGGGGCGCGCTGCACCCATGCGAGCGCGGAGGGCGAACTGCGGTACTTCTGCGCGAAGAACCGCCCGGCGGGTGCGCCCGCGCGATGCACGGACGGGTGCCCGCACGAGAGGAGCTGCATTTACTCGGCACTGAAGACCTACGTGAGGCAACGCCGTTGGACGGGCCCTCTCGACCTTCCGCCGAAGGCCACGGACGAGCAGGTGACGAAGATTCTCGCCGCCTCGCCATACAGCCGCTGCGTGTTCGCGTGCGACAACGACCAGCCGGAGCAGTACGCCGCCGCGCTGCGCTTCGAGAACGGCGTCTCCGTTGCGTTCTCCTACGAGGCGCTTTCGCCCGTGGGACAGCGCCGGACGCGCATCATCGGCACTAAGGGAATGATCGAGGGCGGCGGAATCGGCTTCCGTCTCACTGAGCTTGCGACGGGCAGGAGCTGGGACTGGAACACGAAGATACAGGACATCCCCGGCTATGAAATGCAGGGCCACGGCGGCGGCGACTTCCGCCTGGTGCGCGACTTCCTCATGGCGGTGG
This sequence comes from uncultured bacterium, assembly GCA_902799955.1. Lineage (GTDB taxonomy): Bacteria > Verrucomicrobiota > Kiritimatiellia > RFP12 > UBA1067 > UBA1067. The sequence continues at coordinate 17,349 of CADCCQ010000019.1, read as the reverse complement.
ACAAACACGATCCGTCCCTGCTCACGTCGTCCCTCGAGGCGAGCGTGGAGAGCCATCTTATAGGCTTCGCCTGCGAGGAAAGCCGACTCACGGGAAAGAAAATCCGTCTGCATGGATAGGCAAAGTATGAAACGCAAACCACGAACGATTCGCAACATTGTACTTGTTACCGCCGGTGTTGTCACTGGGCTGCTCATGGGCGCGGAGCGTCCTGTTGGGAAAGAAACGGCACCCGCCATTCCCAAGACGGCCACGGTCATCCCCGCGCCGCGTGAGATGCGCGTGACGGGTGGCGAGTACTGGGCGAAGAAGCCACCGAAGATGGAGCGGGTAGATGGCATCCCATCGGAAGGGTACGAGCTTTCCATCCGACCGGACGGCATGACGATCCGCTACTCGGACGACGCGGGCGCGTTTGCGGGATGCGAGAGCCTGACTGCGGCGACGGGCGAGGACAGTTGCCCGACGGGGAATGTCGTACGGCGTCTGGTCGATGCGCCGGCGGTGCGGGATGGGTTCGGCGTATGGCCGTCCACGCCGCCGGAGGAGTGTCCGTTTCCGCGGTCGAAGTCGTTTTCGGGTGTGGAGTTTACGGGACGGCACGCGGAATACACGAGGGCCGACACGTGGTATCCGTCGTGGGCGTCGGACGGCGATCTGTACTCGCCGTGGACGGATGGCAGCGTGGAGTGGACTCTACCCGATGGTAGGGAAGAACGCCTGCGTAGTGGGTCGTGGAAAGGCCGCGATGCGACGACAGGCCACGCGAAGATTATCGGCGATGATCCGATGAACTTGAAAATCGCATCTGCCGGCGTATTTGTTGGTGATGCGCATCCGTACAGGGGACGTTATCCCTGCGGCAGCCTTGTTCACAACGGTGTGTGGTACTACGGCACGTACTGTCTGAATCCCCACGGCGGGTACAACGCGAAGACCGGCGAACTCCCCTGGCCGGTTCTCGGTCCATTCGTCGGCTTCCGCTGGTCCACGGACTTCGGCAAGACGTGGACGCAGACGCCGTGTACGCCCGAAAAGCCGTTGTTCGGAGAGAGTGCCCTCAAGGGCGAACCTGTGAAGATCGGGTGTCCGTGCTTTGTCGATTTCGGAAAGAACATGGAACATTCGCCGGACGGCAAGGCGTATCTCGTCGTGCAGGGGTCAAGCGACGGGAAGAACCGCCGCTATGCCTACAACAGCTGGATCAACTCCGACCAGACGTATCTCATACGCGTCACGCCGTCCATCGCGAACATGAATGACGCCTTGAAGTACGAGTTCTTCGCGGGGTACGATACGGACGGCAAGGCGCAGTGGACGCGTGACTTCACGAAGATGAAACCGCTCCTTGAATGGCGTGACCGCATGGGCCGCGTCTCGGCCACGTACAATCCCGCGCTCAAGAAGTACTTCATGTGCGTGACGGACGGACGCACGACGATCTCGAAGTACAACACGTATGTCCTGGAGGCGGATGAAATAACCGGGCCGTGGCGGCTCGTCACGTACATGCGGGACTTCGGCGAACAGGCGTACTTCGTGAACATCCCCTCCAAGTTCATCGACGGGAAGGACGGCCGCACGATGTGGCTCTGCTACGCGGCGAACTGGTGGAGGCGGAAGGACGCCAACCTGAAGTCCATGCCATCCGGCAGCCGTTATGGGATGTGTCTGCAGGAGTTCCGCCTCGTGACGCCCGACGAGAAGCGCCCCGCCGTAGCTCCCGCGCCGAATCCGCTTCTCTCCCCGCAGAACCTCGCGCGGAAGGCGAAGGTGCGCACGAGCTCGGACTTCCCCAACTACAGCGGAGCCGGTGCGGTTGACGGCGTGATCGGCGGCTACCCCAACGACATCTCCGCCGAGTGGGCCGCGAAGAGCGAGACCTGCACGGCGTTCATCCGCCTCGACTGGGACAAGCCGCAGACGATTAGCAGCGTGTGGCTCTTCGACCGTCCGAATGACATCGTGCGCATCGAAGACGGACTTCTCGTGTTCAGCGACGGCACGACGATCCGCACGGGCGCGCTGCCGGACGACGCGAAGAAGGGCGTGGCGTTCGAGTTTCCGCCGAAAACCGTGCGCTGGGTGATGTTCACGGTGGAGAAGGTGAACAAGGGCGGATGCCACGTCGGCATTTCGGAAATAGCCGTGTTCTAATCGCTTTGGAAGTCTTGTATGAAAGATGGCGATGCTTATTGACGCGCCGAACAACGAAGAAGAAGAGAATAGAAATGAAAGAAATGAACATACTCCTGGCGGCGGGCGTTGCCTTGATAACGAGCTGCGGTGTCGCCGCAGAAAAACTGGGCGATGGGTTCGCCCCGCTCGACTGGATCGAGTCCACGGGCGGGCAGTACATCGACACGGGCGTGGACGCCGGGGCGCACACGACGATCGACATGTCGTTCGGGCACTGCGTCTACGGGAACGGAAGCACGCTGTTCGAAATGTCCGTTGCGGGGCGACCGATAATCTGCACGGAATGGCTCTTCCGTCCGTCCGGTTGCGACGTGCCGAACATTCTTTGCATCTACAAGGAGACGGGAATCGGCTGCATGTTGTGGGGGCTTGTCAACGGCAAGGCGCAGACGCACCTCCCCAACGGAGGGTTTACCGCGAACTACAAAGGCCCGTGGAAACACGACCTCTTCCACTCCGACCACAGGCCGTACAGCGTGACGGACTTGGAACTCATCAAGAAGGCCACCGGCGGCGCGAGCGCCGGCACCGCCGCAAAGAAGTAAAACAGTCAACACTAGACCATTTCACGGCCTTGTGATATAATATCCACAATGAGGAAAGTAAATGTAGACAAAGGCGTCGCCTTCGGCGGCGGGTCGCTCACGTTCATAGCAGGGCCGTGCGTCATCGAGTCTCGCGAGATGGCGCTTGACCTCGCTCGGCGTCTCTCCGCGCTCGCGTGCAGGCTGAAGGTCGGCTACGTGTTCAAGGCGAGCTTCGACAAGGCGAACAGGACCAGCGTCGACTCGTTCCGCGGGCCCGGCATCGACAAGGGCCTCGAGATCCTAGCGGAGATCCGCCAGAAGTTCGACGTGCCCGTCCTTACCGACGTGCACGAGCCGTGGCAGTGCAAGGTCGCGGCGGAGGTGTGCGACGTGCTGCAGATCCCGGCGTTCCTCGCGAGGCAGACTGACCTTGTCGTCGCGGCGGGCGAGACCGGCGCGGTGGTCAACGTCAAGAAGGGCCAGTTCATGGCCCCGGAGGACATGGCGAACGTCGTGAAGAAGATCGAGTCGACGGGCAACAGGCGGATCGTCCTCTGCGAGCGAGGCTCGTCGTTCGGCTACCGCAACCTCGTCGCCGACATGCGCTCGCTGCTGATTATGCGCGAGACGACGGGCTGCCCCGTCGTCATGGACGCGACGCACTCCGTGCAGAGGCCGGGAGGGCTCGGCACCGGATCCGGCGGCGACGGCAGGTTCGCGCCGGCGCTCGCTCGCGCGGCGGTCGCGACGGGCGTGGACGGCGTCTTCATGGAGACGCACATGAACCCGGCGGTCGCCAAGAGCGACGCCGCGAACGCGATCCCGTTCAAGCAGGTCGAGAGGCTGTGGAAGACGCTTCTCGCCATAGACAAGGTGGTGCGCGCGAAATGAGTTTGAAGGCCCTCCATCTCGCCATGCTGCTTGCCGCCGTCGCCGCGTTCGCGGCGACTGGAGGCCAGGCGCGCGACAACAAGGCGGCGCCCGCGGACGTCGCCGAGGCAGGGCGGCGCGACAAGGCGGCTGCGCCAGGCGGTGGAGATGCGCGGGCGGCTGCGGCAGGGGAAGACGCAGAGGGCGAGCAGGACGACGAAATACCGCAGGGGGTCGTGGAGAGGATTGCCGCGATGGACCGCGACAAGGAGCGCCTTGAGTCGGCGTACACGGTCTACGTGGCGAAGATCGACCGTCCGGCGGAGGGCGTCGTCATCCCCGTCGAGCAGCATCCCGACGGCTCGGTGAAGGTGGACGCGACTGCGGAGAGGGCGCAGTTCTTCGAGAAGGAGGGATATGTCTGGTGCGGCGGCGTGACGGTGCGCGAATACGCGCTTGACGGCTCGGTGAAAAGCCAGTTCCACGTCGATGGATGCCTCGTCGACCGCTCCACGAAGACCGGCTGGGCGGAGGGCCGGGCGGTCGGAACGTACGGCAAGACGCGACTGGAGGGCAGCGGAATTTACTTTTCTTTTTCCGACGAATCGGTTAAAATATACTCAAAGGTGGTAATAACGTCCACAGACATAAAATTCGAGGGAGTGAAGCTGTGACATTCCTAGCATCGCTGATGTTCGCCGAGACGCTGGTTCTCGGGGCAGGGGCCGCGCCGCAGGGCGACGGTCCCGTCGAGGTCGTAGTCGAGGCGCAGGGCGCGCAGAAGGCGCAGGCGCCGGAGAAGAAGGCGAAGAAGCACGCGCACAAGGACAAGAAGCACGCCGTGAAGGACAAGGGCGCGTCGACGAACGCCGTGCCGCGCACCGTGCGCGTCACGAGCGACAGGTCCACGTACCTGCGCAAGGACGGCGTGCTCGCGTTCGAGGGGAACGTGTGCGTGGACGACGTGGAGTTCAAGATGCACGCCAGGGAGGTGAACCTCTTCCTGGAGGGCACGAACGAGCTGAAGCGCGTGGTGGCGATCGGCGACGTGGTCGTCACGAACGGGCTGCGCAACGGCTCGTGCGCGAAGGCTACGTACAACAAGGCGCTTTCGAAGGTCGTCCTGTACGGCGACCCGAAGACGGGGACCCTGGCCGTGCTGCGCGACGAAGGCAAGCGCAAGAGCATGGTCGAGGGCAGGAAGATCACGTTCTGGGTGGACACCGAGCAGGTGGAGGTCGAGGGCTCGACCGTGACCGTGGACGCCGGCAACCTTGACGCGAAGGGCGGCGCGAAGGGCCTGTTCGGCAAGTAGGGAGGCTGGATTTCCAGATGGAGTCGGGAGACGACATAGTCGCGAAGGCGATGTCCGAGATGGCGGCCGAGAGGGCCTCCCTCGCGAAGGCGGGGGAGGCGAGCGGCGACCGCGACCTCGTCGCGACGGGGCTGGTGAAGGTCTACGGCGACAGGACGGTCGTCAGCGGCATGGACTTCTCCTGCTCGTGCGGGGAGATCGTCGGGCTGCTGGGCCCGAACGGCGCCGGCAAGACGACGACGTTCTACATGGTCGTGGGGCTCGTGAGGCCGGACGGCGGCGAGGTCGTGTTCAAGGGCGAGGACGTGACGCGCCTGCCGGTGTACATGCGCGCCCGCAAGGGGCTCGGGTACCTTGCGCAGGAGCCAAGCATATTCCGCAAGCTCTCCGTCTGGAACAATGTGATGGCGATCCTCGAGACGATGCCGCTCGACCGCCGCCGCCGCAAGGCGCGTGCGCAGGAGCTCCTTGAGCCGTTCGACCTGATGAAGGTCGCGAAGCAGCCGGCGTACACGCTCTCGGGCGGCGAGCGCCGCAAGCTCGAGATCGCCCGCGCGCTCGTGAGGAACCCGGCGATCCTCATGCTCGACGAGCCGTTCGCGGGCGTCGACCCGCTTTCGGTCAGCGAGATACAGGACATCGTCAGGCGACTCGCGAAGCAGGGGCTTGGGATCGTGATAACGGACCACAACGTGCGCGAGACGCTGTCCGTGGTGGACCGCGCCTACATGGTGTACGACGGGCGGCTTCTGAAGGAGGGCACGGCGAACGAGCTGGTGCACGACGAGGAGGTGCGCGCGCGGTATCTTGGCGAGGGGTTCAGGATGTGAGCAGGGGAAGCAGGACCGTGCTGCAGGGGGCGTGAAAAAACGAAAGCAAGAGAAGAAAGGAGAACGAGAGATGAGCATAGAGGTAACGATGAGGCACAGCGACGTGAGAATCGAGTCGCTGAAGGAGTACGCGGAGCTTCGCATGCAGAAGCTGGCGGCGAAGTTTCCGAAGGTGACGACGATATCGATCGTGATAGACGTCGACGCGAAGAAGCACATGTACATGGCCGAAGTCGTGGCGAACCGCCTCGGCGAGACGGCGGTGGGCGCGAAGGAGTTCTCGGAGAGCGCGAAGAGCGTGATCGACGCGGCGGCGGCGCGCGCAGAGCGGCAGCTGCTGAGGATGCGCGTGAAGGCGCGCAAGGGGACTGTGCGCAAGCAGCGCGCGGCCTCGGCGAAGAACTGAACTGCGGGAGCTGCTGCGCATGGAGAGCCTGCCGACAAAGGACGCCGAGAGGGGCGTGAGCTTCACGGTGGCCGACTTCCTGGAAGCCGGCCGCGAGAGGCTCGGCCTCTCGCTGTCCGTTGACGGCGGCGGGCTCGACCGTGTGATCGCGGAGCCGACTGTGAACAGGCTCGGGCTCGGGCTCACGGGGTTCTTCAAGTGCTTCGCGCACAGGAGGCTCCAGGTCGTCGGCAACGCCGAGCGGGCGTACCTCGCCTCGCTCTCGCCGAGCGAGCGCGACTCCCGGTTCCGGGCGGTGCTCGACCACGGCGCGAGGATATTCGTGTACACCGGCGGGCACAAGGCGCCCGCCGGCGTGACGAGGCTCGTGGAGGAGTACGGGGCGGTCCTGCTCCAGACGAAGCTCGCGACGCGCGTGTTCAACCGCGACGCGACGTTCGTCCTCGAGGAGCTGGGCGCGCCCAGGACCTCCATCTACGGCACGATGGTCGAGGTGTGCGGGCTGGGGGTCCTCTTCGAGGGCGACCCGGGCCTGGGCAAGAGCGAGACCGCGCTCGGGCTGATCAAGAACGGCGCGGCGCTTGTCGCGGACGACCTCACGTGCGTGAGGAAGGACGTCGCGAAGAACATGCTGTTCGGTAGCGCGAGCGAGTCGACGGCCGGGTTCATGGAGATCAGGGGGATCGGCATAATGCACGTCCCCCGCGTCTTCGGGGTCAACGCCGTGCGCGGCGAGAAGCGCCTGCAGCTCGTGATAACGTTCCGGCGCATGGAGGACATCCACGCCGACATCGACCGCATCGGGCAGAAGCGCATGTACAGGCGCATCCTGGGGGTCGACGTGCCGAACGTCATCATCCCGGTGTCGGAGGGCCGCGACCTGGTCAACCTCGTCGAGACCGCGGCGCAGCAGCAGAAGCTGATTTCCACCGGATACGACCCGGTGGCGGATCTATCGGGGCGCCTGCGGCGGCGGGCCGTCCCGGCGGATGGAACAAAGCGGAGGGGAAAGCGAAATGGCAAATAAGATAACGAGGGAGTTCACTCTCCTCAACAGGTACGGGATGCACGTGCGCCCGGCGGGCCTGTTTGCCAAGATAGCGAGCCGATACGACGCCAACGTCGAAGTCGAGAAGGACGGCAACGCCGTCTCCGGCAAGTCGATCATGGCGCTCATGACGCTTGAGGCGACATGCGGCTCGGTACTCAAGGTGACGGCCGAGGGGCCGCAGGCCGAAGAGGTCCTTGACGAGCTCGCCGCGCTGGTGGCGCGCAAGTTCGACATACCTGATGAGCAGTAAGCCGACAATCACCATTGCCGGGCTGCCCGTGGCGCGAGGTTTCGCGGCCGGGCCTGTCTTCATCTACAGGGGCGGGGGAGAGATCCCCGTCCCGGAGTATCTTGTCGAAAAGGGGAAGGAGCGCGCCGAGCTCCTCCGCCTGACAAGGGCGTTCAACGAGACGCGCCGCGACCTGGAGGGGCTCATAGCCGTCCTGAAGGAGCGCACGGGCCGCGCGGACGTCCGCGTTTTCGAGTGCCACCTTATGATCCTGGAGGACGCCGCGCTCGTCGACGAGACGAAGCGCTACGTCATGGAGGAGCGGCTCAACGCCGAGGCGGCGGTGCGCAGGACGGCCGACGGGGCGAGGGCGCAGTTCGGGCGCATGAACGACCCCTACTTCAGGGAGCGCGTTTGCGACATCGACGACATCGAGCGCCGGCTCCAGAAGGCGCTCTCCGGATTCGACCGAGGCCCAGGCATGGAGATGCACGAGCCGTCGATCGTCGTCGCCGACGACCTTACGCCGTCGGAGACCGTCCAGCTCCCCAGAGAGTACGTCCTGGGCTTCGCCACCAACGGAGGCTCCACCACGAGCCACGTCGCGCTTCTCGCGAGGGCGCTCGCGCTGCCCGCCGTCTGCGGGCTCGGCAACATCACCTCCCGCGTGTCGCCCGGCGACATGGTGCTCCTGGACGGCACGAACGGCGCGGTCACGGTGAACCCGGACGCGGAGACGCGCGCGCAGTTCGAGAAGGTCGCGGAGCGCCAGAGGGAGTTCGCGGGGCCCGCCCCGGCGGGCGCCGCGCCCGCAGGGACTCTCAAGGACGGCGGCGAGGTCCTCGTGTGCGCGAATGTCCACCCCGGCGTACCCATCGCTGGCGTCAAGGAGTACGGCGCTAGGGGCATCGGACTCTACCGCAGCGAATACCTCTGGCTCAACCGCGAGTTCGAGCCGACGGAGGACGAGCAGTTCGAGGCGTACAGGAGCGCGGCGATGTTTGCGTCAAGGCTGTCCGAGGGTTCGTACGCGACGATAAGGCTTCTTGACATAGGCGGCGACAAGCTCGTCAGGGGGATCTCCGCGAAGGAGCCGAATCCCTTCCTCGGCAACAGGTCGATCCGCTATCTGCTCTCCCACCGTTCCGTCATGAGGCGGCAGTTCCGCGCCATCCTGCGGGCCTCCGCGTTCGGGAACGTAAGGCTGATGTATCCAATGGTCTCGTGCGTCGAGGAGCTCCGCGACTCCGCGACAGAGCTCGAGTCGACGAAGCGCGAGCTCGAAAGCGAGGGGCTCGACTACGACAGGTCGCTTCCGGTCGGCGCGATGATCGAGGTCCCAAGCGCGGCGCTGAACGCGGACGAGATCGCGAGGTACGTGAAGTTCTTCTCCATAGGCACCAACGACCTCGTGCAGTACACGATGGCGGCGGACCGCGGCAACGACGCGGTCGCGGCGCTCTACCAGCCGCTCAACCCCGCGGTCGTGAAGCTCGTCAGGATGACGGTCGAGGCGGCCAAGCGCGCCGGCATCCCCGTGAGCGTCTGCGGAGAGTCCGCGGCTGACCCGGTCGTCGGCACCTACTGGGCGGCGCTGGGCGTGGACGAGCTTTCCATGAGCGCGACGTACATCCCCGTCATGGCGAAGGTCCTTGCCGGGCTGACGCGCGCCGATCTCGACGAATACGCAAAGGTCCCGGACTCCATGCCCCACGGCTCCACGGCGCAGGACGTCTTCAACGCCTGCCACGACTGGATCGCCGACCGGCTCCCGGAGCTCCGCGACAGCCTCATAATCTAGTCTGAAAGATGAAGAACGAAAAGGACACTGCCAACAGAAAGGGAGGCGCGCCGTTTCTCGCGGCGTTCCTGGCCGCGCTCGCCTTCGCGCCGCTCGCGCTCGCCGACGAAGGCGCGGAGCTCACCGACTCGGAGCGCTGGAACAAGTGCGTGGACCTCTACCGCTCGGGCGACTCCACGAACGCCCTCGAGGCGCTGCGCATGATGATGAACTCGCCCACCCACGGGGGGCGCGCGGCGGAGCTCGTCGCGAAGCTGGAGTTCGACGCCGCTTCGAAGGCGGCGACGCCGGCGGAGGTCCTCAAGAGGCGCGAGGAGGCCGCCGCCGCCGCGCAGACCGCCCTGAGGTCCGACCCGAAGGACCGCCGCCTCAACGCGAATTTCACGAGGGCGGTCGACGGTCTTGAGGCGCTCCGCGACGCGCGGCATGTTGAGGACGTCGTCAAGGCGTCGGAGAAGATGGACCCGGCGCAGGCGCTGAAGGGCGCCGCGGCCGAGGCCAGGAGGCTCCTCGCGGAGTCCGCAGGGAACAAAACCAACGAGGCGGTGGTCGCCGTCAGGAACGCCGACGCCATGGCGGCATCCGCCGCGAAGCTCTCCGACGTGTGGATCGCAGTGAAGGCGAAGGCGTCCGAGGCGGCCGCGATGGGCGCCATGCAGGGCGCACAGGGGCAGCCCGGGCGGCTTCAGCAGCCTGGCCAGCTCCAGAGCCAGCCGCAGGGCCAGCAGCCACCGGGGCTCGAGGAGACGCTCGCGGCGATGGACAAGCTCCGCGAGAGGACAGTCGAGGCGTCGCGGCTCCTGGGCGACATGGACGACGACGCGCGCTATGCGCTCGCCGAGGCCGAGGGCGGCTTCACGGACTGCTACAAGGCGGTAGTCCTCCCGCCCGCCGCGATACGCGACGACCAGGTCTGCCAGTCGAACGCCTGGCTCGACGTGGCGGAGGAATGCGGACGCCCCTGGCAGAAGGAGGCCCTCGACTACACGAAGGCGTTCCGCGCCAAGTTCGACCAGTGGGCCAAGGCATACGAGCAGCAGGCGGCGTCAAACACCAACGCGCCGCCGTTTACCGCCGAGATGCAGGAGGAGGTCCGCAAGCTCTCCGCCCAGCTCGAGAAGATCCAGGAGGGATGCTGCAAGACTCCCTCCCCGCCGGACCAGGAGGAGGCGCTGCGCATCATCGCGCGCATCATCGAGCTAATCCCGAAACAGGGCGGTGGAGGCGGCGACAACGACAACAAGCAGGGCGCGGACGGCGACAACAAGTCGAAGGGCAAGCCCGACGGGGACGACAAGAAGGACAACAAGGACGACGGCGCGAACGACAAGGACCCCGGCAAGGACGACGACAACAAGGACCAGGAGAAGCCCGAAGACGACAAGAAGGACGACAAGAAGGAGGACGCGGCGGACGAAGGCGACGAGAAGCAGCCGACGCCCGAGGAGAAGGAGATAGAGGCCGTCCTGAAGAAGGCCCAGGAGCGCAACGACGAACACGAGGCGCAGAAGAGGGCGAGGGCGAGGAAGGCGAGGCTTCCTCCGAACGAACGCGACTGGTAGGGAATTCAAAACGAAAGGCTAGAGAGGGAAAATGAAGATCGTAGTGGCATGCGGAGGAACCGGCGGACACGCCTTCCCGGGGCTGGCGGTGGCGGGGGAGCTCGCCGGACGCGGACACGACGTGACCGTATGGGATTCCGGCAGGGACGTGGAGTCGAGCGTCATGCGCAACTGGAACGGCAAGGCTTTCTCGACCGGCGCCAAGCAGCTTTCCTTGGGCAACGTGTTCGCGAACATCGGCTCTATGTTCAGGTGCCGTCGCGAAATGCGCAAGGAGAAGCCCGACATCCTGCTCGCGATGGGCAGCTACTCCTCGCTTCCGCCTGTGCTGGCGGCGTCCGCCTGCTCCGTACCCGTCGTCCTCCACGAGGCGAACACCGTTCCCGGAAGGGCGGTCGAGTTCCTTTCGCGCTTCGCGAGGGTGGTGGCGACTAGCTTCTCCGAGACGGCGAAGTACCTCCCGCGCGCGAGGACCGTCCAGACCGGACTCCCGATACGCCCCGGCATGGCTGACGGCAAGCGCTTCGACTTCATCCCCAAGAACTCGTTCGTCGTCTTCGTGACCGGCGGGAGCCAGGGCGCCCACGCGGTGAACGAGCTTATGTGCGACGCGCTCGTCGCGATGAAGCGCGAGATCGACGCGCGCGGACCCGGGGCGAGGCCGCTCTACGTGATCCACCAGACCGGCGCGAAGGACGAGGGCCACGTCATGGCTTCCTACGCGCTTGCGTCCATCCCCGCGCGCGTTATGGCGTTCGAGGACGAGATGCCGAACGCCTTCGCGTCCGCCGACATCGTCGTGGCGCGCGCCGGCGCGTCCACCTGCTTCGAGCTGGCGACGTGCGGCAAGCCCGCGCTGCTCATACCGCTGCCGTCGGCGCTCAGGGACCACCAGCACTTCAACGCGGACGCCTTCGCGTCGCGCGGCGCGGCGGACGAGGCGAAGCAGGACGAGCTCTCCGCGCACCAGCTCTGCCGGTACCTCATTTCGCGCTACGACAAGCCAGAGCGCCTCGCCGAGATGTCCAGGAGGATGCTCACCATCGCCGTGCCGGACGCCGCGAAGAAGGTCGCCGACCTCGTCGAGGCGACGGCAGGGTCGAAGCTGCGCGCGCTATGCTGAGGCTGGACGTCATAAGCGTGCAGCCCGCGATGTTCCGGGGCTTCCTTGAGGAGAGCATCGTCGCGAGGGCGGTTGCGAAGGGCCTCTGCGAGGTCAACATCGTGAACCTCCGCGACTTCGCCCACGACGTCCACAGGAAGGTGGACGACAAGCCGTACGGCGGCGGCCCCGGGATGCTTATGATGTGCGGCCCGTGGTTCGAGGCCGTCGAGGCGCGCGCCGGCGCGAAGCCCTATCCCGCGGGGACGCGCGTCGTGATGACGTCGCCGGCCGGGCGGAGGTTCGACCAGCGGATGGCGGAGGAGCTTTCCGCCGAGGGCCACGTCGTGTTCATGTGCGGGCACTACGAGGGCTTCGACGCGAGGATAGAGTCGCTTGCCACCGACCTGGTCTCGCTCGGCGACTTCGTGATGACCGGCGGAGAGCTCGCGGCGGCCGCGATGGTGGACGCCACGGTGCGCCTACTGCCCGGCGCCCTGGGCGGCGGGCCTGCCGCCGCGGCCAGCGAGAGCTTTGCGCACGGCGGAGGCCTGGAGGCCCCTCAGTACACGCACCCGGCGGAGTTCCGCGGGATGAAGGTGCCGGAGGTTCTGCTATCCGGCGACCATGCGAAGATCGAGGCCTGGCGCCGTCGCGAGGCGCTCCGCCTCACAGAGAAAGAGAGGCCGGACCTTGTTCGCTAGGATCGCCAGAGCCGTCGCGCTGGCAGCCGCCGCGCTCGCCGCGGCGCCATCCGCCGTCGCGGCGGAAGTCGTCGTCGCCAGCCGGTCCCCGGGCTACTACACCTCGCTCGCGAAGCACGCGCAGCGATGGCTCTCCGGCGAGGGCGTGAAAAGCGAACTCGTGAAGCCCGACGGAATGGCGGCGGCGTTCAAGGACGCGAAGATCGCCTTCCTGGTCGGCTTCGACGAGGTCTCCGCCGACGAGTACAAGGCGATCTCCGACTTCAGGGCCGGCGGCGGGAGGCTTGTCGTGTTCTATTCGTCGTCGCCCAGGCTCGCGGCGCTCATGGGGGTGAAACTGCTGGGATACACCAAGGCGTCGTACCCCGGGCAGTGGAGCCGGATGGACTTCTCCGCCAAATACCCCGAGGGATGCCCGAAGTCCATCCTCCAGACGTCCACCGTCCTGCAGCGGGCGGAGGCGATCCCCGGGCGGACCCGCGTCATGGCGACGTGGTCGGATCGCACGGGGAAGACGACGGGCGACGCGGCGTGGCTGTCCGGCGCGGCGGGCTACTGGATGACCCACGTGCTGCTCGCCGACGGCGACGAGGCGCTGAAGGCGCAGTTGCTGGGTTCGCTGGTGGGAAGCGTCGCGCCGAGGCAGTGGAGCTACGGGAAGTTCAAGGCCAGGAAGGCCTCCGACGAGAGGTTCTTCCGCGAGCTGGCGGGGAAGCAGACGAAGCGCACCGGCGAGATACACGCCGTCTGGGAGCATTCGGGCTGCGGTCTCTATCCCGGCGACTGGCCGGCGACCTTCCGTCTCCTCAGGAATAGCGGCGTGACGGACCTCTTCGTCAACGTCGCAGGCGCGGGGTTCGCGCACTACCCGTCGGGCGTGCTGCCGCAGTCGAAGACCTATTCGCAGGAGGGCGACCAGCTTGCCGCGTGCCTCGCCGCCGCAAAGGGCTCGGGCGTCAGGGTGCACGCATGGGTCATCTGCTTCAGCGCCACGCGCTCGTCGCCGGAGACGATCGCCGACTTCAGGCGGCGCGGATGGATGCTCAAGTCCCGCGACGGCGCCGATTCCGAGTACCTCGACCCGTCCAACCCCGCCGTGAGGCGGCGCATCCTCTCCGCGATTGCAGAGATACAGTCGAAGTACAGGGTCGACGGCGTCCACCTCGACTTTGTGCGCTGGTACGAGCGCGCGGCGAAGCCGGCCGACGCCGTCGCGACGGTCACCAGGTTCGTCGCGGAGGCAAGGCTGAAGGTCCGCCGCCCGGCGTGGCTCACCACCGCCGTCCTCGGCAAGTACCCTGCCTGCGTGGATTCGGTCGGACAGGACTGGCCGGGCTGGATCGACTCCGGCATCGTCGACTACGTAGTCCCGATGGACTACACGGAGGACATGGCGAAGTTCGAGCAGTTCGTCGACCAGCACGCGGAGTCTAAGGCGCGCGCGCGGAAGACCATCGTCGGCATCGGCGTGACGGCGAACGAGTCGCGGCTCACCCTGCCAGAGGTCATAAACCAGATGCGGGTCGCCAGACGCCGCGACGTCGCGGGCTTCGCGCTCTTCGACCTCGACACGACGCTCGAAAAGCAGTTTCTCCCGTACCTGAAGATGGGGATGTGGTAGGCGGAGATGAAGAGAATCCTCTATCTCCACGGATTCGCATCCTCCGGCGCGAGCGGCACTGTCGAGCTGCTGCGCCGCGAGTTCTGGGAGCGCGCCGAACCCGCGCACCGTGCCGTGGTGACCGCGCCGGACATTCCAGTCGACCCGATCGAGGCATGGTCGATGCTGGAGGCGCTTGCCTACGAAGAGATGCCCGACCTGGTCGTCGGCACGTCCATGGGCGCGTGGTACGCTCAGCAGCTCCACGGCTTCCTCCGCATCTGCGTGAACCCTTCGTTCTGGCTTTCCAAGAAATACGACATCCTGCACGTGGGCAAGCATAAGTGGCTCAACCGCCGCAAGGACGGCGCCACCGAGTTTCACGTCACGAAGGAGACGATTGCGCACTTCCAGGAGATGGAGGCGCATCAGTTCGACGGCGTGACGGACGACGACCGCACGCTCTGCCACGGGCTCTTCGGCGAGGATGACACGCTCCTCTCCGCGGAGACGCGCCCCGTGTTCGAGCGGCACTACCCGGGGATGTCACGCACCTTCCCGGGCGGTCACCGGCTCAACGCGGATGTCGTCGCGCGCACGCTCCTGCCTTTCATAAAGTCACTGAAGGTCATCTGAAGCCATGTTCGCGACAAGGGGTTACATGCTCGACATAAGCCGCGACCGCATCCCGACGATGCGGACGCTCCGCCTCGTCGTGGACATCCTCTCGCGCTTCAGGTACAACCAGCTCCAGCTGTACATGGAGCACTCCTTCGCCTACGAAGGACATGAGGAGGTGTGGGAGGAGGCCGACCCGATCACGCCTGCGGAGGTCGCTAAGCTGCAGGCGTACTGCGAAATGCAGGGGATCGAGCTCGTCCCATGCCAGAACACCTTCGGGCACATGGAGCGCTGGCTTGTGCATCCGAGGTACAATCCGCTCGCCAGGTTCCCGAAGGGCGGCGCGATGACGCCGTGGGGGACAGTGAAGAAGTTCCCGACGACGCTCGACCCGAGGAACCCCGGCTCCATCGCGCTTGTCGAGGACCTCCTTTCGCAGCTCCTCCCGAACTTCGCGTCCGGCCTGGTCAACATCTGCTGCGACGAGACCTTCGAGATATCCGACGTCGAGGAGTACCTGGGCTTCCTCTGCAAGGTGGCGGAAGCCGCGCGCCGCCGAGGGAAGCGCCCGATGTTCTGGGGCGACATCGTCCTGCGCCATCCCGAATGCATATCGCGGCTTCCAAAGGACCTCGTCGCGCTCGACTGGGGGTACGAGGCGAACCACCCGTTCGGACGCGAGGCCGCCGCGTTCAGGTCGTCAGGACTCGACTTCTACGTCTGCCCGGGGACGTCGGCCTGGCGGTCGCTCGCCGGCCGCATTGAGAACATGAGGGAGAACCTCGCCGCCGCCGAGAAGGCCGGCCGTGAGAACGGCGCGAAGGGGTATCTGCTCACGGACTGGGGTGACGAGGGGCACTGGCAGCCGCTCGCCGCCTCGCTGCCGGGGATCATCCTCGCCGGGAACTTCGCCGCGTCGGGGCCCAAGGCCGCGAACATGGACCTAGAGCGCGAACTGGACTCCGTGATGGACGCCCCGCTTGGCGGGCTGCTGATGAAACTTGGCACGCTCTACCTCATGGGCGGGGCGCTCAGGGCCAATGCCTCAGAGCTCTTCAACATCCTGCTCAACGACCGCGGCTACTCCAGGCATCCGGGGCTGACGGACTCTGTCCTGGACGAGATAAGCGGCGTCGCCTCAGGAGTCCGCGTCGCCGCGGAACGCTGGACCGACCGCAGCGACTGGGCAAAGGAGATAGTCTACATGGCGAATCTCATAGACGCCGCGTGCCACAGAAGGGACGAAGGGCGCCTCCGCGCCCTGCGCGACGAGCATGGGCGTATCTGGAGAATGAGATCACGGGAAGGGGGGAGGGTGGATTCGCTCTCCAAGTTGCCGAGATTCTAGGGGAGAGAAAAATTTAAATTTTTTTGTCAGTTATTCGGGGCGAGTCGCCCTTACACGATGTAACCGCAAAAAGCGGAGAAAGAAAAAGGTAAAAAATGAGCAGCAAAGCGAAAAAGACAGTAATAATGGCGTTCGCGGCATTGGCCTGTGTGGGAACTTGCCTTGCACGTCCGCATCATGGCGGTGGTTTCGGGCGTTGCGGCGTCGGGCCTCGTCCTGCAATGCATCACGGCGGCTTCCATCGCGGTGGTTTCCATGGTGGCGGGTACCATGGCGGATATCGTCCTCACGGCGGATATTACCATGGCGGATGCTACCGTGGCGGATACTACGGACCCCGCTACTATGGCGGCTGGGGACGCGGCGGACGCTACTTCTGGCCTGGTTTCGTCGGCGGAATCGTCGGCGGGGCCCTGTATGATGCGGTTGTCTCGCCGACCGTGGTTTCTCCGGCCCCTGTGGTCGTCTCAACACCCACCGTCTATTCAACACCCACCGTCTATGCCTCGACTACTGTATGGGTCGAGGGCAGGTACGTGGATCAAGTCCAGGCGGATGGAACGATAATCCGCGTCTGGCAGCCCGGACACTACGAGCAGCGCTGAACATTGTCGCGCAAATAAAAACCGCCAAGCACAAAACCCCGCACACGCTGCGGGGTTTTCCTTTCTCACAGGCAACCTGCCCGAACTTCACAGTTGTGCGTCAGTATGTACCGCCGATGGCATGGCTATTGATCTTCGAAGGTGATTTGCCACTTGAAGAACATCTGAGGTGGAATGGGGTCGAGGTCGGGGATGCAGAGCCCCGTGGCAGGATCTACGGGATACTCGGCGGCGTGGGACCAGTCCGTGAGGTCTTCGGTGGCGAGCACCGTCACCGTCGCGCCTTCGGTGTTCGCCAAGGCCGGAAGCTTCACGCACGGCTTGCCGTCCGCGCCGAACGTAATGTCAAGCAGCGGCTCGGCGAGATCGGCGGGGCCGATCGAAGGGTCAATCCCGAAGACGTACCGCACGCCGGCCGGAATGCCGTTCACCATATCTTCCGGTTTCGGCATGTCTTCCGGTTTCGGTTCGTCGGTGATGCCGACGTCATTCAGCCAGAGCTCATACGCGCTGAAGAGCGTCCGCAGGTACGGATACGTCTCTTCGTCGATCTTCCAGACGTCGTCGAAGTCGAAGGCA
>CADCCQ010000018.1 GCA_902799955.1 uncultured bacterium | reverse complement strand
GCATTCCCGCATTTGCATAATTACACAATTCCACAATTACATAATCACCTCCCGCCTTGTCCGCCCAGAGGAACATCGTGAGAGACAGAAGCATCACCGACGCGAATGAGAAACGCGACTTTCGCCAGAGGCTAGAGAACGCTACACGAATCTTCTTGAGAATCTTTGCCGCCGCGGCCACGCCGACTATCGCAAGCAATGCGGAAAGACAGACTTGCGCAAGCAAGCCTTGGAACGATTCAATTATGATTTCCAAGTTTGTCATGGTCTGTCTTTCATTGAATATTTTATCACAAAATCTGTACGGCGTATTGAGATTTTCCCCTTGCCCTTTTTCCTCTTCAATCCGGCTCTATTGAAAACAACAAAAACAACGTGTAAAAACAACATCCTCTTTCTCGCCGCGAAACCTCGCGGCGTTCTTGAATCGGCGGGCGTGTTGCCCGACGCAAAAAGTTGTCAATGTTGTTTTCATGATTTCATTATTAATAAATGACCAATGTTCACAACTGCCATCATTGCCACAAATGCAAGCCACAAGCTCCAAGCTCTAAGCTCTAAGCTCCAAGCTCCAAGCTCCAAGCTCCAAGCTAAAAGCTAAAAGCTATTCATCATGTCCTTCACGTCGGCGTCGAGCTTCACGGCTTTCTCCTTCGGGCCCTTGTTCGTGAGAAAGACGTCTGTGAACCACCCAGGAGAGACCTTCCACTTCGGATCGAATTCCTCTGACGCCACGTAACGCAGCAGCGTGCGCCTGAAGAGGCGAGCGGAGGTGCTGTTCGCGTCGATACGGAGGCCGCAGACGAGAAGCCGCCCTTCGCCGACCTTCACCTCGAAGAACGGCGAGATGAAGTACGAGTGGTGCAGGTCCGGCACGACCGTGATGATCGGACGGAAGTCGGCGGGCAGTCCTTCGAGGCGGTGCGACGTCGCGCTGTGCTTGCCGTCGCTGAAGAGCTTGCGCCAGAACTCGTCCATCCAGTAGTCGCAGCCCGTCGGCGCGAGCGCTGGATGGTCGGCGTCCACGACGGCGCCGAAGCCGATGTGCTTGTGGTCCGTCTCGAAGAGCCCCGTGGACCAGTAGATCGGCTTGAACGTGGTGATGTCGCTCTTCGCGCTCCTGCCCGTGTAGACCACGCGCCCGCCGGCGGCGAGCGCCTTCGCGGCGGCGGCGGGGTCGGACGTGATCAGCACGCCCTCCGGCAACGGGTCGGGTACCCGGATGCGCGGCAGAACGTAGATGCGCCAGGAGTTGTCGCCGAAGCGCAGCTCCGGACGACTTGGCGCGGCGAACGTGTCGAGCGGAACCGACACCCCGCCGACGTCCGCGAGCTCGCCTGCGGGAATCGGCTTCTTCGCCTCCGCCCAGCCACTGTGGATGCCGAACGACCAGCGCCAGCGCGTCCCCGCCGGAATCGCGTCCGCTAGTTCGTTCCTAACGAGAAGCCGTGCCGTGAACGTCTCGTTGGAGGTCCACAGGAACTTCGGGAACTTCGCGAGGCACGGCGTCGTGCTCATCAAGACGGAGAACGGCGGCACTTCGCCCAGCGCGGGCTTCGCGTCGAAGAAGGCGTCGTACCAGCCGATGAGCGCCTCGCCCTGTCCGGTGTAGTCGCGCATGGAGAGGTAGTCTATGCCGTTGCACGAAGGCGTGCGCAAAAAGCCCTCCGTCTCGAGCTTGTAGAAGTGGCGGCTCGTCTGCATCGACGCGGAGTGGAACTCGCGCGCGAAGCGGAACGTGTTGTTCGATATCGCCATCTCGCGACGGGGGTTCCAGCGCCACGGCACGAGGAGCCCGTTGAACTTCGTGATCTGCTCGTCCCACATGGGGTAAACAGGCCACTGTCCGATCTCGTGCGCGATCACGGGGATCGGCGCCCTGGAATAGACCTTCTCGTAATCGTAGTCAGCCTCGCCGCCGACGAGTCCGCGCGTCCATCCGAGGCCGGGATAGTGGTGCGTGACCATGAAGTCGTCGCTCGGCGCGACCTTGCGCGCGGTCGAGCACATCGTGAGCCGCCGCGGATCGTACTTCTTGTGGGCCGTCATCCATTTGTCGAGCGCCTCGAAGTTGCAGAACCCGAGTTCGTTGCCGAACGAGGTGGCGACCATCGAGGGGTGGTTGCCGTAGGCGTCAGCGACGGCCTTCAGCTCGCGCTGGAGCCAGTCGTCGAGCGCGGCATTGCCCTTCCCAGCGAAGCTCGACGCGATTCCCTTCTCGTTCCAGTAGCCAAGCTCGCAGAAGATCATCATGCCGAGTTCGTCGGCGGCCTCGAACGCGGCCTCGGGCGGCGTCCATGTGTGGAGCTGGATCGCGTTCATCCCGTTGTTGCGCTGGATCGTGAAGAAGCGCGTCCACTCGCGCTTGCCCATGTTCGGGTAGCCGGTGAGCGGGAAGTGGCAGTTGTCGATGTCGGCGCGCACGAA
This sequence comes from uncultured bacterium, assembly GCA_902799955.1. GTDB lineage: Bacteria > Verrucomicrobiota > Kiritimatiellia > RFP12 > UBA1067 > UBA1067. Next base: position 36,006 of record CADCCQ010000018.1, on the reverse strand, counting down.
GAGCGGACGCCCGTTGAGCATCAGCCTGTTGCCCTTGCGGCCCGGCGTGCGGAAGCCGAAGCGGAGTTTCTTCTCGAGGCCGCCCTTCGCGTCGCGGAACGTGACCGTGTACAGGCGCGGGTTGAACTCGTCCCACGCCTGCGGCTCCTCCGCGAGCGTCGCCGTCACCATCACGCGCCCCGTCGCGTAGGGCGACGGCTCCGCCGTGAAGCCGGTGAAGGAGAGGTCGTCGGACGCCACGCTCCCGGCGTCGGCGACGAATCCCTCCGGCAGCTCGAAGCGCACCTTGCCGTTCGCCGGGTAGTCGGCGAACACGCGCACGCCTTCGAGCGGATTCACCTCGCGCAGCTCGACCTTGCCGATCGCGCCGTTCCAGACGGACTGCATCCACTCGCCGTATCCATGCGCCTTCATCGCCACGCCGTACTGGCGCGAGTTGTCGATTGCGATCTCGATGCGGTGCTCGCCGGGCGCGAGCGCTCCGGCGGGGATGCGGTGGACATGCGGCGCGCCGAGCGAATCGCAGAACCCGAATTCGCGCCCGTCGATCTTCAGCCGGCTCGTCCACATCACGCGCTCGAGGAACACCTCAAGCGGCTTCGCGGCCTGTTCCGCCGTCAACGTGACCGTGCGCGAATAGACGGCAACGCCGTGGTACTTGTACTTGAGCGCGAGCGAGGTCTTCGACGTGCGTTCAGTGTACGCCGCGAAGTGCGCGGGCGTCTGGAGCGTGCCGAGCCCGGAGTCCGCAAGCGTCCCCGGTAACCTCACCTTTCCCGTGAAGTTCGTCCCCTCGCAGCTCCATTCGCCGGAGAGGTCAATCATCGCCGGCACGCGCGCCTGCGCGCACAGCGCCGCCGCCGCGACGGCGCACGCAATCGTCATCTTGTTCATCGCCATGTCCTTTCGTTGTCGCCGGACGCCCCGGCGTCGTTTGGGTATCAGGTAGAGTATACCACAAATCCCGCCCGAGCGGGGCGGGATTCTTCAAACGAAAGAAGGCGCGGACTGCTCCGCGCCTTCCATTCATCTGTCCGGAAAAAGCTGATTGGGGTGTCAGCCGGCGTTGTTGCCCCAGGCGTAGTGAGCGAACGCCTTGTTGGCCTGCGCCATCTTGTGGACGTCGTCGCGCTTCTTGATGACGTTGCCCTGGCCCTGAAAGGCGTCCAGGACTTCGGCGGCGACTGCGGCGGGCATTCCCATGCCGTGGCGGGCGGACGCGAACTGCGTCGTCCAGCGCAGGGCGAGCGAGAGCTGCCTGTTCTCAGCGATCGGCACCGGGACCGGGTAGGTCGTGCCGCCGACGCGGCGGGTCTTGACCTCGACCTGCGGCTTCATGTTGTCGATGGCGGAGGCGAGGACCTCGAGGGGCTCGGTGAACGTCTTCTCGTCCTTGATGAACTTCGCGGTGTCCTTCTCCATCGCCTCGCGGATCTTGTCGATGGCGCCGTAGACGATCTTCTCGGCGGCGGTCTTCTTGCCGTCCTTCATGATCACGCGGATCATGTGGGCGACGAGCTCTGAATTGTACTTGGGGTCGACCGAGACGCGCTTCTCGATCTTCTTCGCTCTTCTCGACATGGCTTACTTCCCTTCCTTCTTCTGACGCTTCACGCCGTACTTCGAACGGCTGCGGTTGCGGCCGGAGACGCCGAGGGAGTCGAGCTTGCCGCGGACGATGTGGTAGCGCACGCCCGGGAGGTCCTTTACACGTCCGCCGCGGACCAGAACCACCGAGTGCTCCTGGAGGTTGTGGCCCTCGCCGGGGATGTAGGCCGTGACTTCATAGCCGGACGTAAGGCGCACACGGGCGACCTTGCGGAGGGCCGAGTTCGGCTTCTTGGGGGTCATCGTCTTGACGACGAGACACACGCCGCGGCGCTGAGGACAGGCCTTCAGCGCCGGCGACTTCGAATGCTTGGCAAGGGGATGACGACCCTTGCGTATCAACTGGTTGATTGTCGGCATTTATCTTTTACCTTTGCTTTTTCCAGACAGATTTGTATAGTATATCACTCTTCTCCCTTGTTGGCAAGGGGGAAATTTACATCTTCCACTCCTCGATTCGCTCCTTCTGCGACACGGGCTTGGAGTAGACGTCGGACTCGTCGGGGGCCGGCGGCCTAGGTTCGAGCGCGTGCTCGAAGCTTGGCAGCGGGCGCGTCGGGGCCTCGTCCTTCAGCACTGCGGGGGATCCGCTGGCCGTGCTTGCGCTGACGACTCCCGTCATCGCGGCGGCGGCGGCCTTCTCCTCCTCGCCGACGGCCTCGCGGGCGTCGACGGCGGCGCGCGCGGTCTCGTCCACCTCTCCGAGGCGGGAGCCACGCGGCGGGATGCGGCGCAGAAGCGGGTCGTCCTCCTGGATCATCGTGCACTTCAGGGGCTCCTTGATGTACTCCTCGATCTCGGGGATCGCGAAGCTCTCGTCCTCGTCGGCGAAGCTTATCGCGATTCCGGTGGAGCCCGCGCGGCCTGTGCGGCCTATGCGGTGCACGTAGTCCTCGGCCTCGTACGGGAAGTCGAAGTTGATTACGTACTCCAGGCCCTTCACGTCGATGCCGCGCCCGGCGACGTCCGTCGCCACAACGACCTTGATCTCGCCGTCGCGGAACGCGTCAAGCACCTTGAGGCGCTTGTTCTGGTTCACGTCGCCGGAGAGCATCTCGACGGACACCCCCCGGATCTTCAGGGACTCGTAGACGTCCTCGGTCGTCGTCTTGCGGTTGCAGAAGACGATCGTCCGGGCGTCGGGGTGGAGCGCGATGTGATTGAAGAGTACGGTGAACTTGTCCTTGGACCTCACGATGTACACGACCTGGCGGACGGTGTCCGTCGCGTTCGTCTCGCTTTCGACCTCGGCCTTGAACGGCTCCTCCATCCAGTTCATCGCGAGGCGCATCACGGTCTCGGTGAGCGTGGCGGAGTAGAGCATCGTCGCACGCTTGTTCTTCGGCGGGAGGTAGTTCATGATGCGGCGGACGTCGGGGATGAACCCCATGTCGAGCATCCTGTCTGCCTCGTCGATGACGAGCGTGTCGACCTTGGAGAGGTCGATGACGCGGGACTTCACGAAGTCGAGGAGCCGGCCTGGCGTGGCGACGAGCAGGTCGACGGGCGCGCCCTGAACCTCCTGCTTCTGCCTGTCGTAGTCCATGCCGCCGTAGATGGCGAGGGACCTGAGCTGGCAGTACTTGCCGATGAGGTCGGCGTCCTTGCAGATCTGGATGACGAGTTCGCGCGTCGGCGCGATCACGAGCGCCCTGGGCGTCCCGCCGCTCTTGGCGCGGCTCTCCGGCGTGCGGAGGTAGCGCGTGAGGATGGCGACGAGGAACGCGGCGGTCTTGCCGGAGCCCGTCTGGGCCTTGCCGGCGATGTTCTTGCCGGCGAGCGCCTGCTCGAGGCTGAGGGCCTGGATCTCGGTGCAGTACTTGAAGCCGAGGTCGGCGATGCCGTGCATCACCTCCGACGGGAGGTCGAAGTCGTGGAAGCGCTTCTTGCCCTCGGCGGGCTCGACGACGAACGACTCCGGCGACCAGGCGGCGTGCGCGGCCTTGCGCGCGGCCAGCTCCTCCGCCGACACCTCGCCGCCCGGGCGCATCTGGCCCTGGGCGGTGTTGACGACGGCAGGAGCGCCCCTGCGACGGCCCCTGCGCGACCCGCGCCCCTGGCGGGAGGCGTCCTGGGGCGGACGCTGCTGCTGCGCCTGGCCCTTCTGGCCCTGGCGCTGCCGCTCCCCCCTCGGAAGCTGCTGCTGGCGCTGTTGCTGCTGGGGCCTCTGGCCCTTCTTCTGTTCCTGCTGCTGGCGGGGCTGCTGCTGACCCTTCCCGCCGCCGCGCCGCTGGTTGCGGCCCGAGCCCTGTCCCTTGGGCTGCTGACGGCGGGATGAGTCTCCAGTTTCCTTCTTCCCCGTGAATATCGCGGCGATCTTCTTGAGAAAACCGAGTGCCATGACCGATATCAACGCTTCGAGAACTGGAAGCGCTTGCGGGCGCCGGGCTGGCCGGGCTTCTTGCGCTCCTTCATGCGGCTGTCGCGCGTCATGCACCCGGCCTTCTTGAGGACGGCCCTGGTGGACTCGTCGGCCGCGACGATCGCGCGGGCGAGGCCGTGGCGGATCGCGCCTGCCTGGCCGGAGATGCCGCCGCCCTTGGCATACGCCACGACGTCGACCTTCGCGAGGTCGAAGCCGCTGATCGCCACGGGCTGCTTGAGGTAGTCGCGGAGCGCCTCGGAGGGGATGTACTCCTCGAGGGCGACCCTGTTGACAGTCCAGACGCCGCTGCCCTCTACGAGATTCACACGGGCGGTCGCGGTCTTGCGACGGCCTGTGCCTGCGGAAATTGCCTTCTTGCTAGCCATTTGAACGTGTCTCCATTAAAGGGTGATCTCGACGGGTTTCTGCGCCGCGTGGGTGTGCTCCGCGCCGGCGAACACCTTCAGGCGGGTCATCATCTTGCGGGCGATGTTGTTCTTGGGGAGCATCCCCCAGACCGCCTCCTTGATCATCCTGTCGGGATGCGTGGCGCGCATGGTCGCGGCGGAGAAGCGCTTCAAGCCGTCCCTGTATCCGCTGTAGCGCTGGTATTCCTTCTGCTCCTCCTTCTTGCCCGTGAGCAGCACCTCGGCCGCGTTCACGACGATGACGAAGGCGCCCGCGTCGACCGACGGGTCGAACGTGGGAAGGTCCTTCGCGCGGAGCTTGTTTGCGATGACGACGGCAAGGCGCCCAAGCGGCTTGCCCTTCGCGTCCACGAGGAACCACGGACGGTTCTCGCCCGGGTTCGGAGCACGATAGCTCTTCTGCATCTTCTTCTTTCTTTCCTTTGCTTGCGTTTTTGTGCCCTCATCCAAGGGGTTTTGTCCGCTGTTCACGCCTCGGCACTTGCCTTCGGCGGGAGACCGGTTACTTCCCCGATCTCGATGTGGCCGTATATTTTACCAAAACATCGTCCAAAATGCAATCAGAAATAGGAAGAAATTTCAATGGCTTTTTTTGTCAATGCCAAGACAACAATCTTTTGTTGTGGTATAATATAGGCATGTTCGACCTAATAGTGATAACCGCGGCCAATGCCGCACAGGCCCGCGGCTACCGCGCGCAGACAAAGGACCGCAACGACACGATAGTCGTCGCAGATCCCGGCGGACGCCGCGTGGGCTCGCTCGGCGCGACAGTGAACGTCCTAAGGAAGATAGCGAAGGCGAAGTGCCGCGCGCGCACCGTCCTCATCTGCCACTCCGGCGGAGACTCGCGCAGGACGCCCGGATACGCCGCGCTCGGCAAGGCGTTCATACCGCTTCGCGACGGGCGACCCATGTTCACGCACATCGTCGAGGCGATGGAGCGCCTCGCGCTGCCGAAGTCCGGCGGCGTCCTCGTGGTCTCCGGCGACGTGCTCCCGACGTTCGCGGCGGACGACGTGTCGTTCTCGTCGCCGGGCGTGACAGGCGTCGCGTACGCCGGGCCCGCCTCCGAGGCCAGGCGCCACGGCGTATACGTCACCGCGGGCAGGCCCGCCGGCGGCGGCGCCCTTCCCGTCGCCGACTTCCTCCAGAAGCCGGACGTCTCCACCGGCACGCACCTCATCGACACGGGCGTCATGTTCATCGACGCCAAGACCGCCCGCAAGATGGCCTCCCTTCCGATCCGCGGCGACATCTACGAGGAATTCCCCAAGATGCTCCTCGAAGGCTACGCCCCCTTCAACGTCAACATAGTCCCAGAGTGCGACTTCTTCCACGTCGGCTCCACGAGGGAGATCGTCGAGAAGCTCGGCAGCGACGGGACGTACTCCGACGCCGCGCACTGCGAACTCGAGATGGACGGCGACAACGTCGCCACCAACATCCCGCCGGGGATGTACGGGCGCCTCCACCTCAAGAAAGGCGAATGCATAACCTGCATACCAGTGCGCGGCGGGAAGTGGCGTGAGATCCGCTACAACATCGACGACAACTTCAAGACCGACGGGCTATGGGAGAAGCACGGCATGGCGGAGCTGATTCGCGGCACCGACTACACGCGGCTCCTTGGCATACGCGCCGGCGAGACGGCCCGCGTCACCGCGCCCGTCAGGATAGACCTCGCCGGAGGCTGGAGCGACACGCCGCCGATCTGCCAGGACAACGGCGGCGCGGTGCTGAACGCCGCCGTCACCCTCGACGGGGAGCGCCCGATCGAAGTCACCGTCTCCCCGAGGAAGGACAAGTTCGTCAAGATCGTCTCGAAGGACCTCGGCAAGCGAAGGCTCGTGAAGAGCGCGGACGAGCTGGCCGACCACTCGGATCCGCACGACTGGTGCGCGCTGGTGAAGAGCGCCCTGGCCGTCACCGGCTTCAGGTTCGGGGAGCGCGGCCTCAACATAACAATCTGCGCCAACCTCCCCAAGGGGTCGGGGATGGGCACGAGCTCGATCCTCGGCGCGGCCACGATCGCCGCGATCCTGCGCGACACCGACCGCGACAGGATCGGCGAGCTCGCGCTGCAGCTTGAGCGAGAGATGTGCACTGGCGGCGGATGGCAGGACCAGTTCGGCGGAATCACGCCGGGCGTGAAGCTGCTGACGTCGAAGCCGGGCGAGATCCAGTCCATATCGGTCAAGGCGGTGGACGCGAAATGGCTCGGCTCGATCCTGAGGGAGCGAGGACTCCTGTACTTCACGGGGCAGAAGAGAATGGCCAGGAACATCCTCAGGAAGGTCCTGTCTTTCTACGCGGAGAACCCGCACAACTTCGCGTCGATCCTCGTCGACAGCCTGAAGCGCGGCGCGAAGGCCGCCGCGGCCGCGATAGAGAGGCACGACTTCGACGCGCTCGCCGACGCGCTGAACGGGTACTGGCGCGACAAGAAGCTCCTGGACAACGGCAGCACCAACGAGCGCGTGGAGAACATCATCGAGAGGATAAGGCCCTGGACCTCGGCGGTCTCGCTGATGGGCGCGGGCGGCGGCGGGTTCATGCTCGTCCTCGCGAAGAGCGCAAAGGCAGCCGCCGCGATTCGCGGCGAGCTCACCGCCAGGCCCCCTTCGATGTACTCCCGCTTCTACGACTTCCAGATAGACTGCGAGGGCCTGAAGCTGGAGCTATCCTGAAAAGTCCGTGAGGTGCCCCTTCAGATACCTCCATCCACGGTAGTAGAACGAGAGGTCGAAGAGGTTGCGGCGGAAGAGATGCCAGAGCGCGCGCGGCTGCAGAAAGCCGCGGTAGACGTCCCGTATCGCCTTCTTGACGTCGGACTCGGAGGCCAGGGGCGTCTTCGTCACCGCAGTGCGCTGGTCGTAGTCGTCCCAGTCCAGGGTCGTGAGCATCCCGGCCTCCTTCAGCTCCCTGAAGAGCGGCGTCCCCGGATACGGGATCGTAAGCGTGCACTGCAGCGTCGCGGCGTATCCGCAGGCGAGGAGCCTTCGCGCGAGGCGCACGGTGTTCGCCATCTCCTCCGGGCCCTCCCACGCGTGGCCGAACATGAACGTGAGGTGGACGGCGAGCCCGGCGTCGGACGCCCACTTCGCCCCCTTCTCGACGTCCTCGACCTTCAGCGCCTTGCAGAAGCGGTCGAGCGTCTCCTGGTTCGCGGACTCCACGCCGAAGAGGACGAGCCTGAAGCCCGCCTTGCGCATCAGCTTGTAGTCGTCGGGGCCGAGGCGCCCAAAGCGCATGTTGCAGTCGATGCGGACCTTCCTGTTAAGCCCCCTCGCGATCATCCCGTTGCAGAAGTCGGTAAGCCACGAACCGGCGGGGAAGGACCCCGAGTCGTCCATGATCTCCCTCACGCCGTAGCGTTCGACGAGATCCTGTATCTCGTCGAGGACGTCGTCGACCCTGCGCGTACGGTACTTCGGGTAGAGCGTGGTCCAGCTGCAGAACGTGCACTTCGCGTGCCAGCAGTCGCGGCCGGCCATGATGTACGTCCCCGGGGTGCGCTTGAAGTTCCCGTTCCTGCAGGAGTAAAGCTCCCAGCGGACGAGTTCCCTGTCTATGTGCGGGGCGGAGTTGAGGTCGTGGTCGAGGCGGAAAGGCCCAGTGTTCCTGACTTCCCCGCCTTCGCGGTACCAGACGCCCGGCTCAAATTTAGAGACGTCGAACGCGGCGTCCGCGACGTTTAGAAGCAGGAAGTCCCAGTCGCCGCCGGTCAGGATGAAGTCAACCGGGCACTCCGCCATCGACTCCTCCGGCATTGCCGTCACATGGTCGCCGACGAGGGCGAACCGACATGACGGCTGGAGCTGCGCCTTCCTCTCCCTTATCCAGCGCCAATGGCGCTTCACGACCGGAGTCTTCGTCTCGACGACGACGAGGTCGGGGGCGAAGTCGCGGAGGGAGGCGTCAAACGCGGCGGAGGTCATCTCCGCCGCGATCCCGTCGAGAAATAGAACTTCGTGCCCGGCCTTCTTCAGCATGGTCGCCGCCGTGGCGGGGACGACCGGGAAGATGTAGGTCGGGCGCGAAAACCACTGGAACTGGCGGTTCTGCGTGAGCAGAGGGACGCCCTTCTCGGATTCCAGCGGAGGATAGGCGATTGCTATCCTCATCCCCTCGACCTTACCACTTGTAGCCGAGGCCGAGCATGTACCTCAGGTCGCTGTGCTTCACGCCGGGCGCGGTGCGGCGGGAGTAGTCCCACTCGATCTTGCCGATGACCTGCCAGGAAGGGAGGAACATGTAGGTGAAGCCGACGTCCGTGTCGATGAGGTAGTTGTCGCCCATGTCCTCGAGGTCCGGGAGGTACTCGAAGTTGTGGACGATGTCGAAGTTCTTGATGCACGCGACGGCCCAGTTGAAGTGGTGGGCGTAGCGCAGGGTCGCGTAGTCCTCCGAGGAGAGGTGCCTGTACTTCTCGTCGACCCAGGCGAAGCCGACTTCCTGGTTGAAGCTCATCTTGCCGAGGCCGAAGTCGACTCCCTCGATCCACTGGTAGCCAAGGCCCGTGCCGAGGCGGAGGCGGTGCTCGAGATCCATGATCCTGTCGAACTCGTACTTGCCGTTCACGTACAGGTAGATCTTCTCGGTGAAGAAGATGTCGTCCTGCGCGTTTATCTCGAAGCGGCTAGCCGTCTTCTGCTTGGTGTCCTTGGAGTCTCCGCTCTGCGCGAAGTAGTACCCGAGGGACGACGTGAAGCGGTTCTTCTCCCAGCGGCGGTTCGCGTCGGCGAGAAGCGTCGCTGACTCGGAGACCGTGTTCCCCCTGGCCATCGACGCGGAGAGGTTCACGCTGCCGTGCCACGTCTCCTCCGCGGGGTCGATCACCTTGACCTTGCCCATGTCGAGCTTGTTGCCGTCGAGCATGAGGGTGCCCTCGTCGACGACGAGCTCCTTCTCGGCGCGCGTCGCGTCCTTGTAGACGATGACGTGCTTCTTGGCGGACTCAAGCGAGGCGATCTTGTCGAGCTTGATCTCGATGTCGCCGAGGTCGTCGGACTTGAACTTGAGCGCGTCGCCCACGATGTCGCCGGTCTCGCCGGAGAGCGAGGAGCCTGACTTGAGCACGACCTTGTCGGCCTGCGCCGCGAAGGCGGCGGCCGCCGCCACGACGGCGGCAATCACTTTTGTCTTCATTTTGTTCCTTTCGTTGTTGTCGGGTGGTAGTTGGGGTCTTTTGTAAACGGAAGCGGGATGTCGCCCAGGGACCAGCCCGCGCGCTGGACGCGGTTGGTGCGCCTTGGGTCGGCATACTGCTCCTCAAGAGAGCGGAAGTCCAGGGACTTCATGCCGGCGGTGCGCTCGCGCACCCTGTCGCCCGGCTCGCGGCGGATGTCGTCGGTGTACTGGCGGCCGAGGACCGCGTTCTTCGGAAGGCCAGCGTCCTTGCGGAGGTTGTTGGGGTCGACGATGCCGACGGTCACGAAGACGATGATCTCGCGCTGCTCCTTGACGCGCACCTTGGACCCGAAGAGCCTGGGGCCTATCCACCACCAGTCCCTGAGCCACGGGATGCCGCTGTCCTTCTGCGTTTCCACGGTGAGCGACAGGCCGCCGATGACCGCCGTCGCCCCGCTCGCCATGTTGAACTCCGTGACGAGGCGCTGCACGTCGATGACGGGGTACTTGGCGGATATCGTGCCTGAGTCCGACTCGTCCGTCGTCCCTGAGACCACCCAGTCGGAGCGCGAGGAGATCGTCGGGACGATCTGCACGTTGATGAGCCCGTTCGTCGAGATGCGCGGCGTCACGTCAAGCGAGATGCCCCAGCTGAAGAACGCCTCCTTCGCGAACATCATCTTGTCCTCGCCCGGTATCTGCGTCATCTGCATGTCGAGGTCAAGCGAGTCGCCGCCGGAGTTCGTCGTGCGCTTCGCGGATATCTTGACGTTGGGGTACTTCGTCGTCATGTCGACCGTGGCCTTCTTGCCGGACGACACGATGATCTTCGGGTTCGAGAACGTCCTGGCGTCCTCCGAGGACTCGAGCGCGCGGAGTATGACGTAGAGCTCGCTCATGCCGATGGTGCCGTTCACGTACGAGAGGTTCGCTGTAGAGCGCCCGCCCTGGGTGTCGGAGATCGTGTACGTCCCGTTGGCGCTGTTGTAGGTGGAGATGCCCTTCATCTTGCGCTCGTTCAAACCTGCGTCAAGCGCAAGGGAGCCCTTCATGCCGTCAAGCATCTGCCAGTCTATGCCGAGCTTGTGCGAGGCGTTGTTGGAAAGTTCGATGAACCTCGCCTCGATGTAGACCTGGGGGACTTCGATGTCGACCGCCTTCACGACCTGTTCGCAGGCGTCGAGGATTATGGCCGGCGCGGTGACCATGACCATGTTCGCCTCGGGGAACGACTGCGCGATCTTCGAGACCTTCCACGTGGCGCCGAAGTCTCCGTTCCACGTCGAGTTGATGCGCTCGGCGACGTCGTCGGCGCTGGCATGGGAAAGCTTGAACACCTTCGTGGAGATGCGGCGCTTCCTCAGCAGCTCATCCGCCTTGCGGTCCGCCTCCTCCTTCGCCTTCGCGGCGGCGGCGGCCTTCGCCTCCTCCGCGGCCTTCGCGGCGACGGCGGCCTCGGCGACTGCCTGGTAGTCGATCACCGGCGGCTCCGCGTCGGCCGGGACGTTCGCGGCGGCGGCGGCCTTCGCGACGGCGGCATCGGCGACAACCCTGACGTCGTTGGTCACCTGCGAATCGACGTCCGCGGCAACGGCCGGAACTGCCGCCGGAGCGGCAGCTGGCGCGGCGGCCGGTGCTACGGACGGTGCTGAGGCGGCGGGTGTGGCGGCTGGTGCAGCGGCAGGAGTGGCTGCAGGCGCCGCTGCCGCGGCCGGGGCGGCTTTGGGGGCGGCAGGCGGCGTGGGCGCGATCTGGAAATTGTCGACCGCCACGGCGGCGTCCGGAGCGGCGACGTCGGGGGCCATGATGGCGTCATCCTTGAGAGTGGGGTCAACCGACAGCTGTCCGCACAGAGGCTCTTCGACGGAAAGACCGGACGTGAGCATGGCGTCCTCCGTCTGGGCGGCAAAAAGCCCTTCCGTCGCAAGGACTGCGACGGCAAGCATCGAGGCTGTCAGGGTCTCTCTAATTGTCATGCGCAATATTATACCATAAAGAGAGCGAAGAATGAAGAATGAAAATGAAAAATCTTTGGCATTCAAAGAATTGCATGCGCGCGCGTTGCTCGCTATTTGGAGAACCCTTGCACAGGGCGAACAGACTGCCCGTAGTAGCGGTCGTTGACGCACGTGTCGTGGAAGCTCGAACTGAAGTCGAGGCCCCATGCGTGGCGGTCGTAGTCCGAGACCGGAACAGACGACCAGTAGTAGCCGTCCTTCCACAGCTGGACTTTCTTGTGGCCATTGTCCCCGTTGTCGTTCAGCTTTGCCGCTGAGGATTCTTCTTTTGAGCAGCCCGCTACTACAAGGCCAAGAGCAACAACCAAACAGTATTTTATTGCCTTCTTCATTTTCTCTGCCCTTTCTTGTTTGTCGATTCTTCTCCACCATCACATTCCGCAAAAAGCGGCAACCTGCCTGCCGCACGCAGTCAGGAGCCCTGCGGATGTTGCTCGCCGACGAATTCGCCTTCGCACTGGGCGACGGCGGCGAGGACGTCCTCGGGGGTCTCCGCCGCGTCGAGGAGCTCGACGAGGTTCGTGCCGTGGGCGAGGACCGCGAGGCGCGCGAGGACGTGGAGGTGCTGTTCGTGGTCAGTGGAGCAGATGAGGAAGAAGTGGCGAGTCGCGCCGCCGTCGGGCGCGCCGAAGAAGATCGGACGCTCGCTGCGCCCGTATGCAATGAAGCTCTGCTCGAAGACGTACGGGTCGTGGTACCTCGGATGCAGGAACGCGACGCCTGCGCCGACGGCGGTGGACGCCGCCTCCTCACGCTCGACGAGCGACTTGAAGAGCGCGGACGGGTCGTAGACGAAGCCGGAGCGGTCCGCGAGGTCGGTCATGTCGCGGATCATTCCGGCCTTGGCCTTCGCGGGGACGGCGAGGTCAATCGACTCGGCGACGAGCAACGCGCCGATGCCGACGCCTGGCCGGCGTTCGCGGCGGCGGCGTTCGTCGAACGCCCTGTGGCGGCTCGCGATTGCGCTGGCGTTGGAGGCGAGCAGGCTGCGCTGCGCCCATTCGTCGAGGGCGGCGTGGTCGAAGTACCACTCGCCGCCGCGGACGCTGGCGTCCACCTCGCCGCGCTGCGCGGCGTGCTTTAGTTCGTTGGCGTCGATCTGCACGTGCTCGGCCGCCTGCTTCAGGGACATGAACTCGCCTCTCACCGCCGGCCTCCCTCCCCCGGACGGCGGCACGCGCGCGCCACCGCCGCGACGACAAGCGAGTCCATGCCGTCCGTCGACGTGACCGCACGCTCACGGAGCGCGACGAAATCCGCCCTCGCACGGCGAAGCTCGGTGAGCGTCCAGTTGCGCAGAAAGCCTGTGTTCTTCCGCGCCGCGAACGGCGACATGCCCTTCGTCGCGTCTTCAAGTGCGCCGTGCTCCTGCGCGTCCTTCATAACGGCGAGCGTCCGAAAGAACTTCTCTATGACGGTGGTCGCGAGGACGGCGAAGCCGCTCTCGCGCTCGAACGGCGCCAAGGCGGAAAGCGCCCTCGCGGCGCTGCGTTCGCCGAGCGCGTCGGTGACGGTCCAGATCTCGGGCTCGCACCCGACGCCCGGGGAGGAGACGGCGGCGACGTCGGCGTTCGTTATGGTCTTCGCGCCCGGCTCGATGTAGTCGCGGAGCTTAGCGACCTCGGAGAAGATGGAGCGGGCGTCGGAGCCGACACGCGCGACAAAGGCGTCCACCGCGCCGCCCTCGAACCTGAGCCCCAGCTCCGCGGCGGCGTCCACGGCGCGCGCGGCGGCTGCGGCGTTTTTCTCCCAGGGCTTCCCCTCGGAGAACACGACGACCTCGGCGACGGTCTTCATCTTCTTCGCGAAGACGGACGTCGCGAGCAGCCTTGGGGCGGTGATGACGAAGAGCTGGTTGTCCGGGAGCGGCGACGATGCGAGTTTCGCCGCGAAGGCCTCAAGAGCCTTCTTGACGTCCTCGGACGGCCCCTTGTTCCCTCCCTGCGGGAGAAAGCCGACGTTCTTCCACCACGTCGCCTTCGAGGGGTCGAGGAACGGCGGCGTGGCGACACTCTCCGCGACGGCGGCGAGGTCGCGCATCTGCAGGTCGGCGTTCGTTGAGCTGATGGAATCCACGACCTCGACGGAGGCCGTCTCGCCGATGAATCGCTTGGCGGCCTCCGACACGAGGAAGTCGTCCTCGCCGACTATGAGGCGGATGCGGTTCATTTTCCGGGGGCGGCGGACGCAGCGGCGGGCTGCCGCGAGCGCCTCTTGAAGGACCACACGAAGAACACCGCGCCCACGGCCAGCAGGGCAACGGAGACCCACTGCGCGCTGGAGAGCCCGCACGCGCTCGGGCGCTCGTCGTCGCGGAGGAACTCCATGAAGAAGCGGATGACGCCGTAGCCCGTGAAGTACGCGGCGGCGGTGTACGCGCGGCGACGGCGGTAGAGGAAGTAGAGCGCGGCGAAGAGCGCGAAAAGCGCCGCCGACTCGAAGAGCTGCGTCGGCAGGACCGGGAGCGACCTAGGCGCGCCGGCACCTGCGGGGTGCGCGTAGTAGACGGGCGACCCGGCGGGGAAGGTCACGGCGAGGAACGAGTCGGAAACCTTTCCCCAGCAGCAACCGTGGAAAAAGCAGCCGATGCGCCCGAACGCATGTCCGAGCGGCACGCCAACGCAAAAGAGATCGGTGAGCGCGAGGACGTCGGGCTTCCACTTCACGCACCACGCGGCGAACGCGGCGGCGCCCGCGAGGAGCCCGCCGTAGAACACAAGCCCGCCCTTCCATATCGCGAAGGCGGACATGAAGTCCCTGTCGAAGCCGTCCTCGTGCCAGTACTCGACGACGTGCGCGGCGCGCGCGCCGACGAGGCCGGCGACGACCATGAGGACGACGAGGTTGCCTATGTCCCTGCCGCCGTGCAGACACTCGACGACGAGCCACGCGAGGTATACGCCGACCGCGACGCACAGCCCGAACGTCTGGAGGGGAAGCCCCGGTATCAGCTGCGAGTGCATGGTCAGCGGCGATCCTGCTCTGGGAACAGGAACACAAGTTCGCCCGGGTAGACCCTGTGGTTCTGCCTGGCGATCGACTCGACGAACTCGCGGTCCGTCTGGAAGCGACGCTGCTTCTCGACGAGCTCCGCCGTCTTGCGCGCGGTTTCGCTGGCCTTCGCCTCGATTGCGGCGACTTTCGCCTTGAGCGCGCGGTACTGGCTGTACCGCGGCGACGCCTTCACCAAACCGCCCGCCAGCACCAGCAGAACGAGCGTGACGGTGAGTATCGTGTATATCTTGTCTTTTGTCTCATCTTTCATTGCCTATAAATTATACCAAAAAAATCAGAAATAAAATTTGACTTTTCAAAAAAAAGTGAGATACTATTCGCCCGTGTTCTGCTCACCAGGCAAAAAAACGGCGGGCGGGGCGCAAAAATACAACAAGGAGTAAAACAAGATGAGGATCAAAGCAGCAAAGAAAACCGCAACGGCCACAGTGGTCGCCAAGAAGGCGACCAAGCCCGCCGCTGCACGGGTCAGCAAGAAGCCGGCCGCGAAGCCCGTCACGTTCACGGTCCATGCCGAAAAGGGCAAGGAAGTGTTCGTCGCCGGCGAGTTCAACCAGTGGAACCCGTCCGCCAAGAAGATGGCCTACAAGGCCAGGGCTGGCGTCTATTCCGCCACGGTCAAGCTGGCTCCGGGCGAGTACCAGTACAAGTTCGTCATCGACGGAACCTGGTGCGCCGACCCCGAGAACGTCAACTCGGTCCAGAACGACCAGGGCACGTTCAACTCGGTCATCACCGTCAAGTGAGGCCAAGGGGCGCGGCGTTACGCCGCAACAGAGGACGAGCCGCGGCGACCGCCGCGGCTCCCTGTTTTTAAGTTCATCGCTTTAGTGGTTAGGTACGTTCCATAGCTTTGCTTTGATACGAGCAGCGGTGTTGCTGCTATGTTTGCGGTTCGAGGCTTGGCGTCGATAGAGGCAACCGTGCTTCGCGGTTGATGCGGGCGACTTCGGCGTCCTCGCCTCGCCCTAGTGATCTAGAATTCTAGGTTTCTAGACTTCTAGATCGCTAGATTCCTAGAACACTAGGCTTCTAGGCAAGTCTATAGGTTCTATCGGAAACAACCGGAACAACTTTTTTCTCGCGCCGCGTAACAGCGCGGCACTCTTGAAGAAGAAGTTGTTTTAACAGTTGTCAATGTTGTTTCCTCTTCATTCCCGAGTGACTAGTGACTAACGACTATATTGCTCCGAAATGGTTTGACACACTGGCGAGAAGCCGGTTATCGCGCCGGAGTACCGTTGCCCGAATCAAAGCCGCACGCTGACAAGGCAATACAACCACTCATCGCCGCACCATCGCGATTTCCGGGCAGGTGAACGGGTCGGCGTGCTTGGTGCAGTTTATGCACCCGGTGTAGAGCTTGTGCATCACCTCCGTCTTCGGAATCTCGGTGAAGCCGAGTGCCGTGAAGAACTCCGGCGCGAAGGTGAGGACTATCAGCTCCCTTGGGCCGACCGTCGCGGCGCGCGCGGCGACGGCCTCGACAAGAGCCCTTCCCGTCCCTGCGCGCCTGTAGGGAAGCCTCACCGCGACAGACTGTATCTCCACCGTCGCGGCCTCGATTCGCCCGATCTCCGGGTGTATCTGGTACGCCGCGCATCCGATGATGTCCGACCCCAGCACCGCCACGAAGAACCTGTCGATGTTCTCGACGATGTTCCCCATCGAGCGCGGGACTAGCAGGTCGCGGTTCAGGTGTATTAGCGCGAATATCTTCTCCGCGTCGGAGAGCCTCGCCTGGCGCACGACGGCGCCTTCTTCCCTATCCTTGTTTTCCATGCCGTCTATTATAGCAGAGCGGACGCCAAAATGGAAAGCGAAAAAACAAAAATCCGCTATCCGCCATCGTGGTTTGTGGTATAATATTGTCAAGAAGGCGCAAAGGCGCGCAGACACAAGGAGCAACACAAGATGGCATTGAACATTGTAACCGAAACGGACCGCCGGGTGGCGGTCAGGAACGTGCTGATGAGCGTAAGCGACAAGACCGGGCTTGAGGCATTCGTGCCCGCTCTCGTCAAGGCATGCCCCGGCGTGAAGATATACTCCACGGGCGGAACGTACGCCAAGGTCAAGGAGATACTCGGCGACAAGGCCGACGGCACGCTCGTGGCCGTCTCTGACTACACTGGCCAGCCCGAGATGCAGGGCGGCCTCGTGAAGACCCTCGACTTCAAGATCTACCTCGGGCTCCTCTCCGAGACTTACAACGAAGCGCACCAGGCCGACCTGAAGCGCCTCGACGCGAAGCCGATCGACATGGTGGTCGTCAACCTCTACCCCTTCCGGCAGACCGTCGCGAAGGAGGGCGTCACGCCGGAGATGGCGAGGACAAACATCGACATCGGCGGACCTTGCATGGTCAGGGCGTCCGCGAAGAACTACCTCCGCGTCGCGTCCGTCACCGACCCCCTCGACTACCCCGCGATCGCGCAGGAGCTCGAATCGCACGGCGGCACGATCGGCTTCGACACGCGCCTGAAGCTGATGAAGAAGGCCTTCGCCCACACCGCCCAGTACGACACGGCCATCGCGGAGTTCTTCACCTCCCGCACGTGGGAGGAAGTCGAAGGCACGTACACCCTCCACTGACAGGGACGGGCGCAGCCGACATAAGATGATCTTCGAGGAGTTCAAGAGGTTCCGGAAGGAACGCCCCGACGAAGCGGCGTTCCTCATATCCGCCGGCGACAGGTCCGTGCCCGTCAGCTGGCGGCGGTTCACCGACGACATCGCGACGGTGTGCTGGATCATCGAGAAGCACGCCCCCGCGTCGAAGATCGCCCTTCTCGGAGAGAACTCCTACGAGTGGATGGTGGCGCACGCCGCGTGCCTCTTCTCGGGCGCGGTCGCGATCCCGGTGGAGACGGGGCTCTCCGCGCAGGAGATCGCCGCGCGCATGAAGACGGTCGGCGCGAAGGTGCTGCTGCACTCCGCGCTCTACGCGGAGAAGGCCCACGAAGTCGCGGCACTGGCCCCGCCCCTCGCCACCGGCGGATTCGGGACGCGCAAGACGGACTTCTTCATCAAGTCCGCGCTCGCCGCCATCGGCCTTCTCTCCAAGAGCATCTGGCACCGCAAGAGCGTCGACGTCGACAGGACCGCCATGATCGTCTTCACAAGCGGCACGACGTCCGAGCCGCGCGGCGTGGAACTGTCGATCTCGTCGCTTGAGACGTTCGTCGAGTCCACCTCCGCCGCGCTCGCGATGAAGCCGGGCGACAGGTCGCTCATGCTCCTGCCGCTCCACCACGTGTTCGGGATCGCCGCGACGTACACCATGCTCACGAGGGGCGTGGCGCTCGGCGTGTGCCCGGACTTCCGCCGCATCTACGACGCGTTCGAGAGGTTCAGCGTCAACTTCGCGTTCCTCGTCCCGGCGCTGGCGGACATCCTCGCGGCGAAAATCAAAACAAAGGGGCCGAGCGCCGAGGCCGCGCTCGGGCAGCCCATCGACTGGATCCTCACGGGCGGCGCGCCGCTCACCCGCAGGACGTACGACAGCCTCACGGAGCTTGGCGTGAAGACGATTTCCGGCTACGGCCTCACCGAGACCGCCGCCTGCTACTCGATGTCTGTTTCGTCCGACGAGCCGCGTCCATGCAGCGCCGGAAAAGTTTCGTCGGCAAGGGGCGTGGAGACGAAGGTCTCGCCGGAGGGCGAGCTTCTGACGCGCGGCCCGAACGTCATGCGGGGCTACTATGGCATGCCCGAGGCGACGGCGAAGGCGATCGACGCGGACGGCTGGTACCACACCGGAGACGTCGGGCGCATCGACGAAGACGGGTATGTCTGGATCACAGGGCGCCTCTCAAGGACGATAGTCCTGTCGTCCGGCAAGAAGGTCTCGCCGGAGGAGCTGGAGGCGAAGCTCACCGCCATCGACGGCATACTGGAGGCGCTCGTCTCCGGCGACGGCGCGACCCGCGACGTGCGCGCGGAGGTCTACGCGGCGATCCCCGAGAACGAGGTCCAGGCGAAGGTCGCGCTCCTCAACCGGACGCTTCCCGTCCACCAGCGCATCAAGCTCGTCACGACGCGCGACGAGCCGTTCCCGCGCACCGCGTCCGGCAAGATAAAGCTGCCGCCCCCGGCGGCGACAAACGCATGAGGGAGAGGCTCTCCAGCAGGCTTGGCTTCCTTATGCTGGCGGCCGGCTCGGCCGTCGGGCTGGGGAACGTCTGGCGATTCCCGTACATCGTCGGGCAGAACGGCGGCGCGGCGTTCGTCGTCGTTTACCTCGCGTTCCTCGCCGTCATAGGATTCCCGCTGCTCGCGGTCGAGCTGGGGATAGGCCGCGGCGCGAACCGCAGCCTCGCCGCCGCGCTGAAGGAGCTCGCACCGCCGCGCGCCGCGAAATGGTGGGGACGCATCGGCGTCGTGCTGGCCAGCGGATGCTTCGTGCTGATGATCTACTACACCGACGTCGCGGGATGGATCCTCAAGTACACCACGGACTACGCACGCGCCGCGCCGCCGTCCGACCCGTCGGGCGCGTTCGGCGCGCTCGTCGGCGACTGGCGGACGACCGCCGCGTTCATGCTCGCCGCCGTGGCAGCCGCGTCTCTTGTGTGCCTCGCCGGCGTCGTCAAGGGCGTCGAGCGCGTCACGAAGTTCATGATGGTCTCGCTCCTCGCCCTTCTCGGCGTCCTGGCCGTGCGGACAGTTACGCTCCCCGGCGCGGAGGGCGGGCTCGCGTTCTACCTGAAGCCGGACTGGACGCGCTTCATGGCACATCCCTGGCAGTCGGTGTTCGACGCGATGGGCCAGGCGTTCTTCACGCTCTCGCTCGGCATCGGGTCGATGACGATATGCGGCAGCTACGTCGGGATGGAGCATTCGCTCGTAAAGGAAACGGCCGTCATCATCGCCATAGACACCGTCGTCGCGATCCTCGCGGGGCTCGTCGTATTCCCGGCCTGCTCCGCGTACGGCGTCGCCTACACCGAGGGCCCGGGGCTTATATTCTCCACGCTGCCGATGGTGTTCTCGCAGATGGCAGGCGGCACGTTCTGGGGATTCCTCTTCTTCCTCTTCCTCGCGTTCGCCGCGCTGACGACGGTGATCGCGGTCTTCGAGTGCCTCATCGCAGGGCTGATGGACATCACCGGAATCCGGAGGGCGACGGCGACGGTTCTCGTCGGCGCGGGCGTCGCGGCGCTGTCGATGCCATGCGTCCTCTTCAATGGCGTCCTCACGTGGGAGGACTTCGCGGTAAGCAAGGTGTGGCTTCCGCTCGGCGCGCTCGCGCAGGGGGCCTTCGTCACATTCGGCGGAATCGGCTGGGGATGGGAGAGCTTCCGCTCGTCGGTCTCCGCCGGGCGCGGCTTCGGGATGCCGCGCTGGATGAAGTGGCACTACGCCGTGACAATCCCGGTTCTTGTGCTCATCGTCTTCTTCGCCGGGATCCTGTAGAGGACGCCGCGCATAGGACAAGGCGGGTTATTTGGCGCGCATGACTCGGCGCAGGGCCGCAAGGCGCTTTGGAGTCAGGCCGTCGTGGGCGAACAGGCAGAACCCCTCTGGATTTGCGGCAAGTACCCGGGGCAGCGCGGCCTCGAGTTCGGCAGGCGTGAAGTCATGCAGATACAGCCCCGGGAATACCGGGAAGTTCCCGTCGATGGCCTTCCGCGCCTCGGATATGCAGGAGACAATCCAGTCGCATCCCTCTTCGTAGAAGCTGGCGTAGTCCATCGGGAATGCGAAGTCCAGCTTGAAGCGGCTCCAGTCCTGGCGCACCATGTCCGCGGACATGCGCGGCGTTGGGAACACCGCCGCGCCGCATGGCTTGCCTGCGGCCCGCACTGCGGCGGCGACGGAGTTCGCCGCGCGCGCCACGCAATCCAGCCGCCACTCCTTCCAGTCTTCGTCCGACGCCTTGGGTTCGCGTCCGAATTTCGCCTTGCATCCAGCGCAGTAGCAGAAGTCGAACTGCGGGAGGACCTTGCTCATGTCAAGGCCGTATTTCGGCCACAGCGCCTTAGGCAGCTCAACGTCAGGCATTCGGATGTAGTCCATCTGCAGGGCGTCCACCTCCGGGATGGACGCGATCTCCAGTGCCTTGCGTTTGATATGCTCAATCACCTCCGGGTTGCTCGGGCACAGAAACTGGTAGTACGAGACAAATGGCCTGTCCTTCGGGTCGTGGCAGCTTTTGCCCTGTGCGCTCGTGGCATACCACTGCGGATGGGCAAGCGCCTCGCTGTCGCCGGGGCGGTTGAGCGCCCAGAACCACGCGACGGTGCGCATTCCAGCGGCCTTCCCGAGTTTCGACACGCGGGCGATTCCCTCCGCCGAGCCGTCGATTATCAAAGTCGTGACTCCGGCATCCGCCCACGCGGCCACGGTCTGCGCGGTTACGGAGGCGTCGTTCCCGTGCACCCAAAGCCCGATCGTCGTGTCGGGCCGTTCGGGCGTCCCGACGGGATTTGCGGATATCCTCACCCGCCCCCAGTGTTCGGGGGCGTGTATGGTCTTGAGCCTGGTGGGGGCCCACACCGTGTTGCGCTCCACTCCGTCCACGTGGTCGACACGGGAGAAGTTCATGCGCATCACGGTTCCGGGCGGAGGCGGCGCGCCTTTGCGCGGCAAGGAGGAATGGCCCGTGATCGACTCCCACGGCCAGGCGATCTCGACCGTCCACGAAGTGTCGTCCCCTTCGCCGTCGTTCAGCGTCCCCTGAAGAGTCACCGCCGTTTGAAGGCCCTTGATGTCCCAGTCGTGCAGCGCCTCGTTGAACGGCCTGCCGTACGGCGCCGTGAGGAAGAGGTCCCAGACCGTGTTCAGCTGGTTCATCTCAAGCTCTAGGTAGTTGCGGCCCGTGGCGCTCGGGTCGATGAACACCTCGAAGTCGTCGTCGTGGAAAATCACGCTGTCGCGCTTCGTGAGCGTGGCGCGGAGCGTGCTCGCCGGCAGCGTCGCCGATATGTAGAGGAACTTGTCGTCATACACCATCTTGATGTCGGCGCCGAACTCGCTCTTGCCGCCCTCCAGGTCCCTCATGGGAGAAAGCGGCTTCGCGAGCCTCCAGACATCCTCGTCGAGCACCCCGTCCACCTTCACGGGGCACGTCGCTCGCTGGCAGACCGTAGAAGGAACCGCCTCAGCCTCGCCACCGCACAGGAAGGCAGCCGCAAGGAAACATACGCGCAGCCACGCCGCCGGCTGACAGCCGACGCGGACAACACTATCGACACGACTATGGAATGATGTATTCATATACTGAATATTCTATCATAATCTCGCCGTCTGCGCTAGCGTAGAAAGTTGCCATTCTCCTGTACCTACAGTACCTACACAACCGGGTCGCCGCAGAAGTCGCGTCGGCCGCAGTCGCGGCAGAAGTCGCCGCGCCATACGGAATCGAACTGCTCGACAAGCGGCGCGACAAGTGCGGGGTCGTCGGTGAGAACGCCGTTCTCGAAGTTGCGCTTCCTCTCAGACTTCGCGCCCATCCCGGCACCGGTGAGGTTCGCCGAACCGAAGTACGCCTTCACGCCATCGACTATGATGCATTTGAAGTGCACACGCGGGCAGAGCATCCTCTCCATCGCCGTCCAGAGCGTCGGATAGCGGTCAAAGTCGTCGCGCCAGTTCGGTCCAGGGTCCTTCGCGTGGATGAGCCGCACCTCGATCCCGCGCTTCACCATCCCGTCCAGCACCTCCAAGAACGGCACCATCTCCCGACCGCCCGAGTCGACATACATATCCTTGATGTCGTAACCGCCGAACGAAGTGAGGGCCGAGCGTAGCGAGGGGATAGCCGAGGCGAAGCCGAGTGCCGAGCGGTAGCGATCCACAGTCTCTCCCTCGCCTGCGGCACAATCCCGCAAACGACGGAGGTGTAGATGTCACGATTGGAGAGAAAGTGCGTCATGACAATCAATTATTCAACCGATGAAGGACTATCTTTCCACATCGGCAGGTGCTAATTTCGCTTTCCAGTTCTTTATCAACTCATCGCCAAATCCTAGTATTTTCAGCATCACGCCCCCATGTTCAAGTGCTTGCTTCGGCGTCCATTCCTTCTTTTCGCCGGCCAGTTTGCGCATTATCAGCATCTTGATGCTTTCAAGTCTTCGTGCCTTGATTTGATCGTCGATACGACCACATTTTGTGTTAGTTGAATCATCACTTTGAGTCGAGTTGAAGCCGCTTGAGATCATACATAAGTTTCCGAAGGAATCGAGAAGTCGATATCCGTTCTTTTCATCGGTCCACTCCCCATTAGCCCCATTCTGAGGTTGAAAATGTTCAATTGATCGATTTGAACGAAATATGTAGTTGCTAATGGCCTGACGCTCTTCACTTGTCAACGCCAAGCCATTAAACACGGATGCTGACGTTACACTTTCTTGCATACCACGACTATTATTTTCGTAGTAATCTTCCCAAAGCAAGTAGTCAAGCATCCAGAACGCAATACGATTCATACCAGAACTATACGACAAATCTTCTATCTTTAAGTCTTTTACTTTGGCTAATGCATGACTTCTCAGCGTAGTAAACAAATTAAAGCCCTGGCTTTTATGGTCTTTATAGGCATTCAATATCCACTCTTGTCGTTCCCCCGATGAAACATAAAGCATTGACTGCAGTTGCAACATCTTTTGGGTTTGTTGTGAAGACACCTCACGAAACGCATATCTTAAACCGGAAGAGTCATTTTCCTCATCTCCATCTGTTTCCATCTCACCGCGCAAGTAAAAGATGTTTTCATCAATCCAGTCTCGATAAGTTTCCAAAGTACCCATGTAGGCTTTTGCGAATTCTTCCCCAATATTGCCAATCGCTCTAAATACTTTTTTGAATGAATCTAAAAGATGTCGGGGAGAATAATCAATCTCACATGCCTTGTCCTTCCACTTCTCATTACTTTCCAAAGTAAGCCTTAACGCATGAAGCGCCAAAACTTCCGGCCGCATCGGGAGGCGAGCAAACGAAGCAGATTCTTGATTGGGCGCGGGTTCTTCCGGCACTGTGCTTGTGCTTGGCCTACCAACTATACCTTGAATGTCTATTTGTACGCTTTTAGAGTTATCACCGGTAACCCCGACGTTCTCCTTATGCCTCTCCTCTGTAATCTCTTTTATGGCCTTTTCAAAATTGAAACAATCGTTCCACTTAGAAGCGTATTTTGCAAACGAACCTTTCAACTGGTCAAGAGGTGAAAGTTGTCTTCCTGTTGAATTCATCTTTTCAAAGTACAAATTGAGATCAGTGTTGGAATACCCATTCAATTCGTTTGCCAAAAATGATGTCATACTGTACACATATTGCACGAATGTGTCTTTTCTCTTTTCCCATTCTCCCTTGTGCTTCTCAATAAATGCCTTCATCCGGTCATGGAACTGTCTAAAATTATAATTGCTGATATTATCCCATTTATCGTCTGAGCTCTTCACCAGATTCGCATAACACAAAATGTCTTTCTCGTCAGTAACACGGCCAAGGAATCTTATACGAAGATCCGTATTGGACGTATTGGACTGGTTGACAAACACAAATTGTCTTGCAGTCGCAACAGCATCGTTTCTATCAAGGCAATCACAGAAAAAAAGTAGCAAAAATGTAAGCCGCTGCTGTCCATCAACCACGCTGAACACCCGGCCTTTTTTATCATCTTGTTCAACTGTGGTAATCACCCCGATATAATATGGCTCAGATGATCCGCTTGGACTGGAGGAGGTGCTTGCCCTCCATAAGTCCTCCAACAACCGATCGATTTGCTCGCTTTCCCAAACAAACAACCGCTGATATATAGGGATTGAGAACCGCCAACCTTCTTGAACGATTTTGGCAGGTGTGATGGGTGGATTAAAGCCATTCATTTTATTTTGCCTCCGACTGTTGATTGCCATTGCCGAACTGTATCAAGTGATCATCGGCGCGAGACTGCACTTTGGATACTTCCATTATTCTTTTCAGTTCCTTAATCAGTTCGACCACAGATGTCCAATATACACACATCGTCGGCGTTGCTTTGTTCGCCTCATAATCTCTGGCGGGATCAAGGAGCATAGAGAATAATATGCTTTCATGATTGGCGCGATTAATCTGAGAAGACAAAAAACCCGGCATGGCCCATTTGGAAACACCTGGAATGTCTGTGTTGCCCACATATCTCTGCATTACCCGCCCCTTGTTTCTAATTTCGGAAACACGGTAACTAATACAGTATAAAGCCTCAGGCAGGTACTTCTCACCAAATCTATCGTAAAACAAGAATCCTAACGCTTTGATGATGTCAAACAAAACATCGTTGGAATGCCCTCTCAGGTTCGCATATAAAACGCCTACCGCAGACGTTTGCAGATATGCCGCAAACTTCCAACGATATGTCTCGGCATAATTGAAGAATTCTGGGCCGTCTCTCACGATGGAATCATAATCTACAGTGCGTGCAGATGAAAGGACGCCCTCAATAGGTTCATCATCGGTTGAGAAGTGATGAAATAAGTCATGAGAAGGCAAGTCATCTGCCCATGGAGAAAACGAATCTCCCGCTTCCCACTTGCGGAGACGGAAGAGCGTTTTATGAAGCACATCCTCCATCCCTTTCTTAATGACTATCTTGCTGTCGCCTTCACTGGACACGCCGATTTTTAGCGGTTGTCCCAGTCTGTTCCATACCTCGACAGTCTTCTGTGCGGCAATGCTACAATCCACTGATTCGCTTGTAGTATCGACAAATCTAAGGTGATGCCCCTTGAGCAATTCATAGTCCGTCAGTTTTTTCCCAAGAGAGTTTGTATGGTTGAAAAACAAATAAGCTAAATCGTCTGAGGCGTCAGCGCTAAGGCAAACGACATTTATCGACAATCGCTCTAAGTCGACATATCGTTTTACATCGGCAAATGACCTTAGAACATCCCTTGCACGAACAAGATAACCAATTGATTTCTCTTGCTTATTGTTTTCACCGAGATCAAACTTACCAAGCTTTAAGTCCTGTTGTTGCAAATGCGAGAACAGGGCAAATGTCGTTAGTCGTTGCTGCCCGTCAATAATTGTATACCATTCTTCTTGCGAATTCTTTTTTTCCATTTTTAGAACGACGGTCCCAATGTTATAGTTCCCAGAATCATGATTCTTCTGCCATACGTGGATATCATTCATCATTCGCCTGACATCTTCCATGCGCCAACAGTATCCACGTTGATAGTTAGGCACTCGCAGGTTGAATCCAAGCGCTTCAACAAGCGACATAGTCTTAATTCCAACAGGTGTGTCACAACCTTCATTCTCGTCCTTTGACTTTAGGATGCCCGACTTCCCAACAAGCTTTCGGAGAAGATCGAAGTCTGCATTCAAATCTTCCGGAGTTTGTATTGGACAGCGGCTTCTCCAGTAACGATTTGCGCTGTACGAATCGCAAAATATGCCACGCAAAAAGGAATCTGTTTCAAGAACGGCATTGAGTTTTTCTTCTAATGATTTCCGCCCCTGACTTTTATAAAGTTCAACATGGAATTCGGCGAACCATTGCTCATTTCGCTTTATGACTTCAAAGTGAACCCATCCATTGTAAGGATCTTTTCCCTTATGCCAAGGGATAACCTGAACATAGTTACGAGAAACAGAATCGTTAGTATCTTCCGCCAACCGAAACCCCTCCGTATCCGACAGCTTAGAGACCCAAACTCCAAGCCATTCTTTTATCGCACTTCTATCTATTGACATAACAATCGCTCCCTCTTTCGATGACTAATTCACGATACCTATTTCTGATTAAATATTTCCTCATACACCGCCGCATCTCGCGCAGAGAAGCAGCAGAAGATGGCTTCCATCTGCGGCGCGGCTGGAGTCCGCGCACCCCTGCAGCCACTGCTTACGCGGCTCGCTCCGCTCGGGAGACACCTACCGTTTTGCCCTGACTCTGCGACCTCCGCCTCTCTGCAACTCTGCGTGAGATAATCTCTCACCTCCCGCACGGCAATCTTCGCGGCATCTTCAATCGGATAGCCGTAGATGCCTGTCGAGATGCAGGGGAATGCGATGGACTTGCAGCCGTTCTCCGCCGCGAGGGCGAGCGAGTTGCGGTAGCAGGCCGCAAGCTTTTCTGGTTCGCCGTGAAGGCCGTCGCGATAGACCGGGCCGACGGTGTGGATCACGAACTTCGCGGGGAGCTTGAACCCCGGCGTGATGCGCGCCTCGCCGGTCGGGCAACGAACGCCTGGCCTCACCTCCGGCACCTTGAGACACGCCTCGTAAAGCTCCGGCCCGGCGGCACGGTGGATTGCGCCATCAACTCCACCGCCGCCCAGCATCACCTGGTTCGCCGCGTTGACGATGGCGTCTACCGCCAGTGTCGTTATGTCGCCTTGGACTATCTTGATCATTTTGTCATTCACTTTCGTTCTGATACTATTATATCATAAATCCCCGTCCTTATATTAAAATTATCCGGAGATTCGCAATCGCAGTTCCCAACCCCATGGACAGCGTCCTCCCGCCGTGTTCCGTCCCTGGCATACTGGATCAAATCCAGCAGCAAATCAAGTTCCTGCGTGGCCTCGCACACATGGAACTTCAACAGATCAAGATTCAGCGAGCACTTCATCTTCGCCCACAACGACAAACAGGTTTCGAAACAAATTCCCTGCTACACCGCTGAAATTTCCTGCCCGTCAAGGAAGAACTTCAACCCGGGATTCGCCGCAGCACATTCCTTGATTCTGCGGACGACGTGTTCCTCGACGATGGTGAACGCAGGAAGTACCGTTGCGTCTGGAGTCCAGCGGACGAGCAGTCCGCTCTTCTCGCCTGCGCCGCATTCCCCCATATCATACGAAACCTTCTTCCCGTGGCGAAGCACAAGCCTTCCATATTTTCCATCGCGGACCGACTGTACCAGAAAACTCGCAGACAATGCAGAGACCTTTGAAGCGCCTGTCCAAGGAACCGCATGATCCATCTCGAAATACGAAGCCGGCTTCCCTTGGCGAACAACAAGTATTCCATATTTTCCAGTGCAAACAGACTGCACAAGGTGCCCTTCTGACAACGCAGCAATTTTCACAGCACCTGGCCAAGGAGCCGCATGATCCATCTTGAAATCTGCAGAACACATTCCTCCTCCATCATGCGCAATAAAGCAATCCTCCAGTTTTTCGACCAGCGCCCCGCGCCCATAATCATGCACACGCATCTCACCTGTTCCATAGTCAACAGCCACATCAATGCGATCCCCAAACCCCATCTTGAATTCGTCAATTGAGTTGTCTATGATCGCCTGCAACATCAAGTAGATGCAATCGAAATACCCAGTACCGTCACCGAGTTTCCCATAACACATACTTGGATGCATGCGCATATAGTCTGGGATGGTATAAACTTCTTCATTGCTTTCAGACATGTCTCGTCTCCATTAGTTTGCCTGAACTTCCTACAGCAACATCCGTGCCAACAGCGTTTGAGCGGCGAGAGGCGCATCCCACGCCCTTCCACCGCGCAATATTTCATCAGCTGGTCAAAACATGAACAGCCGCAACCTAAACCACTGGATCACCGCAGAAGTCGCGACGGCCGCAGTCGCGATCCACAATCACCACTCGGCATTAATGAATGCTCCGAACCTCACTGTTGACGCACGCCCCCTCAACTATCCTCGATCAGGATCTCACGTTGTCCCTTGTCGTTTGCTGGGCCGATGATGCCGCGCTCCTCAAGGAGTGACAGGACATGAGCCGCATCCGTGTATCCGATGTCCAACTTCCGCTGAAGCCACGACGTCGAGGCACGCCGCGTTGTGCGGACTAAATTCAAGGCCCGTGCGTACATCGACTCATAGTCCTCCTTTTCGGCAGATGCGGATACAATTCCATCGGCAAACTGTCGTCCAGGATATCTCACAACCGCCGATTCGACAATCCGTGTAATCGCCTCGTCACTCACATAAGGGACTTGCAATCGAACCAGTTCCCCATTGCAGTCTTTTAGCAAGGCATCGCCACGCCTAAGAAGCTCCTCCGCCCCGAATTCATCCAGCAGCGTCAGCGAATCAATCTTCTGAACGACCTTAAACGCAAGCCTTCCTGGAATATTCGCTTTCAAAACGCCTGATACAACTCTCGTATCCGTCCGAGAGGTCGCCATCACGAGGTGTATGCCAGCCGTCCGCCCAAGTGCAGCTATCCGACTGGCCGTAAACTCAAAGCTTTCTCTGACATCGTCAAACATAAAATCAGAAAACTCGTCAACTATCACAATCAGAAAGGGCAATTTCTCGCCTTTGTCGTTCTTGTTGTATTCCGCGATACTGCGACATCCCCTCTCGCCAAACAGGGTGATCCGCCTATCCATTTCTGCCTCTATGTGTTTCAATGTCGCAATACAAGATTCCGTTTCTCTAACGACAGGCGAATACAGATGGGGCAGCTTCTCATACAAGTAGAACTCAACACACTTGGTGTCCATCAGGACGAATCGCACTTGTTCAGGTGAATGGTTCTGGACGAGCGAGCAGACAAGCGAATGCAAGAAGCCCGACTTCCCCGACCCTGTCACTCCTCCTATCAGGAGATGCGGCAACCGCGCAAGGTCACGGACGGCGATTTCGCCGTCTGACGCCTTTCCGAATGTTACCGGCAGCGTTACCACGCCATCGCACGATTCAAACGACTCCATCTCATTGTTTTTCATTTACCCAGCCTCCCTCTTTACGGTATATTATATCATAATTCTTCATATTTGCACTGACGAAGAGAACGAGATTAGACATTGGACTTTCTCAATATCAAGTCGTTCACTTTATATTCTCCTTACCCTAAAGACTAGCACTAACCATGCCAACATCATTTTGATTGGTAAAAAGCCCCTTTAAATGGCAGGACAAGCCTTTCAGCCATCCTCTGCTGCTCAAAATATAAGCTGGCGATCAGAATTTGACAACAGCCGTCGCATGTGCAGAAGAACATTCTATCAGCGTCTGTCACCCGATGTGAAAAGCTCTCCTTATGCTTTACTGCGATGTTCTCGCCGTCTTCGGCCAGAACTTCTTCGGCCAGAACTTCGCGAACCAACCGACTGCGCCATGAGGATGCGGAAACCTCTCGTTTCGGTCGAACTGCGCATCCGCTTCTCGCATCGTCTTGAACCACCCGTTTCACGCGAAGTTGAGATGGTGGGCTACACACTGGAATCTTGAATCGCCTCCCTTATGTTTTTGCAAACGTTGCCGTCTGCGTCAAGGATGGCAGTGTCTGATGTGTAGGCATTGAACCACAGACTGCGGCGTTCACCGTTGAACAACAAATCAAAGCAGACGATGCCGCTGTCCGAAACGGACACCTCCACCCTTTCGCCATCCTCGAGCAGACTATCGACATACCATCTCACGGGACCTTTGAGATCGTCGGATCCACAATCCCGCCAGGCGACATCAGGAATCATGAGAAACTCATCTGGCACACCACGCGTACTGGGAGAGAAGTTATACGAAACGCTCTCCTTGCCACTCACGAACCGTCGTATCTTGACGACCTTCAACGGCCTCATGCCCACGAACTCAACACCTCGCGTGACGTTGCTCTCACATTCTTCCATCATGCAGTCCTCCATTCATTCACTTGCGATTTCGTTTAACCTGTGTCGTCGGCTTCACCACTCAACCCCTATGCTTCAATGTAGGCATGACGAAGTGTGATGGTACATTCTTCACTCGTCTCTAGAACTATTTGATCGTCCATTTTCGCTTTCCTTCCTGTTTATGTTCACGCCCACAACATAGCAACATCCGTGCCAACACAATAACAAGCGGCAAAAGGCACCTCACACGCCCTTCCGCCGCTCAAAACTTTACCACCTATTCAAAAAATGCCTACACAACCGGGTCGCCGCAGAAGTCGCGTCGGCCGCAATCTTTGCAAAACGCACCTCGCCAGACGGAATCGAACTGCTCGACAAGCGGCGCGACGAGTGCGGGGTCGTCCGTCAGCACTCCGTTTTCGAAGTTGCGCTTCTTCTCGCTCTTCGCGCCCATGCCCGCACCGGTGAGATTCGCCGAACCGAAGTACGCCTTCACGCCATCCACGATGATGCACTTGAAATGTACGCGCGGACACAACATCCGTTCCATGCCCGTCCACAAGTCGGGATAACGGTCGAAGTCGTCCCGCCAGTTCGGGCCAGGGTCCTTCGCATGAATGAGCCGCACCTCGATCCCGCGCTTCACCATCCCGTCCAGCACCTCCAAGAACGGCACCATCTCCCGTCCTCCCGCGTCAACATACATGTCCTTGATATCCGCGGTGGCAATCCAAAGCCGCTCCATCGTCTGCGGCACAATCCCGCAAACGACGGAGGTATATATGTCACGGTTGGAGAGAAAGGTGGTCATATCTCTCCAGTCTTCAGGAAATTACGGATGTTGACATGCTTGATTCCGTCAACACTCTTGCCTGCAATTATACCATAGACTGTAATCGAATTGCAAGCAGAAACTAAAACCAATTCGATTATAGTCGAATATAGACCTCACCCCTGCGCCTGCGGCACAATCCCGCAGACGACGGAGGTGTAGATGTCACAACGCCCATCGGCTTCGTGTAGTCACGAATGACGTAGTCCACGAACGACTTGTTCATGTCCTTGCTGGTTAGTTTTGGCACCCATGGGTGCCAAATTGCCACTATCCTCGGACTTGGCAATTGCGACTGCCAAATTGGAGTCATCCAGCATCGACCATTCCTCGTAAAATATACGCATGTCTCGAAGGCTTCTAGCAGAAAAGCCGCGCAAGCCAGGCAACTCCCGTTGCATGACATATTCAATCTGTCTCGTTCGGTTGTTGTCTTAACTACTGCGTTAGTGACGGGATTGCCGTCCTCGCTTAAAATATGGCAAACGACTTTGACTGACTCCGCCTTTGCAAAGCAGACACATGTAGCCAGCATAAGCGTTATGGAAAACCTTGCCATAGCATTATTTCCCAGCAGCCTCTACCGTTTAGTTGAGCTTTGACGACTCTTGTAGATTTTATAAGCCTCCATCTCTTCTAATCCCGTATCGTTTGGGATTGGATTGAAAAAGCAACACGTATATCCAAAATGTCGGAACGCATCTATTCTGCCATAGATTTTTCCATAATTTGCAGAAATGATCTTCCCGTTCTTATTCCGAACGACTCTTGTACGGAAAACGAGGTATTCATCCTCTGCCAACGCCCTGTTCAAAATGCGATTGCTACGCCCCTGCGTATCAAATGACAATGAGTGTAGGAAAGTTGCTTCGTAAACTTCATTTGTATTGGCGCGGTACTCAGATTTAAAGCTTGATGAATCGATTTTCTTCCGTTTATATGCGCCACCTGACAAAAATGTTATCTTCGCTCTGGATTCAGTTCGGCCTTCTGAGTCTCGATACGAGTATTCAACGCCTAAATCCGCAACAACGCCTTTTCGCCCTGGCAAAACCCAGTCGCCTTTCTCGAGATCAAAATAGAAGGTCCCTTCGTCAGAAGGATATGGTGTGCGAACAAGTTTTGTCTTTGCCATCTCAACCGGCTTGACAATCTTGCGCATGAGGATGGGGACATTTAATTCATTCGCCTTACCGAAGAATATGTCGCCCCGCTCCTCGGGATAAAATCCAGCAGCATCTACATACAGCGTAAACCGCCGTTGTGGGCTTGCAAACGAACAAGTGGCGCAGCCTTTTTCGTCTGTTTTTGTATTGTGTTCTGAGTGTGGAATCGGCCCATTCCACGAAAGCGTAAAGGCATTTTTAGGCGTCAGAATTTTCAAGGAGGCGTTTGTGACTGGCGCTCCCCAATCGTCAACAATCGTAAATGTAGCTTTTACTCGCTCTGCACTTGCAGCAAGGGCGACAGCAGTCAACATAAATGTCATGCAGAATTTCGTCATTGGATTACCTCGATTGGATTTCTTGGGTTATGTTTTCAAACAGTTCATGAACAACCATGTAAGGTGCTTGCAAGAAATATGAATGACGCCATCGTCGTTTATTAGCGTCCATTACATTAATTCTGTCTGCATCCTTAAACCTTTCCGCCATATTGTAATCATTCTCATAATCCGAAAATACAGGAGCGGACATGTAGCCAACAGGGAAGGACTCGGCTGGTATTGCATCAGCCAGCAAACGCGCCCGAAGTGAGTAGTCGATTGACCCTGGAGCCAGATAATTTGTCGTGAAGAGCGGGGTATCGCTGAACTTACCGAAGAACGGCTCGACTCTGAAGTCGTTGGTTAGAGTGTTCGCCTCCGTTGCCGTAGGCGGACGGTATCGGGTAACGTACATTCCAGTGTCGGGATCCCATTCCTGATAGGGTATGTTGTAGTGAGAATTGAAACTCCAGCCTCCTTCGTTTCTCCCAAAGTCAATGCCGACGAATTGTTCGACAGGCTTCACCCCTTTTATCCGTTCTTGGTTGTACCACGCCCACTCTCGCTGGATTGGGAAGTGCGATGCACCATTCGTGTCGCACATCAAGACCTCGTCCTCAGATGAATAGTAGTTCACAACATTGACAACGGATGAGAACCTATCCCGCCATGTGAGGCTCCTGCGGTCGTCATCCGCAGCGAGTCCGTCTGTTTCATACCAATGCGAAGCCCTCAGCCGATTCTGGATCGCATCCCAGTCGGACGGCGTGATGCAGTCGCGGGTTGAAGAGGACACCGAACTCGTATCGTACGCTTCCGCTGCTACCGCCGCATTCAGCATGAAATAGCGCGCGCATGGCATCTGCCAGTCCTGTATGGCAGCGGACACGAGCATGTTGCCGAGCGAATGCGCCATGAAGTAGTTGGGGCCGGAGTAGTTGGCTACGACCGCCGTCAGGTTCGACGCGCTGGCAAAGGCGTGTTCCACGTTCGCATGGTAGTTCGGACAGACGTAACCGACTGCGGGCAGCTTGAACTGCGAATCGTTGCTGTACCAGGTGACGGCATGGAAACGTCCGCGAAAGCCCGACCACCAGAGTCGCTTGTAGGTCGCCTGCGCCCACTCGCGCGCCTCGTGCTGCGCCATGTTGTAACCGTGGACGAAATAAAAGTTTGCATCCTGACGGAAGGCCAAAAGCGGGAGCTGGGCGACCGATGTCATGTTCGTGTCGCTCGGGTCAATCTTGCCTTGGCCTCCAAAGAGATGGCGAAGGTTGTGCCACCAGTACATCTTCTTTACATCAAGGAACGCCAGATCCGGGCGACAGGCGAAGACCTCGTTCCCATCCACTTTCACGGCGAGCTCTATTGGGCATTCGCATTCCCACTCCGCCTCGAACAATACGACGCCCCTCGCCGACTGGCACCTTGACGCAACATTGTCGGCAAGCGGCCTCTCGCTTTCTCCCAGCGACGGGAACGATGCCGAATGGAGAGTCGTTCCGCTCCAGAAGTTGTACCAACTACTCTCGTCGTCAACCTCTATGTCCCTAAGCACCGATGCCCTGGCGTCGTTCCACGCGATGTCGGCATACAGACGTCGGACCCCGGAATACCGTCCTCTAATCACGATCTTGACTTCATGCGAAGACCATGCGGACAGGAAATCCTGGACGCGAATCGCCATCGGGAGCAGGTTCACGAGATCGTTCCGTCCGTTCACCTCGTTGTCGTCGCCGTTGTCGTCGTTGCCGAGTCCGTCGATCCAGTCCCAGAACGTGTCATCGAAGGCATCGTTTCCGGTCCAGATGTCGTTGTTGACCCAGAAATTGAAGCGGTTGGAAACACAATGCCGCGCATCATCATCATTAAACATGCCGTTGCCATCGACATCCGGCACCAACAGAGGAAGAATTGCAGACAGGCGGAGTTCTCGCGTGTCTGTCACGGAGCGACCGTCGTGGATCGCCGCAAACGAATAACGCAGAATCGCCGTCCCACCGCCAAATGCGACAACGGTAATCTGGGTGTTTCGACCCGAGGTGAAATCCTCCGTCAGGCGCTTCCATACGTTCAGCGGCAGAGTCCGCCCGTCTTCATGGATAGCCGTGTCCAACAGCAGTGTCTGCTCTTCGCCTTCGCCGCCCAAGTAGAGCTGGAAACGCACCGTCGGGTCGACGAACTGAATGTTAATCTCGCCGGATGGCAGATCGACATCCGTCCTCAGGTACATCACCGTTCCGAGATTGACATTTGTCGTCGCCACAACAGGGAAGCCAAAATTTGAGTTCCATTTGGCAACTTCATGGACATCGCACCGAGGATGCCCGATGTCCAGTCCCAGCACGGTGTAGCGGTGCGTCTCGTAGACGACGCCGGTCTTGCAGAGGGCGAGGACGGAATCCTCGAAGTCCCTGCTGGGCGCGAGGCCGTGGACGTTGATGTTGCAGTCGTGGACTGTGCGCTCGAAGCGCTCTCCGTCCGCCGTGCGCACGGCAAGATTGTATGATTTCGCGGCGAGCGCGACGTAGTTCGTCTTGTGGTCGGGGCACTCGCAGCACTTGACACAGGCGTCGGGAACGTCTATCGGGATGGTGTTCGTGTACACCGGATCCCTGTCGAGCTTAAGCACATTCACCATCGAGGCGATGGCCATCGCGTTTGTGTATGCGTCAAGATGAAGGCTTTCGCACTGGTCGTATGGACAGTTGTGTTCGACGCATACGGTGGCCGGGGTTTCGTCATCCCCCGCTTCGCAGCATGCACATCCGCAATCGCACCACGGA
Source organism: uncultured bacterium (assembly GCA_902799955.1). GTDB lineage: Bacteria > Verrucomicrobiota > Kiritimatiellia > RFP12 > UBA1067 > UBA1067. The sequence goes on along the minus strand of CADCCQ010000018.1, from coordinate 801 downwards.
TTGCCGCAGCAGGCGCCAGAACCGCAGGAGCAACTGTGTTCGTCTCCGTATTCCCCGTCCACCGGCATCCCGTCTTTAGGCAGGCCATTGTCGTCTTCCTGCTGGTTATTGTCGTCGCCTTCGGAGAGCCTGGGGCAGAACCGCGCCGTCTGCGTGTATTCCGTCGGGCCACGAAGGTGGCGCGGATGCGTCAGCGTGTAGGTGACCGGGGTCGTGGAGGAACGCGGGAAGTTCCCCGTCAGTTCGGCGGAAAGGTCCGATTTCGCCTCGACGGATATCGTGTCCGTCGCATTCCATGTGCATACCAGACCCTTGATGTCCCTGCCGGGGTCAAGATGCACCAGCAGCTTCTTCGCGTTGAGGTCGTGGATGCACGGCTCCTTCGCCTTGGTGTTCGGGAACGCGATCCACCCGCGTTCAAGCGTGTACCAGGCCGGAAGACGTCCGATGGTGTAGCTTCCCGCGTCGATTTCCGCCTGCAAGGTCTCAGGGATTGAACCCCAGATGATGAATTCCACGCCCCTCGGCAAGGGTACGTGAACGCTGTTGGCTGTCGGGTCCGGAGCGTCTCCGTCCGAGCCGCGCAAAGGCGGAGGCGCGGGACGGGCCATCACGGGGACGACGATGTCGCCGATGACGATTCGCCCGGCTCCGATCCCGCTCACGGTGATTGTCAACACGGCGGTGTCGTTGGTGTCAACGGGGTAGGCGAACGGCGCATTTGTCGTCCCGGTGTAGAAGATGTGCTCGTATATTGTGTTCGTCGATCCCTCGGGACAGGCGAACGGGTCGAGGTCTCCG
>CADCCQ010000017.1 GCA_902799955.1 uncultured bacterium | reverse complement strand
TGCGGCAGCATGATCTACACGTTCTACATGTTCTGCACGGACAAAAGCAAAATCTAGCTTAGGCCATACTGAGTGGTGGAGTAACGGAATTTTTGCTAAACTGTCCGCCATGCGAAAATTGAATAAATCTCAAATGGACAGAGTCTGCGAGCTGAAAAGTTGGGCGGCTCATCGCTTTCATGTATTTGCAGGGATTGCGCTTGCGGCGACTGTAATCTGCGCCGCGACGGCGGACGCGCTGCCGTCCGCCGCGTATTTCCGCACGCGCCCCGCGAAGCCGGAGATCGATTCCGGCGTGTTCGCGCGGGATGCGGCGCGCGACCTCGGGGAGGTTGACCGCATCGTGAAGGGCGAGATAGAGGTCGTGGGCGTCACCTGGCCGTCGCAGCCCGCGAACGTGGATTTCGTCATCGACGCGCAGTCCAAGGCCGAGGGCTACAGGATCTATTCCGAAGCTGAAGGACTGAGACTGAAGCGCTTCACGGGCATCACGATTCTCGTCAGGTAGCCCCCGTGACAACGCGCTGCAGCGCGTTGTACCAGTGGGGCGGGCGGCTCGCCGAGGATGACTCGCCCCACCGTTCCGCCGCCGCAACCACTCGTTCCGCGCCGAAATATTACGGTGCGGAACGGTCAATTTTGGCGCAAGGGATATTTGTTGCCGCAAACCGTTCACAATGTGCGGCAGCATGATCTACACGTTCTACATGTTCTGCACGGACAAAAGCAAAATCTAGCTTAGGCCATACTGAGTGGTGGAGTAACGGAATTTTTGCTAATGCGGCGACCGCTGTCTGTGCCGCGACGGCGGACGCGTTGCCGCCCGCCGCGTATTTCCGCACGCGTCCCGCGCCGAAGGGAAAGACGCATCGGTTCCAGACGATTCTGCGGCCCGTCAAGTAGTACATCGTACGCAAGATTTCATTGTGTGCCCAGTCATCCTCGTCAATATCTCGTCTGGATTTCCACTTATTGACGAGTATCTCGCAAAACAATATATATACTTGTCAGTAAGTGCCCGACTGTGATATAATATTGACGTCAAGCACAAGGAGAGACTATGCAACTTGTCGGCAGAAAGAACGAGATAAGAAACCTCGAATGGGATCTGAATATAGGTGGACTGCCGAGGCGGAGGTGACGCTAGACGACTTATTCGCAGATTAGTCCCACTGTCAACTACCATCTACCAAAATGTACAGAATATGGCTGAGTTCAATCCAGACGACACAATCGGCGCATACCGCGTAGTCCGGCTCCTGGGCAAGGGCGCGATGGGAGCGGTGTACGAGGTCGTGCACACGCAGCTCGGCGTGCATTATGCCCTGAAGTCGTTTACGCTCGAAAGCGGACACGTCGATGTCCTCAAGGAAAAGTTCCTGGCCGAAGGCAGGGTTCTTGCGCGTCTCCGACATCCAAATGTCATACGCGTGTTCGACCTCAGCTTCGACGAGGCGACCAAGACGCCGTATTTCGTGATGGACCTTGTGCTCGACAAGGGCGGCACTCCGCGCACGCTTTCGGATGTCGCTGGCGAAGGCCTTGAAGAGGAGACCATACGCCAGTGGTTCGCGGAACTTGCGTCCGCCGTCGACTACATCCACGCGCAGGGAATCGTCCACCGCGACATCAAGCCCGGCAACGTGCTGCTCGCTGCCGACGGGCGCGTCGTCCTTTCGGATTTCGGCGTGTTGCGGCTTTTCTCTGACCGTCTGCGCCGTGAGGTCAAGGCCGCCCCCACAATCGTCACGGCGGCGAAGGACTCGCGCCTCGTCATGGGGACGCACGGCTACATGGCGCCTGAGGTGGAACGAGGCGAAGAGGCGACTCCGGCCTCCGACGTGTATTCACTCGCCGTGCTTGTCGTCCATCTTCTCACAGGCGTGTGGTACGAGCCTGGTTCAAGGGCGCTGGAACTGCTGGAGACGCTTGAACTCCCTTGGTCGCAGGTGCTGCCGCAGATGCTCGCGAAGGATCCGAAGGAGCGCCCGGCCGAGCTGAACGCCCTCGCGGGGAGGCTCTCGCAGGCGACGCCGTCCGACGCATTGCCGGCGCGTGGCCTGCCGTCGTGGAAGTTCATCGCAATGACTTGCGGAGGACTTGCCGCGGCCGTCGCGATTGCCGTTGCGTCATGGTTCGCCTTCCGCAGTCCTGCGCCTTCGGCGGCAGGATCGGAGGCAGAAGGGGATTTCGCCGATGCGTTCAGCGCGGAAGGCATATACGAGGTACGGAAATGAACGACTTCCCTAGTACATCACAGACTCTGCTGGAGAAACTTGCAGTTGAGGCCACGGGCGGAGGTGGCGCCGCCTGGGCGCGCTTCTTTGCGCTCTACACGCCCGCGATGAAGCAATTCGTCAGGATGATCGACCATAGACATGATCCCGACGACGTAGTCCAGGAAGTGTACATGCATCTTGTGAAGATATTGTCGGAGAGAAGATACGATGCGGAGAAGTCCCGGTTCCGCACGTTCCTGAAGATGCTCATACGAAGACAGCTCATAGGGATGTACAGGCGCGATCAGTCCCATGGCGCGGACTCCACCATGTCGTTGGACAACCTGTCGGAGGTTCCCGCCGTCCAGCCTGAGCAGGGCGTTTCTCTTGACCTTGCCTGGATGAAGGCGCGGCACGAGGCGGCGGTGGAGCATGTCCTTACGAAGACTGCGCTCTCGGCCAAGACCAAGGCCATCTACCGCGCACACGTTCTCGAGGGAAGGCCCGCCGAGGAGGTGTGCAGGCAGTTCGCCGTCAACGGCAACTATCTTCGCCAGATCAAGTTCCGCGTCGAGAAGGCGATAGCATTGATAGAGGCCGAGCTTTCCGATGAATAGGGGGAAGATGAGAATTCTGGCCATAGTTGTACTGGCGGCGGTTGCATTGCCGCTTCTGGCGATGCCCACTAGGCAGGAGCTCAAGCTGGCAGAGGGAACCGTGCGGGAGATGATGCTGCCGGAGTTCAATGCGCTGAAGGCTGGGGAGAAAAGCCGCGCGGATGTCGCCAAGGCGGCCGTCGCGCGTGCGAAGATGGCAGAATCCGAGGCGGAGAAGATGCTGCTGCTCAAAGGTGCGTTCGTCCTCTACGTGAGGCATGGCGCGTTCGACGAGGCGGTCGAAGCCTTGATGATGATCCATACGCAGATTCCTGACGTGCCGCCGCAGATTGTGTCGAATATCGTTGAATCCGCGTCGCGCACCATGTCGAAGGACAGGAGAGACAGCCTTGTGGGACTGGTTGAACGCATGTTCTTGAAGGCGCAGACGGTGGCGATGTATAGGTCGGCAAACGGCAGGGTGCAGCTATGGGAAGGCGGTCCGTACTGGGCGGAAAAGAACATCGGCGCTGAGAACCCCTGGGATTACGGCTACTACTTCTGGTGGGGCGACACGATCGGCTACAAGCGCGAGAACGGTGCTTGGGTGGCGAGTGACGGCTCCTCGTCAAATTTTTCGTTCGACATGGCGAACACACCTACTTATGGGAAAAGCCATCAGTCGTTGCGGGATGAGGGATGGATTACGGCGGACGGCAAACTCGCGCCGGAACATGATGCCGCGCATGTGCAATTGGGCGATGGCTGGCGTATGCCGACGAAACACGAACTGGCAGAACTCGGTGGCAAATGCTACTGGGCCTGGACGACCTTGAACGGCGTACACGGGTATGTCGTCACAGGCAGAGGCCCGTACGCCTCCGCCAGCATCTTCCTTCCGGCCGGCGGCTACGGCGACGGGACTTCGCTCAACGATGACGGGTCGAACGGCAACTACTGGTCGTCCATTCGTGGTTCGGGCAGCGGCAACGCGTGGTACCGCGGCTTCCGTTCAAGCAACCGCTTCACGAACAGCAGCCATCGCAGCCACGGGCGGTTCATTCGTCCCGTTCATCCTTAAGAACTCTTGCCTATAAGTTCTTCTGGAAACAACTGGAACAACTTTTTTTCTCGCGCCGCGTAACCACGCGGCGCTCTTGAAAGCGGGCGTGGTTGCGCCCGAATGGCAAGAGTTGTTGTATCAGTTGTCATAGTTGTTTCCTTCGATCGAATCGAATTGCGTAGTCGAGGTAGAAATTGTCGGCAATGTAGTCGAACGCGGATTGAAGCCGCTTAACGCCTCGTTTTGTCCAGACAAGTTTCATACTGCGACCTTGTCTTGCCTTTTCGTAGTATGCTTGGAAATATGTTTTGCCATCATGCGTTCAACCTCGTCAATGGTGTATACTTCGCCGCGATCAGCCTCGCCCTCGGCGGCAAGGAGATCCTCGTATGCCTCCATCTTCTCGAGCTTTTCGCGGATTTCCTCAAATGCCGCAAGATCCATGAATACATACGAGGCGCGGCCGTTCTGCGTGAGCAGAAGGGGGCGTCCGCTCTTGCGCGCCCGCGTGGCGCATTCCGAGAGGTTGTTGCGGAATTCGGACATTGGAACGATGTCTTCGCTGGGTTTCAAGTTGATCATAGAATCCTCCTGTGGTTGGTTTGTTGAGAATATTGTACAAAATTTTGCTGAAACTGTCAAGAGGGTTGCTTGAAAAGAGAGTGACGGCTCCTCGTCAAATTTCTGCGTCGCCTTGTTTGGGTTTGTTTTCATGCCTGTAGAGTATACAGGAAAACTGGCAAGGCGACTTTGCTTCTCACTAAACCGATTGCGGAATATTCTCCGCGTCTCTGCGCCTCCGCGTGAGGCTTTTTTATACCATGCCCATGGGATGGTAATGATGTTATTTGCGATTATTCTGCCTTAAGAATTTTCCGCAAATGATTCTCATTTTACATTTGTTGCGTTCCGCTTGTGGGGAGTGTCCCTAAAAATTTCAACTTCATTCAACTTTACTATAGACGCAAAAGCACCTTTTATGGTATAATATTCCAGACAAGAGGTTGAAAGGAAGCTCTTATGGTACTTGGCAAAATAGAAGATCTGCTTGTTGACATTGGCACGATGCTGAAGCGAGAGAGATTGTATCGCAATCTCACGCAGAAGATTGTGTCTGAGCGAAGCGGCATCTCTGAAAGTGCACTGAAAAATCTTGAGGCTGGACGTGGTGCGTCGTTGACTACGTTCATCCGGGTCTGCCGTACGCTTGGGAAGGACGAATGGATTATGCGTCTAGGGCCGGCGGACGCCGTGTCGATTAGGGACTACGCAAAGCGTGGCGGTCGTCCGAGGCTGCGTGCTGGCACAACAAGGAAGGCGGTGCGTTGATGTACTCACATGTCAAATGCATCGAGGTTTCACTTTGGGGACGGCATGTCGGCACGATTGCTCCGAAGACGGCAACGCATTATCGTTTTGAATACGATGCGGACTTTCTTCATTCAGGTTTGGAGATTGCGCCATTTGAACTACCTCTTGGAAGAGGGGAGTTTTCATTCACAGATCGTCCAGCCTCCGCATTTTATGGGCTTCCGGCTGTTTTTGCGGACTCGCTCCCTGATTCTTTTGGAAATAGCGTGATAGACGCGTGGATGGAGCGACAGAACGTGATGAAGTCCTCGGTGACCGCACTTGACCGTTTGGCTTATGTTGGTTCAAGGGCAATCGGGGCGCTGGAGTACGCACCGCAGAGAGGGCCGCACAGGGATTCCTATCTCGCGATACGCATGAAGAACGTAGTCGAACAGTCGCGTCATGTTCTCGGCCGCAGAATAGAGAGGATGTCAGGTCCTGATGCCTTGAAGGAAATCTTCAGGGTTGGCACTTCCGCCGGTGGCGCGCAGTCCAAGGCCGTTGTCGGGTGGAATCCGCAAACCGACCAGTTTTGTATTCCATGCGACAACATGCCAGAGGGATTTGAACATTGGATCGTAAAAATCACGCCCGATGAGCGGCCTTATCTTGGAATCGCCGAGTATCGGACGTATGAACTGGCCAGGGCGTGCGGCATTGACATAAGCGAATCGCGCCTGTACGAACTCGATGGCGTCGGACATTTTATGACGCGACGCTTTGACAGGGATGGATCTAGACGCCACCATGTACAGACATTTCGTGCAATGCGCGCACTTCCGCCTGACGTGTCGCTTGAAATGAATTCCTACGGACAGCTTTTTGAGACGATTGTCGCGTTAGGCCTTGGATACGACTCGCTATCAGAGATGTTCCGTCGAATGGCGTTCAATGTCTACTCGGACGAGACGGACGACCATTCCAAGAATTTCTCGTTTATGATGAAGGAAGGGGGCTCCTGGGGACTTGCGCCGGCCTATGATCTCACGGGCGGAGTCCCGCCAGAAGCGCCGGAAGGAGATGTCAGGCGCGACTGGACCAACTGCCACGCCATGAGCATCAACGGGAAGCAGTCGAATATCACGGACGACGATTTGCTGGAAATCGCATCGCGCTATTCTATAGGCACTGCCAAGTCGATTCTCGACGATGTGAAGAGTGTGTTTGATTCTCGTCGCTAGTGAAAGCTGCCTACCAACTGCTGTTTTACTGCGGCGTATCAGTCATAATGTCCCTTGCATTGCAGGATTTCAAGTGCGTTTTCTTCTGGCGTGAGTGCGCTGATGCGGAAGACGATGCGGTCTGCCTGGTTGATGCGTACGCTCCACCAGCCGCTGAGATTGCCGCGGAGCGGTTCTGGATTGCCGATGCAGGCCGTGCCATTGCGGTCTATGCTTTGGAGAAGCAAATTGATGCGTTTGAGCGTTTTGGCGTCTTCCCTTTGCCAGGCAACATACTCATCCCACGCGCTTTCGTGCCATATTTTACGCATGAACCGGTTCCTCGGCTTCAAGCAGTTCATGCTCGGAGACGTTTTGATGGGCGTCCATCTCGCGGGCGCGGCGCTCAAGTTCACGCATGTTGCTGTCGGAGTAGAAGGGGTCGCCCACTACTTCAAAAGGTAGCTTGCCACGCAGGAGGGACTGCTGTATGAATACAGTAATTGCCACGGACATGTTCATGCCCATGCTCTTGAAGAGACGCTCGCCGTCAGCCTTGAGTTGGTCATCTATTCGGAAACTTACTTGTGACATAGTCTTCTCCTTGATTAAAACTGACGTAAATTATATCACATTTGCTTGTCAATGTCAAGCAGGCGGGATGAAATGTAGTTTAGAAAGGGAAAAAACGACACGAAGAAAGATATGATTCTGCCTTGAGAATTTTCCGCAAATGATTCTCATTTTACATTTGTTGCGTTCCGCTTGCGGGGAGTGTCCCTGTAGGGTGTTAATAAAAATTTTTTTGTTTGGGTGTAACGCGCGTCTTGATCTTGCTAATAGGATTATAAATATGGTGTAATCTACATTTCATATGTCACATACACGCCACTTTTCCGCACCGGGGTGTCAACGTGTTAGCAATAGGTGCGGGAAAGGAATAAGAACATGGCAGATAACATTGCGAATCCGAACACAACCGATTCTCAGGTATGTGTTGACGGGAAGAAGGCGGAGAAACCGGGCTTGGGGCTAGTGTATGGTGTTTTATAGTGGGTGTGGTCATGACCGCGTTGGGAATGTTAGCGGCGTGGTATCTTGTCGTTCATATCAATGACTTTATCGAGGTGCCTATATTCCAATTTGCGACAGTGATTCTTGGTGGAATTGCTATTTATACCATATTCTTGATGATGGCTCTCTTTCGAGGTTTTTCAATTAGTGGGAAAAGCGGTTTTTGGAATGTGCTGCGAGGTTGGTTTGTTGTAACCGCCGCAGTCATAATTTTTTATTTTATTCGTGGCAAGCAAGCTGAAAAACAGTTGGAAGAGGAGTGTGAGAATAATAAGTCGCAGGCACCAGCCCGAAATGTAAGGTCAACGCCAGATACGTGGTAGGAGTGCAGAAGATGTAGCGGGAAGAGAGAAGTGTAAAGTGTAAAATGAAAAGTGTAAAATGGAGTTGGGGTCGCGCGGGAGTGTACATCTCAAAATCTCCTTGCGCATTATGAAGGAATGTGCTATAATTTGTATGTTCAAGTGAAAGGTAGGGAGTGCCCTCGCCTGGAACTGTGAACAATTGATCTTCGACATCGGCGGGTATGGCTTTTCGTGACGCGACTGCGCGGCGAAGAGTGCATCAGTTACCCGCCACCGGGCCGGAAGAGTGTAAAATGTAAAGTGTAAAATGTAAAATGGGCATCTCGTGAGGGTGCCTGAACTTTGCAAATTACACTCGAACGGCCAGAACCTCGGAACAACGGTAGGGTGGTCGCCCCGCGACCGCCGCTCCCTCCGAGGAGCTGGGCAAGCCCGAAAGGCCCCCAGCAACGTACGCAACAGCGTATTATCGCTACCGTGAAAACTTCGCCAAAGTTGAATTAAGAAGCGAGATACGAAGTTGCGCTACGTGGGGTAATCCCACGTGGCGTGTCTTCTTGTCATGTTTCTTAACGGGCGTTTGGCGATGCCTTCACGGTGACGTGAGATGTAAGGCACGCCACTCTTCTATTCTGCGCCGATGGTGTCGGGTCTTTGGTAACGGATCGGCGCGGGGGAAGAGAGAGCCATCTATGAAAAAAGGTACTGAGAAGAAAGTCAAGGCGAAGTGGGGCTTTTTGCGTGAGACGAAGGCCGCTGCGGAAAAGGCGGGAATAGATTCAGCCACAGGTCTTCACCGTACTGGCCTAGATGAGTACTTGAGGGTAATTTTCCCAGAGGTAAACGATTGGGTACATGATGAGGTGATAGGGCAATATTTGGATGGGAAGAAGCTTCGTACTCGCCCGGATTATAGGAGCGAAAAACTCAAGATGATTATTGAGTTTGATGGAGTCCAACATTACACAAGCCCAGAGAGGATTAGGAGAGACTTTGACAATACGGAAAAATATAAACGGTTGGGCTATAAACGAGTGGTTCGTATCCCATACTTTATCCAACTCACGAATGGCGTTGTAAAGAAGTTGTTCAAAGTTGATGTCAAGGAACCATTGTTTGACCCGAAATATGCTTCATTAGGTGCGTCTAGCGGATCGCCGGCATGGTTGTGTCCAGCAGGGCTTGAAAGAATGGCGAAAGAACTAAAGGCATTCCCACAACAATACCGCGTCAACATTGATGCACTTAAGAAGTACAATGATGAGTATTTGACTGGCGCAAGTTTGCTGGAGGCGGCATATAAGCGCTGCTTGGACAATAAGTGTAAATGATGACGTATGACTTTGAGCTGTACGTAAATAACGAGGAATCTGCGAAGAGAGGTTACAATGCGATTAAAATCAGTTAGGATCAAAAACTTCAGGGGAATAAACAGCGAAGGTGTTTCGTTTGCGTTGCCTGATCTTACTTCTTTGGTTGGTCGAAATGATGCAGGCAAGTCAACAATACTTGATGCGCTCGATATTTTTTTCAATGGAAACGAAGCGTGCTCGCCGTTGTCTTATGAAGATGTGAATCTTTTAGCACACGAAAAGAATCCTGGCGAATGCATTAATATTGAGATTGCATGTACGTTCTCGGATTTGCCGCAAAGGATAAGTCTTGATTGCACTGAAAAAACATCGTTCGCAGACGAAGGAATGCTTAATGTGGATAATGAGCTTGAGATAATTAAAATTTTTCCTGACGCAAGAAAAGAGGAAGTATATTTGTCCGCGCAAGGATTTGAAGATGGACGATATGCCAAAATTTTCACAATGGACAACAGTGGGCTTAAGGCGTATGCCAAGAGCATAGTGGCTAATTGTAAGAATTTGAAATCCAATGTGAAGTTGAGAGCTTCAATAAGAAAGGCTTTGGCGGGAAGTAATCAACGACTTGAGAAACTGGAGATTGCGGGCGATCGGTGGGAAATGCTTAAAGCGTTGTTGCCAGAGTATGCGTTGTTTAGATCCGATAGAGAGAATGGAACAAATGATGTAGAGATAAAGAGTCCGATTATGATGACTGTAAAACGTGCATTTGAAAGTCCACATATCAGGAAACAACTTTCAGACATTGCAGGCCAAATCAGAACTAATCTGGAATCTTTTTTTGAGCTTGTGAAGCAAACTATGATTTCGTTTGATTGCGAGATGATTAAAAATTTCCATTTGTCAATGCCGACCGAGATTAAATGGTGGAATTTGTTTAAGGAGGTTTCATTACAAGATGAAAGACAGGTCTCCTTGGATAAGAGGGGGAGTGGTGTAAGACGTTTGGCGCTGATTAGTTCATTTATGGCTTATGCGAAGAGCAAGACGGAGAACGAAAGGGGGATCATCTACGCGATTGAGGAGCCGGAAACGGCTTTGCATTCAGATGTCCAGGCAAAGATGGTCGATGCTTTGAAAAAAAACTCTTATGAACCTAATACTCAAATAATCATTACAACTCACAGCGGTCAGTTGCTGAAATGTCTTTATGGAAAAAATGATGTCTGGAAACTATATAGCGATTGTACAAGACCTGACATAAAAATTGTTGTGAATACAGATGGGCAAACAAGGATAAACGAGACCAGCAGTACAGGAATATATGATGGGATTCTCCCTTATCTCTCCTACGCAGAAATCTCATATCTTTTGCTTGGTGATTGCCTTTTAGAATACCACGAAGAATTATATGGATTCCTTGAAGTTAATGGACTTGCGCAAAAGTGTAACGATTATGTGATGAAAATGAGCAAAAGGGGGCTCGGGGATGTCTCAAGAAAATATTCTCGCAGGGAAAAGAAATTTGGAGAGTATGGCTTGCCGATGTTTGTTAGAGACATGATACATCATCCGGAAAATGACAAACGAAACACTCTTGCTGAACGTGATATAAAGAGTTCTGTGTTTTTGATGCGGCAATTCATGCAAGAAAAAGGTTTTCAACAGATTGAATACAACAATGCCGCATTGCGAAAGAGAACCATGGGATCATAGTCAGCGAATTGGTACACTCTAAAATAGATTATTACTTTCAAAAGGAGAACCCAAATGAACATCAGAAAAATCATAGTAGTAGGAATGCTGGCGATGGTGGCGATGACTGCCTTCGCCGAGCCTACCGTCACGGATGTTGTTGCGAAGCAGCGGTATCCGTGGAACGGGTTGGTGGACATCACCTGTAAGGTGACGGGGATAAACGGAACGACAAACGGGCTCAAGTTTGCCGTGGCGGCCGTAATGCCGGAGTCGGGTGAAGTCCGCAGGGTCTGGAATTTCTGGGTTATGCAAAGTGTAACGAAGTTGCCTGATCGGCAGGTACATACCAACGGGAACTATCGTCTTCTTTGGGATGCAAAGGCCGAACTCGGGCAAGTGTCCTACGACAATATGGTCATGCGTGTCACGGTCATAGATCACGACATGATCCAGCTCTGGGAAGGTGGGCCGTACTGGGCCGACACGAACATCGGCGCGGAGAATCCCGAAGATTCAGGATATTACTTCTGGTGGGGCGATACCGTGGGCTACAAGCGCGAGAACAATAAGTGGGTTGCAAGCGACGGATCGTCCTTGAACTTTTCGTTTGAAGAAGCGAACGCGCCGACCTGCAATAAAAGTATCGCAACATTACAAAGCGAAGGCTGGATTACAGCGGATGGAGTCCTTGCCCCTGCCCATGATGCAGCGCACGTCCATTGGGGCGGCGATTGGCGTATGCCGACGGATGCTGAGTTTTACGCGCTCATCAACAATTGCACCACTACTTGGACGACCCGGAATGGCGTCTACGGACGGCTCGTCACAGGCAAGGGCACGTATGCGGACAGGAGCATTTTCCTTCCGGCCGTCGGCTACGGCTACGACTCGTTCCTCTACTCCTCCGGCTCGCGCGGCCACTACTGGTCCTCTACGCAGTATTCGGACTTTTCCAACTACGCGTGGGGCCTCAGCTTCCATTCGAGCAACTTCTATCAGGACACCAACAGCCGCCGCTTCAACGGGCGGTCTGTTCGTCCTGTGCGAGGATTTGCCCAATAGCGCGCGAATTGCGCGCGTATTCGATTCATTCAATTCATTCTGATTCATTTTGCTATGGCATCGTTCGAGAACAGCCTCAAATATGACCTGGGAGGGTCGCGCTCCGTCGCGACCGCAGCGGACGGCGATGGAACGCCATCCCTACTGGCGTAACTTTAATGAATGGAGGTACAAGATGAAACTGATAAAGTCAATAATCGCGATGGCGGCGGTGATGGCCGCGGCGATCGGGTACGCTGGCGACTCCGCGCCGTTTCGTCTGGACACGGCATTGCCGCCAGCTGGTTCCTTGTCTATTTCCTGGGATGCTTCATGGATTGGAGGCGATACAAACGCGACGGTGGTGATCAAGGACAACGGAACGGAGATCAAGCGTACATTAGGTGCTGGTGAGTTCACATACACACTAACAGGCGACGAACGGCATTATCTTTCGTATACAACCATAATCGGTGGCGTGGGGCAGAGCGAGGTCTATACGGCGACTGTTTTCAAGGCTTGGAAATACGATGTTGTTAACGACGGCGCGGTTATCACTAAGGCAACACAGACAGCAGGTGAGATAATAATTCCAGACACTATTGACGGTTATATTGTGAAAAGTATTGGAGCTTCTGCATTTAGTGGGTGCAGTGGTCTTACGAGCGTGACGATTCCGAACAGCGTGACAAGCATCGGGGCTTCAGCGTTTTCTGGTTGTAGCGGACTTACTAGCATTACGATTCCGAACAGCGTGACAAGCATCGGAGCTTCTGCGTTTTCTGGTTGTAGCGGACTTGAGGGAATCACGTTGCCTTTTGTCGGCGCGCGTCGCGGCAACACTGGAAGCGCTGATTCTCTCTTCGGCTACATCTTCGGAACGTCATCATACACCGGAGGCAATGCCACGACACAGTATTACAGTTCTAGCTCATGTTCCACATATTACATCCCATCAAGTTTGAAGAGGGTCACGCTTACGGATGAGACTGTGCTGGGCTATGGAGCATTCTACAACTGTAGTGGACTTACGAGCGTGACGATTCCGAACAGCGTGACAAGCATCGGAGCTTCTGCGTTCAGTGGGTGCAGCGGACTTACGAGCATTACGATTCCGAACTCCGTGACGAGCGTCGGAGCGTCAGCATTTTACAACTGTAGCGGCCTTACAGGCGCATTGACGATCCCGGTCGGCGTGACGAGTATTGGAGAGTGGGCATTCAAAGGTTGTAGTGGGCTGACATCCTTTGCTGTTGTTGTCGGCAATCCGTCGTATAAGTCGGAATCGGGATTGCTGTTGACGAATGATGGCAGGACGCTTGTTGCTGTCCCTGCCGGCCTTACGAGCGTGATGATACCGAACAGCGTGACAAGCATCGGAGCTTCTGCGTTTTCTGGTTGTAGCGGGCTTACTAGCATTACAATACCGAACAGCATCACAAACATCGGTGCTTCAGCATTCTCTGGTTGTAGGGGACTTGAGGAAATCACGTTGCCTTTTGTCGGCGCGCGTCGCGGCAACACTGGAAGCGCTGATTCTCTCTTCGGCTACATCTTCGGAACATCATCATACACCGGGGGTAATGACACAACACAGTTTTACAGTTCTGGCTCGTATTCAACATATTGCATCCCATCAAGCTTGACGAGGGTCACGCTTACGGATGAGACTGTGCTGGGATATGGAGCATTCTACAACTGCAGCGGACTTACTAGCATTACGATTCCGAACAGCGTGACGAGTATTGGTGACCAGGTGTTCTGCAACTGTAGCGGGATTGCGAACATATCAATCCCGGACAGTGTCATGAGCATCGGGGCTTCAGCGTTCTCTGGCTGCACGGCGCTGCGACGCGTGGAGGCACCCAGATTCCTCAAGTGTGTGATTGAGAATGGCGACGTGCTCGCTGGTTGCTCGGATGAATTGGAGGTGGTTTATCGTGGGTCGATGGAGATTGCCGATGTCGTGGTAAGGCAACGGTATCCGTGGAACGGGAAGGTATACATTTCCTACACCTTTGCAAGTGACATGACGGCGCAGGCCCTGCCGCTCGTCCTTGCCGTGACTGCTGCCGACCGTGGTAATGGGAAGTTGTATTCTGCCGCCTCATACGCGCTTTCTGGCGACACAGGAAGCGAAGAAGGCGTACATAACGTTGTGTGGGACCTTCATGCGCAGGGAATAGATTTCAAGTCAAGCGATGTGGTGTTCACGGTGGCGTACAGCCTTGATAATTACTGCGTGATCGACCTTTCGTCGGGGTCGGGCGACGCAAGTTATCCCGTCACATATATGCTAACTCCTCCGAGCGGTGGGTTCAATGCGGACGAGTACAAGACGTCAAAGCTCGTGTTGCGGTTGATAGAACCCGGTTCGTTCAAAATGGGCGGAAAATTCAATGTCCAGTTGACGCGACCGTTCTATTGCGGACTGTTCGAGGTGACGCAGAAACAATACGAACTGGTTACGGGAAGCAAACCGTCCAGTTGCAAGGGCGACATGCGCCCCGTAGAGTCCATTTCGTGGGATACGATTCGTGGCAATTCGTACACGTACAACTGGCCAGCGTCCACAAGTGTCAATCCGAATTCCTTCATGGGCAAGATACGGGCGCGTACCGGGATTGACTTCGACCTGCCGACGGAGGCCCAGTGGGAATACGCGTGTCGCGCGGGCACGACCAGCCTCTACTACAACGGCGGCAACACGAGCGACGATCTCAAGTTGCTTGGAAGATTTGGCGGAAACCAGTCCGATGGCAAAGGTGGGTATTCTGAGCACACGAAAGTCGGCTCCTATCTGCCGAACGCCTGGGGGCTTTACGATATGTACGGGAATGTGTGGGAATGGTGCCTTGACTGGGCGGGTGACCTGTCAAGCGGCGTGACAGATCCGTCGGGCCCGTCCTCTGGTTCGTTCCGGGTCAAACGTGGTGGGGACTGGGAGAACCTTGCGATTTGGGACACATCTTCCTTCCCGCTGTATTCACCTCCGTCGACTTCAAGCAACTGTCGCGGCTTCCGTATTGTCAGAACCATGCCAAACTCGCAAGGCGAGCAGGGACTCGGGTGGCGCCGAGCCGACATGCTGTGCGCAGGAGACAGCGTCTGTATGGCTAGGGATTTCCAGAAGGAGCCTTTGGGTGACTCGCTTCGCGTGTCGTGGGATGCGTCGTGGATCGGCGGCGCGGCGAATGCGACAGTGGTGATCGCCGACAACGGAACAGTGGTGAGGCGCACAACGGGTTCTGGCGAGTTCACTTACATGCTTCCCGGCACGGGACGTCACGATCTGACGTATACAACGCTCATTGACGGCGTGGCTCAGGGCGAGACGTATTCTGCCACCGTTTTCAAGGACTGGAAATACAAGGTCAGGAACGGAGAGGCGGTCATCACCGGTACAACGCTGGACTTTGGTGTGGTCACAATCCCGTCTGCAATTGATGGTTACATTGTGACCGGCATTGCAGAGGGTGCGTTCGCTGGGTGTGTCGAATTGACGAGCGTGACGATTCCGGATACCGTTTACGATATCGGACGCGAGGCGTTCAAGGGTTGCACGGGACTGCGGCGCGTAGAGGCGCCTGTTGGCGTTGAAGAGGGGATTGCTGCGAACGAGGTTTTCTCGGGTTGCTCAGAGGGATTGGAGATAAATTATGTTTCGCCGGAAAAGGTGATCCCGCAGTACTGCGTGATCGATCTTTCCATGGGGGCGAACGCGGCAAGCTATCCCGTCACATGGATGGCGTCGCCGCCGAGCGGCGGATTCAACACGGACGAGTACAAGACATCGAAGCTCGTGCTGCGGCTGATCAGGGCGGGCTCGTTCAGAATGTCCTGGCAGCTTGACGTCACATTGACGAAGCCGTTCTATTGCGGACTGTTCGAGGTGACGCAGAAGCAATACGAACTGGTGATGGGGACCAATCCGTCCGATTACAAGGGTGATATGCGCCCCGTGGAGACTGTCTCGTGGGCCACAGTTCGTGGAGACCCGTATACCTACAACTGGCCGCAGTCCGAGGATGTCGATCCGAATTCCTTCATGGGCAAGATACGGGCGCGCACGGGGATTGACTTCGACCTGCCGACGTCGGCCCAGTGGGAGTATGCGTGTCGCGCGGGCACGACCAGCCTCTACAACAACGGAGGCAACACGATTGCCGATCTGAAGCTGCTGGGACGGTACGAAGGGAACCGGTCTGACGGCAAGGGCGGATATTCGTCTGCTCATACAAAAGTCGGCTCTTACCTGCCGAACGCCTGGGGGCTTTACGACATGCACGGAAATGTCAGTGAGTGGTGCCTGGATTGGTTTTGGGATGAGTTGCCGTGGGATGTTGAGCTAGACCCCAAAGGTCCATTGTCCACGTATTATGAGTCACGAGTGTGGATGGGTGGCAATTGGTACTGGCCCTCTTATTGGTCCTTTTCGGGCGGTCAGGGTGGTTATGAAAGCAATTCGATAGGAGGCAATGTGGTTGGTTTTCGCATTGTCGGATATGCCACAATAGACGATTACTACTTCCGCCACGACTTCTCCGGCGGTACCAACGTGTTCATTGCCGGGGCGGGGACGAGTTTGACACGCGACCAGCTTGACAACACAGATACATACGCCAAGACGGTAGAAGGACCGGCCGGACCCGGGACGGCGTACCATCCCGGCAACATGTGGGGGCAATTCGAGGACCCGACCGTTCTGCACGGCGCATGGTCCGCCGCCATGTCGCTCTGCATGGACGCCACGGAGACCGGCGTGCTCGTCAGCTTCGGACGACTCAATAAGGGCAACCAGAAGGAAGTCGCGCTTCTCTCGTCCTCCACGAAGTCGAACCTCTACTTCAAGGTGATGACGACCAATTCAAGCAAGGTGAAGAGCGTTGAGAATACATTCACTGTCGTAACCACCAATGACTTGACGCAGGGTTTCCACTCGGTTGTCATCACCTACACGCCCGCGTCGGAAGTGCTCAACGGCATCGGTTCGTTCGACATCTACTGCGACGGAGTCCTCGTCCGCACCGTCTCGACCGACACCCCCAAACTGCTGGGCGCCGACATAGGCGGAATGCAGTACTGCCATCTCATGAGCGGCGGGAACGGGCTATCCGCGCTTGGTGCCGTCTCTTCGCGGACGAACGACGAGGTGGCGTTTTACGATTTCCGCTTTTACAATCGTGTGCTCACGGCACCAGAGGCGGCGATGTACGCGTCCGTCTATCCAAGTACAATGCCGAATCCAGAGTATATCGTGACATTCGATGCAAATGGCGGCGAGGGAGGAACAACGCGGACAGCCCTTTTTGGCGGCCCCGTGGGTACGCTTCCCACTCCAACGCGCGAAGGATACACGTTCGCGGGTTGGTGGACTGAAGCGAACGGTGGTATGCAGATTGGCGAGTCGACCATAGTAACGTCGAATGTGACATACTACGCACACTGGCAGATAAACCAGTACACGGTCACGTTCGACGCCAATGGCGGGACGGGCGGCAAGAGCGTGACGCAGAACTACGGCACTGCGCTTTCTGCGCCTACGGTGACGCGCACGGGCTACACTTTCACCGGCTGGTCGCCGGAAGTGGCGGCGACGGTTCCGGCGTCAAATGTGACGTACACAGCGCAGTGGATGGTGCAGCTTTGGGAGGACGGGCCGTACTGGGCGACCACGAACATAGGCGCGGAGAATCCTGAAGATGCAGGATACTATTTCTGGTGGGGCGACACCGTGGGATATACCCGAAGCGGGGGTACGTTGAATGATGCCGGAACTGAATATTCCGGCGTGACATGGGTGTCTAGTACGGGGCAGCAAATGAGCAGCAGCCCATTCTCGTCGTCGTGCCCGACCTACGGCAAAGACAATTCGGCTCTTCAATCGGCGGGGTATATCGATTCGACCGGCAATCTCGTGCCGGAGCACGACGCGGCACACGTACAATGGGGTGGAGACTGGCGCATACCGACGGAACAGGAACTGGTCGGCCTCAGAGACAAATGTAACTGGACTTGGACAACAAAGAACGGCGTATATGGGTATGTCGTAAAAGGCAAAGGCGCGTATGCGAATAGGAGTATCTTCCTCCCCGCCGTCGGCTGCGGCGACGACTCGCGCCTCTACCGCTCCGGCTCGCGCGGCTACTACTGGTCCTCTACGCCGAATTCGGACTATTCCGACAGCGCGTGGTTCCTCTACTTCGAGTCGAGCCGCTTCTCTCGGCTCCGCTACTACCGCCGCGGCGGGCAGTCTGTTCGTCCTGTGCGAGGGTATGTCGTGACATTCAACGCGAATGGTGGCACAGGAGAGACAACGCGGACAATCCTTCCTGGAGCCAATGTGGGCGCGTTGCCCACGCCAACGCGGACGGGTTATACGTTTGCGGGCTGGTGGACGGCGGCGAGCGGTGGTACACGGATTTCTGCATCGACAACTGTGACAGGGGATGTGACGTACTACGCCCACTGGACTATCAACCAATACACGGTGACGTTCAACGCGAACGGCGGGACGGGAGGCAAGAGCGCGAAGCAGAACTATGGCACGGCGATTGTTGCACCGACGGTGACCCGAACTGGCTATACATTCACGGGCTGGCAGCCCGTGGTACTAGAGACGGTTCCGGCATCGAATGTGACTTATACCGCGCAATGGCAGGTCAACCAGTACACGGTGACTTTCAATGCGAACGGCGGGACGGGCGGTAACACGAAGACGCAGGACTACGGTTCTGCGATTGTTGCGCCGACTGTGACGCGGACGGGCTACACGCTTGCGGGCTGGTCGCCATCTCTTCCGGCGACGGTTCAGGCGTCGAACGCGACGTACACGGCGCAGTGGCAGATAAACCAGTACACTGCGACGTTCGACGCGAACGGCGGCGAGGGAGGAGCGAGCACTACGCAGAACTATGACGCTGTGATTGTCGCGCCTACGGTGACGCGTGAAGGGTACACGTTCTTGGGCTGGGCGACGAACGCGACAGGCGAGGTTGTCTACGCGGCGGACCAGCCGCTTGTGAACCTTACGGCAGAGCCTGACGGCGCGGTGACGCTTTACGCCGTTTGGCAGGAGGTAGACCTCTCCGCCCCCGTGATTTCACCGGCGGACGGGACTATGTTCTATGATGACACCTGCGAGGTGACGATTACGTGCGCGACGGCAGGTACAACCATCTACTACTCGACGAATGGCCTCACGCCTCGCTTCACGGAGGCATATCGATATGCTGGGCCGTTCACCATCACTGACACGACGACGGTAATCGCCGTTGCGGTGCTTGGCGACCGGGAGGAGTACGCAGAGGCGACAATAACAAAGGGCGAGGAGCCTCCGCTGACGCTTGCAGGCGTTCTTGACGCCTCGAATTTGTCGTCCGTTACGACGAGTGGCGACGCGGAGTGGATCCCTGTCGAGGATGAATCGGCCAAGGTCGGCGGCTCTTGCGCCCAGAGCGGTGTGGTCGGCATGGAAGAGGCCAGCCATCTTGAGGTGACTGTGAGCGGCAAGGGGACGCTGACGTTCTGGTGGAAGGTCTCCTGCGAACCAGATCCGCGCGGACGGCACACTTACGACAACCTATCTTACTCGGTGGACGGGACGAATGTCGCCTGGATTGACGGCGAAAGGGACTGGGCGCAGCAAAGCGTGACGTTCGACACTGACGGTGCGCACACTGTCCGCTGGACGTACTCGACGGACGACTGGGAGGAGCCGGGATATTCCGACTGTGGCTGGGTGGACGGCGTTGTCTGGACGCCGGAAGGGGGCGTTGTCGTCGATCCGTTGCCTGAAATCGCATCCGATTCCGATGTCACGAACGCATTGGCGGGCGCGGGTGACGAGGCGCGGCTCATGGCGCACATCGGCAACAAGGCACAATACGACTTGTTCCGCGCATGGGTTGATGCCAAGGGGCTGGACCACAAGACGGCCAAGGACTCTCCGCGTGCGTGGTTCTCGTATGCGATTGGCGCGAACGGACTCGTCGAGGGGAATTTCCAGAGCGGCGACGTGGAGGTTGCTTCGGTTGAGGCACCTGCGAGCGGGGTGTTTACGTTCAAGGTGCGTGTAAAGAACGCACCGATTGGCTCTGATGCCACGGCGGCGAATCTTGCTACCGTGTTTGAAGTGCAGGGTTCGCCTTCGCTGGCGGAAAATTCGTTCTCTTCAAAGAACGTGAACGCCGTGCTTGGCGTGTCGGCGGACGGACAGTTGATTGTTTCCGCGACGCCGATAGGCAACTTCAATGCGTTCTTTGTCAGAGTGCGGATGTATGCTGACGAGGAGATGGGTGATGGAGACGATGTCGTCATCGATCCCGTTGGAACCACGTTCTCGGTCACGTTCGACGCAAATGGCGGCGAGGGAGGCTGGAGCAGGCAGATGGACTACGGCGCTGCAATTGTCGCGCCTACGGTGACGCGCACGGGCTATGCGTTCACCGGCTGGTCGCCGGAAGTGGTGGCGACGGTTCCGGCGTCGAATGTGACGTACACAGCGCAGTGGATGGTGCAGCTCTGGGAGGGTGGCCCGTACTGGGCCGAGACGAACATCGGCGCGGAGAATCCTGAAGATGCAGGATACTATTTCTGGTGGGGCGACACCATCGGCTACAGGCGCGAAAACGACGCTTGGGTGGCAAGCGACGGATCGTCCTTGAACTTTTCGTTTGAGACAAGCAACACTCCAACCTACAATAAGGATGTTGCCACATTGCAAAGCGAAGGCTGGATTACAGCGGATGGTGTTCTCGCGCCGGAGCACGACGCGGCACACGTACATTGGGGCGGTGATTGGCGCATGCCGACAGGACAGGAACTGGACGATCTCTGCAGTAAATGTGATTGGGAATGGACGACTGTTAATGGTGTGAATGGATGTATTGTTCGCGGGAGAGGCGACTATGTTTCCCATAGTATCTTCCTCCCTGCCGCCCATAGTGCCGTTGAGGGCGGCTTTTACTGGTCGTCCGTTCCGTTCTCGAACAGCCGCGCGTACTCGATTCCCCTCTTATTCTCTTCGAGCTACCACAGCACGTCCAGTAGCTGGCGGGATAACTTAGAACGTGGCAACTTGTATTCTGTTCGTCCTGTGCGAGGATTTGCCGAATAGCGCGCGAATTGCGCGCGTATTTGATTCATTCAATTCTTTAATTCTTGGGTGGGCGACGACGAGAACGTACCCCACATTGAGTCGCCTGCGGCGTTCACTTCGTTCAGGGGATACGTTCCCCATTTACACTTTACACTTTACATTTTACACTCGTCCCTAATTCCCCTGGCAGTTCGTCACAGCGTTTCCAGCGACTTGGGATCGAGGAGAAATGGCATGATGCCTATGAAGGTGATGCCGTTGCGGTCGGTCCAGGGTTTTTCGTAGGGATCGCCGGTTACGACGACCTTCCTAAAGTTGTCGCCGATGTGGCGGAGCGAGAAAGTCTCCTGTTCGCGCTTTTCGTTGTCCGGGATGTTCCATGCGGACTGGATGTAAAAGCGCATGTCGCCTTTGTTGACGACGAAATCCACTTCGTACCGCTTGCGGCAACGCTTGCCGTCGACGGTCGCGAACATCTCCACGACACCGGCATCAACTGCGTAGTCGCGCCGAATGAGTTCGTTGTAGATGGCATTCTCCATGAGGTGCGTGTTTTCGTCCTGCCGGAAGTTGAGCCGAGAATTGCGGATGCCGGTATCGACGGCATAGTATTTGGAAGGGAAGTCAAGATAGCGGTTTCCGCGCATATCGAAGAGCCGCGCATTCTGGACGAGGAAAGCCGATTCAAGGTAGCCGAGGTATTTGCGGACGGTCGTTTCGTTGCAGACAAGTTTACCCGTGGAATTGATTGCGTTGCTGAGCTTCGTGGGAGGACTTTGAACTTCTGTGCAAGTGCACGAAAGCTCAAAGTCAAGGAGGCGGCATGAAACGATTTAGAAAGAAGTTCTTTTCGTTCTATGGTCACTGTATGCCTCCTTTCGGGAAATGTGTATTGCCACAGAAATTGAAAGTGGTGATATTATATCATTTCTCTTCTCCTATGAGAACAATTGCAATGGCTACTTTCAATTTTATTGAGATTCTTCGTGTGTCGACGACGAAGCAGGCATGCGATTGAGTTGAGAGAAAGAGAGGTCTACTTGTGCGTTGCGCAGACGACTGTCGTCGCGGTAAAGCCCTTGCGGGGACACTCCATGCGAGGGCTTTTGCTATATCGCATAAACGAATATAATATCCAGAGTTATTAATGGTTATTTTATCTTGGGAATTTTCCGCAGTGAATTCTCAAAAGGCGGTTTTGTCATTTCTTTGCCATACCAAAGGGGCTGTTTTGTCATTTTGTTGTATGGTCTGGATGGTATTTGGTGGTGGTTAGCCTCGGTGATTGTTTTGGGATTTATCCCAAAAGTTTTCATGCGACAAAGTATATCATAATTTCGATTGGGATGCATGCGGTAAGAGTGTGCTATCTGACATGTTTCTGAAGACAATCAGAAAAATGTCAATGGCGAGGATGCCCCCGCAAGGCCCCGTGCGCGGCGAAAAGAAAAAGTTGTTCTGGTTGTTTTCAATCTCAAAACGCACGGGTGAAAAATGGAGATGCGCTCCACATTACCGCAACTGCATGCTTTTCGTGGTCGCGCGTAGCGCCGCGCCTTCCACAAAAAACTTTGAAGGGCCGCTTTATTTCGCCTCGGGTGCCTCTGGCGCCTTGGGAGCCTTGATCCTCTTGCAGTATTCGCAGGATTCGTCATTGCAGATCCTGGGGGTGCCTCCCTCCTGGGCGAGGTAGCGCTGCGTCGAAGTGCCGCACCTGGTGGCGCCCATCACGCCGGGGGCGTTGACGTCGACGCCCTTGCCGACGAGCCACTGCGCGACGGCGAGGCGGTCGTATCCCGCGGCAAGCGCAAGCTGCGCGGGGCCGAACTCGGCCTTGGCGTCCGCCAGGACGTCCAGCACGTCGCGGCTGCCCGCGATGCAGGCCGCGTCCATCGCGGTAAGGGAATTTGCGTTGCTCAGCTTGACGTCCGCATTTGCCTTTATGAGCGCGGAGACGAGGGGCTTCTGGTTCCTGCGCACCGCGATGAAGAGCGCGGTCTCGCCGGCCTTGTTGGTTTTGTTCACGTCGTTCTTGGCGAGCATGGCCTTGATGACGGAGAGGTTGCCGCTGCGCACGGCGTAGTGGAGCGCGGTGTCGCCCTCGGCGTCGGCAACGGTGAACTCGGCATTGGCGGCGGCGAGCTGCTTCAGCAGCGAGGTGTGTCCGGTCTGGATGGCCAGCAGAAGGGCTGTGCGCCTGAGCGGGTCGCGGTCGGAGACGCCGTTGACCTCCGCGCCGAGCTCCAGGGCCTTGGAGACCACGGTTGGCTGGTCGAGGTAGGTGCCGCCGAGCAGCATTGTCGTCGCCTGGTCGGGCGTGACCTTCTTTTCAAGCTTCAGCAGGCGCATCGTGCGGGCGTATTCGCCGAGGAGCGCGTTCACGTTCTGGTCGGCCTCGGGGCCGCTCGCGCCGAGCTGCCTGGTTATGGCGTTCTCGGCCATCGTGACCTGCGAGTCGAACGAAACCTCGGCGTCGAGGTCGGCGAGCTGTTGCGCGTATGCCGCGGCCGCCTTGGCGGCGTCGCGCGCCGCGATCTGCTTCTCGATCTCCTTGCAGTGCCGGGCCAGGCGCGCGCGAAGGGCTTCGTTGAGCTCCCAGGTGGTCATCGGCGCAGGCGCCTTGGCGACAATCGGCAGGGCGTCCTTTCTGCAGATGGCCGCCACGGCCTTGGAGTCGTAGTATTTTGCCGCGATTGCCTTCTCTAGCTCGGAGAGGGCCTTTTCAAGCTCCGTGCGGTAGGCGCCCGCATTCGCCGCGTTCTTGTCGGTGCGCCTCGCCATGATCCCGCGAACCTTCGCGGAGAGGGCGTCGATGCTGCCGGCGGCGGTTTTGTCGGCGGTCTTCATCCCGGCCATCGCGGCCTTCAGCTGGTTGAGCGAGGCCTCTACCTGCTTGTAGGTGTCGTGGACATACTCGTAGTTCTTGGCGTATTCGGTGAACTCGTCGTACTTCTCCGCGTCGAACATCTCCTTGGCCTTGGCGTCTATCTCCTTCAGGAGGGCGGCGCACTGGTTGGGGTTCACCACGCCGTTCAGCAGTCCGATGCGCGCCGCGTAGATCTTGGCGTCCCACTCGGCGTCCTTGACGGGGGCGACGTTGCGGACTACGTTGCGGGCCTCTTTGAACTTGCCCTTGGCTACGGCTTCGACCGTCTTCGCCACGACCTCCGCGAACACATGTCTGCATTTCATTGGCTTCAGCTCGTTGACAGTCTTGGCGCGCAGCTTGGCGAGACGGCTGTTCACGGCGCCGGAGCCGAGCATGGGCGAGGCATTCTTTGCTCCGCCGGCGATGGCCCCGACGTACGGCGAGACCTTTGCCTTGAACTTGGCGACGAGTTCGTTGGCGACCTTCTCCGGGCAGCCTTTGCGGACAAGCGCGGCGCGGTACGAGGCAATCAGCTTGTCGTACTCGCCAAGCGGGAGGCCCTTGTTGCCATCCTTCGTCTTGGACATCTTGTCGACGTTGCCTGCGATGCGGGCGGCCTCGGCTTCCGCCTTCTGCGTCTCGTCGATCACCGGCTGTATCTTGTCGCCGGCGACGCCCATCTCGGCGAGCGCATCCTTCATGTCGTCGAGCTTCGCGTCGGCGTCCCCGGTGTAGGTCCGGACGGCGGGGTACGCCTCGGCCCACGCGATCGCGTCGCCGTACTTCGCGTTCTTCCGTGCCTCGCTGGCCTTGTCGGCGAACTCCTTCTCGATGGCGGCCCAGTGCTTCGGGTTGACGAGCGTCAGCATAAGCTCCACGCCTGGCTTGCGAAGGAGGTTGTTCATGTCGACGTCCTTGGTGGACGTCGCCTTCCAGAACGCCTCGCGCGCCTTCTCGAACTTCCCTTCGGCGACGCACTTCTTCATCTCCGCGACCATCTTTTCGGTCATGGTCTTGACGTTGGCCTTGCGGAATGCGACGAGATGCGCGGCCTTCTTTGCCTTGACGTCCTTCAACAGCCTCGCCGTCATCTTGTCGATGCGCGAGTTGATCGTACCCGTGCCCATCGGGGCCTTCTCCCCGGTTTTGCCGGCTCCCTTCGCCGCGGCCTTGGAGACGGCCTCCAGCAGCGGATCGACGTCTTTGCGGAACTTGTCCACGATGCCATTCGCTTCGTCCTCGGTGCAGTTGCAGCGCAGAAGCGCCTGGCGGTAGGTCTCCAGCTCGCTTTTGTAGGCGTCCAGGTCGGGGGCGCCGCCCGTGGCCGTCTTGCCGTCGGCGGCGGACACGGTGTTGGTCGTGTCGTCGAGCGTGTTGAGGATCTTCTCGACCTTGCCTACCAGGGCGCCCGTCGCGTCGAGGATGGGCTTCATGTTCTCGTCTTCAACGCCGATCTTGACCAGCTCGGCCTCGATTGCCTTCTGCTTGCCGTCGAGCTTGATGGAGTGCGTGCGCACGCGCCTGTACCCCTTGAGCCACGCGATCGCCTCGTCGAACTTCTTGGCCTTCACGAACTCCGCGGTCTTGGAGTTGAGCTCGGCCTCGATGTAAGCCCATTCGGCGGGGTTCACCTCGGCGAGCAGCGTCTCGACCGTGAACAGCCGGACCAGGGCGTTCGCCTCCGCGTTGTCAGTCGTCGTGGCGCGCAGGAGCGTTTCCCTGGCCTGGTCAAACTGCCCCTTCGCCAGGAATTCCTTGATGCGCGGCTTCACTTTCCTGCCGACGATGTCCATTGCCAATGCCGGGGCGATCTGCCTTTTGTTCAGGTCGGCGGCGTACTTGGCCAGTGGCGCGTCGATCTCGGGAATGCCGGTCTTCTTTACGTTGACGATGAGATCGCTCGCCTTCGCGAACTTGCTTTCGTCGTTGCCGCTTAGGAGCAGCGCCACGGAGTCTGCCAGCTCGTTCTTGTCCGTTTCGAGGTGCGCGGGATACACCACCTCGGTCCTGTATTTGTTTGCCATTATCCCCGCGAGTATCTTCAGGGCGTCGAATTCCTCCTGCGTTGCGGTGGGGCCGATGAGGAACTTGATGCGGTTGTCGGGAAGCTTGAAGTTGGCGACCTCGGCCCATGCACCCTTGTTCGCGGCGGAAGAGATGGCCGAGTAGATTTCCCTCTGCGTGTTGGGAGTCACCCTCTTGAGCCTCTTATGCGCGGATTCCGGCAGCATCATCGGGTTGCCGGATGCGTCCAGCACCGGATTGCCCGCGGTGTCGAGCAGCTCCGTCTTGCATCCGATGATGACGACGGCGAGCACCAGGACGGGCACGAACAGCTGTCTCTTCATTTTCACATTCTCCAATTTGCCCTTGGTTTGGACTTGCGGAGGGGGAGCAGGGCGGGGCTCTTTCTCCGTGCATTTTGCATATATCTTGAAGTATAACATAAACCGCCGATGTTTTCAATGGTCATATCTGCATTTTTCATCCGCGCATATTTTGAAACAACTGAAACAACTTGCAAAACAATTTTTTCTTCTCGCCGTGTAACTACACGGCGTTCTTGAATCGGCGGGCTGTTGCCCGCCGTAAAATGAAGTTGTTTCAAATAGTTGTTTCCAATCAACAGAAGACGAGGCGGCGAATTATAGAGATGCGCCCGTTTTCAACCTTGAATGAATTTCAATCTTGCCCTCTACGCGAGAATGTGGTATTATACTAGCTAAAGGCAAACACAACTGTATACACAAAAAAGACATCAGGAGGAAAGAGCATGTCAAAGAGCAGACAGAGGGTTTCTTGCAATCGCGCGGTCCTGTGCGGCGCGGCCGCGCTGGCGTCGCTGGTGGCCGCCGCGGACTGGCTTGGGGCGCCGGCGGACGCCAGGCACGCGTGGGCCGTCCACGACGACTACCGCCCCGGCGTGAAGAAGATCACCGCCGACGGCGCGAAGCCGCCGTCCGACGCCATCGTCCTCTTCGACGGCACGGCGAAGTCGCTCGCGGACAACTGGTGCGACGGCCGCGGCAAGCCGACGCGCTGGACCCTCGACCCGAACGGCGAGCTGATCTCCGTGCGCGGCGCGGGTAGCGTCTTCACGAAGAGGAAGTTCGCCGACTGCCAGCTGCACGTCGAATGGGCCGCGCCGACGAAGGTCTCCGGCTTCGGGCAGGGCCGCGGCAACTCGGGCGTGTTCCTCATGGGCGACTACGAGATCCAGGTTCTCGACTCCTACGAGACCGACCCCGACAAGAACCCCAACCCCAACCCGAACTACTCCGACGGACAGGCCGGCGCGGTGTACGGGCAGAACCCGCCCGCCGTGAACCCGACCCGCGCGCCTGGCGTGTTCAACACCTACGACATCATCTTCCACGCCCCGATTCTGAACGCGGACGGCTCCGTCAAGGCCCCCGCGACCGTGACCGTGCTCTTCAACGGCGTGCTCGTCCAGGACGGCTGGAAGCTCGACGGCCCGACCCTCTACCGCCGCCGCACGTCCTACCCGAAGTCGCCCTCTACGAAGGGCCCGATCGGTCTGCAGGACCACGGCAACCCCGTCCACTACCGTAACATCTGGATTCGCGAGATCCCTCCGCAGTGCGCGAACGTCACGCACGGGAACTACTACGCCGACGAGTCCAAGGTCCTGGAGCAGCGCAGGGCGACCGCCGCGAGGCTTGACGCGGAGTTCGACGCGAAGTGGGGCTCGGCCAAGGTAGGCCGCAAGCTCCTGGAGGCGTGGCGCGTGGCGACCTACGATCCGACTCCCGCCCGCCTCGCGCGCGCCGCCGCGCTGGAGCGCGAGTTCCTCTCCGTAGCCAAGGGCCTCTCCGCAAGGGACCTCCCCGGGAAGGCCGGCATCTCGAAGGGCGACCTCAACACGTACTACGGATACCTCTCCGCCGCAGGCCTCGTGAAGAAGGGCAACGAGGTCGCCGCGCTTCTCGGCAAGATGAAGTAGGAGGCGCACTGGATGTCCCGCGTCGCAGACGCCATCTGCGGCCTCATAGCCGAGACGAGCTCCTCTCTTCCGGAGGACGTCGAACGGGCGCTGGCGTCCGCCCGCAGGAAGGAGGCGCGCGGCTCCGGTGCGGAGGTCGTGCTGAAGACGGTGCTCGCCAACTGCGCAATGGCCAGGGCGGCGGGGACGCCGCTCTGCCAGGACACCGGGACGCTTACGTTCTTCGTGGACGACCGTCTCCGCCGGCGCGTCACGCGCAGGGCCGTCGAGGAGGCCGTGCGCATGGCTACGAAGAAGGGGCTGCTGCGCAAGAACTGCATTGACTCCGTCGACGGGCGCTCGTACGACGACAACGTCTGCGACGGCGCGCCGGTGGTCCACTACCGTCCGCCGTCGGATCCGTCGTCGCGCCCCTCGGTCACTCTGCTGATGAAGGGCGGCGGATCCGAGAACATGTCGCGCCAGTACTCGCTGCCCGACGCGGCGCTTGGCGCGGGACGCGACCTCGCGGGCGTGAGGCGCTGCGTGCTGGACGCCGTCGCCGCCGCCCGGGGCTACGGATGCGCCCCCGGCATCCTCGGCGTGTGCGTAGGCGGCGACCGCGCCACCGGATTCGAGACGGCGAAGGAACAGCTGTTGCGCCCGCTGGGCGACCGCTCGCCCGTGCCGGCGCTCGCGAAGCTTGAGCGGACGCTCCTCGCCGAGGCGAATTCGCTCGGCATCGGCCCGATGGGCCTCGGCGGCCGGACTACTTTGCTCGGCGTGAAGCTGGCGTCGCGTCCGCGTGTCCCTGCGAGCTTCTTCGTGACGGTCGCCTACATGTGCTGGGCGTGCCGCCGCAGGACGCTGGAGCTCTAGAGAATGTTGAACCGATTGAACGAAACACAAGACAGACAAATAAGGAGAAGCAACATGAAGACGACGATGCTGAAAGGCGTGTGCACGGCCGTCGCCGCAGTCGCGGTGGCGTCAAGTGTGTTTGCGGAAGACCCCAAGGTGGGCGAGACGTGGCGGGTGTCGACCGAGACTCTCGTCCTTCGCAAGAAGCCGAACGGCCTCTCGAAGGCCGTGGCGACGCTCAAGTACAACGACGCGGCCGAGGTCGTCGAGCTGTGCCGCTACGCGGTTCCGTTCGATGGCGACAAGGACAAGTTCCCCGAGACGCTCATCCCGCTCTGGGTCAAGGTCAAGGCCGGCGGCGAGAAGGGCTATCTGCCGTTCCCGTCCATCGCAAGCGAGTGGCTGATGAAGAACCAGAACCCCAATGAGTCGATTTCCGCAGACGGGACGCTCGTCGCGAAGAGGGGCTTCTCCGAGTCCGAGAACGACGTCGCCCTCGCGTCGATGCGCGGCTTCTCTGAGTCGGAGGAGGGCGCGATGGTCGCCATGCGCGGCGCCGCTGGAAGCGGCAAGGCGTCCGCCAAGGCGGATCCGGCGGCGGTCGCCAAGGTGATCGCCGCGCGCAAGGAGGTCTCCGACGGCGAGGTCGCGTCGTTCATGTCTGCCGGCGGGCTCGACAGGAAGGACCCGCGCAAGCTGAAGGAGATCGAGTCCGAGGGCTCCGGCTTCTTCGGAGGGTTCTCGTCTGGCGCGCGCAAGGCGGCCGCGGGCGGCCTCGGGTTCGCGTCGAAGGTCGTCGGGGAGGCGGCCGGCGACGACAAGCTCGCCGGGGTGGCGGCGTCCGCAGGGAAGGCCGCGTCCAAGATGCTCTACAGCGAGGTCGGCCCCGTGCAGGAATACCAGCTCGGCTGCGTCGTCGCCTCGCGCATACTCCCGCTGTATCCCGTCC
Source organism: uncultured bacterium (assembly GCA_902799955.1). Classification (GTDB taxonomy): domain Bacteria; phylum Verrucomicrobiota; class Kiritimatiellia; order RFP12; family UBA1067; genus UBA1067. The sequence goes on along the minus strand of CADCCQ010000017.1, from coordinate 9,694 downwards.
TGCCGCAGGACGACAAGAGGAGCGAGTACGTCCGCACGCTCGGCGCGACGCTCGCCGCCGCATCCAACGACCCGATGCCGTACCACGGCTATATGTTCCTCACGGTCAAGTCCGACGAGGTAAACGCGTTCGCCGTCCCGGGCGGCTTTGTGTTCGTCACCACCGGGATGCTCAAGTTCCTCAAGGACGAGGACGAACTCGCCGCGATCCTCGGGCACGAGATGGGCCACATGGAGCTCCGCCACGGCATGAAGTCCGTCGGCAAGGAGAGCGTGCTCAAGCTGTTCTCCCTGATGAAGGAGGTGGCGACGGACTCCGTCAACGCGAAGTCGGGCACGGACACCGAGGCGACGGACGCTCTCAAGCAGCAGCTCGTCTCGCTCGCCGATGAACTGTTCGGCAAGCTCACCACTTCCATCCGCAACGGCTACGGCGTGGAGCTGGAGAGCCAGGCCGACTGGCGCTCCGTGCAGCTTTCCAAGACGCTCGGCTACGACACGAAGGCCCTGTATGACGTACTGGAGCGGTTCAAGGCCGAGAAGGGGTCGTACGGCGGCGCGAGCTACCCGGTCGAGCGCGGCAAGGACGTCCTGAAGTACCGCAAGGGCTTCGACTGCGAGGACGGCGACGGCGCTGCCGGGCGCGACGCCAGGGCCGCGAGGTACCGCGCCGCCGTCGGCGAATGACCGCCAGGATCGTGAACCCCTTCTGAGGAGAGAACATGGCTAAGGAATACGACAACGCGCAGGACTCCAGGCTTGACGCGCAGGACTCGAGGTTCAACGACCAGGACAGGCGCATTGAGGAGAACGCGAAAGCGATCAGCAGCCTCGTCAAGTACATGCGGGAGCTCCGCAACCACTTCGAGCCGATATACGGGCTCGCGGAGAAGGTGCCGGAGAAGTGGACGTCGCTCGTCATCAAGCTTCGCATGGTCATCAAGCTGGGCATCATAGCCGTGCTCGTCTTCAAGTTCGGCGGATGGTACATCAACAAGCGCAAGCTGCACACGATGGCGGAGCGCTACGCCGACGTCGCGCGGCGGCTGTACTACGAAGAGAACAACCCCGACGTCGCGCTCCCGTTCGTCGACAAGGCGATCGAGATCGAGGAGGACAACCCTGACTACATCTTCTTCCGCGCGTACATCAAGGGCATGTCCGCCACCCGCGACCTGCTGAACCTCGACCGCCCGTTCAACAAGCAGGAGCTTGACCGCGCCCACCAGGCGTATGCCGAGGCAGTGTACCTGCAGAACCACGATTCCAAGCGCCCGGAGCCGTATTTCCTGCAGGGGCAGATCCTCGCCGCGCTCAAGGAGACCGCCCGCGCGAAGGAGGCCGTGCAGAAGGCCGTGGAGGTCGACCCGAACAGCGACTTCGCGTACATCCGCCTCGCGCAGGTCCAGCTTGACGAGAAGGACGTCGCCGGCGCCGAGGCGTCGCTCGACAAGGCGCTTGAGCTGAACCCCAAGTCGAAGTGGGCCTGGCTCTGGAAGGGCGTTGTCGCCACGGACTGCAAGAAGGACTTCGAGGCCGCCCGCACCTTCTACAACAAGGCGCTTGAGATCGACCCGAAGTTCGACATGGCCCTCTACAACCGCGGCTGGTTGTACGCGAAAGGCAAGGAGAAGCGCTACGACCTCGCACGCGCGGACATGATGGCCGCGCTCAAGGTCAACCCCGGCTACAAGCAGGCGTGCTTCGCAATTGGCATGTTCTACGGCTACGAGGACAACTACCCCGTTGCCAAGGTCTGGATGGACAAGGCGGTCGCGATGGATCCCGGGTTCCTCTCCGCACACCTGTACCGCGGCATAATCTGCGGCGAGATGAAGCAGTACGCCGAGGCCGTAAAGTGCTTCGACGAGGCGATCCTCCTCGACCCGAACAATCCCGACCTCTACGTGCGCCGCGCAAAGATGTTCGTCGCCCTCGGGCGCCTCGACGCCGCCCTGCGCGACATGAACTTCGCATACGAGCTGGATCCGTCCGCGCCGCGTACGCTTCTTTACCTAGGCGACGTCTACCTGAAGTCGGGGAATGTGGACAAGGCTCTTGAGACATACGACAAGGCAATCGCCGCCAACGCGAAATACGACGAGCCCTACGCTCGCAAGGCCGAGCTCCTCGCCAAGATGAAGAAGACGGACGAGGCGCTCGCCGCCATCGACCAGGCGATAAAGGTGACGACGTACAAGCCTGAGCGTTTCTGGGTCAAGAAGGGCAACATCCTCGACGGCCTCGGGAAGACGGGCGACGCCGTGGAGTGCTACAGGAAGGCGCGGACCCTCGATCCAAAACGTGCCGAAGCCTGGTACGGGGAGGCGGTTGCACTCAAGAAGCTTGGTCGTCTGGACGAAGCGAAGGCCGCCGCCGGCTCCTATCTCGGGCTCGTGCCGACGGATGCGAAGTTCAAGGCGGAGTTCAAGGACGTAATCGCGAAATGACGACGTTGTCGCGCCGAGCCAAGTGGAAGGGTGAATGAAATGAAAAAATCTGGATGTGTGAAGAGTTTTGCCGTGGGAGTGGCGCTTGTCGCGGCCACAGTGTGCGTCGGGTGCCGCGGCGTACCTGAGAAACACTCGGCGCCAGACCCGGAAGAGGTGTTCCGCAACCCGCCGCAGAGCGCGAAGACGGGCGTGTGGTGGCACTGGATGGGCAGCAACGTCTCGAAGGAGGGAATCGTCAAGGACCTCGACTGGTTCAAGGAGACCGGCATCGGCGCGGCGACGATCTTCGGCATGGCGGACGTCTGCTCGCCGTGGGCGACGAAGATCAAGAACAGCCCCAACGAGGGGCTGATCGCTTTCACGCCCGACTGGTGGAAGCTCGTGCGCTTCGCGTGCGAGGAGGCGGAGAAGCGCGGCATCGAGATCGGCGTACACAACTGTCCCGGCTACACCTCGACGGGCGGCCCGTGGATTCCTTCGCGCCTCGCCATGCGCGAGCTCGTGTTCAACGTCACGAACGCCGAGGCGCAGATCTCGCTGAAGGCCCACACGCCGTTTCCCGCCGAGATCGGCGACACGCGGAAGTTCGAGAAGATGGACGTTCCCGAGCGCCGCACCGACCTGCAGGAGATCGCCGTCGTGGAGGGCGTGCGCGTGCAGCACATCCCGATGGGGTCGCTCACGCAGCCGAACCAGTGGGAGGCGCGGGGACTTGAGTGCGACAAGATGAACCCCGAGGCGGTCGCGTTCCACCTCGACCACGTGATCGGCGACATGAAGAAGTACGTCGGCGACCAGATCGGGCGCGGGCTCAAGTTCGTGCTGCTCGACAGCTACGAGGCCGGCAAGCCCACGTGGACCCCGAACATGCGCGCGGAGTTCAAGGCGCGGCGCGGGTACGACCCGCTGCCGTACCTGCCGATCCTCGGCGGGTTCAAGGTGTCCGTCGCGAAGGACGAGGCGGCGGAGAAGAAGTTCCGCGCCGACTACGACCGCACGATCAATGACCTCTACCGTGACGTGCTCTTCAAGATCATGCACGAGAAGCTCGCCGCCGTCGGCCTCGAGTTCGCCTGCGAGCCGTACACCGGCCCGTTCAGCTCGCGCGAGTGCGCCGCGCACGTGGACCGCCTGATGACCGAGTTCTGGTACAGGCCGAGCCTCGACCGCAAGGTCCCCGGCCGCCTCGGCTGGGACCAGTGGACCGGCCCCGGCGGCAAACGCCACAACATCGTCGAGGCGGAGGCGTTCACGAGCGGCCCCGGCGCGTGCAACTGGACCGAGACGCCGTATCTCCTGAAGGCGGCGGGCGACACGCAGTTCTACCGCGGCGTCAACCGCATGACGCTGCATACGTGTCCGCACCAGCCGTGGCCGGACGAGTTCCTGCCCGGCAAGGTGATGGGGCGCTGGGGCACGCACTTCGGCCGCACGCAGACGTGGGCGAAGAGCGGCAGGGGCTTTTACACGTACCTCAACCGCTGCCAGGCGCTTCTCCAGTGGGGCGAGCCGAGCAAGATCCGCATCATCGGACACGACATCACGCCCAAGGGCACGCCGCTCACCGCCCACGCCCGCGAGGCGGACGGCACGGTCGTCTTCTTCGTGATGAACCATTCGGACCACCCCGCGTCCATGAACATGGGCCTTCCGAACATCGGCAAGGCGCCGGAGTGGTTCGATCCCGTCACGGGCACGGTCGCGCCGCTCGCCCTCGTCAACGGCAAGGCGCCCATCCAGCTCCCGCCCTGCGGCACGGGCTTCCTCGTACTGCGCAAGCCGGCCGGCTCGCTCGCGGCCAACGCGGACAGCGACTACTACCAGAAGCTCGCCAAGCCGTTCACGGGCGGCGACGCGCAGCCCGTCGCGGGGCCGTGGCGCGTGACCTTCGGCGGAAAGACCGTCGAAATGGCGACACTTTCCGACTGGACTGCCAACGCCGATCCCGACGTCAAGTACTTCAGCGGCACTGCAACGTACAAGTGCAAAGTTGAATGTGCAAAGAGTAAAGTTGGCAAGGAGGCGATTCTCTCCCTCGGCAACTGCAACAACCAGGTGGCGAAGGTGATCCTCAACGGCAAGGCGTACGCGCCGGTATGGTGCGCGCCGTACGAGGTGCGCCTCGCGCCGGGCGACCTGAAGGAAGGGGAGAACACGCTCGAGATCGAGTTTACCAATGTGTGGGCGAACAGGCTCATCGGTGACGAGCAGGAGCCGCCGGACTGCAAGTTCAACAAGGCCGTGTATCCGGGCGGGTGGTATCTGGACGCCTTCCCCGACTGGTTCAAGAAGGGAATCGCGGCGCGTCCGTCGAAGGGACGCAAGTGCTTCACGGGCTGGAACTACTTCACGAAGGACTCCAAGCTCGCGCCTTCCGGACTCATCGGTCCGGTCTCTCTCGTCGCGATGGAGAAGTAGGGAATAAAGAATATCAATGGCATACTATTGCATCAAGAGGCATAAAATAATGAAATACAATGCGGGGAGTGTCCCCGCAGAGGGTGAGGGTTGAAGAAGGGAAGGGGTTGGTCGCTGATTTACAATCCTGCCAGCCAAAGGCCGAAAAAGCGGTCGTACACGATAAAACCCTTCTCGGTGCGATAGATGATGTCCCTGTTCTGGAGTTTTGCGGCGGCGGAACGGATGGTTGATGCCGCAGGAAGTCTGTGCCGCCTTATGAAATCCCCGGCGGATATCGCGCCGACGACGCCCTCGCGCCCTATGGCCTTCAGCAGCGATTGCTCCGCATCCGTCTGGCTTCGTAGAAGGTCATGGTAGAACAGTCCCGATTCATCGACAAGCTCCGACACCGTTCTGTCGATCTGTTCGTTGGATTCAAGCCCCTCTCCATGCGACCAGACACGGTTTAGAACCGACTGGACATACCAGGTCACGCCTTCAAAACGCTGATACAGATATGCGAATGCCGTGGGCGAGAATCTCCGCCTTGCAGCAGAGAAGAAGCCTTTGGCAAACTTGCTGTAGCTATCTGCGGATATCACGTCCAGCGACATCAACTGCGTGCTCTGGTAAAAAGGGCCTTGAGAAGATACAAACATCTCGTCCATCATGTGCTTCTTTGATCCCGCGAAGATAAAGTGGGCGTTGGGGACAAACTGGATGTAACTTCTCAGGTAGGCCTCTACACCTTTTTCCGGAAATTCCCGAATCTGCTGGAACTCGTCTATGGCGATTACGATCTTCTGTTTCCGTGATGCAATATAGTCGAATGTGTCCTTTAGGGTGGACTTCGCCTGTGTGGGCGAAATGTCGAACGAGAAAGACACAGATCCATCGTTTTGAGGAGTCATGGTCGGGCGGCAACTTTTGAAGAAAGAGACAATCTTCCTGCCGACGCGCTCCGCTGTTGAATCTAGGGTGCCGAGTACTGCGGAGGAGAATGCCTGAACGAAAGTGGTGAGGTCGTCGATGGCAAGGATGTCAAGATAGACGGTCACATAGTCCTCTCCCAGCTTCTTGAATGTATTGAGAATAAGGCCTGTCTTCCCGTATCGGCGTGGCGCGACGAGCGTGACATCTCTGCCGTTTGACATGGCGGAGACGAGCGCACTCGTCTCCGCCACACGGTCGCAGAAGTATTCCGGGCCGGCGTAGCCACGTGTCAGGAAAGGATTGTCAAGTTTCATGGCACATATTATATCACAATTTTCCTTGAGCGACGAAAATTTCGTCGCGAAAATTTCGTCGCGGTTTTATGGTTTTGTCAAAGGCTGTTTCCTTTCATTGTGTTGACAAACGGCCAGTTGGCAACTGGCCGTTTGTCAACAATGGGGAGTTATATCATACTCTCCACAGTTTCTGCAATAGTAAGTGCGAGGGCGCGGGTAATCGCCCGCGCCCTCGTGCCGGCTTGCTGCCGGTTTCGATTGTGTGTCGGCTTTATTTGCCGAGCGTTCCGCCGCGCAGGATCACCGGGCCGATCAGGCCGGACGGCAGGAGGTCGTCCTCCTTCGACCAGTGACGCCACGTGGTGAACGTGTGGCGGCCGGTGGGCGAGGGCTTGCCGTCCTTGACCCACTGCGGAATCGCCCTCACGCCGAACTCCTTCACGCCGCGGCGCGTCTTGCCCATCCATTCGCAGTCGTCCGCGTAGAGCGTGTCGTCGCCGATGAGGCGGTTCGGCCACAGGTTCGTAACCTTGATCTCGATGTCGATGGCGTCCTTGCCCTTCACCGCGTCCGTGATGTCCAGACGGAACGGCGGTTTCCAGAGGACGGGGAACTTCTTCCCGTTCACCGTCACCTCCGCGAAGTTCTTCACCACGCCGAGGTCGAGCATCAAGCGGTCGCTTTGCGCGACGAGCGCGCGGGCCTTTTCACAAGCAATACGCTTCGTGTACGTGGCCGTGCCGGAGAAGTACTTGATGCCGTTGTCCGTATGCTCGTTCCACGGAATGAGCGAGTCGAACGTCACGGACGCGGGGGCGTCCCACCCTGCCGGGAACGCGACATTCCACGGACCGGGAACGATGACATTCGCAGGCGGCAGGGTCGTGATCGTCTTCGTCGTGCCGTCGCTCATGGCGATGTCTGCGGACATCGGCTGCCAGGCGAGGATCTTGCCACACTTCCATTCCCATTCCGGCGGCGGAGGAGGCGCAATCTTGTTGGCCGGCAATTTGAACGAATCATGCTCCCTGAACGTCACGGTCGTCTCCTTGCCGTCGTACACGTAGGTGACGATCATCTTTTTCACCGTCTTGAAGAGCGGATCGCATCCGGCGAGTTCGTTCTCCACGGCAACGTCGATCGTGCCGTTCTTGACGAGCGAGGCGAGCTTCTCCGTGACGTCGACGACGGTCGAGCCTTCCGGTGCTCTCCATTCGGGGTCGATCAGTCCGTACCAGGCGCCGATCAGCTTCGCGTCCTTCGGCAGGCAGTAGTTCGCACCTTCGGCGACGATATCGCTCTTCGCCTTTCCGTTGAGCGTATAGCGCGCTTCGAACCGCTTGACTTGCCCGAAGATGGGATCGCCTCCCATCGTCGTGTTGTTCACGTAAATCGTGACGCCGGGCTTGATGAGCTTGGTGACATCCGCGCAATCAGGCCTCCCGGAGTCGAACACGCCGTACTCGGCCTTCTTGATGACAAGCGTGTGCGGCTTCTCCTCGAGGGCAGGGTCAGGACGCGTGGAAACCGTGGCCTTTACGCCGGTGACGTGCGGTGTGCCGCCAGCCTTGCGGCGGAATACGACGAATGCGGAGCCGCTGATCGGATAGTCGAGCGAGACGATCGTGCGTCCGTTCTCCTCGCGCCAGGCGGAGGCGTCGCGGATGCAGCCGGTCTCGGCGTTCCACACCTCGGGGACGCGTCCCGTCTGGCGGAACGACGCCTCGAACTTCGTCGGCGCGGCGTTGTCGAGCGCGACGAAATACCAGTCGGCGTCGGCGGAGCACCTGTGGATCCACGAGGCATCGGGCGTCGCGGTCGTGAAGTCGGGGGCGATGCCAAGCTCGGCAATGGCGTCGGCGGCGTTCTTCGCGATCACGCCCTTCGTCCAGACGGAGTCGACGAGACCATTGTAGCCACTCTTCTTCCATCCCTTCAAGCCCGGCGCGCGCACGGGACGCGACACGCTGCTGATCTTCGCGCCGGCGGCGAGCAGTTCGCCGACCTTCTTCACGCACGCCTCGCTCATCGTGTCGGTCTTGGGGAGGACGAGCAGCGCATACGAGACGCCACCAGGCGTGACGACGCGACCGTTCACGACCTTCAGATCCATGAACGCCTTCGTGGCGCAGTAGTCGTAATCATAGCCGGCGGGAAGCCTCGTGTCGGTTCCGCCGAGCGGGACGGCTTCGCCGCACCAGAAGAGGACGTCGGCCGCGAACTTGCCTTCCTGGAGCATCCACTGGCAGCGCGTCTGGTAGCGGAACCAGTCGCCCGCGAGCGGCCACCACGTCTGGGTGCGGTCGAGGTGCATGCCCCAGCGTCCCATCGTCATGCCGGGGACGTACTTGTTGCCGGGCCAGGGCTGGTGGGTGAAGCGGTGGTAGATGATGCGGTTGATGCCGGCTGCGAACACCTTGTCGCCCTGCGCCTTGATGTGGTAGGGCGTGGTGAGCCAGCGTCCGCCGGGACCGGGGCTCGCGGTGAAGGACTCCGTCGCGGCGTAGCGGCGGCCCCACACGTGGGCGAGCGTCGCGGCGAGGCGCGAGTTGCCGATGCCGCCGGAGTGGTGCGCACCGCGAGCGGCGGTGGACCAGTATTCGGCCATCGGGACGTCGATGTCCTGTCCGTACTGGAGGTCGTCTGCGGGGCAGTTGCCGTAGGGCTCGATGGAGCAGAGGAGGCCGTGCTGGTGGCAGAGCTCGGTGAGGCGTCCGGCGTAGTTCTCCGCGAAGAGGTCCGCGACCACGCGGCGGAAGTCCTCGAGGAAGCGTTCGGTCTCCTCGACGCTGCCGACGATGCGTCCGGCGAACACGGGGAGGTAGCGCGTGAGGGAGTAGCCCATGCGCTTCTCGAACGTCTTGTCGAAGCCCTGGGTCCAGTTCTGCATGCCGACCTCGTAGCTGTCCACCAGGATGTTGTTGAAGCCGGTCTCGCCGATCTTGCCCGGCTCGATGCCGAGCGTCTTGCAGAGGCGCGTCACGTACTGGTCGAAGTGGTAGTCCATCGCCGAGGCGGAGAGCTTGTCAACCTCGAGGCCGCGTCCCTTTTCGGAGGCGGGGTGGTTGCAGCGGCCGTTGCAGATGTAGCCGATGCGGAGGATCGTCCAGTCGCCGGCGGGAACGTCCCATTCAAGCGAGCCGTCCTTCTTCATCTTCGACGTGAGGTCGATGACGGCGTCCTTCGCGACGAGCGCGTCCTGTGCGACGGGCTTGGTGTCACGCTTCACGCTGCCGCGTGAGGCGAACATCTTTTCCGCGAGGTGGGATATATTCGCATTGCCCTTCGGCGTGGGGTAGGCAAGGACGGCGATGTCGTCGTAGAAGCCGTTGTCCTTCTTGGTGCGGGGCAGCTTGCCGGAGAAGCGCGACGGGCCCTTCGCGGCGGTCTCAGTGAAGCGGATCACCTTCATGCCGTTCGCGGGCGGGTTCCACGGGCCGCCGGAGCTGGACCAGCCGGAGCAGTTGGGGATGCAGATCTCGAGGCCGAGACGCTTCGCCTCCCTGTGGGCGTGGGCGAACATGTCGAACCAGTCGTCGGAGTTGAACTTCAGCGGGCCGGGCGGGATGGCGCATCCGGCGTCGAACATCTGGACGCCGCCGATGCCGGCCTT
>CADCCQ010000016.1 GCA_902799955.1 uncultured bacterium | reverse complement strand
GATCCGCTACTTCGCGCATCGCGGCCTTACGCGCTTCCAGGCGGAGCACTGGGGACCCGAGGACTGGAAGAAGGAGATCGACTGGATCCTCAAGCGCCGCCTCAACACGTTCATGCTCCGCATCGGGCAGGACGACCTCTTTCAGCGGACGTTCCCAGACACATGCGCCTACCCCGATCCCGCGAAGCCACTCCCCGGCACCGGCGTCGCCCACGACGACCGCACGCTCTTCTGGAGCCTCCAGTACCGGGGCAAACTGCGCGACAACCTCCAGAAGTACGCCTTTGCGCGCGGGCTGATGGTGCCCGAGGACTTCGGCACGATGACGCACTGGTACTCGCGCACGCCCGAGGACTTCCTCGCGAAGAAGAAGCCCGACTTCATCCCGCTCGCGAACAAGGGCAAAAACTACCAAGTGCCGAACGCCCAGGTGTGGAACATCCGCGACGACAAGTGGGTGGACGAATACTGGAAAATGACGAAGACCGCCGTGGAGAGCTACGGACAGGGTGCACCGGAGCCGCGCCTCCTCCACACCATCGGCCTCGGCGAGCGCAGGTGCTACAAGGACAAGAAGAAGAACTTCGACATGAAGATCCTCGCCCTCGACAAGTTTCTCGCCAAGGCGCACACGGACTACCCCGATGCCAAGGTGCTGCTTGCGGGATGGGACTTCTACCTGACGTGGCATCCCGACGAGGTGAAGGCGCTCCTGCCGCGCCTCGACCCGAAGCGCGACATCATCTGGGACTACGAAGGCGACCTCGCCCCGCATGAGCACAAAAGCGGGAACTGGTTCGCGAAATGGGGGCTCGTCGGCCATTTCCCCTACACCTACTCCATGTTCCTCGCCTATGAGAACGCCCTCGACATCCGGGCCAACTACCCGCTCATCGAGGAGCGGCAGAAGATCGTCCAGAACGACCCGTTCTGCAAGGGCTACATTCTGTGGCCGGAATCGAGCCACACGGACGCGCTCGGCCTCCGCTTCTTCACCGCGAACGCCTGGTCCGCGAAGCCCGTGCCGCACGGCGACGTGCTGGACGAATTCTGCGCAAGCCGCTACGGCGACTACGCCGAACGCATGAAGGCGGCGTGGAAGGCCGCCATCCCGGCGTCGTACCTCCGCGCCTGGGGCAGCAACTACGGGCGTTTCATCGTCGGGAAGGGGTTTGACGCCGAGGCGAGCGAAAAGCGGATACGCGCGTGGAAGAAGCCCGTCGAAGAGGCCTGCGCCGTGTTCGCGCTGCTGTCGGATGCGCCGTGGGGCGACGAGTTCGTCCGCCGCGACGCGATCGACCTCGCGCGCATGGTCCTTGACCGCCTGATTGCACTTCGCACGATGGAGCTCTGCCGCGACATCGCCGCGTGGCGGAAGGGGAAGTGTAAAGTTGAAAGTGTAAAGTGTAAAGTTGGGGACGGGGATATTGTCGCCCGTGCGAAGAATATCGCCGACCTCTGCGACCTGATGGCCGATCTCCTCGCGCTCCACACCGACTACTCGCTGTGGGAATCGTACCAGCGCCTTGACGCGGTGGAGAAGATTCAGAATCCAGACTTCTCCAAGACGCTTTTCGAGAACGCTTCGTGCCCCTACTGCCGCAGCCACCAGTACGAGCTGGCGCGGCACTGGTACGCGCCCCATGCGCGAAAGATGGCGGACCGGCTTGCGAAGGCCGTGGCGTCGGGCGACCGCGCGGCGAAGCTCTCGGAAGGTGCGGAGGCGGAACGCCTTGCGCTCAAGGCGAAGCCGCTTGAATCGCTGAAGCCGACATTGCCGCGCACGCAGGAGAACTTTCGCAAGGTCATGCGCGGTGTCGAAGGCCTTTGCTCCGAACGGACGGTTGGGAAATGAAGGGATTGGAATGAATTGCGAATTGTACATACGGGGATGGGCCTGAAATGAGCGAAGAGCGTCTTCAATGCGTACTTGCGCACGCCGGAGTGGCGTCGCGTCGCCATGCGGCGGAGATCATATCGGCCGGCCGCGTGACGGTCGACGGCATCGTCGTCTCCGAGCCTGGCGAGCGGGTTGATCCCGATTCCGCGAGGATACTCGTCGACGGAGAGCCTCTGCCGTCGCGTGAGAAATGCCGTACCATAATGATGAACAAGCCGGTAGGGGTGCTTAGCTCCATGAGCGACCCGTTCGGCGGGCGCACAGTCGCGGACATGATCCGCGGCGCGGTTCCCGAGAGGCTTGTCCCGGTCGGGCGGCTCGACAAGGACAGCGAAGGCCTTCTCCTCCTGTCCAACGACGGCGACCTCACGCTCCGCCTCACGCATCCGCGCCACGAGCACGAGAAGACTTACATCGTCAGGGCCGCGGGGAGGTGGAACGAGGAGAAGCTCGCGACGCTTCGCGGGCCTGTCCGGATGCCCGACGGGTATGTCACGCGCCCGGTGCCGGTGCGCGTCGTCTCCGGGCCGCAGGCCAACGTCACGACGCTTGAGTTCAGGCTCCGCGAGGGGCGCAAGCGCCAGATTCGCTACATGTGCTCCGCCGCGCATCTCGTCGTCGTCTCGCTCCGCCGCGTTGCGATAGGCGCTCTGCGTCTGCCTGACGACCTGGCGCCGGGGCAGTGGAGGGACTTGACGCCGGGCGAGCTGGCGTTGCTGGACGGGAGGGGAGTCTGAATATGTACTACGTGGAAACTAGCGAAGGCGTGGTTCTGAACGTCAGGGCGCAGCCCCGGTCTTCAAGGCCGGGCGTCGAGCTGGCGGAGGGCGACGTCGTCAAGGTCAGGGTGAAGTCCGCGCCGGTTGACGGCAAGGCGAACAAGGAGGTCATAGAGGTCCTCGCGGATGAGTTTTCGATACCGAAATCCCGCGTCGTGTTCAAGTCCGGCGAGACGTCCAAGACTAAGCGCATCCTCCTCAAGGGCGTTTCCGCCGAAGACCTTCGGAAGCATTTTTGACTCAAATCTGGTATAATATTCATTCACCATGAAGATAGGATGTCATCTCTCGTCCGGAGGCGGATACCTCGCAATGGGGCAGACCGCCGCGTCAATAGACGCCAACGTCTTTCAGTTCTTCACGCGCAACCCACGGGGCGGCGCGGCGAAGCCGATCGACAAGGCGGACGTCGCGGCGTTCCTTGGCTACGCCGCCGAGAACGGGATCGGGCCGATACTGGCCCATGCGCCGTACACGCTAAACGCGGCGTCGTCGGACCCTCGGATCCGTGACTTCGCGCAGGGCGTGTTCATCGACGACCTGACGCGTCTCGAGCTCACGCCCGGCGCGATGTACAACTTCCATCCGGGATCGCACGTCGGGCAGGGCGTGGAGAAGGGGATCGAGCTGATCTCGGAGCTTCTGCTCCACGTGTTCGACGCCGTGCGCAAGGTCGCGAAGGGGGAGATCGCGACGACGGTCCTTCTCGAGACGATGTCCGGCAAGGGCAGCGAGGTGGGGCGGACTTTCGAGGAGCTCCGCGCCATCATCGACAGGACCGCCCTGCCGCTCGGCGTGTGCCTCGACACCTGCCACGTCTGGGACGGTGGGTACGACATCGTCGGCGACCTGGACGGCGTCCTGGCGGAGTTCGACCGGGTCGTCGGGCTTGGCCGCCTCAAGGCCATCCACATAAACGACTCGATGAACGTCCTTGGCGCGCACAAGGACAGGCACGAGAAGATAGGCAAGGGCAAGATCGGAATCGACGCGTTCAGGCGAATCGTCAACCACCCCGCCCTGAGGGACCTGCCGTTCTATTTGGAAACGCCCTGCGACCTGCAGGGGTACAAAGAGGAAATCGCATTATTGAAAGGACTGACGGAATGAAGACGTTTAGGGAACCTAATAAACTCCAGAAGTGGTGCCGCGCCCAGGCGCTGAAGGGGCGGAAGATCGCCCTCGTGCCCACGATGGGCTATCTCCACGAAGGGCACCTCTCGCTGATCGAGGCCGCGAAGAGGAAGGGCGCGGACGAGATCGTAGTCAGCGTGTTCGTGAACCCCGTGCAGTTCGGGCCGAAGGAGGACTACGCGAAATACCCGCGCGACGAGAAGGCGGACGTCGCCAAGTGCCGCGCTACGGGCGCGACGGCGGTCTTCCTTCCGACTCCGGAGGCGATGTACTTCAAGGACCACTCCGTGTACGTGAACGAGGAGGATCTCTCCACCGGGCTCTGCGGCGCGAGGCGCCCCGGACATTTCCGCGGCGTTTGCACAGTGGTCGCGAAGCTCTTCAACATCGTGCGGCCTGACTTCGCGGTGTTCGGCCAGAAGGACTTCCAGCAGGCGCAGGTGATAAGGCGGATGGCCAGGGACCTGAACTTCGGGATCGACATCGTCGTCGCCCCGATCGTCCGCGAGCCGACGGGGCTTGCGAGGTCGAGCCGCAACACGTACCTCTCCGACGTCGAGAGGGAGCGCGCTCTCGCCATATCGAAGGCGCTAATGTCGATTGTGCCCGGGCGCGCCGTCGCGGCGGAGCGCCGCCGCGTGGAGAAGGCGCTGGCGGCGGCGTCGCTGAAGGTGGACTACGTGGAGTTCGTGGACGCCGCGACGCTGAAGGCCGTGAAGAAGGTCGCCCCCGGCACCGCGTGCCTGGTCGCGGCGTACGACGGCGCCACGCGCCTCATCGACAACAGGCTTTTCTGATAACGTGCAAAGCTTGGAGCTTGGAGCTTAGAGCTTGGAGCTTGGAGCAAAAGCCAGAAGCTAAGGGATAAAAGCTCTAAGAGTTAAGGGCTAAAAGATAGAAGCCAAACGAGGAATGAGGGACAAGGAGAGAAGATGATGAAGAGACTATGCATTGCTTTGTCTGTCGCGGCGATGTCCGTGGCGGCGGTCGTCCAGGCGAAGGACGCCGCGGCGCTGTTCAACGGCGCGAAGTGGATCGAGCAGCCGAAGGGGCTTGACGCCGCCGCGCCTCGCTTCACGAAGACGTTCAAGGTCGACCGGGACGGCCCCGCCGAGATAGCGATCTGCGGCCTCGGGCAGTACGTGGCGACGCTGAACGGAAAGCCGCTCGGGCGCGGCGACGAGTTCAACCTCCCCGGCTGGACGCGCACGACGAAGACGTGCTTCTACAACGTGTTCAGCCCGATGCTCAAGGCGGGCGAGGAGAACACGCTCGAGATCACGCTAGGCAACGGAATGTACAACGTGCCGAATCCCGGCAAGGGGCTCTACACGAAGTTCACCGGCAGCGAGGGCGAGAAGAAGCTCATCGTCGGAGGCGTCGTGAAGTCGTCCGTCGACGGCTGGAAGGTCTCGCAGTGCGAGGTCGTGCGCACGCACATCTACAGCGGGGACGACATTGACAACAGGGTGGTCGTGGACGCGGCGAAGCGCGTCTCCCCCGTGGAGGCGCAGGCGCCGAAGGGGGAGCTTCGCGAGGCACCGTTCGTGTGCAGGCTCCAGGAGGTGGTGACGCCGCTGAGGGTGATGCGTGTCTCCGACGAGGAGCTCACGGTCGACTTCGGGCAGAACGCCGCGTACGTGCCCACCGTCGTCGCGGCAGGCCCGAGGGGAAGCCGCGTCGAGATCGAGTTCTCCGAGATTCCGCTTGGCCCCGGCGAGACGCGCATAACGAAGAAGCCGGGCGGCTACCACGGCACGGTCGCGCGCTGTGCCTTCACGCTCGCCGGCAGGGGCGATGAGTCGTTCACGCCCCCGTTCTTCTACTACGGCTTCCGCTACATGAAGGTGCGCCTCTTCCCGTCCGGGGAGGGCGGCGCCCCGTCGCGGCCGGAGCTCGTCTCAGCCTCCGCCCGCGTGGTGATGGCGGACGCCCCGCGCACGGGCTCGTTCGAGTGCTCGATCAGGCTCTTCAACCAGATCCATGACATCTGCTGGTGGGCGCAGCGCTCGAACATGCAGAGCGTGTTCACCGACTGCCCGCACCGCGAGAAGCTCGGCTGGCAGGAACAGGACCACATCCACGCCGACCAGATCCGCTGGGGCTGGAATGCTGACGCGATGTTCGCGAAGACGTGCATGGACCTCGCCGATTCGCAGCTGGCCGACGGCATGGTCCCCGACATCGCGCCGGAGTACACCGTGTTCCGTGGCGGGTTCCGCCATTCGATCGAATGGGGCTCCTCGATGATACAGATACCGTGGCAGCAGTACGAGTGGACGGGCGACGACTCGCTGATCCGCGAATACTGGACGAACATGGTCGCATACCACGAGTACATCCGCGCGCAGTCGCAGAACGAGAAGCGCGGGAAGTTCATCACGCCCGGCGGCCTCGGCGACTGGTACCAGCAGACGGTGTCCGCCGAGAAGCGTCCGCAGCGCAGGACGTCGATCGACTTCACCGCGACTGCGTTCTACTACCTGAACGCCGTGACGCTCGCCAACTGCGCCGACGTCCTCGGGAAGAAGCTCGCGGCGGCCGCCTTCCGCAAGGAGGCCGCGAACATCAAGAAGGCGTTCAACGAGAAGTGGTGGAACCCGAAGGGCCACTACTACGAGAACAACTCGCAGACGGCGAACTCGATGGCGCTGGCGTTCGGGCTCGCCGACCCGGCCGAGACCGCGGCGATCGTCTCCAACATCGTCGAGGACGTGCGCGGACGTGGCGCGGTCGGGACGGGCGAGATAGGCTACCCGTACCTCCTCAAGGTGCTTGCGGAGAACGGATGCAGCGACGTCATATTCGAGATGACGGCCGACGACACGAAGCCCGGCTACGGATACATGGTCAGGAAGGGCAACACGACATGCCACGAGGCGTGGGACTGCCGCGAGGGGTCTTCGTTCAACCACTTCATGATGGCGGACATCGTGAACTGGTTCTACGGTTCGCTCGGCGGCATCAAGCGCACGGCGCCCGGCTTCAGGACGTTCACGGTCGAGCCGGAGTTCCTGCCGGGGCTAGACTGGGTGAAGGCGAGCCACAAGGTCGCGGGCGGAGACATCCGCGTCGAGTGGCGCCGCGTGTCCGGGGCCGTCCGGGTGTCGGTGTCGGTGCCCGAGGGGACGGAGGCGACGGTCCGCCTGCCGGGCCTCCCCGACGCCAAGCAGGGGCCGGGCGAAAAGGTGTACACCGTCCCTGCCACCAGCGGAACGCCCGGCGAGCTGCGCGCAAGGCTTTCGCAGGACGTGAAGTCGATCGCCGTCAAGAAGGGCGGCTACCCCGGGTGCCTGCTGGCTGACGGCGAGAGCGCCGTGCCGGTCGCGTTCGCCCGCGCAGACGGGAGGTCCTACACCGTCGCCGCCGCCGGGACGCACGGCAAGGGCCGCGCCGTAGCCCTCACGCACCATGCCTTCTTCGAAGGCGACGAGGGGATGAGGGACGACAACATCGCGTTTCTGCGCGACTGCATCCTATGGCTCGCGGGGGACGCGCCGGAGCTCAAGGTGTACCTCGACTACAGGCGGCGCGAAATGCTCAAGACCCTTGTGCGCGCGCTGGAGGAGGCCGGGAGGCCCGCGGCCATCGACGTGCTTCGCGACGGCTACGCCAAGCTGGAGCCGCTGGCCGAGGGGACGATCGCGGTCACGATGCCGGACGCGTATTCGATGGCGGACGCCAGGAGGCTTTCCGACTTCATGAAGCGCGGCGGCGGCGTGCTCGCCATGTCCGTGGGATGGGGATGGGTGCAGATGCATCCTGGCAAGACCCTGCGCTCGGACTCTCCGTTCAACGCCGCGCTCGCGCCGGCGGGAATATACTCCACTGGGGACTACGCGGGCGAGCCGCGCGGCAGGCTGTACGACATCGCCGGGCCCGACGGTCGTCCTGGAACGACCATTGCCGACGCGTTGCGGATTCTCTCCGGCAACGATGAGTTTCCGAAGGAGGTGGGCGGCGAGTGCCTCTACACGATTGAGAAGGCCGGCGAGGTGCTGCCGACGGAGGGGAGCCGCTGGCGCACCAGGCTGAACGGCTTCAAGGCGTCCATGGACGAGATTCTCAAGACGGCCATACCGTCCCCGTCGCATCCGATCAAGGCGAAGGACGTCCGAGAGCGCATGGCGTACATCATGATGCAGAACGAGTGGCTGGAGAACCCCGAGAGGAACTGGCCCGCCTCCCCTGCGGCGGAGGTGTACCCCGGAGTGCCCGCGAAGGGGAGCCCCCGCGTCACGCGCGACGTGGAAGTCGACCTCTCCGTCCCCCGCCGTCACGGCACAGGGCTCTTCGCGGTCGCGGGCGAGCCCCTTACCGTCACCCTCCCAGATGGCGCGGAGAAGATGGGCCTCTCCATCCGCGTCGGCGCGACCTCGTGCAGACTCACTGGCTGCGGCGAGTGGAAGCGCGCGCCGGTCGTTGACGTCGCGTTCGGGCTCAAGAAGAAGACCGTCACGTTCGCGACCCCGTTCGGCGGCCCGGTGTACGTCGAAGTCCCCGAGGGTAGGAAGGGCAAGGTTTCCGTCAAGATCGGCCCGGCCTGCCCGGCGCCCTGGTTCGTGGAGGGGCGCGACACGCCCGAGACGTGGGCAAGGCAGCTGAAGGATTGCCCCGCGCCGGTCGCAGAGTTCGAGAGCGACTGCGTCGTGCTGACGGTCCCGACTTCCGCCGCGAAGGAAGTCGCGGATCCGCGTCCTCTCCTCAAGGTGCTGAGGGAGGTCATGGACAACGACGCGTGGCTAACGGGAATCCCGAAGAAGCGCCCGTCGCCGGAAAGGCTTTGCATCGACGTCCAGCTCTGCTGCGGCTACATGCACGCGGGGTATCCGATCATGATCCCGCAGGGCAGCGCCCGCTGGCTGCTGAGCGAACAGACGATCCGCGCCGGGAAGGAGGACGACATTTGGGGCTTCTTCCACGAGATCGGGCACAACCACCAGAACTACGACTGGACCTTCGACGGGACGGGCGAGGTCACGGTCAACTTCTTCACGCTGTACAACCTCGAGAAGATATGCGGAAGGGGAATCTGGGACAACTCGAAGATCGGCGGCGAGAGGCTGAAGCGCAAGGTGAAGGAGTGGAACGACAAGGGGCGTCCGTTCGACATGTGGAAGGGTGACGCCTTCCTCGCGCTCCACTTCTTTGCGAGGCTCGTCGAGAAGTACGGCTGGAACTCCTTCCAGAGGCTCTTCGCCGAGTACCGCAAGCTTCCGCAGTCGGAACGTCCGAAGAACGACCTCGACAAGCGCAGGCAGTGGTGCAGGCGCTACTCGAAGATCGTCGGAGAGGACCTGACGAAGGAATTCGAGTTCATGCTGAAATGACGCGGCAGTCCGTGGACGTGGGATGACAGGCATATCGAAACTCTACTGCGGCGCGGACGAACCGTCGTCGGACGCCCTTCGCTACCGGAGGCGTCCGGACGGCGCAGCGCGGCGTCCCGTGGTCGTGTGGAACTGCACCAGGCGGTGCAACCTGAAGTGCCGCCACTGCTACTCCGACTCCGGATGCGGCGCGGCTCCGGCGGACGAGCTGACCACGGAGGAGGCGCGCAGGCTGATCGACAACATCGCGGGGTTTGGCTGCCCGGCGATGCTGTTCTCCGGCGGGGAGCCGTGCCTGCGGCCTGACCTCGTCGAGCTGGTGGCGCGCGCCCGCGAGCGCGGCGTCCGCGTGACGCTTTCCACGAACGGGACTCTCATCACCGCCGAGCTTGCGCGCGAGCTGGCGTCTGTCGGGATTTCCTACATCGGGGTGTCGTTCGACGGCGACGAGGCGACGCACGACGCGTTCCGGGGCGTCCCTGGGGCGTACCGCCGTTCGCTCGAGGGGCTGCGCGTCGCGAAGGAGGCCGGCATCAAGGTGGGGCTTCGCCTCACGATAGGGAGCGGCAACTGGCGCGAGATACCTTCGATGTTCGAACTGATGAAGCGCGAGGGCATCGCGCGCGCGTGCTTCTACCACCTCGTGTACGCCGGGCGCGGGGCGTCGATCCGCGGCGAGGACCTCGCGCACGCCGACTGCCGCGCCGCCGTCAGGCTGATAATGGACGAGACGAAGGCGTGGTTCGCCGCAGGCGGCCGCCCGGAGATACTTACCGTCGACAACCACGCCGACGGGCCATTCGTCTGCCTCGAGCTCATGCGCGAGGACCCGGAGCGCGCGGCGAAGGCGATGGAGCTTCTGTCATTCAACGGCGGCAACGCGTCGGGAAGCGGCATCGGGTGCATTAGCTGGGACGGCGAGGTGTACGCCGACCAGTTCTCCCGCAGCCGGTCCTACGGCAACGTGAGGGAAACGCCTTTCTCGGAGATATGGACAGGCGACGCGCTCGCGCCCATGCGCGAGAAGAAGCTTCATGTCAAGGGGCGCTGCGCGACGTGCCGTTGGCTCGGCGTGTGCGGGGGGAACCTCCGCGCCCGCGCCGAGGCCGCGACAGGCGACCCGTGGGCGCCGGACCCAGCGTGCTATCTGACGGACGAGGAGATCGCATGAGCGAAGGCGCGATTCCCGTGCCCAGGCTCGTCGCCTGGGAGGTGACAAGGCGGTGCAACCTGAAGTGCCGCCATTGCCGTGCGTCGGCGGGCGACTGCGCCGTCGAAGGAGAGCTTTCCCTCGACGAGGCGAAGGCGGTCGTCGACGACATCGCGTCGTTCGCGAAGCCCGTGCTGATCCTCACCGGCGGCGAGCCGCTGATGTGCGAATGGGTCTGGGACATAATCGCATACGCCCGCGAGATGGGGATGACGCCTGCCGTCGGGACGAACGGGACGCTTGTCGACGACGAGGTCGCGCGGCGCCTCGCCGCCAGCGGAGTCAGGCGCATCTCCGTCTCGATCGACTTCCCGACTGCCGGGGCGCATGACGAGTTCCGGGGCGTCGAAGGCGCGTTCGACGCCGCCGTCCGCGGAATCGCCGCCGCGCGCCGGGCGGGCGTGGAGGTTCAGGTGAACACGACGGTGACGCGCCGCAACTGGCGGATGCTCGACGAGATGCACGACCTCGCCGTCCGCCTCGACGCGCAGGCCCTCCATCCGTTTCTGCTTGTGCCGACGGGCCGCGGCGCGGGGCTTTCCGGCGAGGAGCTTGGCGCGGCGGAGTACGAGGAGGCGCTAGGGTGGGTGTGCCGCCGCCAGCGCACGTCGCCGCTGGAGCTGAAGCCAACCGACGCCCCGCAGTACCGCCGCATCGCAATCCAGCAGGGCGCGGCGTGCGCCTCGCGCGGTCGCGGATGCCTCGCGGGAACGGGCTTCGCGTTCATAAGCCACGTCGGCGGCGTCCAGCCGTGCGGATACTTCGACATGACGCTTGGAAACGTGCGTGAAACGCCTTTCTCGCGCATCTGGCGGGAAAGCCCCGTGTTCGACGACTTGCGAAGGCCGGAACGCCTCAAGGGCAAGTGCGGCGTGTGCGAATACAAGGCGGTCTGCGGCGGGTGCCGTGCCCGGGCGCTCGCGGTCTCCGGCGACTACCTTGCCGAGGAGCCCAACTGCGCGCATGTGCCGGACGGCGTCCTTCTCGACGCGCTCCAGACCGACTTCCCGATCTGCGAGAGGCCGTACGCCGCGCTTGGCGAGAGGTTCGGGCTATCGGAGGGCGAATGTTACAGGCGCGTATGCGCATTGAGGGAGAAGGGAGTCATCCGCCGCATAGGTGCGGCGTTCAACTCGCGTGCGCTGGGATTCGTCTCGACACTTGTCGCGTTCGCCGTAGGGGAGGAAACCGTGGACGATGCGGCGGCGGTCGTCAGCGCGTCGCCCTTTGTTACGCACAACTACCGCCGCGAAGGGGAGTTCAACCTCTGGTTCACGCTTGTAGCGCCGTCACGCGAGAAGATCGACGAAATCGTCGAGGAGCTGCGCGCGGGCACGGCAGCCAAGAAGGCGATGGAGCTCTCGTCGCGCAGGGCATACAAGCTGCGCGCCGTCTTTTCGCGGAATGTCGGTAATACGACAACAAGCGTACGACAACAAGAGGGCGGTTCGCAACCGTCGGGGAATGTCGATAGGGGATTGGCATCGTTTGCTTCCGGCATTGGCGTACGACAACAAGAGGGCGGTTCGCAACTGACGGGGAATGCTGATCGGGGATTGGCATCGTTTGTTTCCGGCATTGGCGTACGACAACAAGAGGGCGGTTCGCAATTGGCGGCTAATGGCGATTTGGCGACACCTCAACCTGACTCTGGGGCTGGCTCTGAAATTGATGCCAGGCTGGTTCGGCTTGTGCAGGGCGACATCACCGGGCTTGGCGTGGCCCCGTTCACGCCGGAGGACGCGGCGCGGCTGCGCGAGATGGCGGCGAAGCGCGTGATACGCCGGTTCGGGGCGTTCCTCGACCACAACGCGGCGGGCTTCGTCGCAAACGCCCTGACGGTCTGGCAGGTGGATGGCGGGGAGGCGGACGCGCTTGGGGAGGCGTTCGCGCTCAGGCCGTTCGCGAGCCACTGCGTCCTGCGCGCCGTCGCGCCCGGCTGGCCCTATTCGCTCTACGCGATGATCCACGCCCGTTCGCGGGAGGGGCTTGCCGCCAGCATAGGCGAGCTCGACGCGCTCGCGGAGTCCGTCGCCGGGCGCCCCGTCCCGCGCGTCGTCCTCCCGACCGTCCGCGAATACAAGAAGGCCCCGCCGCGCTACGACACGTGAAACCGCTTGCCATCGAAGAGGGAACTTTGGTATAATCAGCAATGTCGACAACAACCAGCAAAAGGAAGAACAACATGAAATACGCTAGACTGGCGATATCGGCGGCGCTCGCATGCGCGGCGACGGCAACGGCACAGGCGGAACTGCCGCCCTGGCGCACGCCAAAGGTGAATTCCATAAACCGGCTGCCCGCGCGCGCGGTCGCGGTGCCGTGCGAAAGCAGCCATCTCGCGATGCTCATAGCGAAGGGCGAGAAGGTGCGCACGGACTCCAGGTGGATTTTTTCGCTGAACGGCACCTGGGACTTCAAGTGGAAGCACACGGTCGACGCTCCGAAGTGGGAGAAATCCGCCAAGATCGAGGTCCCGGGATGCTGGCAGCTGCAGGGAGACTACGACCCCGCGCTCTACACAAACGTCACCTTCCCGATAAAGGACATAGGCAACGGCGACCCGATGGCGGAGCCCCCGAAGGACTACACGAGCCACTACTACCGCAACCCCGTGGGGCTATACTCGCGTACCTTCACGCTGCCTGCGGACTGGAAGGGACGTCGCACCGTGATCCACTTCGGCGGAGTGAGCTCCGCGATGTACGTGCGGCTGAACGGAAAGGAAATCGGCTACAGCGAGGACAGCCGCCTCCCGGCGGAGTTCGACCTCACGCCGCATCTGCGCTCCGGCGAGAACTCGCTCGAGGTCGAAGTACTCAAGCACTGCGACGGGACGTTCCTCGAGGACCAGGACTTCTGGAGGCTCTCCGGCATCTTCCGCGACGTCTGGCTCGTCTCGGAGGGCTTTGACTCCCCGAAGGACCTCGTCATCGAGGCGACGCTCTCCGACGACTACAAGAAGGGCAGGCTCGTCGTCCGCGACGAGAACGGCAAGGCGGTAATGGAGAAGACGTACGACGACCCGAAGCTCTGGAGCTGCGAGGCGCCCAACCTCTACTACGAGGTGCTCGACACGGGCGACGACTACCGCGCCATAGTCTTCGGGTTCCGCAAGGTCGAGATAAGGGACTCCGTCATCTACATCAACGGCAAACGCGCGGTGTTCAAGGGGACCGACCGCCACGAGATGCAGCCCGAGGGCGGCTACACCGTGACGCTCGAGGGCATGAAGCGCGACATAGAGATATTCCACGAGCTGAACATCAACGCGGTCAGGACATGCCACTACCCGAACGACCCGACGTGGTACGAGCTCTGCGACCGCGAGGGCATATACGTCGTCTGCGAGGCGAACATCGAGTCGCACGGCGCGGGGTTCGGCAAGGACTCCTACGCGAAGAAGCCCGCCTTCCTCGACAGCCACGTGGAGCGCGGCGTGAACATGGTGAAGACCTTCCGCAACCACCCGTCAATCGTGATCTGGTCGATGGGCAACGAGGCGGGCGACGGCCCCAACTTCGCGGCCGAGTACAAGGCGATGAAGGCGGTCGACGGCACGCGCCCGGTGCAGTACGAGGGCGCGCAGGATAGCGACCACAGCGACGTCAAGTGCCCGATGTACACGCGCCCGTGGAACGTCGAGAAGTACGTCAGAAACAATCCGAAAAAGCCGTTCGTCCTCTGCGAATACACTCACGCAATGGGCAACTCCAACGGAGGCATCCAGAAGTACTGGGACCTCGTGTGGAAATACCCGTCCATGCAGGGCGGTTTCATCTGGGACTTCGTCGACCAGGCGGTGTGGAAGACGGACGCGACGGGCACGTGGCTCGCGTACGGCGGCGACTTCGACGACTGGCCGAACGACGACAACTTCAACTGCAACGGCATCGTTGCGGCCGACCGCACGTTCCACCCCGGCGCGTACGAGATAAAGCACGCCTACCAGCCCATCATCGTGAAGTCCTGGGACTGGGAGACCAGCACGGCGGTCGTCTTCAACAACTACCGCTTCACGCCGCTTGACGGCATCGTCGGCATCTGGAAGATGGAGAAGGACGACGCCGTGCTGGCGACTGGCCACCTCGACCTCTCCGAGTTCGGGCCGGACAGCGAAAGGCGGATGAAGCTGTTCGTGCCCGACGGCGACAACATCATGTTCGCGTTCTGGAAGCCCGGGGAGAAGCGCACGCTGGCGCACGACCAGTTCGCAAAGCCGTTCAAGCCCGTCGCCGCGCCCGTCGGGGTGGAGGGCGCGGACGCCGGCGCGTTCCGCGTCAACCTGTGGCGCGCGCCGACGGACAACGACCGCGGCTGGAAGATGGAAAGCGTCTGCAGGGTGTGGCGCGACGCAACCATCTCGCAGCAGATGCCGGAGGGCGTGGAGACGGAGCTGAAGGTCTCGACCGCGGGGTTCGGGAAGAAGCTCGTCAGCTTCAGGCTCGAGGTGAAGAACGACAAGCTCCCGCCAATCCCTCGCGTTGGCGTCACCTTCAAGATACCCACGGACTTCAGGACGGTCAAGTGGTACGGCCTCGGGCCGTGGGAGAACTACTCCGACCGCGCCACCGCCGCGATCCTCGGCGGCCACACGGCGGGGATCGGCGTTTCCAGCGGCCTGGCCGGGAGGCGCGGGAAGATCGACTACGTGCTGGACGCCCTCAACCCCGACAACTACATCGAGCCGGGCGAGCAGGGCTACCGCACCGGATGCCGCTGGGTGGAGTTCTCTAGCTCGGCGGGCAGGACGATCCGCGTAACGGCGCTCAACGCCCCGTTTTGCTTCAACGCATGGCCGTATTCTCAGGAGTCGCTAGAGAAGGCGACTCACCAGTGGGACCTCTCCGACGAAGGCGAGATCACCGTCAACATCGACGTCATCCAGATGGGCGTCGGCGGCGACAACAGCTGGGGGAACCGCCCGCACGACGAGTTCATGCCGGGCAAGGGGAAGTACGAGCTGCAGTTCCTCCTGGAAGGCATCTGACCTTCCTCCAGGCTCCCCCTGGCGCGGCGGCCGTCCCGCGGCGGCCGCCGCATTGGCTATAGGCTGAGCCTATAGCCAATGCGAGTTGTTTCCGATTATCCCTTGCCGCCGCGTTTGTGGTAGAATTGTCTCCGTAACGCCGGCACCACGGCGGGAACAACCAGGAGAGGCAGATGAACGACAGACAGGAACTGAACCGCAACCTCGCGCAGATGCTGAAGGGCGGCGTGATCATGGACGTGACGACGCCCGAGCAGGCGAAGATAGCCGAGGCGGCGGGCGCGTGCGCCGTGATGGCGCTTGAGCGCATCCCCGCCGACATACGCGCGGCGGGCGGCGTCTCGCGTATGAGCGACCCCGCGATGATCAAGGGCATCCAGGCCGCCGTCTCGATCCCCGTGATGGCGAAGTGCCGTATCGGGCATATCGCCGAGGCTCGGATCCTCGAGGCAATCGAGATCGACTACATCGACGAGTCGGAGGTCCTGTCCCCGGCGGACGACGTGCGGCACATCGACAAGACGAAGTTCGCCGTCCCGTTCGTCTGCGGCGCGCGCGACCTCGGCGAGGCGCTGAGGCGCATAGGCGAAGGCGCGACGATGATCCGCACGAAGGGCGAGCCAGGCACGGGCGACGTCGTGCAGGCCGTCCGCCACATGCGCAAGATGCAGGGCGAGATCCGCCGCGTGGCCTCGATGCGCGAGGACGAGCTCTACGAGGCCGCGAAGGAACTCGCCGCGCCGCTCGACCTTGTGAGGTTCGTCCACGACAACGGCAGGCTCCCGGTCGTCAACTTCGCGGCAGGCGGCGTCGCCACGCCAGCGGACGCCGCGCTCATGATGGAGCTCGGCGCCGAGGGCGTGTTCGTGGGCTCCGGCATCTTTAAGAGCGGCGACCCGGCGAAGCGCGCCGCCGCGATAGTCCAGGCGGTCACCAACTGGCAGGACTCCAAGCTCCTAGCGAAGCTCTCGGAGAACCTCGGCCCGGCGATGGTGGGCATAAACGCCGACGAGATCGAGACAATAATGGAAGAGCGCGGGAAGTGACAGTTGGCGTTTTATCCGTCCAGGGCGCGTTTGCGGAGATGGAGGCGTTCTGGCGCGCCAGGGGCGCGGACGTCTTCGAGATTCGCCAGCTCGCCGACCTCGGGCGCGGCATGGATTTGCTTGCGCTGCCCGGCGGGGAGTCCACCGTGCAGGGAAAGCTGCTAAAGGACCTTGGCCTCTTTGCGCCGCTGAAGGAACGCATCGACGGCGGGCTGCCGGTTTTCGCGGTATGCGCAGGTCTCATCCTCCTCGCGGAGAGGATAGAGGACCCGGGCGCGCACAGCGAGACGCGGCCAGAGGTATGGTTCGGGTCGCTTCCCGTCGCCGTCCGCCGCAACGCCTACGGACGCCAGCTCGGCAGCTTCAGGACCGTCGGCACGTTCGACGGGACGACGGACGTACCGATGACATTCATCCGTGCACCCTCCATTGTCTCCGTCGCACCCGGGGTGGAGGTTCTTTCAACGTATGAGGGGCGTCCGACGGCCGTGCGCTGGCGCGGCATCACCGCATTCACCTGGCATCCCGAGCTCGACGTCGGCGGTTCGCCCGAAGCATTCCCACGTGTTTGAGGCGGATTTGTATTCCCCGGCATCGGTTGTCGAAGCGACGTCATTACCCCTTTGACATGATTCACAGGTGACTTCGTGATTGACGCGGAATGCGATTTCTGCTAAAATTATCAAAACCCCTAGAAGAAAGACAATGAATGCGGGGTGGGAGAAACACATGGAGGTAAGATGAACACGGCTTGGAAATGCGCGCTCGCAGCCGCGCTATCTGCGCTTGCACTCGGTGCGTCCGCCGCGGGCGACGAAGCGCAGAGGCGGAGGCTTGTCGGGCAGGCGGACTACTACGTTCGCGAGTTCGAGAAGGAGGTCGCGCGGCAGCGCGGCGGCGAGAAGGCCGTCTGGCGCACGAAGCGCGACGCGCTGGAGCGCGTCCAGCGGCTGAAGACCGACTATCCGGACGACCCGGAGGTCGACGCGCTCTTCAAGCGCGTCAAGTCGGCGCTTATGAAGTCGAAGGGCGACTACACCGAGGTCGCCGCGGAATGGACAGCCTACAAGCGCAACGAGGAGGCCCTCCGCAAGGTCATCGCCGACGCCGGCGCGAAGGCGTGGAACGAACTCATCGCGGAGCGCGGCGCGAAGGCGCTGAAGAAGCCGTTCCCCGCGCCGGACTACAGGGAGAAGTCGGTGGACGACCTGAAGGGGACGTACGTCGTCCTTGAGGACATCGAGTATCCGCGCCGGCAGTTCTACGGCGCGACAGGCGAATACGTCGCGTCGGGGAAGCCGTCCCTCGGGTTCTACTTCGTGAACATCGCCACCCGCGACTGGCTCGGTCCGTACGAGGCGGTGAAGCGCTACCGCCGCGGCGTCGACAGCTCGCTCGAGGACGTGCAGAAGTGGATGGTGATCGGCGAGATCGTGGACATCACGGCGGAGAACCCGAACCCGGGCGAGGAGGCCGTGGGCAACGTGCAGTACGGCTGGGAGGTGAAGCCGATCGCGCTCTACGTCCCCGGGCACGTCATGGCGGTCAGGGACGACAAGGGCGAGGCGACGGGCCGTTTCATAGGCGAGGAGCGAGTCGAGGCCATCAAGGACGGCTGGTACACCGTCAAGGAGGTGCCCGCCGACGTCACGCCGGAGAGGCTGATGGAGATATTCATGACTGCCATCAAGGAGAAGAACTACAAGCTCTACAGGGACTGCATCGACCCCGAGCTCCACAAGTCCGAGATGGGCGCGGACCAGCTCAAGTACCACTGGGACCTCCACCAGAGCCGCTTCCACAAGGAGTACGTCCACGCCACGTTCGGGAAGGCGAAGATCACCGTGCAGAAGGGCTTCGACGACTCCAACGACCTGGAGAACTTCTTCCTCGACGAGGGGCAGAAGAACACGCTCAGGAAGATCGAGGGCGTGAAGGTCGAGGTGGCGACCGTCGAGTCGAAGGCGTTCGACGAAAACGGCAAGCAGCTGGGGTCGCCGCATCCGCACAAGCTGATAAGGCGCGGCGGCGGAAGGTGGTACGTCACGGACTACGCGCCGAGGTTCTGATTTCGCGGAGGGAAACGACATGAGGAAAAGTCTTTTGGCAATCGTGGCGGTCGCGCCGGCGCTGGCGCTGGCGAGGACTCCGTTCGGGGCGATGTCCGCCGAGGAGATAAAGGCGGCGGACAAGGAGCGCTGGGGGAAGCAAATATCCATGACCGGCCCCGTCGCGGACGAGTTCATGGAGATGGAGGCCAGGCTGGTCAAGCTGACCGAGAAGATGAAGGCGTTCTGCAAGGAGCACGCAGTGATCCAGGCGGAGCGCACGGACCTGGTCATAGACCTTGCCAACGCGCTTCAGCAGCCGCTGGTGCCGGCGTCCGCCACCAGGAGCGGCAAGCTCCCGACGTCAGGGGTTGACGAGCCCACGCGCCGCGGCTACGAGCGGCTGAACGCATTCAAGTCCATGGCGCTCTCGCTGGACCGCAAGTCCAGGCAGAAGATACGCCTGCTCGTCATGGACATCGCGGTCTCGCGGCAGATCGAGCGGCACAGCAAGTGGAGCAAGGCGCAGGACTACCTCGAGCACAGGAAGTACACCGAGAGCTTCCGCGAGATAGACAAGTCGTACGAGGAGTTCATGGGCCACGTGGACGGCTTCATGGTCAAGAAGCCGAAGATTGACGTCACCGGCACCGAGATGCTGTTAGCCACCAGGCTCGGCAAGTACGCCGACTCCAACTGCAAGAAGAAGGCGTGGCTTGACGCGGACGTGCGGGTCATCGACAGGTACCTGCTGGTCATGAAGCAGGACGAGATGGACGAGTTCGAGAAGAACACCGCGTCGATAAAGAAGAGGTCGTCCGACGCGCTCGCCACCGTGCTGGAGGACTTCGACTTCTACGAAGACCACGCGATCAACGTCGAGCCGGGCGACAGGAAGACGTTCGACGCCTTCTTCAGCCAGTTCTCCGCGTTCGTCGAGCAGGTGGACAGGATACTCGTGGCGGACTCCGAGAAGATGCTCGCGAAGGCCAAGGACACGTCGACCGAGATCGGAATGCTAAGGAAGAACACCGGCTTCTCCCCGCACAAGGCGTTCCTGGCCGCCGGCCCTACGCAGACAAACGGCTGCCCGGGCTATTCGCGGCGCCTGAGGGTGCTGCTCGAGGACTGCAAGAAGCGGTATCTCGCCGCGCTGAAGGCGGCGAACGAATACAGGAAGCAGCACTACCTGGAGAATCCGACGTTGACGGACTGGCAGTAGCCCGCCTGCGCGCGCTTCGGCAATCAATGTAGAACTAGACACGAAGAGGTGAACAGATGATAATAGTGATCAAGAAGGGCGCGGACGCGACGCAGGTCGAGAACCTGAAGACGCTCCTCCGCTCGAAGAACATACAGCCGCACGTCTCGGAGGGCTCGCTCCAGACGCTGATCGGGTGCGTGGGCGACGTCGCCCACATCGACCCCGGGCTCATCGAGGCCCTGGACGTCGTAGAGTCCGTGCAGCGCATCCAGGAGCCGTACAAGGCCGCGAACCGCAAGTTCCATCCGGACGACTCGGTGATTGACTGCTCCGGCGTCAAGGTCGGCGGCGGCGCGTTCGCCGTGATCGCGGGGCCGTGCAGCGTCGAGACCGACGAGCAGCTGCTCTCCGTCGCCCGGTCGGTGAAGGCGTCCGGGGCGACGATGCTTCGCGGCGGCGCGTTCAAGCCACGCACCTCGCCGTACTCCTTCCAGGGGCTCGGCGCGGAGGGACTGCGCATCCTCGCGGCCGCGAAGAAGGAGACTGGGCTTCCCATAGTCACGGAGCTGATGGACTTCAAGGACATCGACCTCTTCAACGACGTCGACGTGATCCAGATCGGCGCGCGGAACATGCAGAACTTCAACCTCCTCAAGGAGGTGGGCGCGCACACGAAGAAGCCGATCCTGCTGAAGCGCGGGATGTCCGCCACGTTGCAGGAGCTGCTGATGAGCGCGGAGTACATAATGGCGTCCGGCAACCCGAACGTGATCCTCTGCGAGAGGGGGATAAGGACGTTCGAGACCGCGCTGAGGAACACGCTGGACCTCGGCGTGGTGACGATCCTCCACAGGCTGTCGCATCTCCCCGTCATCGTCGACCCGTCCCACGCGACGGGGTATTCGTACATGGTGGAGTCCGTCTCCACCGCGGCGGCGGCGATCGGCGCGGACGGCCTCATCATCGAGGTCCACAACGACCCGCCGCACGCGAAGTGCGACGGCGCGCAGAGCCAGACGCCGGAGATGTTCGCGCGCACCATGGCGAAGATCGCCAAGGTCCGCGCGGCGCTTGCCTGAAAGCAGAGTATATGAAGGACATCAAGAACATACGCGGCGAGATCGACGCCATCGACCAGGAGATGGCGCATCTCTACCGCCGCAGGCTGGAGATAGTAGGGGAGGTCGCGCAGTCGAAGCACGAGCGCGGCGCCCCGGTATGGGATCCCGCGCGCGAGCGCGACATCCTCTCGCGCGTCACCGCCGAGGTCGGGCCAGAGTTCGAGAACGGCGCAAGGCTGTTCTTCTCGACGCTCTTCGGCATAACGAAGGCGAGGCAGCGCACGATCCTCAACGGCGAGGCTCAGCTCGTGAAGGACATCCGCGCCGCCGCGGCCGCCGGCGCCGGGCGCTTCCCCAACCGCGCCGTGGTCGCGTGCCCCGGCACGGAGGGCGCATACGCGCAGCAGGCGGTCACGCGCTTCTTCCAGCTTCCGACGATCCTCTACTTCAACAACTTCGAGAAGGTGTTCGAGGCCGTCGAGAAGGGGCTCTGCCCCTACGGCGTGCTGCCGGTCGAGAACTCCGCCGTCGGATCCGTCGCGGCGGTCTACGACCAGATGGTCCGCCACCGCTTCCACATCGTCAGGTCGCTGAGGATGAAGGTCGACCACGTCCTCCTCGCCGCGCACGGCGCGAAGATCGATGACATCAAGGAGATCGCGAGCCACCCCCACGCGCTTGCACAGTGCGGCGGGTTCCTCGCGGCACACCCCGGCGCGCGGTCCGTCCCGGCGGCGAACACCGCCGTCGCGGCGAAGGAGCTCGCCGCCAGCGGGCGCAGGGACCAGGCCGTAATAGCGTCGCGCGTCTGCGCCGACCTCTACGGCCTTGACGTGATAGCCGAGGGGCTAGCCGACGTCAAGTTCAACTACACGCGCTTCATCTGCATCTCGAAGAACCTGGAGATATACCCGGACGCCGGCAAGTTCAGCTTGATGATGAGCCTCCCGCACCGCCCGGGGTCGCTGAACAACATCATATCCAAGTTCGCCGCCATCGACGTGAACCTCACCAAGCTCGAGTCGCGCCCGGTGCCGGGCATGGACTTCGAGTTCCGCTTCACGTTCGACTTCGAGGCGTCGCCTTCCGACCCCGCCGTCCTCGCGCTCCTCGCCGAGCTTTCGCAGGACCCCGAGATCGAGCACTTCACGTTCCTGGGCGCGTATTCGGAAAGATGACGTCGGCAAAGGGCAACAGCCAATGAACAGAATATCAAGAAGAAGCTTCCTCATCGGCGGAACCGCCGCGTTCGGCGCGTTCTGCGGCAGCAGGTTCGTGCTTGCCGCGCCGTCGTTCAAGGCGGGCGAGACGCCGCGGCTCAGGTTCGGCGTCGTCTCCGACATCCACATCCTCCGCGTCGGCGCGGACGAGAAGATGGAGTCGTTCGGCAACAACCTCACCTTCAGTCACACGCTCGAGTGGTTCCGCAGCCAGGGGGTCGACGCCGTCGTGATAGCGGGCGACATGGCCGACAAGGGCATGGACGCCAACATCATGGCCGTCTCGGAGGCGTGGTACTCCGTGTTCCCCGAGGACAAGTACCCCGACGGCCGCCCCGTCGCCAAGTTCTTCGTCACCGGCAACCACGACTGGGAGGGATACAACTACGGCAAAGCGGCTGAGAAGCTATACCCCGACGCCGCCGAGCGCGTGAAGCACGTCCTGCAGAAGGACATGGCCGGATGGTGGGAGAGGGCGTTCCACGAGCCGTACTCGCCGATCTACTCGAAGGAGATAAAGGGCTACACCTTCATCGGGTCGCACTGGGACACGAGCTCGCCCTCCGGCGGCAAGGTCTACGCCTTCGGGAGGATCGCGGACTTCATGGCGAAGAACGCCAAGAAGATCAACCCGGCCCTGCCGTTCTTCTACGTGCAGCATCCGCATCCCAAGGACACCTGCTACGGCCCCTGGGCGTGGGGCCACGACAAGGGCATCGCCACCAAGACGCTTTCGGCCTACCCGAACGCAGTCGCGTTCTCGGGGCATTCGCACTACTCGCTCACCGACGAGCGCTCCATCTGGCAGGGCGCGTTCACGTCCGTCGGCACAAGCTCTCTGCGCTACACCGGCCTCCCCATCAGGGAGCGCGTGCCGGACGGATTCGAGAACACCGGCGCCACCGGCCCCGACGCCTGGCGGGTCGACGCGATGAAGGGCCTTCGCGCGTTCCACTCCGGGGACTGCCGCCAGGGGATGCTCTGGAGCGTGTACGACGACTGCATAGTGGTGAGGCGCCGCGAGTTCCTCTCGAACCTCGACATCGGCGAGGACTGGGTGATGCCGCTCCCCGCCGCGGAGCCGAAGCCGTTCGCGTTCGCTGAGCGCGCGAAGAAGTTCCGCGCGCCGGAGTTCCCTGAGGGCGCGGAGATTGCGCTCTCCGTCGTGAAGGCAAAGAACCGCGGCGGCAAGTCGCCCGACGGCAAGGAGACGATACCGTCGGAGAGGAAGCCGTCGTTCAAGCTTGTGGTGCCGGCGGTCGTGAAGGACGACAAGGCCCGCCTCTTCACGATGGAGTTCGTTGCCGAGGCGGACGGCGTGAAGAAGACGAAGCTCGTCCTGCCGGACGGCTTCAACCACGCCCTCGCCCACGCGAAGACCTCGATGCCTACGACCTGCTACTTCCGGCGCGGGGACTTCGGGAAGGGCGACGTGCGCTTCACCGTCACGCCGCTCAACTGCTTTGGCGCGCGCGGCAGGCCGCTCGTCAAGACGTTCACGGGCAAGAGGGCGTAGCGATGGGCGGTGACGTGATGCGGACTGTCGGGACTGCGGCCTTCGCCCTTGCGGCGCTGGCCATTTCGGGGTGCGTCGGGCTTGACGGCTCGACGGTCGTAAGCGTCACGGAAATGCACTCCGTCACACCGGCGAACGGCGTGTGGGACTCTGAGTACGGCAAGACCAGCGATCCCGCCGACTGCTCGTTCCGCTTCTGCGTGCTGCGGCGCGTGGACGGCATCCAGGTGAAGGCGAGCGTCCTCGACGACAAGATCGTCACCGACGACTGCAAGATCGGTAGCGTCTCCTGCCCGAGCTGGGACGACGACAACATCGAGTGCTTCTTCGACGGGGACAACGACAAGGCCAAGGACTCGCGCTCCGGCGGCGTCTACTACGGCGGCGAGTACACCCTCGTCGCCAACGGCGCGGCGCAGAGCGACAACTCCTCCCAGCCCCGGGGGTTCGGGAAGAGCTGGACGGGCGTCGTCGCGCGCAGGGAGCTCTCCGACGGCAGGTTCCTGCTGGAGTACGACCTCTGGTTCTCCTGGAAGTGCCTTGGCTACGTGAATCCGCCGGACCCGCATAAGGACGTCACGTTCGGCTTCAACATCTGCGTCCACGACGACGACGACGGCGGACGCGCCGACCACGCCCTCTACTGGAAGGGCAACCCGGTCCTGCCATACCGCGACGAAAGCGCATTCGGCACGCTCACGCTCAAGGGGCTATGAGTAATGAAGCGCCTTTACGACAGCTTGCGTCCGTGCGCGAAGGAAGAAGAGGTAAAGGCCGAGTTCTGCAAGTTCTTCAAAACGAAGATCTTTGCATTGCGCGGCATCGACCACTACACAGAACATGTCCTCTTCGAGTTCAAGTACGACCGCAACTTCAGGAACGCCGAGAACGTCGCGCGAGTCCTTGCGCAGACGATGTACTACGCACGGCTCCTGAAGTACGGTGCGGGGCTCACGAAGTATCCGCTTCCGCCGTACATCTGCGTCGTTGACAAGAACGAGGCGTTCTTCGCCGAGACAAAGGACTATGCGAAATTCTACGCAGCCAAGGGCGACCGCTATGACTGGGACCGTGCGCCATCGACGCCATGCCCCAGGCTGGTGGAAGACGTGCTGGAGTTTCTGACGCAGAGACGCAGAGGCGCGGAGGGATGGAAATTACGGAATTGTGGAAATGTGGAAACAGCCATCAGCCAATGCGGAATTGGCAATGTGCCCTCATTGGACAATTCCGCTATTCTGCAATTACATAATTCCACAATTCCACAATCTCCTATCTACATCTACGATCTCACGAACCCGGCAGAGGAGGAACAGTTCGTGGCGATATGCCGCGAACGCCTCAAGCATCAGGCAAATTTCCTAGACCTTCTCGACAAGAAGGCAATCACCGAGGACAACTTCCTCGACGTGTTCGACTACTGGGACGGCCTCTTCGGGCCATACGTGCGCAACGGGCGCAAGTCTTCCGAGTACTTCCTTTCCGACATCGAGCAGGGGAAGTCCATCGTGGCGCAGGACGGCCAGGTGTTGTTCGCCGTGGAAAGCGGCGCGTTCATTCCCAAGACGCTCCAGAGCGACAAGTACCTCCACTTCTGGCAGAACTACGAGAAGGTTTCCGCCTCGGGCATGATGCGCATCCGCCAAATGGCCGACCGGCTTACCGAGGATTTCCGCCGTCGCTTCACGGGCGAGTTCTTCACGCCCGTCGAATTTGCCGAGAAAGGCCTCGAATACATCGAGCGCACCGTCGGGCGCGAATGGTGGAAACGCGGCGACGTGCGCCTGTGGGACATGGCCGCCGGCACCGGCAACCTCGAGTTCAAGCTGCCCTCATCCGCGCTTCCGTATTGCTACATCTCGACGCTCGAAGAAGATGACGCCAAGTACTGCCAGAAAATCTTCCCCGCCGCGACGTGCTTCCAGTACGACTATCTGGCGGACGACATCCCCGTGCTCGCAGGGCAGATGACGTTCGGGCAGACGCGCAAGATGCCGCCGAACCTCATCGCCGATCTCGCGAACCCGGACATCAAGTGGATCATCCTCATCAATCCGCCGTTTGCGACGGCCAACACGGTGAGTGGCGAGACGGGCAAGAAGTCCAAGGACACTGTCTCGATGACCACAATCCGCGAATGGATGAACGCAGAGGGTTATGGTGAGGCGAGCCGCGAACTGTTTACGCAGTTTCTTTTCCGCATTTCCAAGGAGTTCAAGGACCGGCAGGCTCACCTTGGGATGTTCTCGAAGTTGAAGTACATCAACTCCAACAACGACCAGAAAATACGCGATGGATTTTTCCAGTACCAGTATGAGCGCGGATTCATCTTCCCCATCAAGTGCTTCTACGGCGCAACGGGCAGCTTCCCCGTCGGTTTCCTTGTGTGGAATCTCGCGAAACGGAAACACCTGAAAGACCAGGCGATCACGCTTGACGTGTTTAATGCTGGCGCAGAGAAGATTGGCACTAAACTGCTTCCTTCCGTTGAACGCACGGCCATGCTCAACAAGTGGTGCCCGCGCCCGAAGTGGGACGGCAAATCCGTGATGCCCACGTTCGTGAGCGCGTTCAACCTCAAGACGGACAACAAGGACAAGCGCAACCACGTCGCGCCCGGCTTCCTCTGCTCGGTTTCGAGCAAGGGCGACGATTTCCAGAACCAGAACAGCGTATTCATCCTTTCCGCGCCATACGCGAATGCGGGCGCGTTTTCGGTGACGCCGGAGAATTTCGAGCGGGCGATGGTGCTTCACGCCGTGAAGAAGATTCCGAAGGCGACATGGACGAACGACCGCGATGCGTTCTATGCGCCCACAAATATAAAACAAACGGATTTGCTCACACCTAACGGTGTTCGCGATCCTGAAAATGTGAGCCGCGTTAGCGGCGAACAAATCCGTGTGTTAAATTCAATAGACCTACCGACTGGTCTTCCCTCCGATTTTGTCACGGACTGCGTCGTGTGGTCGGCGTTTGCGGATTCCAACTACGCCGTGTCGCTCCGTAACGTCGAGTATCAGGGCAAGGTGTGGCAGATCGCGAACAACTTCTTTCCCTTCTTGTTGGAGGAGGTGCGGCAGTGGCCGTGCGGGCATAGTGACATCGCGGCGCAGCTTGCGGCGGCGAACGAGGACCGTTTCTTGGCGAAGTGGCTTGCGGAGCGGGAAATTGGAATTGGAAACAACATAAACAACTTTGAAAAGCAACTTTCTGGAGAGGAGCGGGCTAACTCGCCCGCGCAAGCATCCTCCAAGACTGCCGCGCCGGTTGGCGCGGCAGAGAAAGAAATAGTTGTTTTTACAAGTTGTCCAGGTTGTTTCCAGAAAAAGCTTTCCCCGGAATCTCGCGCGGTCCTCGACGCGGCGCGTGTGCTCTACCGCGAGTTCTACGCCAATATCACCCGCACTCCGTGGATGGATTGGAAGATCGAGACGTGGGACGTAGGGTATTACCAGGTTCGCAACGCGATGAAAGATATTTTTTCAACACAGAGACGCAGAGGCACAGAGAGGGGAGAACCCTCTGAGTCTCCGTGCCTCTGTGTTAAAAACAATCCTGTCCTCGTTCTGCGTGAGGCACACGACGCTCTCCGCGCGAAACTCTTGCCACAGATCTATTCGTTCGGCTTCCTCAATCCCGATGTGGAGTACTTCAAATGAAGATGAGGGAGGATAACATGGGGATTGCCACAAATCGCAAGTGTCACAACTGTTCGCAAATGGCAAATGCAAACATTCCACAATTACATAATTCCACAATTCCATAATGTCAACGTTCTTCCAACAGGTATTGATGCGCATTTGTCTCGCCGGGTTGGCGGCGTTGCTTGTCGCTTCCGCACTTCGGACGAAGATTGTTAAAGCTGCCATTTTGAAGTTGACCGCGTTGTTCCGCGAGATGACGGCGTTGGGACGGACTGTTGCCGCCGTCTTGCTTTGTGTGTTCTTCATCTACGGGAGCGTCAAGACCAATGCGCCGTCGATGTCGCCACGGCCCTATCTGGGGGCTCTGCCGATGTTGTCAATCCAGACAGTCACGGAGGAAGAGATCGCAAGGGGCTATCGCGTCGATTCGGTGACGAACTGCGCGCCGGATGTGTATACAATGCCCGATGGTGTTATACCGACCTTCAACTGGCACCTGCGCGGGACGTTCGGCGAATGGGCACGGCTCGACCTGGGAGATTTCGCATTCCCCGTATGGACGAACGGCGAGACGGTTTCCTCGTTCTCCGTTTTCAACGACGGCAGGATTCGTCCGACACCGCGAGATGCCGCGCACGAGATATGCGCCGTCGGCGTGCCGATGCTCGCCATGCAGGGTGCAAGCCGATTCTGGACGGCGGATGGTGCTGGCGGCTCAAAGTTGCTGACTTGGGAGAACTTCTTCCTAAATGCCGACACAAACTCGCCCGTAAGCGCACAGATAGAGCTTTCGCCCAATGGCGACTTCGCGACGCGCTCCAACGCGCTCGAAACCGTCTACCGCCGTGTCAACCCTCACGACTGGGACGGCGACGGCCTCGCGAACGAGATCGACGCGAACCCCTACGAGTCAGACGGCGACTTCTTCGGAACGGGCGTCGGCTGGCTCAACGTTAACTGCGCGGGGGTGCTTTCCGCCGTGACAAACGGACAGGGCGAAGTGGAGATCACCTGGCACACCAACGCCAACCCGAATGCGTACTACTGGCTTGACCTTACCGCGACTGGCGCGCTTGGCGTCGCGAAGATAACGGCGACCTGCGACGGCGAGAGCAACCTCGGCGACCTTGCGGTAATCGCGCGGACGAACAAGGTCTGCCGCGTCCCGCTTCTCGTCGGCGCGACGTACACCGTCGAGAGCGACCTGCCGATCTCGTACTCCGCCGTGTCGAGCGAGCACGCCAGCATCTTCACGAACTCCGAGCATAGTCTGGTCGTGTCCTTCCCGCTTGAGTTCCACCTTGAACGGGTTCTGACGAGGAGCGGCGGGGGCCCCGTAAACTACGCCGTGTCATCTTCGCCTGTCAATGTGTTTCCCGATGTCACGGCAGTGACCGGGGGATGTTGTACAATAACATGCGGCGAGTCGTGTTTTTCATGGCAGTGCCTGCCAAACTGCCGATGTGTTGGTGCGGATCATACGATTTCTGTATGTGTTGGATGGGGAGGGTATTCGCGATGGATTCCATCTACGATTGGATGTGACTGCTCCCACGAGGCGGATCACGACGTAAACGGCGCGGCAGTGAGAGTCGCCTTTGCTGAAGGCGCAGTTGTGTTTGAAAACGCATACACAAACGCACCGGGCGATGTGAAGACTCGCCGTTCATCCTCAACAACACTTTCGTGCCGAGTATCCGGCGGTCAGTTTGGGGGGAATGTTTCAGTTGGGCTTGTGGACGGCGGAAGGCTCTTGCGGACAAATGGCTTTGCCGTTCCATGTTCAGAGCCGGTTCCCGCAGGGGAGGTGGTGTTGTTGACTTCTGAGTACGAGGCTCTCTCCGAGAGCGACACAGCCGATGATATTGTCGCGACGGCGGTGTTTACCGAAAACATGACAGGTAGGCGGCTCACCAGCACGACAACGCTGACGTCGGTGAGGGTGAATGTCTCCGCCGCCGCGAATTTCCCGACAAACAAGATTCGCCATGTCTTTGGTCCTCAAGAGGCGGCCAGCTTCGCTGCAACGCCAGTGATTGATGGCGCATTTTGGACGGCTGGAGAAACAAATGTCTTCGGTTCATTGTACAATTATTCCGCGCCTATTGTACCAACAAACGATGTTGTAATGTTTTCCATTGACAGCGTGAATTTCAACATGAATATGGAAATTATCGCGCCGACACAATTGGAGGCGATTGTCTATGAGGTTGCGCCTCTGAGTGCTTGGATTAGTAATACAGGCGATTATCCACGTCTTGGCGATGTCGCGGCAGGGATGGTGAATGAACTTAAGATCAATCCGGATTATGTTTCTTTTGCCAATCTGTATTTGCAAGAAGGGGAGTGCCCGGCTACAAATACAACAGGTTTGTTTGAAAGATACGCAAGTGGTCTTCGTGTGCACGATGAAGATGCAGGAGCATGGAGAGAGGTCAGGGTTTCGGAAGAAGATAATCGTGCTGGCACTGATATTGCGCTGGTGAACTTTGGGGTAATTCCAATGGCCTTAGAGGCAAGTAGTTGTGAATATGCAATAACCAATTATTGGTATGTAAAGCATGATGGCATAATGATTGGCGAGAAACATCCTTTTTTCTTGAGTACGGAGACAATTGTCCTTTCAGACAATGGAAATTTGTCTGTTGAGAAATACGGCGTAACTGTGACAAGAGGTACAAATGATGTTGCAACAATAACAAACAGCCCATAACATAAGGAGACCATGACATGAAACAAGCAAGACTTGCCAGACGAATGCTGCTCGCATTGCTAATGCCGGCAGTTGGGTACTGCACGTATCCAACGGTTGAAGAAGCACAATCGCTTTTCACAGCAGAATTGATGAATTCTACAAATGTCATTATGACTGGTGTGTATGATGACTTCCGTTGTAGGCTTGTACAACCTGTATCCACGGAGGGACGACGTGCCGTCGAGTCAATCGTGCTTGATGCCGTTACATCAATAGTAGTCCATGTCTCCACAAATATTATAGATGAAAGCGTGGGAGTGAGGATAATTGAAAATCGAGGAATTTATTTCGACATGCTTGGATATTCCATGTTCGATTTCCAGACAAATGCGGCGGAATGTGTTAGATTGGCAGAATACATTGGAAGTGTGCGTGAGGCTGATTTCTCCAGCAGCCTGGCAAAAAGTCGCGGTTTTGCGGTAAGGATGTTCCTTTCTACGAATGAAACAGAAATGGTGGAATTGCGGCTTCGGGAAGAGGAATTGCAAAGAGAAAGAAAGAAGATGCAAGACGTGAAGAGGCATCTACAAATTCGGGTATTGGAAGCCAATACCGCTGTTCGTCGTTACAGACGTGGACTTCTTTCACTGTGTGGCAAGTCTGTTGCTGGTTGTCGAACGATAATGTCCGACGAGGAATTTACAGTGTTCACAAACGAACTCGTTACCGTGAGTCATGCAACCAAAGATGAACAAAGAGGACTGTTTTGGGAGCTAAAACAATCTTCGCATTGAAATTTTGGAGATTGCCGATGCGTTTTATGGTATTAGGCACATCCAAGAGGAGAATGCAGACATGAAAAAGATGATGACAACGATAACCGTAGTCTTATGTGCGACAATACTACGTGGTAATGATGTGGAACGTTTAGAGGAACTGGAACGCATCTGTGCGTTTGTGCCGTGTGACGATTTGACTTTCCCTGAGGTTGTCCCGACGCCGGCAGACATTATTTCAAAGTACCATGTCACCACGAATCAGGTCGCAATTGACTTGAAGACCATCGCTACAAAGTATACTTCCGCCGAATCGGATGAACGCAAGAGGGATGCCAGATCGCAAGCAATATCATACCTTGCAACATATGGAAGTACAAATGATCTAGTTTTTCTTAGTACAATAATAACGAGTCGGAATGATTTTGCTCAAAGTGATGCAATCGGCGCAAGCATAGGTATATTGAAACACTCTCCTGAACTCATAGATTTTGTGCGTGGGATTGTTACGAATGCTGATTTTTATAATGTTCACATGAGGGGGACTATTTGTGTGCGATTGCGGAAAATGTGTCGGAACGGACATGGTATGTATATAAACGACCCCGTCCAGGAAGCAAGAATTGCGGCATTCTTTATAGAACAAGCTGGTATCAATACAGATTTGGTTATTACTATTGACCGTCGCGCCTGTGAACTCAACCCCTGGTATCGCCACAGCCAGCAGCGGCGAGACAACCTTGCGCGACTACGCCCGCCGGGGTTGACAGGTCGGCCTAAGGAAATATACGATGCCGCTCAGCGCGACGCGGTGCAGGAGGACTGACAATGTGCGCTTCGCTTGAGAATGCAAAATGACCCTTCTGTATATGAGGTGGGCACTGGTTGCTTTGTGGATGGAACCCGAAGAATCCTGTTTCTGCACAAACGATTGGATTCGCCTGGATGGCGTAACAGTACACGGAGGAGAATGAAAATGAAAGCACACGCAGTAATGTTTTCAGCGCCATTGGCAATGGCGATTTTGTGGGGATGTTCAGGAAAAGACGGAGAGGCGGTTCCCAAGCCATGTAAAGAACCGAATGCGCGACATGAAGGGATGGCAGAATTTCGTCCCGTAGGGGGCAACGGGCCATTGCCCCCTACGGCGGTGACGTTACAGCAAAGCAACAATGTTTCAGCATTTTCCAGAGAATCTGCACTCGAGGTCGAAGTGCCTCAACGCCCCAAGTGGCGGTTTGAGAGATTAGGGCGCTATATTGAAAATACTGCTACAGTGCGCGATTTCAGGTTGGATGCGTCATTGGAGACAGTGTCTAAAGTTGCGGATGAGATTGAGCATGACATACTTGCGGCGGATGTCAAACGTAGAACTTCGGGAATGTTTGAGTATTTGGTTCTGGCGGTACATTTTGGAGATTGCCAGTATGGCAGAGAAGTTGATGGCCAGACTTGGCGGGTGATCCGAGAGAAAGAGTCATTCGAGGTCTGGAGCAACAGGGTTGCCGTGTCGCATGCGTTTCTTCGCCGGATGCTCGAATTCGGGAGGAAAAACAATTTCACGGACGACGCGGGTGTTTCTGCGGAAAGGTATTGTATGGCTGTAAAGGAACTTCGCAGATTCTCCGATAGCGGACAACCAGAATACGTGGCGGTGCTGAAGCCGTGTGTGGAAATGTTGGGGGATGAACTGGACAGGGATGACAGCGTTTTGAAGAAAGGGTATGACTATTACCGCAGCTTCTGTCCGACAGACGAAGATGCCAAGCCAATGCTGAAAGAGATTATCAGAAAGATGGGGCGTCGGCCCAAATGGGCGCATGAATGAACGAAATGCTGAGGAATGAAGAAACGCAGTCAGAGATTTCCTGGATAACCCGCCATAAACCACGCAGGGACAAAACACCATGAAAAAGACGCTTTTACTGGTTTCTATGCTGCCTCTTTCTCTGCTTGGGGCAAAAGTCACTCCATTGCCAACGTTGCCACAAGGGGAGTTGCCGAATAGCGAAGTCACAACTAACATCGTGCTCGACATCGACTACGCCAGGCTTAGGTGCGTGACGCTTTCGCTTGAACTGTCTGCCAGCGTGTCTAACAGCCTGTCGATCGCCGTGGGGACGGCGCAAGGGGTTTCGCTTTCCGTGGAGGAGGCGGACTTCGAGTGGGGGTATGACTGTGGCAAATGGTTCCGCGCAGACACGGGAACCGGTATCGTCGAGAAATGGCCGGAACCTAGTGCGGGGCGCGTCTCTAGATCGCTGACAATCGACCGTCGCGACTTCAATCCGCAGTGGAACCGCATGCGGATTGTCAAGCGCGGTATCGGCGAGCTTGCGTTCGAGGCGTTCAGGAGTGTTGAAAACAAGAAGTTCAGCATAAGGCTGAGGTGATGAAGAGTGTAAAGTGTAAAATGTAAAGTGTAAAATGAAAAAATGAAAGGGACTAAGATGAAGATTGTCACAAATCGCAATTGTCACAACTGTTCACAAATGGCAAATGCAAATTGTCGTCGGGGCGCGACCTGTTTGCCGAGAGGCAGACACCGCAATTCTGCTTTTTACATTTTGCATTTTATACTTGCATCCTTGTTCGCAGCGTGTGCCGCCTTCGCCGCCGCGCCGCAGGCGGCCCTGCCCAGGCCGTTGGTGCGCCCTGGCTTCAGGTGCTGGTACGACGTCCCGTACGGCGAGCGCAAGGACCTCAAGGACGAGGGGCCGGGATTCCGCGGAAGGGTAGGCAACTGGACGTCGAGCGCCCTGGGCGTGAAGATTTGCCGGCATTGCTCGGGCCAGCAGATGGACGTCTACGTCCCAAACTCCTATAAAGGCGGGAAGGCCGTCGTCGTGATGTACATACACGGCGGTACGTGGTCGCACTGCTTCGACAAGGGCGCGATCCCCCACTACCTCTTCAAGGAGTTCATGCGCGGCGGCGTGGTGCTTGTCTCGCCGAACTACATACTGCAGTCCGACATCTCCATGAACGTCACCGACGCCAAGCGCCCGGAGGCGACGTTCGAGGCGATGCTCAGGGACATCGACCTCGCCGTGTCTCGCCTTGGCGACGTGCTCTCCGGCGTCGGAGTCGAGATGTCCGAGTTCGTCATGTCGGGCGAGTCCGCCGGCGCGCACCTCGCGCTTCTCTACGCATACGACCAGGACGCGCCGGAGAAGCTCTCCCTCGGCCTCTC
The DNA here is from genome assembly GCA_902799955.1 of uncultured bacterium. Classification (GTDB taxonomy): domain Bacteria; phylum Verrucomicrobiota; class Kiritimatiellia; order RFP12; family UBA1067; genus UBA1067. The sequence goes on along the minus strand of CADCCQ010000016.1, from coordinate 53,409 downwards.
CCACAAGGTCAGGATATCGCGCATCGTGGACATCGTTGGGCCGACGGACTTCCTGTCGTTCGGCGATAACATGAAGACGCCGACGTCAAAGCTCTCCGACAAGGACCCGCGCAAGCCGATCCGCATCCTTCTCAAGCGCCTCGTCGGGATGGCGGACGACGCGCCGGACGAAGACGTCCTCCCGCTCGCCGCGAAGTGGTCGCCCGTGAACCTCGTCACCAGCCGTTCCGTGCCGACGATGATGGCATACGGGCAGCTCATGCCGCTCGTGAAGACGGACGGCATCATACCCATCGTGCAGAAGACGGCCCTGGAAAGCCGACTTGGCAAGGCCGGCGTGAAGTCCGAGTCGAGGGTCTTCTTTGGCTCGAACCACGGCCAGGTGTCCAACAACGGCGCGGAGTGGATTGTACGGAAGGCCCTTGGCAAATGACGAAGGTCGAGGCCGAGACCTTGGTGGGAAAGGCGCTGGTGCGCCCCCACGGGCTTGTCAGGGAAGAGCTGGCGGCGGTCGTCTCGAACACCGACGCGGAGGCGGCGGAGGTTCTTCGCGCGGCGGCGTACGAGTTGAAGTGCCGCCACTCCGGGAAGGTCGTCTCGATGCGCGGGCTCGTCGAGCTTGGCAACGTCTGCGCAAAGGACTGCTTCTACTGCGGCATACGGCGCTCCAACGTCAACGTCGACAGGTACAGGCTCTCCGTCGACGAGGTGGAGCGCCTCGCCGAGGCGAACGCCAGGTTCGGGTACGCGTCGATCGTCCTGCAGGGCGGCGAGGTCGAGGCGGAGGCGAACACGGAATTCGTCGAGGAGTGCCTGCGGCGCATCCGGCGCTTCGACCTTGGCGTGACGCTCTCCCTCGGAGAGCAGGACGAGGACGTCTACCGCCGCTGGAAAGAGGCGGGCGCCTCGCGCTACCTGCTCCGGATCGAGACGTCGAGCAGCAGGCTGTATTCGTCGCTTCATCCGCCGTCGCACAGCTTCGAGCGCCGCGTCGAGTGCCTGAGGGCGCTGAGGCGCTGCGGGTACCAGGTTGGGACCGGGACGATGAGCGCGCTCCCCGGCCAGACGCCGGAGGATCTGGCGGACGACATCCTTTTCTTCGCCGCGATCGACGCCGACATGATCGGCATGGGCCCCTATATCCCGCATCCCGACACGCCGCTCGCGGCGGTCGCGGGCGGGATCTCCGCCGAGGACCGCATTCGCGTCGCGCTGAACATGATCACAGCGACACGACTCCACCTCCACGACGTGAACATCGCCGCCACCACCGCGCTCCAGGCCCTTGCCCACGACGGACGCGAAAGGGGGATCCTCGCCGGTGCGAACGTGATGATGCCGAACATCACAGACGTGAAGTACCGCAGGAACTACCAGCTCTACGCCGGCAAGCCCTGCCTGGACGAAAACGCCTCTCTGTGCAGGGGCTGCCTCGAGCGCCGCCTCGCCGCGATAGGCGAGCGCGTCAACTACGGCTCGCGCGGCGACTCCCCACATTTCTTCGCCCGCACTGCACGGTGATTTTGCGCGTTACATTTTAGGGCTGCATGTGATATAATACTATAAATGATATCTGATACAATACTGGACGCCATAGGGCATACGCCGCTCGTGCGGCTGCACCGAATGGCAGAGAAGGACTCCGCCGAGGTGCTGGTGAAGTTCGAGGCGCTCAACGTCGGAGGTTCCATAAAGACGCGCACAGCCTGGAACATGATTTGCGATGCGGAGGCGAGGGGGCTCATCGGGCCCGACTCCATCATAGTGGAGCCGACCAGCGGAAACCAGGGGATCGGCCTCGCGCTCGTCGGCGCCGTGCGCGGATACCGCACCGTCATAATAATGCCGGACTCCGTCTCCGAGGAGCGGCGCAAGCTGATGCGCCACTACGGCGCGGAGGTCGTCCTCGTCCACGACGCCGGGAACATCGGCGACGCCATCGCCGAATGCGTCCGCCGCGCAGAGGAGATGCGCCGCGACAACCCGAAGGTCTACGTGCCGCAGCAGTTCTCGAACCCCGCCAACCCGGCGGCGCACAAGCTTCACACCGCGCTGGAGATAATGGAGCAGGCGGCAAGGCCAATCCACGGGTTCTGCTCGGGGATAGGGACCGGCGGGACGCTGAGCGGCATAGGCGAAGTCCTCAAGGCTCAGAACCCCGACATCGAGATATGGGCGGTCGAGCCGGAGAACGCGGCGATCCTTGCCGGCGGAACGGTCGGCACGCATCTCCAGATGGGGATCGGCGACGGGCTGATCCCGGACAACCTAAACACGAAGATATACTCCCAGATTTGCGTCGTCTCCGACGAAGACGCCCTTGAGACGGCGCGCGACCTCGCCCGCCGGGAGGGCCTTCTCGCCGGCATCTCGTCCGGGACCAACGTCTTCGCCGCGCTCAGGCTCGCAAAGAAGCTCGGCCCCGGCAAGACGGTCGTGACGGTTCTGCCGGATACCGCGGAGCGGTACTTTTCCACGCCGCTTTTCGAGGGCTAGCCCTCGGTCGCCCTGACCCAGAGCTCGGCGAGCGACTTCGGGCTGACGCGAACCGGGGTGCCGATTTCCGGAGCGAACACGGAGACGCGGTACTCCTCGAGCATCCAGCGGTACTCGTCAAGCGCGGCGCGGCTTGCTATGCGCGCGTCCTTGCGCGAGACGATTTCCCTGTAGTCCTCCCAGTACGGCTCGAAGCGGGCCATCTTCGTCTCGTCTCCCGACGGGTTGTGGGATGCGCGTTCGATTCTCATGCGGATCGCCTTGAAGTAGCGGGGGTAATGTTCGAGTCTGACTGGTGCAACCGCCTTCGCGAAGCCAGGGAAGACGAGCCACGCGAGCTGCGTGACGACGTCCTGCGCCGTCTCGTCGCCGAGCTGCGACAGCTTCCCGGAGATGTCCGACGCCTCCTCGGCGATCTTGAAGGCGAGGCGCAGTATCTCCTCGTGGCGCCTGACGACGTCCCACGACGCGGCCTGGAGCCTCTCCGTCAGGTCTTCTGCGGTGCGCACCCTGTCTTTGCCGCGCACGGCGGCGTCCAGCGCGGCGGCGAAGAACACGTCGCGGGCGAGGGCGGCGGGGTCGTATCCGATGGACTTCAGGTGCAGCGCGGCGGAGAGCGGAGGTCTGCGCCCGGCGGCGGACTTGAACCGCCCCGCAAGCGCCAGGCAGACGAGCCGCGCCACTCCTCCGTCGTGAGACACAGATGCGGCCTCGCGGTCGTTGTAGAGCCTGACGGTCACGCCGTCGCCTTCGTCGCGGAGCGCCCTGAAGCGGGCGAAGTTCAGCGTGCCGGCGGATGCGTCGGCGGCGTCGGGGTCAACGCGGCCGAAGTCCCACTTGACGTGCTTTGCGGCGGATGCGCCTGCCGCCGCGCCGCCGGAGCTCCCGACGCCTGCGGCGGAGAGCGCATCCTCGAGGCTGCGCGACGCGGCGAGCGTCTGCTTTCCGTCGTCGGACGTGATCCTGAACATCACCTGGAGGTGCGGCGGAACCTTCACCGCGTCGAAGGCGTCCGGCGGAATGCGTATGCCGCAGCGTTCCTGCACTACGCGGCGGATGGCGTCGCGGAGGCTTTCGTCGCGCGGCGTGAGAAGGGGCATGATGATGGCGACGGTGTCCGCGATCGGCGCCACGAGGCGGCGTGTCGAGTTCTGGAGGGCGTTCAGGAGGAACGACACCTTCTCGGGAAGCGCCCCCGGGACGAGCCAGTCGGAACGCCAGAGCCTGAGGATCGCGGCGTCGCTTTTCCTCGCGGTGCATGTTATGCCGTCCACCTCCGTGTCGTCGGGGGCGTGCCTGTAGGAGAGCGACAGGACCGCGCCGCCGATCTTTATCGAGTCCGGGAACCCGGCAAGGGCATTCCCTGCGGAGGAGAGCCATTCGTCGCGGTTCAGGCGGAATGCGGCCCTCTCCTGGCGCGAGGCGGAGTGGAGCCATCTGCGAAGCGCGGGGACGTTCGCGACGTCGGCGGGGAGTGCCTTGTCGAAATGCGCGAAGAGCCTCTCCTGGTCGAACATCTCCGGGCGGCGGAGCCTTTCGGCGCGCGAGCGCATTTCCTCGACGACGGCTAGGTTCTCGGCGACGTCTCGCGGCGGATGATGGAAGTCGCCGAGGACAAGCGCGTGGACTATGAAAAGCCGCCGGGCCTCGACGGGGTCGATGTTCGTGTAGTCGCGCCTGCGTCCCTCGACGATTACAAGTCCGTAGAGGGTGACCCTCTCGATCGCCCGCACGAACCCGCTCTCCGCGTCCCACTCCGGGGAATGGTAGCTTCGCTTGCAGACGAGCGACGCGGCGGACTCTATCCATACCGGGTCGATTATCGCGGCTGACCTCGCGAAGAGGCGCGAGGTGTCGACGAGCTCGCCCGCCATGATCCACTCCGGGACGGCGGGCTGCCGGCTCCGAGTCTTGGCGGCGTTGGACCTGCCGTGTCTTTCGTCACGCGGCTCCCTGCGTTTCTTGGCCAGCGCGGAGGCGGGGTGGATCGCAAAGCGTACGCCGTGCGCGCCTCTGTAGACGGGCTCTTCGGGGTCGAGGTGCCCGATCCTGGTGAGAAGGCCCGTCATCAGCGCCCTGTGGATCGCGTCGGGGCCGCCGTTGTCGTTTTCACAGTCCAGGCCGAGGCGTCCGGCGAGGGATTCCAGCTGCCGCTTGATGTCGCGCCATTCGCGCATCTTCATGAACGAAAGGTACGTCTTCTCCGCAAGTCTCCTGAGCTTCGACTGCGAAAGCTCGGCGGACTGCGCGTCCCACCATTTCCAGAGCTTGAGGGTCCCGAGGAAGTCGGAGGTCGGTTCGCGGAACTGCGCGTGCGCGGCGTCGGCCTTCTCGCGTTCGTCCACCGGGCGCCTCATGGGGTCGTCGCATCCCATCGCGGCGACTATTGGTAGGGTGGACGGAAGGGCGGCGAGGCGAGACGCCTCGATGAGCATCCTCGCCAGGCGCGGTTCCACCGGGAACCTGCATAGCTGGCGCCCCAGCTTCGTCATCGCCGGCGGCGTATGGCGCTCTTCGCGGCGGATCGCCCCCAGCTCCAGGAGCTCCCTGTAGCCCTGCGCGACCATGGCAGGCTTCGGCGGGTCGATGAAGGGGAAGTCGTCCATCGAGCCAAGCCCGAGGTCGAGCATCGTGAGGATCACGCCCGCGAGCGAGGAGCGCAGTATTTCCGGCGGCGTGTACTCCTCGCGGCTCTCGAAGTCCTCCTCGGAGTAGAGCCTGACGCAGAGTCCGGGACCGATGCGTCCGCAGCGCCCCGCGCGCTGCCGCGCGGATGCGCGGGATATGCGCTCTATCTGGAGACGCTGCACCTGGGTGCGGTGGACGTACCGCGGGATACGCGCGAGGCCTGAGTCGACCACGGCGCGTATCCCAGGTATCGTCAGCGAAGTCTCGGCGACGTTCGTAGAGAGGATTATCCTCCGTCGCGGTGACGTCCTGAACGCGCGGGACAGTTCCTTCTGCGGCAGTGAGGCCATGAGGGGGATGATTTCGTCGCCACTGTGGTCGGGCGAGCGCGCGAGCGCGTCGGCGGTCTCGCGGATGTCGCGTTCCCCGGGGAGGAACACGAGGGTGTCCGCGTCGATTGGGATGCGCCGAAGGGCGGCGAGCGTTTCGCGCGGGAGGTCGGAGGATTCGCCGTCGGGCGGCGGGGCGTATTCGACGGTGACTGGGAAGAGCCTGCCCTCGACTGTGACGACGGGGGCGTTCCAGAAGAACTTGGAGAAGCGCTCCGCGTCGAGTGTGGCCGACGAGACGATCACCTTCAGGTCGCGCCGCCTCTCGAGCGCGTGCCTCAGGATGCCAAGGAGAAAGTCGACGTTCAGGTTGCGCTCGTGCGCCTCGTCAACGATTATCGTGTCGTAGGCGTTGAGCAGTCTGTCATGGCGCGTCTCGGCGAGTAGGACGCCGTCCGTCATGAACTTGATGCGGGTCTTGTCGCCTGCGCACTTCGCGAAGCGGTGCTGGTATCCGACGAGCTGACCGGGCGCAGTGCCTGTCTCTGCGGCGACGCGCTCGGCGACGGAGACAGCCGCGATTCGCCTTGGCTGCGTGCAGGCGATGAGGCGACCGTGCGCCCCGCGCCCCAGCTCCAGCGCCATCTTGGGGAGCTGCGTCGTCTTGCCGGAGCCGGTTTCGCCGCATACGATTATGACATCGTTGCGGCGGATCAGCTCCATTATCTCTCCGCGTCGCTCCGAGACGGGCAGTCCTGCGGGATATTCAATTTTGAAGTCGGCTGTGTACATGTCTGCTTGTAGTTGAGAGTATACACCAATCTCAGACGGATTGCAATCCGTTTCCGCCATTCGTCGTGAAAATATGATATAATATACCAAATAGCATAGAGGATAACAGGATGAAATGCATGTCTCCCATACCGGCTGCCGCAATAATGGCCGCGCTTGCTTCGACAAGTGCCGTGGCGGCGCAGATTGAGCAGTCGATTACACTAACGAACGGCTGGAACGCCGTGTACGTGAGCGTCGCGCCATCGGCTTCGGCGGACGAGGTGTTCGCCGACTGGCCGACATGGTCGGTCTCGGCCTACAATGCCGACGCGTTTCTTCACACATCGTCGACCGAGGGCGGGCGCACAGGCGAGGGCGTAGTGCGCGCGCCGTTCTGGATATGGTCGCGAGAGTCGTCCGCGGGCAGCACGCTGAAGACGCTCCAGGCGGACACAGAGCGAGTGGCTCGCGGGCTGCCCCGCGGCGGTGGGCGCGTCGCTCTACTACATCAGCGGGCCCGACGAATCGTCCCCGCGCCTACGCCCGCTCGCGAAGGGCACGAAGCCGGCGTATCTGAACGACGGGTCGGTTGTGTTCTCGACAGGTACGCGCGTAAGCGACTGGTCTGGGCCGCTCTACATCATGCCGCGCGTCGGGATTGACTTCGACGAGGAGGGAATGATCGACGAACTGTCGATCCGCAACGACGGCGCGGCGGAGAAGACGGTGAAAGTCGCATACATTGACTCCGCCGACGGAATCGCGCGTCCGTCGCTCCTCTACCGCGAGTCGTACGGGGAGGACGCGACGGCCGACTGGACGCCGCTCCCGGGCGAGATCTCGCGCACGATCGCGACCGGCGAGACGTGGCGCGTCGCGCTGGCCCTTGACCGCTCGCAGTTCGAGGGCACGGGCGCGAAGGTCGGCGGCATATTGAAGGTCGCCGAGGAGGGCGGGACGAAGACGATGGCGTGGCTGCCGGTCTCCGCCGTCGACGCGAAGAGCATCGCGCCGTGGCCGCAGGGGCTGTGGGCCGCGACGATGACGCTCACGAAGGTCTCCTACTACAGGAAGGACGGCGACAAGGTCGACGAGGTGCCCGCGGGCGGCGCGATGCCGGTCAAGGTGCTGCTTGTGGTCGACGCCGCCGGCTCGCCTAGGCTCGTGCAGAGGGCGGTCGTGAACGGGACGCGCCTGTCGTCGGCTTACCTGCCGGTGGACCTCGGCGCGGTCGGCCCGGAGTCGGGCGAGTTCGGCAAGCCCGGCCAGCCGCTCAGGTTCTCGTACACGATCGGCGCGAGGTCTCCGTCGAATCCGTTCAGGCACGCGCTGCATCCGCTCTTCGACGGGAAGCAGATGGACTTCAAGACGCCGGCGCCGGACGGCGACAACATCACGAACTACGTCGGCAGCGTCAAGCCCGAGTGGTTTTCAATCGGCGGGGCTGTGGAGTTCGAGTTCGACGAGAACGCCGCGACGGCTTGGACGCCCGTCGAGACTCTTTCTGGCGAGGCCAAGTGGATCTACACCGGGGTGAGGCGCGACGGCCCCGTCGTTGCGCAGGGCCGTTTCACGATGAAGCGCGTCGCGAAGGAGGCCAAGACGGAATGAGGCGCGAGACGTCTGCGCAGTCAACCACTGGCGACTAACAGCCAACGATAAACAATCTACCAACCAAAAGGAGAAACAAAATGAAGAAACTAATGGCAATCATCGCGGTGGCGGCATCGCTTTCCGCGTTCGCAGTTGAGACCTCGATAGCCTACCAGGGCGTCCTCAGGAACGCGCAGGGCACGGAGGCGATAACGGGCTCGAAGAACATCACGTTTGCGCTCTACACCCAGGCGACCGGCGGGACGCCGGTCTGGGGGCGCACGGTGAACGCGCAGCTTGACTCGTCGGGCCTCTTCAACGTCGAGCTGGCCGACGGCAACGGCTCGGTCCTCTCGGGCGCGACACACGAAAGCCTCGTCGACGCGCTCAAGGCAGCGCGCGGCGGAACGCTCTACGTCGGGCTCACCGTCGCCGACTCCTCCGGCGAGATACAGCCCCGCCAGAAGATCCTGATGACGCCGTACTCCTCTTGGGCCGCAGACGTCACGAACGCCTCCGGCGACTTCAACGTCGCCGGCAAGGCGACGATCAAGAACGCCGAAGTGACGGGCGGTCTCGTCGTGAACGGCAAGACGACCCTTGCAGGGACGGTGGATTTCTCGCAGGGGGCGACGATATCCGGCAACCTCTCTGTGAAGAACACGGGCGCGCTTTCCGGGTACGGGACGATTCCCGTCGGAGGCATCATCATGTGGAGCGGATCGAGCGTCCCCGACGGCTGGGCGCTCTGCAACGGGCAGACTGTGAATGGCGTCCAGACTCCGAATCTCGTGGACCGTTTCATCTACGGCTCGAACCTGGTCAATGTCCGTGGAACCGGCGGCAGCGACAAGGTCACGCTCTCCGTCAACAACCTTCCGTCGCACAACCACCTGTACGCCGGCGACGACATGCTGGACCGCATCAACGGTAACGGCTATACCACGCGCGTCGTGGGGTATCCGGGTAACTATGACGCGACGAGCAGCGCCAGCGGCAGCGGCGCGGTCTACAGGACATCGGACACCGGCAGCGGACAGTCATTCTCCATCATGCCGCCGTACTACAAGCTCGCGTTCATCATGCGCGTGAAGTAGTCGGTACTGCGGAAAGCTATCCACTGGTCACTACAGACTATGAAGCGGACGTTAATCCTGATTGCGGCGGCGGCTGCCGCCGGGGCGGCGAGGGCGGAGACCCCGCCGTCCTACACGCTCGCGATCCCCGGCGCGCCGGTGATCCGAGACACGGCGGACGCGTCGCAGAACGCGTGGCTTGCCAGCAACTGTGTAGCTTCCGTCTCGGCCTCGTTTGGCGGGGGCGGTGTGTCCCTGGCCGAGACGCCCGGCCTCGACAAGTACACCCTCGCGTCCAGCGAGGCGGGCTTCGGCGTTGAGCGCATCAAGCCAAGCGTCTGGCTCGGCGACGTCATCGTGCCGCCTGCGGACGTCGACTGGGACGCGACGTACGCGCACTATCTCTCAGACGAGACAGAGCAGGCCAAGTTCATCTTCGACAACGTCGGCAAGCGCGTGTACGTCCAGTCCGGCGGAAGCCTCGTCTTCAGGTGGATCGGCCTCGACGGCACGGCGACGGACCGCACCTACATCGCGTCCGGCGCGACGAGCGGCAGGCCGCTGAAGATGTTCTGGACCGAGCCGCCCTGGAACGCTCCTACGATCGACCTCTCCGGGAAGTTCGTGAAGCTCTTCGGACCCGACGAGCTGATAAAGGTCCAGCGCGGCGAGAGGATAAAGGACACCGGCGGCTATTCCGTGGTCGAGTCGAACGTCGTGGTCAAGGGCGTGTACCTCGACCCGTCGGCGAACACGCTCTCCGCGTACGGCCGCGTCAGCGGGCAGTTCATCCTCGCTTACTACGACTCGGGCTCGTTCAACACGATGAAGCACATCCAGGTCGTCGAGGTCGGCGAGCCTGACGTAATCGAGATGAAGGGCTACATCGGTGAGGAGATAACCCCGCACGGGACGGGCTACTCCACGAAGGGGCTTTGGCCGTCGCCGATAACGGCGACGTCGACCGCGACGACTCAGGAGGACGAGTTCGGCCCCTACTACTACCAGCACAAGGGCCTCTATTCGTACAGCCCGAAGAACAACTGCATCTTCCCGCTGCGCGAGACCGCCGACGCGCCGTGGCGCATCGACGTCTACTGGATGGAGGAGGACGCCTACGGCGTGAGCTGGCCGTTCGAGCGCTGCCAGTACGCCTGCACGTGGAATACGAACGCGATGCCCGTCCTCGTCGCAGGCGACTCGGTGAAGATCCCCGACGTCTACACCCCGACTCTCAACAAGTACCAGACGCCGAACGGACACGCCCGCGCACCGCAGGACAACGTGTTCACCGCGACTGCGGATATCCTCACGTCCCCGACGCAGGTCGGCTACTCCTGCCTCAAGCTCGCCACGACGGACAACGTGTGGTTCTTGCCCATACGCACGGTCGCGCGTACCAACACCGACTTCTTCACCCTCGAGGCCGCAGAATGGCATGTGGGCAACGAGCTCGTCCCGCGCGGCGGCAGCGTCTCGGGGACCGCGCCCGGCTACAATCCGGTGATTGACACGTCAATCCCCGGCAAGATCAACCTAGCGGAGTCTGGCTCGCACTACAACCCCGATCTGTACTACGACTGGGCGACGACGAGCAATGCGTACCCGTCCGTCATCTACGCCGTCAATACGTCGAAGGACGGCAAGCCGATCGAGGTGCACTGGTTTGCGACCGCGAGCAGCTACGCCGACGGAATGCCCGAGAAGATCGCGATCCCCTGCCTTGTGCAGCGCTACAGCATCGTCTATCCCGAGCCTGACCAGGTTCCGCAGATCGTGATCGCGTCGCAGAAGGGCGGCGCGGGCGAGAGCGTGTACGAGGACGGCAGGGCGCTCTTCTTCGACTCGACGGACTCGTCTGTGGAGCTTCCTGACGCGATGTGCTTCAACGCCGGCGCGGCTTACGTGTCCTTCTGGGCTGATGCGGGGGAGATGGAGGCCTCCGGCGACAGCGAACGGTGCATCCTGTCTCTGGGCGGCGACTCCACGAACCTCGTCATATCCGCACAGCGCAACGTCGAAGGCAATGTCCGTTATACCGCGACCGTGACATGCGGGGAACGCGGGGCGATTGCCTCTAGTTCGTGGATGTCGGCGACGTCCGGCTGGCACAAGGTTTCGTTCTCCCTCAACGGTTCCGGCGCATGCCTCTTCGTGGACGGCGTCGCAGACGGGGGGGCAAACGTCCCCGGCCTTGACCTCTCCGGCTACATGACGGGCAACAGGCTCGGGGCCCAGGCCTCTGGAACGGGGGCGCAGGTGGCCGCCAAGGGGCTTGTGCTGGACAACATCGTCGTATGCGCCGTGGAGGCGACGGCGGAGTCTGAGAAGGCAGGTCTCCATGACGTTCCGGACAGCGGCGACTCGCGGTTTGCGATGTTGCTGACGTTCCCCGAAGGCGACCTCGTGGTGCAGCCGGGCAGCAGCGTCCGCCGCGCGACCGAAGAGGTGAGTGGCCGCAGCTGCAAGGCGACAAGCGTCCTCCGCTCCACGCCGGGCTCGCCAAGGAGGGGCAACGGCGTGTTCCTCGCGGACGCGCGTCCCGTCGTCTACCGCCAGCCTGACGCATCGAAGCCCGGCTACAACCCGAACGAGGAGCACGCCTTCGTCGGAAGCGGCTCCGGCGGGTATTTCGCATGGGCGCTCAGATGCGACCTGAACACGGCGGCGACGTCCGAGCCGGGCGTGCTCGTCCAGTACGTCGCGAACGGCAGGCCCGCGATGAAGTACTTCTCTGTCCTTCTCACCAACGAGATGTACTCCGTGCTTGCGGACACGATGACGGCGGGGACGACGCTCCCCGGCCCGCATCCGCTTGACACCTTCGACAATCCGTGGCTCCCCGAGACGTACTGGGACAACGTCGGCACCGTCTCGCCCGCGTTCCCCGACCGCAAGAACCAGGTTTGGGCGCGGTGCGCGGGGACGATCCCGATTCACATGTACTATCCCAACCAGGACGGCTTCGACTTCGTCGACGGCGCCGTCCACAAGATCGGCGAGCCGGTCGCGTGGCTCTCCAACTACAACAACGGCAAGCCCCTAGAGTGGACGTGGACCGTCGAATGGCCGAAGAACGTCGAGACGATGAAGATAGGCGAGACGCTGACCGTCGCGGCGAACGGCCTGCCCGAGGTCTGGGCCGCCAAGTCGATGGCGGTCGTCTATCCCGACGACAACGCCAAGACCGCGCTCCTCTGGGACCCGACGGTCGTACGCAAGACGGGGCTTTCCGACTTTGCCACCCCCGCCGCGCTCCTGAAGAACTTCGGATTCGACCCAGCCGACGGCAACGTCACGCTGAGGGGCGGCAAGTACACGTTCAAGGACCTTCCTCCGAGCATCGGAGGGCGGTTCTACGTGAACTCCGCGCTGGCAGTTGAAGAGTGCGTCTGCCTCGTCGGCGAGCACGTCGTGAACGCGGGTGGGTCGATACTCTACCCGAACGTGCTCAACCAGGGCGAAGTCGACGCGATCAAGGCGCTCGTCTCCAATGGAAACGCGAAGAAGGCCGACTGGGACAGGCTGATCAACACCCTGCCGCGCGTGCCCGTCGTGCCCTCTGTGCTCGGCGCAGCGGGCAACGGCAAGGCCTCCGTCGACTACAAACCGAAGGACCACTACGCGCTGACGGCGATGGGCGCGACGAACTACGTGACGGTCATCGAGAACGACTCGACCAACGTGGCGATGCGCGTGGAGAGCGGCGACCCGATCTCGATGCACGTCTTCCGCGTCGTGGACGACTACTACGCAGGGCGCGTCGTGACGCGCGAGGACCCGCTGAACCTACTCTCGCAGCAGCTGACGATCCTCTACACCGAGTCGTTCGCGGGCAAGGCCGATGACTACGAGTTCGAGTGGAAGAAGGCCGTCCCCAACGAAAACGGGTCGATGTCCAGCGACTACGAGAACGTCTACAAGGACGTGTTCGACAGCGACAACTGGGGCGGGCTCACCCGCTTCACTATCGGCGGACAGGGCGACACCCTTGCGAACCTCGTGAACACCTACTACGTGATGCGCTACCGCGCGAAGCCCGGTACGCCCGCGCGCGCCGTGATGGGCGACAGGTGGAGCGGCTGGTGCGGCCCCGCGCTCGCCGAGGGATGGATACAGCGCTGCGTCAACAACGTCACGCCGTTCACGCAGAGGATGCAGGACCTCTACTCCAACCCGGCCGAGACGGCGATCACGATGATCCGCCAGGCGGGCGCACCTTGGGCGGGGGACGTCGCGCTCAGCCAGGACAACCTTGCGAACGTCGGCCTCATCCAGCTCTACCAGACGCTCCTCAACAAGGCGGAGTCGATGTCGCTCACGCTCGGGCTCAACGACACCGACGCGAACAAGCAGCTCCTCCTCGCGGCGGAGAGGCTCGCCGACCTCTACGTCCTGCTCGGCAACGAGGCGTACGCCGACGCGCTCGACCCGACGGTCGGGTTCGGCTCCGGCTACGGCGCGTCGGCGATCACGCCGGACATTGACTACGGCTACGCGTCGACGGGGCTCTTCTGCTTCGACAACCAGGTGCAGTCCCTCCTCGACGAGGAGCTGGCGCTCCTCCGCGGCCGCACCGGCGTGAACAACCCGTCCGTCACGACCGCGCCGTTCTACAACCGCCTCGTCTGGAACTTCACGCGCGGCATCACCGCAGGCGAGGTCGCATACGCCAACAACTACAGCATAAGCTCCGACGACGTGGACTCGACGATCGACGCGGACGACGCGGCGCTCCAGTACCCGCAGGGCCACGGCGACGCGTGGGGCCACTACCTCTCCGCGATGAGCGTCTGGTACAGGCTCCTCAGGAACCCGTACTTCTCGTGGTCGACGTCTCAGATGCAGATGAACGTGGCCGACAGCGTCGTGGACGTCGACTACTTCGACGAGGAGCGCTTCGCGGAGACGGCGGGCAAGCTCGCGAAGACGGCCAACGAGATCATGGACCGCACCGCGCGCAAGTCGTGGCGCGACAGCGGCGGCGTGAAGGGCGCGGGCTACCTCGACGAGGACGGCGAGCGCAACTTCGGCTACGGCGAGTGGGCCACGCGCGGCGCCATCGGCGGCGTCATGAACTGGATGGTCGCGAACTCGCTTCTCCCGAACGCGGAGAGCGCCGGCGAACAGCACTTCCCCGCGCTCGGCGACGGTTCGTACATGTGGGTGAGCAACGCGCCCATAATTGCCGCGGACGGTCCGTGGACGTTCGAATGCACGGTGAACTCCGCCCCGACCGCAGGAAACGTAGTCGCGTTCATCGGCGCCGAGACCTACGACCTGAATTGGGAACCGGAGGAGTCCGATTCCTGGGTGGAGTCCAGCGGCCTGATCGAGGTCAAGCGCAACGGAGACGGAAGCGTCACCGCGAGTTCGCACGTATTGGACTGGTATCTCGAAAGCTACGAGACGAACGTCGTGGTGGAATTGAAGAACCTGGAGACGGACGAGGTGACAAACACCGTCAATTCAACCGGCATCCGCTACAGGCTGAACGAGAGCAGGCGCGACGTCGCGGAGGGAACCATAGAGGACGTTCCGACGAACGCGATCTTCGCCGTTTCGTTCGACGGCAACGAGTACTCCCTGCGAATCGTCGACGAGAACGGCGCGGAGATTGGGAATGTCGCGCTCGGCAGCCTGCCGATGGACGAGCCCTACGTCATGGTCGGCGGCGTCGGCTTCAGGGGCCTCGTAACCGAGCTGCGCTTCTGGGATGGATACCGTTCCACCTCGAAACTCCACGCGGAGCGGGCCTTCGTCAACCCGCGCGAGGAGAGCCTGATCGCCTACACGAGGGGATTCTCCGACACGACCGCCGTTGACGACCTCCCGGACGACACGCCCGGCGGCGACGTAGAATGGCAGCTCCACAACCCGCGCTGGATGACTGTGAAGGAGAGCGGGCTTAACGTCGCCTTCGACGACGAGGGGCTGCTCAGAATAAACCGGTCGACCGCGCAGGACCTCGTCACCATACCGAACGAGGTGGAGGCCATACAGCGCAAGCTCGACCGCCTCGACTCCGGGATGAACCCGCTGGGGCTCTCCGACGCCGCGGTTCCGTTCGACATCACGCCCGAAGGGGTGGCCGAAGGCTCGTCCACGCACTTCGAGCAGATCGCCGAACGCGCCGAGACGGCCCTCGGCAACGCCGCAAAGATGATGGACCGGGCCCAGGAGGCCGCGAAGACGCTCCGCCAGGTGCAGGACGGCGAGCTCATCGAGGACGACTTCGCGCAGGAGTCCGAGACGGACTACAAGGCGCAGCTGATCGCGATCTACGGAACGCCCTACGAGGACGACATCGGCCCGACGGGAACCTACCCGCAGGGATACGACGGGCCGGACATCTACCACTACATGTACATGGACCTGTCGCTCTTCGGGATAACGGGGGCAGACAACATCAAGCCCGTCTCGGTCGTGACGTACGACTCCGCGGCGGGCGGATGGAAGTACGAGTCGATGAAGGACTTCATGTCCGACGGCAAGACGTATTCGACGAGCAAGACTATGTCGTACCAGCTCTCGGCGAACGGCCTCGTCGTCAAGCCCGACTCGATAAAGGGCGCGCGCAGGGCCTGCGGCAAGATACAGGACGACTACACGGCCTACATCCTCGCCTACATAGACTGGCAGAACGCATGCAGCGCGTACAACGGAAAGTACAATACGCTTTCCGTAAAAATAGACAACATCAACGCAGTGTACGCGGCGCAGAAGGACGCATGGACGGCGGAGCAGCAGCGCTTCGGATTCGGCGTCGCGAACTGCGTCCTTAAGATGATAGCCCAGAATGCGTCGGCAACGTTCAAGATGTCCGGGGAGTTTTTGGAGGACGGCGATAAATATCTTCAGGGCGTGTCAAAGATGTCGGCATTCACCGTCGGGCTCGCCTCCGGGTTCACGCCCGGTCTTGCGCTCTACGCGGCGGCCGGTGGAACCACCGTCGGCATGAAGGCTGGTTTCAAGGGGCTGGCGGAGATGATGGATGGCATCGCGGCTGACATCGACTCCGCGCAGGATCAGTTCGACTCGCGTGCCTCGCTGGAGGCCGGCCGTGCCTCGTGGAACGAAGCCAAGAAGGCGGCGTTCGACGAGGCGAAGGACGCGATCGACGAGCTGAAGGAGGCCGCCGTCGACGTGCAGACCACCTGGGCGGCGATGGTTGCGGCGGCCGAGAACTTCGACACGACCGTCGCCGAGGGCGACAGGATACAGACCGAGCGCGAGAAGGCGCGCGCCCGCCGCGTCAACAGGTTCATCCGCCTCAGGTACCAGGACATGTTCTTCCGCCAGATGCGCAACGAGGCGCTTACGCGCTACTCGCAGGCCTTCGACCTCGCCCAGAAGTACGTCTACATGGCGGCGCAGGTCTACGACTACGAGACGACGCTCCTCTCCGCGGACCGCGCTTCCGGCGATACGTTCCGCTCGGAGATCATAGGCGCGCGCGCGCTCGGCGTCTTCGACGACGACGGCAAGCCCGTTATGAACGCCGGATACGGCGACGCGGGCCTGGCGGACATCCTCGCCAGGATGCAGGCCAACTACCTAGTGCTCAAGCCGCGCCTCGGCATAAACAACCCAGACAGGAACGCGACGTGGTTCTCGCTCAGGAGCGAGCTCTTCCGCATCGAAGACGGCGCGGAAGGGGACGCAGACTGGCGGCTCGCCCTCTCAAAGTGCGTCGTCGACGACATCCGCACCGTTCCCGAGTACAGGCGCTACTGCCAGTCCGTCGCCTCGTCTTCCTCGCTTCAGGCGAAGGAGCCTGCCATCGTGATACGCTTCTCCTCCACGATCGACTTCGCGAAGAACTTCTTCGGCAAGGACCTCGAGGCGGGCGACCATGCGCTCGACTCTTCTTACTACGCCACGAAGATCGCCGGCGCGGGCGTGAAGTTCGACAACTACCCGTCCAATTCGCTTGCCGCGACGCCCGTCGTCTACCTGATCCCGGCCGGCGCCGACAGAATGCGCATCCCGGGCGGCGGCGAGAACGGTACGGTCCTCGACTGGAACGTCGCCGACCAGGTGATTCCCGTCCCGTACTCGATCGGCTCCACCGAGCTTGACGACGCCGACTGGCTGCCGCTCTACACTGGCTACTCCGCCGGCGCAGAGGCGCTGGCGAAGATTCGCCGCATGCCGTCGTTCCGTGCGCTCATCGCGGACGAGGACGACGACGACAAGGCGCTCGCCTCGACGCGCCTCATAGGGCGCAGCGCCTGGAACACGAAGTGGGTGATGATCATTCCGGCCGGACAGCTTCTCGGCGGAAGCGCGGAGGACCGCGCCAGGGCCCTCTCGGTCTTCATCAACGGAGAGGACACCAACCGCGACGGATTGGTTGACGTCCCGGGAATCTCCGACATCGAACTTGGCCTCAAGACCTACGCCACGTCGGGGAACTGAAGGAGAGTGTAAAAATGAAAAATGTAAAGTGTAAAATGAAAAGTGTAAAGAGGGAAAGGATAACCAATGTTTGAATGTCTAATGTCTAAATCGCGTCTCCTGTCTCGCGTCTCGTGTCTCGCGATGCTTGCCTGCGCGGGGGCGATTCCCGTGCTCGCCGCGGACGATCCTGTCGTCGCGCTGCCTCCGTTCATCGTCACTGGTCGCGTCGTCGACTACGATGGCGCGGGCCTGAAGACGGCCGAGGTGCGCGTGCGCAAGGGTTCGCTTCTCCTTGCGCGCTGTTCCGTCGGATCTTTCGGCGAGGACACCGCCGCCAACTACTCCGTCGCCGTCCCGATGTCCAACGCCGACATCCCCGCCGCCGCGAAGGCGGGCGATTCGCTCACGCTGGAGATCGACACCGGCTCCACGACCTATACGGACACCAACCTGAATGTCTCCGCCGCCAGCCCCGGTCGGACGCTGAAGCTCAACCTCCGCGCCGCCGCCTGCACCAACGACAAGGGCGTAGCCGACCAGTACCTAAACGACATCAGGTACGACCTCGAGGACATGGGGCTTTCGGTCTCCGACTACGACCCGAACGCGGACTACGACGGCGACGGCGTTTCGAACTACATGGAGTATCTCGCTGGGACCGACGCGTTCGACCCTGCGGACGCCGGTCTGAAGATACTGTCGTGGCGCCCGGTTGAAGGCAATCCTGATGTAATGGAGGCGACGTTCCTGCCTTCGCGCGGCCGCGCGTACTCGGCGGAGCGCGCGCCGACGGACGGCGAAGACGCGCTGTCGTTTGCGCACCGTCCGCACCAGACCGACCCCGCGCCAGGCGCACCTGCGAAGAACTATCTCATAACCGAAGACGAGGACCCGGAAGTCCGTGCAGTGTATCTCTACAAGGAAGGCGCTTCAAGTCTTTATCGTCTGCGCCTGGAGTAGCGTCGCCGCCGGCGGTGCATTCACCAACCACGTTGGGCATGTGGTGCGCGGGTCGCTGACCTCGGTCACAAACGGCTTTGCCGTGATAGAGGGGCGGCGGTACCCGATGTCCATATTTCCGGCGGCCGAGCAGGCGCGGATGCGCCGGCTCGTACGCGCTCCTTCGCCGCTGCCGTTGCCGCTTGCCGCCCGCCGTCGCAGCATCCGCGAGCGCTGGCTCAGGAACGAGGCGCTGCTTGCGGCGGGGGCGAAGAGCGAAGAGGCCGCCGAGTCAATGCGGCAGAGGCTTCGTGCCGCATGGCGACGGATGCTCCGCGAGGCAGACATCGACCCCGCCACGCGCGACTATTGGCTCCCCCGCATTCCTTGAGATTGCGCGGGCTAAAGGCCCGCGCTTACAGGACGGCCGCCCGGCGAAATAGGGCGACAACTCGCCTAGGTGGCTTAGCGGCTGGGTGGTTGTCAATCGCGCTAGACCGGCGAAATAGGGCAGCAACTCGCCTAGGTGGCTTGGCCGTTTGACAATCGCGGCGAAATAGCGGTTATAGACCAAGCGGCTTGGCCGTTTAGGAATCGTGACGAAATAGCGGTTATAGACCAAGCGGCTTGGCCGTTTAGGAGTCGTGGCGAAATAGCGGTTATAGATTAGGCAACTTGGCCGTCCTGTAAGCGCGGTTCTTCAAACCGCGCGAGTTCTTCAAACCGCGCGAGTTCTTCAAACCGCGCGAAAACCGCCGTTTGGCATGCCGCTCGAATGCCATTTTGATCGAAAATTTCGCCATTCACATATTGACAAATGGGCGGGAAAATAGTAAAATTGCTCCATAATAGCCTCGATCGTAGAGGATGTTTGACTTCAGATCTATGACTTCAAAAGACCATAGAAGTCGGAGGTCTCATGTCTGGTTTCCATTGAGGGCAGAAGTCCTCCGTGCCGCTGATCAAAGGGGGTATGCTGAAATGAAAGAAAGAATGAAGGTTTGGATGTTCGGCTGCAACTACATGCCCGCGAGCTCGCCCAACCGCTACGACATGTGGCAGGTGTGGGACTGCGAGCGCCGCTTCGAGGAGATGGAGCGCGAGCTCGCGCTTGCGGAGTCCATCGGCTTCAACGCCGTGCGCGTCATCATTGCGGAGGACAATGGCTTCGCGGTGTGGTGCGAGGACCACGACGGCTACATGCGCAACCTCGAGCGCTTCCTCGCCCTGTGCGGCAAGCACAAGATCCGCGCCATCATGTGCCTCGGCAACGACTGTTCGCGCCCGAAGCCGCTGTGGTCGGTGCCAAAGCCGGGTCCGCAGCCGTACGACATCGGCTACCACGGCGGGCGCAAGAAGAGCCAGCACGGCAGCTTCCCCGGCGCAATCGGCTTCATCAGCGCGGACGATCCGGAGCTGCGTCCCAAGTTCTTCCAGATGTGTGGCGAGGTGATGGAGAAGTACAAGGACGACGACCGCGTCCTCTTCTGGAACATCTGGAACGAGCCCGGCAATAACGGGCGCGCGAAAGTCTCCGCCCCGCTCGTCAAGCGGATGTTCGAACTTGCGTGGAAGATCGGCGTGAAGCAGCCCTGTGCGGCGGACATCTGGCACGGAAAGTTCGAGCCGAACATGGAGACCGCCGAGGGAATCGCCGCCGCGTGGAGCGACATCATCAGCTACCACTGCTACGGTCCGCTCCACTCGCAGATCAAGTATGCGAAGGAAATCAAGGCGAAGTTCGGGCGTCCGATGGTCAACACCGAATGGCTCGCGCGCATACTCGGATGCGATGTGCAGGACTGCTATCCGTTCTTCGCACAGGCGAAGATCGGCTGCACGTGCTGGGGATTCGTCGCGGGCAAGTACCAGACGTACGAACCCTGGGAGGGCATGTGGCGTCATATCGAGAAGGGCGGCGGGAAGAACTACAAGATGACGAAGTGGCCACGACCTGTTCCGTCCGTCGCTCCGCCCCTACGACCCGGAGGAGATCGACATCATCAAGCACGTGAATGCGCAGATGGACGCGGAGCTGAAGGGCGAATCGCTGCGCGCGAAGATCGCGAAGAAGTGCAAGGTCGTGCGTGAGGACATGTGGCATGGCTACCGCCGCACGCATTTCGACTTCAACGGACGCAAGGCGTGGATCGTCGAGCCGTCCATCGCGCCGCGTAAGGATGCCGCCTGGATATGGAGCATGCTCTGGCCCGACTACAACGTGGAGCGCATGCGCGTGGCCGATCTTCTCAAACTCGGATTCCACTATGTGTACATCGATCTCTTCGACACGCGCATGGACGATGCGGGCGTCGCGGCGGCGGCGGATTTCCAGAATTTCCTCGTGAAGGAGCTCGGCTTCGCGCCGAAGGCGAACCTGATCGGCATCAGCTGGGGCGGGTTCATGGCGGCGCAGTACGCGGCGGCGAAGCCGGCGAACGTCGCGAAAATCTACTTTGACAATGCGCTCTTGACATTCGACGGCTACACGCCGCCCGGCAAGGTTGGTCTGGGACCGTGGGCGGACGCGACGGGGCGCGTCCCTCCCGCATGGCGCGACGATCCGAGGATGCCCGTCAATCTTTCGCCCGCGCTCGCGAAGGCAGGCATAGAAGTCTTGCTAGTGTACGGCACCTCAGATATCGCCGTGAAGCCTTCCGCCAACTCGGCGGCATTTGCCGCGAAGTTCAAGGCGGCGGGTGGAGACGCCAAGGTGCTGACCCATAATGAGTATGGGCACCACCCGCACGGCGTCGAGAGTGACGAGAAGAACACGGTCATCGGATTCTTCGCCAATTGAACGGGAGCTTTTAAAGGAGGAGAAACTGTGAAGAAAATGTTTTTTGCCGCAATGGCGGCGGTTGTGGCGATGGTGGCACTTGGCGCGTCGCGTCCGATGCCCGAGTATCTGAAGAGCGCGGTGGTCTATCAGATCGTTCTCCACAACTTCACGCAGACCGGAACGTTCAAGGCCGCGCGGGCGATGCTCGACCACGTGCGCTCCACGGGCGCGGACGTGGTGTATCTCACGCCTTTTTTCGAGATGGACCGAGACATGGACCGCAAGTACTGGAGTCCACGCCAGATCAAGAGCGGATACGACTCGCCGCTCAATCCCTATCGCATCAAGGACTACAACAAGATCGACCCCATCTACGGGACGGACAAGGACTTCGACGCCTTCTGTGCGAAGGCCCACTCGCTCGGCATGAAGGTATATCTCGATCTCGTCTATCTCCACTGCGGGCCGACGTGCGTTCTCAAGGATCTCGCACCTGATACGCTCCAGCGCAACCCCGACGGGTCGCTGAAGCTCAACAACTACAACTTCCCGCTTCTCAACTACAAGTCGAAGGCGACGCGGAAATACCTCATAGACTCAATGCTCCATTGGATCAAGCGCGGTGCGGATGGCTTCCGCTGCGACGTGGGGTATCAGGTCCCGCTCGAATTCTGGGAGGAGGCGACGGCGGCGTGCTGGAAGGTGAAGCCTGACCTCGTGATGATAGACGAGGGCAAGCCCACGGAATACCTGAAGACGGCGTTCGACTCGTGCTATGACTTCCCGTGGTGTTTCACGATCCGCCGCATGATCGTGAGCGGAACGCCGGGCGGGAAGAGCCCGAAGCACGGGACGTTTGCGGAAAAGATGGATGTCATACGCAAGTATGAGGAGACGGCGCCGGAGAATTCGCGCTTCTTCTGTTTCCTCGACTGCCACGACACAGTGCTTGGCGACCGGGAGCGTCGGTTCGATCGCATCCGCCCCGTCGAGGAGGGGAACGCCGCGTATGTGCTGGTGTTTCTGAGAAGGGGAATCGCCGTCCTATACAACGGCAACGAGATCGCCGACAACGGCATTGGCTCCATCTTCATGCCGAACGACAGGAAGCGCGACCGCACGCGCATCAACTGGGCGCGTGCCTTGATGATTCCTGGGCAGAAGCGCCTTGCGCACATCCGCGCGCTCGCGAAGTTGAGGCACGAGAACCCCGTCTTCGCGAACGGTACGCAGGAGTGGGTCAAGGGCGGAGAAAGCCAAGGGGCGCTCGCCTTCGTGCGACGCCTCGGCGACAAGGCCGTGTTCGTGGCGGCGAACCTGACGGGCAAGAGCGTGGAATTCAAGGCGGCAATTGGCGAAACGCCCGTCGTTCCGGCGAACGGGAGTAAGCCCGGCATTCTGATGGCAGAGCACGGCAAGCTCGCGGCGGATGGCACGTGTAGCCTTGGCCCTTGGGGTTACGTAGTCGTCGATCTCTAGACACTCGTGAAATCAATACTTCTCTAGCACTTCTAGGATTGCTAGCTTTCTAGGAAAACTAGATCATCTAGCTCTTCTAGCACCACTAGACAGGGCGATTTCTTCTTGTGACAGACCGGCAAGATGTTGTATAATATGAACATGAAAATAGTGAAAAGGAGGAACATGATGGACATAGTCAAATCAGTTGCAGTCCTGGCCGCGTCAATGGTCGTGTTCTCAGTGGCGTATGCCGACACGGCAATTCCGCTGACGGAACATCCAAGGCCGGACTGGGAACGCCCGGCGTGGGTGAACCTGAACGGACAATGGGACTTCGGCTTCGAGAAGGGCGTATACGACAGGAAGATTACCGTCCCGTTCGGATGGGGTTCCGTGCTTTCCGGCGTGAAGGACGTGAAGGGCAAGAACGCCGGCTACTACCGCCGCACGGTTAAGGTGCCGCCGGAGTGGAATGGAAAGCGCGTGTTCCTCGTCGTGGGCGCGGCGGACTACGAGACGGAGTTTTCGTTCGACGGCAAGACCCTCGGTAAGCACATTGGCGGTTACACGCCGTTCGAGTTCGAGCTGACGGATCTCGTTAAGTGGGGCGAGGAGCAGACGGCGGAATTCAAGATTTGGGATCCCGACTTCTTCTCCGCGCACAACGGATACTATCTCTTCGGCAAGCAGGGCTACGGCAACGTTCGCGGCATCTGGCAGACCGTCTACCTCGAGGCGCGCGGCAAGGACTACATCGACAGCGCGCGCTTTACGCCGAGCATCGCGAAGTCTTCGGTGAAAGCTGAGCTGCGCCTCGCCGCGCCGGCGAGCGCGCCGCTCGTCGCAGAGGTGAAGTTCGACGGGAAGACCACGAAGGTGCCGTTCGCGAAGGGAGAAGCCGCGAAGACGCTCGACATTGCGGTTGCCTCGCCCAAGTTGTGGGACCTCGACAACCCCTACCTCTACGACGTCGCGCTCACGCTGGGCGACGACGCTGTGAAGACATACTTCGGCTTCCGCGAGATTGGCACGGGCAAGAACGCGAACGGCGATGCCTACGTGACGTTGAACGGCAAGCCGATCTACCTCCAGATGTGTCTCGACCAGAGCTACCATCCAGAAGGGTACTACACGTTCCCGACGGACGAGTACATGAAGAACGAGATAATGATCTCGAAGAAGCTCGCGCTCTCCGGCAACCGCGTCCACATCAAGGTTGAGGTGCCCCGCAAGCTCTACTGGGCGGACAAGCTTGGGCTTCTCATCCAGGCGGACGTCCCGAACGCATGGGGCCCTGCGTGCGACGAGATGTTCGCGGAGCACTGGAAATGCTTCGAGGAAATGGTGAAGCGCGACTTCAACCATCCGTCCATTTACCAGTGGACGCTCTTCAACGAGACGTGGGGACTTATGTCCGCGCGCTACGGCAAGCGTGGCGGTAAGTACGAACCTGCGACGCAGCGCCGCGTCGGCGAGGCATACAGGAAGGCGAAGGAGGTCGACCCGACGCGACTGATCGACGACAACTCCGTATGCCTGCGCGACCACGTGGAGACTGACGTCAACACGTGGCACAGGTACTGCCCCGCATACGCATGGTACAGCAAGCTCGAGCGCGTCTGCACGAACACCTACGTCGGCTCCGTGTGCAACTACGCGAAGGGCTATAAGCAGAACGGCGCGCCGATGATGAACGCCGAGTGCGGGAACGTCTGGGGCTACAAGGGATCCACGGGCGACTGCGACTTCACGTGGGACTACCACGCGATGATCAACGCCTTCCGCAGCCACCTGAAGTGCGGAGGCTGGCTCTACACCGAACACCACGACGTGGTAATCGAGTGGAACGGATACGTCCGCGAAGACCGCACTTGGAAGGAGACGGGGCTTGAGGAGCTTGTGGGCATGACGCTTGCGGACCTCCACGGCAAGGCGGCCTTGTTCATGCAGAAGAGGCGTGGATACGAGACGGGCGAGGTGATCCAGCCGGGCGAGAAGGTCGTAATTCCAGTCGGCGTGTCGTTCATCACCGACGAGTTCGCCGGAAAGAAGCTGACTCTTGCGAAGAGCGCGTGGTGGTTCGACGGCGCGGGGCGGAAGCGCGTGTCGAGCGCCGCGCCGCTCGATGGATCGTTCGTGGCGAAGAGCTGGCAGTGCGAGAAGCTGTGGGACGTCGAATTCGCCGCGCCGGGAGACCCTGCGTGCGGATGCGTCGTCTTCGACCTTTTCGCCGACGGCAAGAATATCGCGCGCAACTTCTGGGCGTTCTCCACCGTCGCGAAGGACGCGGCGATGCTGAAGCCGACGGCGTCGAAGTGGTCGGAGGGGACTTCCGAGGTCATGGGCGGCCTCAAGCTCAACGGATTCGGAAAAGGGTGGTTCGAATATGATATCGCCGTGCCGCCGCAGGGCGGGACGTTCCGCGTGGAGCTTTCGGCGAAGCGTAGGAACTGGAAGGACCGCAAGGGCGAAGGACGGAGCCTCGACTACCCGACAGGCAAGCGGACGATGGAGCGCTCAAAGAACCCGAACAGCTATCCACAGACATGCGAACACAAGTTCCCGGCCAACCTGACCGTGAGCGTGGGCGGGAAGATCGCGCTGAAGCGAGTCCTGCCCGACGACCCTGCGGACCACCGCGGGCTGCTCTCCTGGCTTGCGCAGCCGCATGACGGGAGGCTTCGCGAGGCGGGTAGCTACGGATGGCTCGTCGATGTGAAGGTTCCGCCGGAGACGGTGAAGGACGGCAAGGCGACCATCAGGCTTGAGTCCGACGCCGGGCTCGCAGTCTATGGTCCGCGCTTCGGACGCTATCCACTTGGCCCAATCGTGACAAAATGACCATGAAAAATACATTGTCGACGTTTGCCGCCGTGCTGGTGGCTGGTTTCGCCGCGAAGGGCGCGGCAGAGACGCATTTCGCGGATCTTAAGACATGCTTCCCCTGCAAGGTGGCATATCCGGCAGGCGGCAAGCCGCAGGTGTTGCGCATAGACCTCGGGGCGCCAAGTACCGGCGGCTACGCCGTGTTCGACGTCGCCGAGGCGAAGGGGCGTCCCGTGATGCGCGTCGCATACGCGAACCACCCAGACGGCCTTGGCGAGAAGGGGTGCTTCTCCCGCGAGACGAGCGCGCGCTATCTTGGGCCGACATTCGACATCCCCGCGTTGCCGGGCAACATCAACCGGCACGAGATATACGAGATTCGCCGTACAGGGCGATTTGTCGCGCCGCTTATCCAGGGCCAGGAGCGGTATGTCCGAATCCAGCTCGACACGCCCGGGACGGAGGTGACGCTGTCGTCTTTCAGGATTGAAAACGCAAAGGTGTTTCGATCCGGCGACTTCGCCGGGGATTTCCACTGTTCCGATTCGCGTCTCGACAGACTCTGGCAGATCAGCGCATGGACATGCCAGATCGCCGCGTTCCCGAACCACGACGCGTGGAAATGCGCTGGCGGGCGTCTTCTGCCGCGCAAGCTGGAGGCGGCGCCGGGGGAAGGCTGGTGCCGCAAGGCCGCGCCATGCGATGGAACGTTGTCTGTGGAGTATGAATTCGACGCAAATCCGCATTTCCCGACGCGGCACTTCGATGTCCTAGCCGGCGACAGGCGCACTGTGGTCGTTCAGACTTCGACAAACGAGATGAAGGTGGCGTCCGTCGCGATCCGCAAGGGCGAACGCTTCGGCCTTGCAGTCGAGAAGGAGTCGTGGCCCGTAGTCTCGAAGATCAAGCTTGTCGATGGAGACGGCGCTGTGCGCTGGGAGAGCAGGTTCGACGAGCCTGGCGGACTTGAGGAATGGGACTTCCCCCGCACGGTGCCGTATGTTGCGGACGGGGCGAAGCGCGACCGGCTGATTTGGAGCGGGGACCTCTGGTGGGCGGAGCGTAACATCTACTATTCCTTCAACCCCGGCGACGAGCCGTATATGCGAGGGTCGGTGGAGCTGCTTGGTGCGAACCAGACTCCCGCCGGGTATGTGCAGGCGTGTCCGTACGCCGAACGCTCCACGCCGCTCATGGACGGCGAATACGGCCCGTTCCCTTCCGACGAGTTCGCCGCGTGGTTCGTCCCGGTCCTCTACGACTACTACCTCTATTCAGGCGACGCCGAAACGACGCGCAGGCTCTACCCGAATGTGCTGAAGCTGATGGACTACCTCGCCGCGCACTCGGCCGAGGACGGGACGTTCATCCAGCGCCGCGAGACGTCGAAGCACGCCTGCAACCTGAACCTTGGCGACACGTCGCACCGCGCGTACATGGACATCCTTTTGTGGAAGTGCTGCGAGGACGCGGCGGCTATGGCGTCTGACTTCGGCGACAAGAAGAGCCAGGCGCGTTTCGCGGAATGGTCGAAGAGGCTATATAAGGCGATTCGTTCGCGCTTCTGGGACGACGACGAAGGGTTCTTCATGCTGTCCGACAAAAATCCCGGCTTTGGGTTCGAGGCGAACGCCCTTGCGTTGGCGACGCGCTTCGTGACGCGCGAGGAGGCGCTTCGCATCGCTCCGCGGCTGAAGCGCACGGGGCATGGCAAGTTCCAGGCGCTCGCCGCGCGCGGTCTGATGGAGTATGGCTTCACGGACAGAGGACTCAGGGCGATCGCGGCGCACAACTGGTTCAAGCTCCTCGACCCGAAGTGGAAAGGCGCGCTCACGACGACGGAGTGCATGGGGATGCACCGCAGGGGCTGGGGCGACGAATCTCATCCCGACACTGCAATCGCGGGGGTGCTGTCTGCCGGTTTGCTGGGCGTGGTCCCGACTGCGCCTGGGTATTCGCGCTTTGAGTTCCGTCCGCGTCCGTGCGCCGGGATTTCCCATGCGTGGGGCAGGGTGCCGACTCCGCATGGCATTGTCAATACCGAATGGCGGATGGAAGGGAGGAACCTCATCGTTGACATCGACGTGCCGAAGGGCGCGGTGGCGTCCGTCGCGCTGCCGAAATGCGCGGCGGTGATGGTGAACGGCAAGTCGGGTGGTCTTGCCGCGCTGCCCGAGGGGTCGTATAGAATCGTAGCGGAGGACGTGGATCCATCGGCGCTTGCGGATCCCGTGCGCGATTCCGCGGCCGTTGGCGGGGGCCACGCGCTGAACATCACCGCGTCGTCGTCCCACGAGGCCGGAGTGTGGAGCATAAAGAACCTCACGCGCTCTACGAAGGCGAAGTGGGCGAAGGGATGGAGTTCCAAAGGCCACGACGGCGCAAAGGCCGAGGAATGGCTGGCGATCGACCTCGGCGCGGTGAAGAGCGTCGAGAAGCTTGAGCTGTGGGCGCGCGACGACGGCGATTCGCGCGGCGGAACGGCGGGCTTCCCGAAGGGCTTTGTCGTGGAATGCAAGGGCGACGCGGGTGAGTGGAGAGAGCTCAAGTCGTATGCGGACGCCAGGCCGCCAGAGCCGGGGAAGGCGTTTGTCGTTGACTTCTACACGGTGATAGGCTATCCCAAGGCGCGGTATCTGCGTATCCGCGCGACGGAGCTGGGTACGCCGGCCTCCGACGAGCCGACGGTATGGAGACTCCAGTTCAAGCGCCTCGCGGTGAGGTGCGGGGAGTGAAGAAGGCGGGAATCAAAGAAATGGCGTGATGCAATGAGCATGAAAATCCTTGCTGCTGTTCTGACCGCAGCGGCCATGTGCAACTTGTCCGCCGGCGGGGCGCTTTCGCTGGAGGGCGGGTTCCGCAGTCCGCCCGACTCCGCGAAGCCGCAGACGTGGTACCACCTCATGAACGGCAACGTCACGAAGGAAGGCATCACGCGCGACTTCGAGGAGATCGCCAAGGCCGGCCTGGGAGGCGTGCAGATCTTCGACGTGGGATGCGACATCCCGCCGGGCGACGTCCGGTTCGGCTCGCGCGAATGGTTCGAAGTGCTGCGCCATGCCCACAACGAGGCAAAGCGGCTCGGAGGTCGACCTTTCTGAAGGATACGGGTATGATGCCTGCGCGACGAGAGGCCAGCGGCAAGACCGCATCGACCTAGAAGTCAAGGTCACCAACCTCTGGCCCAACCGCCTCATCGGTGACGACGTCCTCTACCCGGAGGACTGCAAATGGGAAATGCGTTGGCACGGCTGGCAGAAGCTCAACGAGCCGGGGATAAAGGAGATTCCGCAGTGGGTGAAGGACGGCTGGACTTCCCCGACCGGACGCCACACGTTCACGACGTGGAAGCACTGGACGCAGACGGACAAGCTCCTGCCTTCCGGCCTCCTCGGCCCGGTGTCTTTTGTAACGTCGTCGGCGCATGATTCCGTCGCGCGCTAAGTCCGCCGCTTGCGCGGCGGCAGGAATTTGTGGTATAATTCCCAACATGAAAACAATGCACATGTTTCTTGTTGTGGCGTCCGTCGCGCTTACGGGGGCGGCTAGTGGCGCCGAGCAGTTGATTGCAGATTTCACGGGAAGGCACGGATGGGGGAATCCGCACCATGTCTTGAACGTGGTTTCATCCGAGAAGGGGCTTTCCTTTGCGATCAACGGCGAAGACCCGTGGTTCTTCGGCCCGACAGTCGAAATCTCCGCCGTTCCCGCCGAACCGCGGCGCATGACGTTCACAATGGAGTGTGCGCCGACATCGCGAGCGAACAGCTGGCAGCTCTTCTTCGCCCCAGCCGGCCGACCATTCACGGAGAAGATGTCGTGCCGCCTGTACCCCGTGGGCAATCCGCCCTACACCCGCTTCGCGACGCGGGGGGCCGTTCCCTTCAACCTGAAAGGCCCCTGTCACTTCCGACTCGACCCGCCGCCCGGCAGCAACGAGACGTTCACGGTGAAGAACCTCACGATGGAATGGCGCAAGCCGCTCTGGAGCTATGCGCCGCAGAAGGTTCCGCCGCTCGTGATTCCCGCCTCGACGCCGCTTGTCCTCAAGGGCAAGGGATGGGAACTGCGACACGATCCCGACCGCATCGGCGCGTTCCGGTTCATCTCGCGCGGCAAGACGGTGGAGAACTTGCCGGAGGAGCCGTTCGTCTATGTTGACAAGGCGGGCAAGGTGCGTACGCTCGACTGGTCGAAGGCGAAGATGAACGGACAGGTGAATTCGGACGGCGGGATCTCGACAGAAGTAACGACGACAGATGCTGACGGACGCAGATGGTGGATTCGTCGACACTTCATGACGGACAAGGCGAACGATGCCCTGGTCGTACTCACGCGCATTGAGGCCGAGATGTCCAAAGACAACGGCGAACCGGCGAAGGCGCTGCACGTGCCGGCGTTGACGCTTTTCGTCGATCGGGCCTCGAACGGACACAAGCACCAGGCGATGCTCGCGGGAGTGGAGTACCTTGACGACGAACCGTCGTCCAACATGAAGGAAATCCGCACGCACGAGCACAACCGCCTGATACCGGCCGAGTACCGCCTGAGCGCGCCGATGGCCGTGTTCACGAAGGACGGCAGCTGGTTTGCCGCGTTGTGGATGGAGATTGAAAAGATCAAGAAGAAAGGTGCGGGGCCTTCACAATGCGCGACCGTTTTTGACACGCCCGACCGTCTGTTCAAGAGCGGCGGACATCTGCTTGCGTTCTGGGCGCCCGCCGTGGGACCGGCCCGTAGCGAGTCGGAGCTTGACGTGTACGAGAGCGTGCCCCTCCGTAAACTTGAACACTTGGCGCTGTTCAAGGCCGGTGAAGGGGAGAGCGTCGCCGACGCCATCGAGGCATGGCTTTCAGGCAAAACGCTTCTGAAGCCCGACAAGATCGACCAGACGGCCGCGCTTGAACAGCTTGCGCAAGGCTGGCTCGATTCGGCCATCCGCGAAGGCGTGAAGTTCAAGCACGCCATCGGCGGGAGCTTCAAGTCGTCGCTCGTAGCGGACGCGCCCGTCCTCATGCAGCATCTTGCGTCCGCGCTCGACCGCGAGCCGAAGGGCGACAGGAAGCTTGCCGCGCGTCTGCGCTCGGTCGCCGCCGAGGTCCTCGCCGCCGTGCCGAAACGCGCCGTGGGCTTCACGGGCGTCTCGCACGTGCGACGTCCCGCGCCCGTTCTTGTCGCGGGCGACGTGCCTGCGTATCTTGCACGCAAAGACGCGGATCTCAAGAGCGGCAACGTCACGCTTGCCAGCGGAAAACGCACCTGGAAGCCGCAGCCCGGCAAGCCCGACTTCGGCGCGACGCTCGGCGCGGACCACTGTAACGGCTACACTGCAATGGCGCTTGACGGACTCCTCTCGGCGGCCACGTGGAGCGGCGACGAAGCGGAGATCGCAAAGGCGCTTGCGATCGTGGACAAGGTGACGGCGCTCTACCACGGCACTGTGCCGCGTGGCGCGCAGCCGTGGGAGATGCCGCTCCACACGCCGGACATCATGGCCTCGGCGCACCTCGTCAGGCTCTACACGCTCGCCTACCTCCTGAAGCCGGACCCCGCCTACCTCCGCGAGGCACGGCACTGGGCGTACGGCGGACTCTCGATGGTGTACCTCGTGCCGCCGCCGTTCGACTTCGGCGCGGACGCGAAGCCGGTGGGCCTTTACGCTACGTGCGCGGTGATGGGTGCGACGCACTGGGTGGCGCCGAACTGGATCGGGCGTCCCGTGCAGTGGTGCGGCCTCGTCTATTCGGCCGCTCTGTGGGACCTTGCGCGGATCGAACCCGATGACAAGGCGCGAAAATTCTGGCGTAACATTGCGACGGGGATCACGGTTTCCGGCGCACGGCAGAACCACACGGCGGCAGAGCCGCGCTTCGTGGGTCTGCTGCCCGACTCCTGGAACATTGAACACCAGTCTCGTTACCCGATTCCGATCAACCCTGGCACTGTGCAGGAGAACTTCGCCGAATATGTGAAGGTGCCGTTCTATTCGCTGCGTGCGCTTGCGCGTGCAGATGGCGGCGCGCCGGCGCTTGTGCATGCGGCGGGCGAAGTGGAGGCGCTTGCACCGGAGAAGGGAGCGTTGCGCTGCCGTATCACGGCGTGGCCACAGACGCCGTCAAAGGTTGTGGTGACGCGTGTGGCGAAGCCGCAATGCGTTCTCTTCGCTGGCGCTTCTGCCAAGTTTGAATATATCCCCGAGTGTCGTGCCATTGTCGTGGAAATCCCAGTGAACGCGCGCGGTGTGCTGGAGGTCGTGGTGTCCGACTGAAGGAGAGTCGACAATGAAGACAATGAAGTTTTTCGGGATTGCGTTGTTGGCGGTGTATGCGGCGTGTACGGCGGAAGGCGCCGTGTGCGCCTCGTTCGACGCCGCGACGATTGCGTCCAACGGCGTGAAGGTGGCGGACTGGATGCTGGCGCATCCGAAGCGCGCCAACCACCGCGACTGGAGCTATGGCGCGTTCTACGCCGGGCTGGCGGAGTTCGCGCGTGCGACGGGAGAGCGCAGGTACATCGACGCAATCCGCGAGGAGGGGCGCACGTACGGCTGGAAGTTCGAGAAGCGCGACGCCGACGTGGGTAACACGCACTGCATTGGACAAGCCTGGCTCGACATCGCGCGCGCGGAGCGCGATGATGCGGTCGTGGCGTCCGTGCGCACGGAACTCGACGCGTTCATGGCGGCGCATGTCGATGCGCCGCTCGCCCGCCGCGAAGGCGAGCGCGTCGTCCAGAACAGGCGGCGCTGGTACTGGTGCGACGCGCTCTTCATGTCCCCGCCCGTGTGGGCAAAGCTCGCGGCGATCACGGGCGAGCAAAAATACCTCGATTTCATGATGGGCGAGTACCGTGCCACCTACGACCACCTCTACGACCGCGAGGATCATCTCTTCTGGCGAGACGCGCGGTATGTGGGGCGGACGACTCCCGGTGGCAAAAAGCTCTTCTGGGGACGCGGGAACGGATGGGTCCTCGCCGGCCTCCCGCTCGTCATCCGCGAGCTTCCCACGGACAGCGCGGAACGGCGGTGGTTCACGGCGCTGTTCAAGGAGATGTGCGCGAAGGTGCGGACGATCCAGCGCGCGGACGGGGCGTGGTCCGCCAGCCTCCTCGACGGAAAGAACCCCGACGCGCCGGAGATGAGTGCGAGCGCGTTCTTCTGCTACGCGCTCGCCTGGGGCGTGAACAACGGCGTACTTGACGAGGCGACGTACATCCCCTGCATCGAACGGGCGTGGGCGGCGATGTGTCGCTGCGTCGGTGAGGACGGCAAGTTCGGGTGGGTACAGCCGATCGGGGAAAGTCCGGTGAAGAACTTCGGCCCCGACTCGACCGAGACGTACGGCGCGGGCGGCTATCTGCTGGCTGCGACGGAGCTGCGCCGGTATGCGCTTGCGCACGTCTCGCGCGTGGACCAGATCGCTGCGCGCCTGCCGGAAAGGCCCTGCACGCCGGCGCCGCGTCCGTGCGACCGCGCGGCGTGGGCGCCGCTTGCGAAAGACCCCGCCGCAGCCGCGATCATCGCATCGGCGGAAAAGCTGGTCGGCGCGAAGATCGACGAACTGTCCGACGACCTCTACCGCGACTTCTCCCGCACGGGCAACAGGGTGCGTTACGAGACGCCGTACTTCCGCAAGGCGTACCGCCTCAATCTCTTCATGGTGGCGGAGGCGCTTGAATGGAAGGGACGCTTCGTGCCGGAGATTCGCCGCTACCTCGAGTCGATCCTCGACGAGAAGGTGTGGACGATCCCCGCCACTGACACCAAGGATCTAGCATTCGTCAAGGGCCAGCCGGTGATCTGTCTCTTCAGCGCGAACAGGGCGTGGATCGTCGCGTATGCGGCCAACTGGTTCGCGGACGTCCTGCCGCCGGAACTGGTGGCGCGGGCGAAGTTGGAATGCCGCAAACGCGTCCTGGATCTGTACCTTGCGGCGTGCCGTAATCCGTCGCTCGCCAAGGGCGGCGGTGGCGATCCGCTCTGGTGGTTCTTCGCAAGGACCAACTGGTCGCCAGTGTGTCACGCCGGATGCGTCGGCGCCGCCCTCGCAATCCTCGACAGCCGCCGCGAGCGGGCGGAGTGTCTTGAGGCGGTCGAACGGGCGATGCCCCACTACTTCCAGGGATTCGGACGCGACGGCTACTGTTCAGAGGGAATGGGCTACTGGAACTACGGTTTCGGACACTACGTCGCGCTGCGCGCGATGGCAGAACAGGCCACCGGCGGATTCGTGACGCTCGATTTGCCGATGGCGGCGACCGTCGCCGCATACGCCGTGAACTTCCAGTTGGAGAACGGTCTTTCGCCGCATTTCGCGGACGGTGGCGGTGCGCCCGACCTTTCGCTTCTCGACCTATGCCACAGGTTCTGGCCGAAGGTGGTTCCCGGTTCGGGTGTGGGACCGCTGTCGCTCAACAAGGGAGACTCCGCGAGTTTCAGTCCGTGCCCGGCATGTGCGTTCATTGCGTTGCGCGTGTTTGGGACGGCAAGCATACAACAGCAAGGTGGGACAGCAAGCGTACGACAGCAAGGTGGGATAACAAGCATACAACAGCAAGTTGGGACAGCAAGCGTACGACAGCATGAAGGCAGGGCGAAATCTTGTTGTAGTACGCTTGTTGTCTCACCAGCCCCGTTGCCCGTACGGAGCGTGTTCCCGCAATCGCAGGTGTACCTGATGCGGCCCGGTGGCGGGAAGGAAGGCATCGCCCTGGGCGTGAAGGGCGGACACAACGCCGAACTCCACAACCACAACGACGTGGGCTCGTACGCGATCTCACTCGGCGGCGATGTGCTGTGCGGCGACGTGGGCGGTGAACTCTACTCGCGGCGCACGTTCTCGTCGCGGCGCTACGATTCCGAGGTGCTGAACAGCTTCGGACATCCCGTACCGCGTCCCGGCGTGTTGCAGGGGCTGGGACGCCGCTACGCCGCACGGATCATCCGCACGGAATTCAGGCCGAACCGCGACACGGTCGTGTTCGACCTGACGGGCGCGTATCCATCGAAAACGCTCAAGCGTCTCCACCGCAAGTTCATCTACGATCGTGCGGCACAGACCGTGACGATCCGCGATGAAGTCGACTTCAAGGAACCGACGGCGTTCGACGACCCGCTGACGACATTGGTCGGCGTGGATGGCAGGGCGGCGACGGCCGATGTGACAGCAAGCGTACGACAGCAAGGTCCGGGGTTTGAATTCGTCGGCAAGAAGGGACGTCTTGCCGTCGATGTCGAGGTTTCCGGCGGCGAATGGGAATGGGACGTGCGCACGATGGACAACGGACGAGGCGACAAGCCGGTCGCGAAGGACGCGCCTGAGGGGAAATGGGCGATCTGGGTGGCGGGCAAAACGCAGAACACGCCGCCGGATGGACGCCCGCGCCGCCTCGCCGTGAAGTTCAAGAAGCCGGTGACGTCCGCAATGGTGGAGTTCCACTTCAGGGCCGTTGACACGAACATTCCCGAGCCGGAGAACGTGCCGGAGCTGATGCGGACGTTTGCGGGCGAAGAGGTGAAGACGAAGGAGGCGTGGGAGAAGGCCCGCGCGCCGGAACTGCTGGAGCGATTCCAGAAGGATGTTTACGGACGCCGTCCCGCCGTGTTGGACGAGCGGAAGCGCATTTCGTTCAAGGTGTACGACGAGCGTCCCGTGATGGACGGCAAGGCCGTGCGGAAACTCGTCCGCGCGGAGTTCGACGGGCCGCTCGGAAAGTTCTCGTTCCCGTTCACCGTCTACATTCCCAAGGCGCAAAAGCCGGTTCCGGCGTTCGTGAGCATTTGCCTGAAGAGTCGTTCGAAGGTGGGGGCCGACCACGTGATCACAAGCGTGTGCTGGCCGGTGGAGCAGATTGTCGGACGCGGCTACGCGACGATCGGCTTCCTCACCGAGGACATCGCGACGGAGGTGAACACAGGATTTGCGCAGGGCGTGTTCACGTGCGTGGAGAAGCCCGAGGCGCGCACGGACGAATCGTGGGGCACGATCTCCGCGTGGGCGTGGGCGGCGAGTCGCGTGATGGACTGGATCGAGACGGAACCGGCCATCGACGCCACGCGCGTCGGAATCGTCGGCCATTCGCGCGGCGGCAAGACCGCGATCTGGACGGGCGTGACCGACAGGCGTTTCGCGCTCGTCTGCTCCAACAATTCCGGGGCGCATGGCGCGAAGCTCAACCACATCCGCCTTCCGAAGAGCGAGGACATCGCGTCCATCCCGAAGTACTTCCCGAACTGGTACTGCGGCAACTACCCGAAGAAGTACGGCGGCAAGGAGATGACGATGGACTTCGACCAGCACGAGTTGCTCGCCCTCGTCGCGCCGCGGCTGCTCTGCGTCGCCTCCGCGTCCGAGGACCACTGGTGTGGACAGCCCGGCGAGTGGTGGAGCGCGAAGCTTGCGTCGCCCGCGTGGGAACTGTACGGCAGAAGGGGGCTCATTGCGGAAAGATTCCCCGCTCCGGGCGAGAAGCAGCAGGAGGGAAGCGTCTCGTACCACCTGCGTCCCGGCAAGCATTCCCTCGACCCATACGACTGGGACCGCTACATGGACTTCGCCGCCAGGCATGGCTGGTAGCAGGGGTAAAGTGCTTGTCTGCATTTTCGTCTGCACGTATTTGGAAACAACGGAAACAACTTGCAAAGACAACTTTTTCTTCTCGCCGCGTTACGCGGCGTTTTTGAATCTACGGGCGGTTGCCCGCTGTCGAAGGCGTTGTTTGAGAGAAGTTGTCTCCCATCATCAGAGGGGGCGGTGATGAATTGTATGGATGCGTCGTTGCCAAAAATCGCAATAATTTCTTGCAAATTTTATGGGGGGCGTGCTATAATGTTCACAAGAACGTGAAAAGGAAATAAAGGTGTTGTCAAAATGAAAAACATCGCTAACTTCGCAAGTTCCGTAATCCTCGCCGTCTGCGCGGCGTCTGTTTCGTCGTTTGCCGACGGTATGCCGACCGGCTACACGCAGGACGATGCGTACCTGTTCGCGTACTTCAGCGACAAGGGGCACGGCAGGCGCAGGGGCGAGGCCGCCGGAATGAGGCTCGCGTATTCATACGACGGGCTCAAGTGGACCGCCCTCAACGGCGAGAGGCCTTTCCTCGTGCCCGAGGTCGGAAAGGCGAAGCTGCTGCGCGACCCTTCCATCTGCCGCGGGCCGGACGGGACGTTCCACGTCGTCTGGACGACGGGCTGGGGAGAGCGCGTCATCGGGCACGCCACTTCGAAGGATCTTGTCGAATGGAGCGCACAGCAGGAGATACCCGTCATGGCGCACGAGCCGGCGGCGCGGAACTGTTGGGCGCCGGAGGTGACGTACGACCCAGCCGGCGGGCTTTTCTACATCTACTGGGCGACGTCGATCCCCGGACGCCACAGCGGCGACGGAGTGAACCAGAAGGGGAAGTCAAACCACCGCATCTACGTCACTACGACGAAGGACTGGAAGAGCTTCTCGCCGACTCGGCTGTGGTTCAACCCCGACTTCAGCGCAATCGACGCGGCGCTTGTGCGCGTCGGCGGCAGGTGGCTCATGACCGTAAAGAACGAGAACGACAACACCGGGCCGGGGCATCCGGCAGAGAAGAACATCCGCACGGTCTGGACGGACAGCCTTGAGGAGCCATGGGAGGGCAAGGCGATTTCCGCGCCGATCAACTTCACGCGCGACTGGGTGGAAGGCCCGAGCCCGCTGATTGTCGGCAACGCGATATACGTGTATTTCGACTGCTACATGAAACACCGCTACGGGGCCGTGAAGTCGATCGACGGCGGGAAGACGTGGCGCGACGCGTCGTCGGAAGTCAGCTTCCCGAGGGGCATCCGGCACGGCACGGCTTTTGCCGTGCCTAAGAAGATGGTGGACGCCCTCGTCGGCAGATATGCCGCGACGGGCGAATAGAGTGGGATAACAAACGAGAGGAAACATCAACAAGTCACAAACATAAAAGGCAAAGGGAAAAACCATGGAGATAAGCAGAAGGGAATTCATTGAACTAGGGTTGTTCGCGATTGCGGGGTGCGCCAGCTCGCCGCTGCCGCCGGCACCGTCTCCCGCGCAGGGACAGGCAGGGAAGGCCGGCAGGCGCTCGCTGTACAACGGCATCGAGGTCGGATGCATAACCTACAGCTACCGTTCGATGCCGTGCGACGCCGCGAGCGTCGTGCGGTATGCGGTGGAGTCCGGCCTGGGCACGCTGGAGCTCAAGGGCGAGGTGGTCGACGGCTTCGTCGGCAAGGGCGGGAAGCGCGACATGTCGAAGCTGCCCGTGCTCAAGAAGATGTTCGACGACGCGGGCGTCTCGCTCCACATCGTGAAATACGGCGGGATCGGCGGCAAGAACGCCCAGGAGGACGAGTACCGCATCGCGGCGGCCAAGGCCCTTGGCGCGCGGTGCATCACCCGCGAGGTGCCGAAGCCGTCGGAGTACGAGACGATCGGAAGGCGCTGCGCGGCGCTTGCGGACAAGCACGGGATCTACATAGCGTTCCACAACCACATGCAGATAGACGCGCTCACATACGACGGGCCGCTGCTCGGCTACTCGCCGAACCTGATGATCAACTTCGACATCGGGCACTACGTCGCGGCGACGACGTCCGACAAGAAGCGCTTCATAGACCCGCTTGCGTTCGTGGAAAAATACCACGACAGGATATACTCGATACATCTGAAGGACCGCACGACGAAGGCGAACGGCGCGAAGAACCTGGAGTTCGGCAAGGGCGACACGCCTCTCGCGAAGCTCTTTCCGCTTCTCCAGCGCAGGAACTGGCCGATCTACTGCGACATCGAGCTCGAGTACAAGATCCCGAAGGGCTCGAACGCGGTCAAGGAGGTCGCGCGCTGCAACGACTTCTGCCGCGTCCACTGCGGCGCGTGACAGGCGCCATTCGTCCACGCAAAAATAATTGAAATTCCCGCTTGCACCGAAGTGGGAAAAATGATATACTATATATCACAAATTGATTCGGGCGTGGCGCAGTGGTAGCGCAGTTGACTGTTAATCAATTGGTCGCTGGTTCGAATCCAGCCGCCCGAGCCAATTACGAGACGCATTCCCCAGACATGGGTCGAATGCGTTTTTCGTTTAATCATTTTTCGCCGTTTTTGCTTGCGTTAAAAGGGGTGTTTTTGGTAGAATTCTAACATGCGCCCGGAAAGCGTCCGGACGTGAGACAAGGTAAGAGAAAGACTATCCGGAGGGAAAATGAGATCCATGACGATCCTTGCGGCGGTGACGGCTGGCGCCATCGCCGCGAACGCGGCCGAGAACATCATCTGGGACAACCGTCCCGCCACCATGGACAAGGCCGGGACGACTGTCGGCGACAGGGTGTCCGGCGGGTACAAGTCGGGTGCGTGGGAGCGCTCGTGGTATCCGCTCGGCAACGGGCGCCTCGGCTGCATGGTCGACGGCGGCACGCGTACGCTTTGCGTGCAGTTCAACGTGGATTCGCTCTGGACCGGCGACGAGAACATATCAAAGGCCGTCTCCGACGGCGAGGCGAACGCGAACTATGCTAAGATGGGGGCGTACCAGAACTTCGGGGCGATGAACATCGCCATCTTCGGTCTCCCGGAGGGCGAAGTCACGGGATACCGCCGCCAGCTAGACCTCTCAACGGCGGTGTACTCTGACGAGTTCTCCGTCGGTGGGAAGCTTGTCCGCCGCCGCATGTTCGCGAGCGCGCCGGACGACGCGATATTCATAGAGGTTGAAATCCCCTCGAAGAGCTTCGAAGGTTTCGTCGTCACGCTCGAAGGTGCGCACGACGAACCGACGGTGGTGCCTGGGACGCTCTCCGGGAAGCTTCCGAACGGGCTTGAATACGCCGCGCGCTACGACCTCTTCCGCAACGGCGACTGCTCGCGCGCCGTCATCGTTCTGCGCGCCGCGACTGGCGTGAAGTCGATTCCCGCGGCGAAGGACTGCGTGGACTCCTTCGACGCCGTCCTCGCGCGCCACGTCAAGGACTACAAGGGCTACTACGACCGCATGACGCTCGACCTCGGCGAAGGCGACAAGACGGTGCCGACGCGCGTCCGGCTTGATCGTGTCCGCAAGGGCGCGAAGGACCCAGCGCTCACCGCGCTCCAGTTCAACTTCGGGCGCTACTTGCTGATCTCCTGCTCGCGCCCAGGGACGCTTCCGGCGAACCTCCAGGGGCTTTGGAACAATTCCAACCGTCCTGCCTGGCACTGCGACTACCACACGAACATCAACATCCAGATGAACTACTGGGGCGCGGACTCCGCGAATCTCTTCGAGTGTTTCACGCCATTCTCCGACTGGATGGTCAACACTCTCCCCGTCGCCGAGAGGGGAACGCGTGCCGCGTTCCCAGGATCGAAGGGGTACGCTTACAGGACGAGCGCGAACGCCGTCGGTGGCGGGGGATGGAGGTGGAACTTCGCGGGCGCGCCGTGGATGGCGGCGCAGTGCTACGACCACTGGCTTTTCACCCGCGACGACAAGTATCTTCGCGACGTGTGCTGGCCGGTGATGAAGGGCGCGGCGGAGTTCGTGATCTCCACCCAGCTCAAGGAGCGCGCCGACGGCACAGTCGTCGTGAAGAACGGCTGGAGCCCGGAGCACGGCCCGCGCGAGGACGGCGTCGCGCACGACCAGCAGATCATGCGCGAGCTCTTCCGGTCGGTCCTGGCCGCCGCGAAGACGCTCGGCATCGACGACGACTTCACGCGCGAGGTCGCGCGTCTCGAGCCGAAGCTCCTCAAAGACAAGATCGGCTCGTGGGGCCAGCTCCAGGAGTGGGAGACGGACCGCGACGTGAAAGGCGACAAGCACCGCCATACGAGCCACCTTTATGCGGTCTATCCAGGTTCCACAATCTCGCGCAAGGCAACTCCCGAACTTGCGCAGGCGGCGAAGGTCGCGCTCGCGGGACGCGCCACGACGGGCGACTCGCGCCGCAGCT
Organism: uncultured bacterium; assembly: GCA_902799955.1. Lineage (GTDB taxonomy): Bacteria > Verrucomicrobiota > Kiritimatiellia > RFP12 > UBA1067 > UBA1067. Next base: position 13,161 of record CADCCQ010000016.1, on the reverse strand, counting down.
GGACGTGGCCGTGGCGCGCCGCGCTTTGGGCTAGGCTCGGCGAGGGCGACAAGGCTGGCGAGATGCTCGAGTCGCTCCTCAGGTACAACACGCTCGACAACATGTTCGCGACGCATCCGCCGTTCCAGATCGACGGCAACCTCGGCATGGTCGGCGCCGTTTGCGAGATCCTCCTCGAGCGCTCTATCCCCTCCGACTGGAAGCACGGCAAGGTGAAGGGGCTTCGCACGCGCGAAGGCAAGTCGGTCGACTTCGAGTGGTAATGGAAGGCCAGGGGGCGGCGATGGCTGACGAGGCTAAGGAAATGTCCGGCGACAGGGAGCGCGAGTTCCTTTCGTGCCTGGCGGAGATACTTGAGGAGGATTCGATCTCCCCTGGCGACGACTACCGGGAGACGCCCATGTGGGGGTCGCTCACCGCGTTCGCGCTGAAGCTCGACATGCAGCGCCGCTATGGCGCGGACCTTTCGCTCGCCGAGCTTGGCGAATTCGCGTCGGCGGGCGATCTCATGCGGAGGGTGCTGGCGTGAAGCGGCTTTTCATAGTCGGCGCCGGTGGCTTCGGGCGCGAGATGCTGGCGATGGCCGAGGGCTCCGTCGGCTACGGCGACGACTTCAGGATCGCCGGGTTCCTCGACGACCGCCCGGACGCCCTCGACAGGTTCTGCGACTATCCGCCCGTGGTGGGGTCCGTGGCCGGGTTCAAGATCGGCTACAACGACGTGTTCATCACCGCGATCGGCGACATCGGCGCGCGCAGGAGATGCGTTGAGGCGCTAGAGGAGCGGGGCGCGCAATTCGTGAAGCTCGTCCACGCCACTGCAGTGCTGGGCTGCAATGTCCGGGTGGAGGAGGGGTCGTTTGTCGGGCCGTATGCATTTGTGTCGTGCGACACGCACATCGGTCGGCACAGCTGCGTGTTCCACGGAACGTCCATCGGGCACGACGTCAACATCGGAAACTTCGCTCATGTGTACGCGCAGTGCTCCATCGGCGGCGGCGTGCATATCGGCGAGGGGGCGTGCGTCTATCCCGGCGCGGTCGTGACGCCGAGGAGGAAGATTGGCAGGGACGCGGTCGTGGGGGCGCACTCCACGGTGTTCCTGGACGTGCCGCAGGGCGTGCGGGTCTTCGGAAGCCCCGCCGCGCCGCTGACGTAGGGCGAGAAAGGAGAACGGCGATACATGAAAGTCCCGGAAGGAAAGACAATAACGCTGACGGTCGTCTCTCACCAGCTAAAGGACACGAAGATGCGCTGGGCCGCGAACATCGTATTCCCCGGCGGCGCCGAGGAGGGCGACGACCTCCCGGTAACGGTCGAGAACGGCGACTGCGAGAAGGTCGCAGACGGCGTCTTCGAATTCGCCGGGCAGGCGATAAAGATCACGGACGGAGAAGGCTCGCTCGCGTACGCCGACTTCATAAAGGGCAAGCACGAAACTGCCATCTGGCTCAAGCGCCCCGGCATGGACCCCGTGCCCGGCTCCCTGACGTTCGCCTGAAGCCACCATCCGTTAACCACTACCTACTAACCACTAGCGACTAACCACTAGCGACTAACGACTACCAACTAACCACTAATCACTAACCACTACCGACTACCCACTATGACCGATCATGAATGGTTCGAACTCGTGAAGGAGGGCGGCGACGCCGGATGGAAGCTCGTCTGGGAACGCGTCATCGTGCCCGAGACCAAGTCGCCTAAGAACGCCGACCTGATGAAGCGCTTCTCGATCACCGACGGCGACCTCATGGGCATGCTCTACGAGGAGATGATGGGCAAGGGGAAGATCAACCTCTACCGCGACGACGGCGGAAGCCTCCAGGGCTGGCTCAGGAAGTACGTGCGCGGCTACATCCTGAACGCCGACCCGAACAAGCACGGCGAGATCTCCATAGACAGCGCCGGCGCGCCCAGCGACGACGGCGACGGACACGAGGGCATGGAGGTACCCGTGCACGACCTCAAGATGACGATGAACGAGGTCTGGAACATGACGCACCTCTGCTTCCGGGACCTCTGGAACGACGACCCGGAGCGGGCGTACGTCATGCTTCTCAAGACTCGCTTTCACCTCTCCAGCGAGGAGGTGAGGGATATGCTCGACGTCTCGACGGTTGCGAACGTCGACCAGATCTTCTCGCGTTCCGTCAAGTTCATGCGCCATGCATGGGGAGAGCGCGACAGAAAGGGGTTCTAGGGAATGATAGACTTGAAGATGCCCTGCGGCGAACGCGAGATACGCGCGCTGAAGGCAGGGGACGCAGTGAGGATTAGCGGGTTGGTCCACACCGGGCGCGACAGGTTCCACAAGTGGTTCGCCGAGGGCGGCGCAATCGACGTCGACTTCCGCGGCGGCGCGCTCTACCACTGCGGTCCGGTAGTCGTGGGCGGCGACGGCGGCTGGCGCGTCGTCGCGGCGGGCCCGACGACGTCTGTCAGGGAGAACCCGTACGAGCCCGGCTTCATCAGGCGCTCCGGCGTGAGGGTGATAATCGGCAAGGGCGGGATGGACGCGGCGACGCTCGAGGCGATGCGCGAATGCGGCGCGGTGTACGTACAGGCCGTCGGCGGCGCGGCGGCGGTCTACGCGGCCGCGGTGCGCCGCGTCGCGGGTGTGTCGCTCCTCGACGAGTTCGGCGCGGCCGAGGCGTGCTGGCATTTCGAGGTAGAGGGCTTCCCTGGCGTCGTCGCGATGGATTCTCACGGCGTCAGCCTCTTCGACGACGTCGGAGACGGCGCGCGGCGGAGACTCGACGAGCTTCTCGGGCGCATTGCGGGAGGCGCGGCGAAATGAAGACCTCGCAGTTCTGGTACCCGCTTCCGCAGCAGCTCATCGCGCAGCACCCCGCCGAGAGGCGCGGGACGGAGAGGATGCTCGTCCTCCATCGCGACGGCGGGATACTTGAGCACCGCCACATCGGAGACATCGTCGAGTACATAACGCCGAACGACCTCCTCGTAGTGAACGACACTAAGGTGTTCCCGGCCAGGCTCGTTGGAACGTGGGCGGACACCCCGGGCGCCGTGGAGGTGCTCATGGTCGCCCCCGCGCCGGCGGACGGCTCGGAGATCCCGGGCTTCGGCGGAGATTCGCTTTCTCACCTCGAGTGGAACTGCATCCTCGGCAGCGGCAGGAGATGCCGCGAAGGGCAGGTCGCCGTGTTCGGGCCCGCGGGAGAGCTGAAGGCCACGCTTGTGAAGCCGCTTTCAAGCCCGGGGATGTGGACCGTCGCGTTCGCGTCCGAGAGGCCGCTCGCCGATTTGCTGGACGAGTTCGGGCGCACGCCCGTGCCGCCGTACGTGAAGCGCGAGGGAACGAGCGCGGAGGAGGCGGAGGACCGCGAGAGGTACCAGACGATCTACGCGCGCGAGGTGGGGTCGGTCGCCGCGCCGACGGCAGGGCTCCACTTCACGCCGGAGATATTCGCCGCGCTGGAGGCCAAGGGCGTTAGGCGCGTCGCCGTGACGCTCCACGTAGGCCCCGGCACGTTCCGTCCGGTGAAGGCGGACAACATCGAGGACCACCACATGGACTTCGAGGCGTTCTCCGTTCCGCCGGAGACCGCCCAGGCAATCAACGAATGCAAGGCGCGCGGCGGACGCGTCTTCTGCGTCGGCTCGACGACCGTCCGCACGCTTGAGACCGTCGCGGCGGCGACGGAGGACGCTCGCGTCGTCGCGGGCGCGGGCGCGAGCGACATCTTCATCTACCCGCCGTACAAGTTCAGGGTGTGCGACGCGATGCTCACGAACTTCCACCTCCCGCAGTCGACTCTGCTGATGATGGTATCAGCGCTCGCCGGACGCGAGCGCATCCTCTGCGCATACGCGATGGCAGTACGCGAGAGGTACAAGTTCTTCAGCTACGGCGACTGCATGCTGATAGTGTGAATGACGAACGAAGGATGGTGAACGATGGACATACATGAGCTGATTCAGGAGATGGGCAGGAAGGCGCGGGCGGCCGCGGCGGTCCTCCGGCGCATGACGACCGCGGAGAAGAACGCCGCGCTCGCCGCGATGGCGGACGCACTTGAGGCGGACTCCGACGCGATATACGCCGCGAACGCCGAGGACGTTGCCGCGGCGAAGGCCGCCGGCCTTTCGCCCGCGATGGTGGACCGCCTTACGCTAACCCCGGCGCGGTTCGAGTCGATGACGGACGGCGTCCGCCACGTCGCGGGCCTTCCAGACCCGGTTGGCGAGGTCGTGTGGACTCGGAAGCGTCCGAGCGGAATCGAGATCAGGAAAGTCCGCGAGCCGTTTGGCGTCGTGGCGGTTGTGTTCGAGTCGAGGCCGAACGTGTTCGTGGACACCGCGGCGCTGTGCCTCAAGACGGGCAACGCGATAATCCTGCGCGGCGGCAAGGAGGCCGTCCGCTCCAACAAGGCGCTTGCCGAGAGCGTCAGGCGCGGGCTCGTCTCGGCTTGCGGCGAGGCGGCGTCGGACGCCGTGCAGTTCGTCGAGGTTCAGGACCACGCCGCGGTCGCGGAGCTCGTCAGGGCCACGGGGCTTGTCGACGTCGCGATCCCTCGCGGCGGCGAGCGGCTGATCCGCGCCATGTGCGAGGCCGCGCTGATTCCGGTGCTGAAGCACTACAAGGGCGTCTGCCACGTCTACGTCGACGACAAGGCCGACCTCGCGATGGCGCTTTCCATCCTCGACAACGCGAAGGTGCAGCGTCCGTCGGCCTGCAACGCGGCGGAGTGCCTGCTCGTGCACGAGGCGCTTGCGCCGATGTTCCTGCCGATGGTCAGGGCGTGGGCGGCGGACAAGGGCGTTGCGCTGCACGACGACGGCGTTGGAGTCGAGTATCTTTCCCTCGACTTGAATGTCGCCACGGTACGCGACTACCGCGCGGCGATCGACTTCATCAACGCGAATTCGTCCCATCATTCAGACTGCATCGTCACGAACGACGCCGGTCGCGCGGCGGAGTTCCTGCGCGACGTTGACTCCGCCTGCGTCTACCACAACGCATCGACACGGTTCACGGACGGCGCGGAGTTCGGGATGGGTGCGGAGATCGGAATCTCCACCGACAAGCTCCACGCGCGTGGCCCGATGGGCCTGGAGGAGCTGACGACGTACAAGTACGTGGTGACGGGCGACGGCACACTCAGGGCCTAGGCGGACTTCTTTGGCGAACGGCAGTACGACGCGATCGGGCATCCGGCGCACTTCGGGCGCACGGGCGAGCATCGCGTCTGGCCGAACGACACGAGGTGGCTGTTCCAGGTCTTCCAGTATTTTACTGGGAGGGATTCGCGAAGGGCCATCTCGGTCTCGACGGGCTTCTTCGTGTTGACCATGCCGAGCCAGTTGCATATTCGGTGGACGTGCACGTCGACGCATATCGCGGGTAGCGAGAACCCGACGGCGACAGTCAGGTTGGCGGTCTTGCGTCCGACGCCCGGCAGTTCACAAAGCTCCTCGACGGTTTGGGGTACGACGCCGCCGAACTTCTCGCGCAGCGCGCCAGGGAGGGCCTTCAGATGCCTGGCCTTGTCGTGGTAGAATCCTACGGGATAGATGAGCTTTTCGATTTTCTCTACGGAGAGTCGCTCAAGGTCGGCGGGGGTAAATGTATTTCCCTTTGCGGTCGCAAAGAGCCGTTTCACCGCCCCGGCGGTGCAGGCGTCCTTCGTCCGCGCGGAAAGTATTGTGCCGACGAGGACGCAGAAGGGGTCTTTCGTCTGCGCCTCGATTAGCTCGATTATCGGCGCGGGGTGAGCCTGGAACTCCCGCTTGAGCGCACGGTCGATCTTCGCGATGTCTTTTTCGGTGAATCTGTTCATGGTGAATATGATACCAGATTTACCATTCACAGGTCAATAGTATAATCGCCCAAAATTCCATCCAGTTTCCTTTATCCCATCCCATCACTCCTCCCGTGGGGACACTCCCCGCATAGAGTATATCTCTTTGTGGGGACACTCCCCGCATAACGATTTATATGACTATTTATTATATTGCATTATTGATGGATAATCGGTGTTTTATCGTGGTTTGAGAATTGGAAAAAAGTTCCGCAATGAAATCTCATTTTAGTTTTTCCCCTTGGTCTTAGGGGATTGTGGGGATGTGTTTTTTGTATAAAGTATCCCTCATTATGGTGGAATTGTGATATACTTTACTGTATGAAAAGTCCGTCGTCTGTGTTCATAATGTCGGAGTGGAGGGTGGCGGCTCTCCGCGCATGCGGACTAGCGAATTGTCAGGATGGAGGATGCAAAAGATGATGAAAAGAATGATGCTGAGTGGAGCGTTGGTGCTTTGTGCGATGGTTGCCATCGGCGGGACGGTAAAGGTTCCGCTCAGGGAAGGGTGGCGTTTTGTCAAGGCGGACGATCCTGCGGCGGGGACGAATCTTACCATCAAGGCTATGAGCGACATCCTCGACCGCGCCGACAGGGGCGATACGAGTGGTGCGCCAGCGTTCAAGTGGGCACAACCTGACTTCGACGACTCGTCATGGCGCGAGGTGCGGGTCCCGCACGACTGGGGCGTAGAGAAGCCATTCGACTCTAGCCGAGCATACGGCGATGCCTTTCTCGATGTGACCGGCGTCGGATGGTATAGGATGAAGTTTAGGGTTGAGAGTGGTGAGTTGAGAGTGGTGAGTGGTGAGTTGAGATTCGAGGGCTCCGATGTCGGTTGCCGTCCGTCGAATGTCGCCATTCCGCCGAATGGCCGTGTGTTCTTCGAGTGCGACGGCGCGATGAGCTACGCGATGCTTTACCTTGACGGCAAGTTCCTCGGCGGCTGGCCGTATGGATATACGCGGTGGCGGGTGGATTTGACTGAGGGGTTGAAGAAGGGAACGGGGAATGGGGAACGGGGAACGTATCCCCCGAGCGAAGCGAGTCGCCCAAGGCGATGCCCTAGCAGGGGTGGGAACGGGGAATGGGGAACGGGAGAACATGTGATTGCCATCAGATGCCACAACGTGAAGGACTCTTCGAGATGGTACACGGGCGGCGGATTGTTCCGCGAGTGCAGGCTGCTCGTTTGCCCCGAGGACTACGTCGTGCCTGGGAGCGTGTTCATCACGACGCCCGAGGTGACGGCGAAGTGCGCCACGGTGCGCATCCGCTACGAGATGTCGAAGAGCGGCAGGAAGGAGCGCGTCTTCACGGTGGAGAACCCGCGCCTGTGGGACATCGACGACCCGTACCTCTACTCCGTGGACGTCGAGGGCGACAAGTACCGCTACGGGATCAGGACTATTTCGTTCCATTCGGACAAGAGGCGCTTCATGCTCAACGGACGCACCGTGCCGCTGAACGGAGTGTCGATGCACCACGACTTCGGCGTCCTCGGCGCGGCGTGGAACAGGACCGCCCAGCGCCGCAGGCTGCTTTTCTTCAAGGATGCGGGAGTGAACGCCATTCGCTCGTCCCACAATCCGCCGGACGAAGGGTTGCTGGAGCTTTGCGACGAAATTGGGCTCCTTGTGAAAGACGAGGTGTTCGACGAGTGGGGCAAGATAGGCATGGCGGGGAAGCGCAAGAACGGCTACACTAATCTCTTCGGAACGTGGCACGAGCGCGACGTGCGCGCCTGGGTGCGCACGGACCGCAACCATCCGTGCGTCATCATGTACTCCGTCGGCAACGAGATACCGGAGGGCTTTCGGCGCATCGCGCCATACGAGAAGTTCGCAAAGATGGCGCGGGAGCTGGCGGCCATCGTGGCGTCCGAGGATCCGACGCGTCCGGCGACGAACGCCAACAACAACCCGGAAAACTACGTCAACGGCTACCCGGCTGTTCTGCCTGTCATGGGGTGCAACTACTTTGCGTGGAAGTATCCCGCGCTAGTGGCGAAGCACCCGAACGTCCCGTTCTACGGTTCGGAGACGACGTGCATGAGCGCGACGCGCGGCGAATACCACTTCCCCGTCCATCAGGCGTGGGGCAAGACTCCGTTCTACGACATGTACAACTCGTCGTACTGCTGGGAGGCGACGGGGTGGAAGACGGTGGATAAGGGCTGGGCGTGTCCGCCGGACGCGCAGTGGTACTGGATGGACAAGGTCGGGACGTGCATGGGCGAATTCATCTGGACGGGCATCGACTACCTCGGCGGGCCGTTCTGGTGCGACAAATGGCGGAAGGAACCAAACTTCACGGACAAGGAGGCGCAGAGGCGGGCGCTCGCGGAGGTGAAGGCGAAGGGTAAGACGCGCGCGGCGATCCACACGTGCAACACGGGGTTCCTCGACCAGGCTGGCTTCAAGAAGGACTCCTTCTGGCTCTACCAGTCGCGATGGATGCCGAACCTGCCGATGGCGCACATCCTGCCGCACTGGAACTGGAAGGGGCGCGAGGGCGAGGTCACGCCGGTCTACGTGTTCACGTCGGGCGACGAAGGCGAGTTGTTCCTCAACGGGAAGTCGCTCGGGAGGCTGCGCAAGCAGCCCGGCGTCTGGGACCGCGCGTACCGCCTCCGGTGGGACGACGTGAAGTACGAGCCCGGGACGCTCGAGGTCGTCACATACAAGGGCGGCAGGGAATGGGCGAGGGACAAGGTGAAGACGACCGGTGCGCCGGCGAAGCTCGTGCTTGAGGTGGAATGCCTCGGCGAGGCGGAGATCCCCGAGGGGCCGCGGTCGGGCGACATCGTGTTCCTGAACGTGTCCGTGCGCGATGCCGAGGGGCTTGTCGTGCCAGACGCGAAGGTGCCGGTGAAGTTCTCCATTGAGGGTCCGGGCGAGATCGTGGCTACGGACAACGGGGACGAGACGGACTTCGACGACTTCCGCAAGCCGCGGCGCAGGACGTTCAACGGCTGGGCGCAGGTCATAGTGAGGGCGAAGAAGGGCGCGGCAGGTAAGGTCTCCGTGAAGGCAGAGTCAACGGGCCTCGCGGCATCTGTTGCGGAAATGACCTTTGTAAAATGACCACGAAATAATCGTTTGCAATTTGCTTTTGCGATTTCCTTTTTTGGGGTTTTATGGTATAATATTAAACAACGCGATGATGGCGAAAAAGACATCGAAGAAGGCGTGGTGGGAGTATTCGGCTGCATACTCCACGGGCGCGGAGCGCATCGCAAAATGCCAGGCAGTAGCTGGCAAGGGAGTCAAATGGTAAAGCAAGTTTCATTGTGCGGTCTTATCCTCTCTGCTGGTCTCAGCTCAATGTCGGCAGGTGCCAGCGGCGTTGCGACGTACGTTGCTGATTTCACGGGCGCGGGACTCCCTCAGGGATGGATAGTTGAGAACAGAGAATATCTCTCTCCCGAATACTCCAATGCCGTTGATCGGATTGAACTCCGCTATTCAGGCTCGGACGCTGCCGCTACCGCCACGATAAGAGCCTACCCGAAGCTGGGAGACGGAGCAATGGTCGCGACGCTCTCGGCGGCATCCTCAGGCGCGTCGTTCGACTTCCCCGAAACCACCGACTTCCGCTCGTTCCGCATCGCGGCAGATATCGGAATTGGGCTTTCGTCGTTTGTGGCGTACGTGTCGGAAGGGATGCTGGACGCACCATCCGGCGTGGTGGTGTCGAACAACGTCACAGGCACGTCGTTCGATGCCTATTGGGGCGATGTGGATGGCGCGACGGGCTACAGGGTCTACGTATGGACAAACGTAGTCGCGGGCGCGTCTGAAGGAACTGCGTTGTGGCAGGAGTCGTTCACGAACGCGCCGGCAACGTCTTCTACCAGTACAACGTTCAAGGATTCCTATACTGATAGTGGGGCTTCAGGGTGGCATGCCGAAACTGTCTATGCTTACTCGCAGGAGGGCACCGTTAGAGTCGGCAATACCAAGAACAAGGGTGTGCTTGTGTCTCCGCCGCTACCAGCATTCTCCGGATCGCCTCTGACGCTTCGCATCACGGCGTGGCGGCAGACGGCAGACGAGGGACGAGATATGCCTCTTGGTGTCGTGTCTGGCGGTGTGACGAACATCGTCGGTGTGGTCACACTTGGTGATGAAGCAGCGCAGCACCATGTTACGCTGCCAGCGCTGAATGCCGATGACCGAATCGCCATCTTCTCGCCGACAAACAAAACTTCTGCGCGTGCGATTATCGACGATGTCGCGGTCTTGTTCGGTTACTCCGAGGGAAGCGTTGAGCCGATGTACATCGTGAACGGACTTGACGTCGGCGTGGTGAATGGGCATTCATTTACGGGCCTGCCGTCCGTGCCCGTGCAGTTCGCTGTGGAGGCATACGGAAGGCGCGGAGTGACATCCGCGAAGACTGGGGCCGTTGAGGTAGACCTTGCGAATCCTGATAAGGTGGCTCTGCTCAATGCCTGCCCGCTGTCGTCGCTCGAGGGAAATACATACACGCAGAATTTCAATTCGCTCGCGGCGTTCACGGCGACGACGGGCGAGAAGGACTGGCTCAACGGCACGACGCTCCCGTACTGGCAGGCGTATAAGGATGCAGACGCAGTCAGCTCGTTCAATTACAATGCCGGTACTGGCTCAACCGGCGGTTTGTACGTGTTTGCCACAAATCGAAACGATCTCGTGCGTGCATTAGGCGCGTATTCAACCCAGAACGACGAGTTCTCGTTCGGCATCGCGTTCACCAACAACACGGACAGCATAATGAAGGTGTCCTCCGTCGCGTATTCTGCGCAACAGTGGGGATTCAAGAACGACACCAACCAGACGATGTCCGTTTCCGCAAAGGTGGTGGACGGCCTTGACTGGATTTCCGCGTACAGCGATGGGTGGACGGAAATTTGTTCGACGCAGTCGGCCGTGTACGGCGCGGAGGATGCGCACGACACGCCGGCCTCCACTCCCGTTGCGGCAACTCCGGCGGAGGAGATATCCATCGCCCCGGGCCAGGTGCTGATGATCAAGTGGACGATCCATTCATTGAAATCCGGCAAGCCTTGCATGATGGGCATCGACGACGTGACAGTGACATTCGAGCGCGTTGTCGTTCCCCGTGGATTCACAATCAGGCTTGCGGACAACAATTAGACATCTCTCGCCTATGAAAACGCAAGTGGAAGTAACGCTCAAGAGCTTCACGATGACCTCGCTTCCGGAGAAGCGTCTGCCGGTCTCGCGTAACCTGCTCACAATCGAGATGATATGGCCGAAGGTCGGCACCGCAAGGAAGTCGGCGACGCGCCAGATCAAGATGAAGAAGGGCAAGTGCGACTTCACCTCGGAGCCATGGGCGAAGCGCGTGATGTTCCGTGAAGAGATCGACGGACACACCGCGTTCGCAGTGTCGCTCGCCGAGCCCGTGACGATGCAGAAGCTGCACCGCCTTCTGCAGCTTACGGCGAAGGCCGCGCTAAAGGAGGGCGCGGACATGATAGACGCCGCGCTCGTCTCTTACGGGGACATCGCCGCCGCGCCGGTCGACGCGCTCGCGACGATGGTCGCCGAGAAGGACGCGCCGCGCATCATAGCGCAGGGCGTGCTCGACTTCGACGACCTGCCTGCGCCGGGCGAGGAGAAGGAAGTGACGATTCCGCTCGTTCGTCCGACCCTCGGCAAGGCAGCTGGATCTCTTACGCTGGTTGTGAAAGGGTAAGTTCAATGTTTGCTTGCGCTTCGCGCAGACGACTGTGGACGACTTGGCCTGAGGTTGCTTGTAGGTGACATGAATTCATACGCAAAGAGGTGCATCGTTACTGGCGGGGCGGGCTTCATAGGCTCGGCACTTGTCCGTCTGTTGATGAAGGAGACGCAGGCGGAAGTGCTGGTCGTGGACAAACTGACGTATGCCGGCGTGCCAGAGTCATTGAAGGAAGTTGGACTTGGACCGGAAACTCTTCAGTCGACAAATCCGCGTCTCAAGTTCCTGAAGGCGGACATCTGCGACCAGATGGCGATGGACGGGGCATTTGCCGACTTCAGGCCGGATACGATATTTCATCTCGCCGCAGAGTCGCATGTCGACCGCTCCATTGACGGGCCTGGCGAGTTCATCCGCACAAATGTCGTCGGCACGGCGACGCTCCTGCAGGCCGCTCTGAAATATTGGAAGACGCTGGACGCCGCGAAAAAGGCGGCGTTCCGCTTCCAGCACATATCCACGGACGAAGTGTATGGGACGCTTGGAGAGACGGGCTACTTCACGGAGAAGACGCCCTACAGCCCGCACTCGCCGTATTCGGCGTCCAAGGCGTCCAGCGACCATCTTGTCAGGGCATGGCACGACACATACGGACTGCCGACGCTTATCACGAACTGCTCCAACAACTACGGCCCTTACCATTTCCCGGAGAAGCTGATACCGCTGATCATTCTCAACTGCCTGGATGGAAAGCCGCTTCCGGTGTACGGGAAAGGTGCAAACGTGCGCGACTGGCTTTATGTCGATGACCATGCGAGGGCGCTGCTGCTTGTAAACGAGAAGGGCGCTCCTGGCGAGACATACAATGTCGGCGGGCACAACGAGCGGACCAACCTCGAAGTGGTGAAGACCGTCTGCGCCATCCTCGACGAATTGAAGCCACGCATGGATGCAAAGCGGTACGACAGCCTCATAACCTTTGTGCAGGATCGTCCTGGCCATGATTTGAGATACGCCATTGATCCGTCCAAACTGTGCAACGAGCTGGGGTGGAAGCCGCAGGAGGACTTCGAAACGGGAATCAGGAAGACTGTGCAGTGGTATCTTGACAATGAATGGTGGTGGAGGCCAATCCACGACAAGAGGTACTCGGGCGAGCGGCTAGGCAAAGGGAAATGACCACAAAGATAGACATTTTGCGCCACGATGCTCCGCTTCAATTGGCGCGCGAGCAGGAGGATGGAAGCCTTTGCCTAAAAGTCGCCGAGCTTGCGGATGGCTATGGCTCCCGCGAGTCCGCTCGCAAGGTCAGACATGTTGTCGAAAACGCCATAGACAACGACCGGAAGTTCGTGACGCTTGACTTTGCCGGCGTGGATCGGTGCAGCTCCTCGTTTGTCGACGAATTGGTGGCCAAGCTTGTCGCCAAGTACGGCGTGCTCAGCTACACGAGGTTCTTCAAGATCTCGAACCTCGTGGGGCTTGCGCTGGGGCTTGCGAATCTGTCGGCAGCGCAGCGGCTCTCAACTCCCACTCCAACTAAACAGATGAGCGGAGAAAAGCCATACGAGAACGGAATGAGGTATTCGGCTGCATACCCCACAGGCGCGGAGCGTATTGAAGGTTTCTCTCCGAATCTGTTTTGG